>NZ_CAMAYF010000018.1 GCF_945862485.1 Sphingorhabdus sp. EL138
TTGGCCTGCCCTGCTTCATCTATATGGGCGCGAAAGACATTGAGCGGCAGCAGCCCAATGTGTTCCGTATGCGCCTTTTGGGCGCAGAGGTCATTCCCGTCACCAGTGGTGCAGGCACGTTAAAGGACGCGATGAACGAAGGGCTGCGCGACTGGGTCGCCAATGTCCATGACACATTCTACATTATCGGCACGGCGGCTGGCCCACATCCGTATCCCGAACTGGTCCGCGATTTTCAAAGCGTCATCGGCAAGGAAGCGCGCGCACAAATGCTGTCGCGCATCAATCGCCTGCCCGACTTGCTTGTTGCGGCGATTGGCGGTGGATCAAACGCCATCGGCCTGTTCCATCCCTTTTTGGATGACAAAGACGTTGAAATGCTCGGTATTGAGGCGGCGGGTCATGGACTTGACGCCGAACATGCCGCAAGTCTTGCCGGCGGTCGCCCCGGCGTGCTGCATGGTAACAAAACCTATTTGCTGCAGGACGATGACGGCCAGATTGCCGAGGCCCATTCGATCTCCGCTGGGCTCGATTATCCCGGCATTGGCCCCGAACATAGCTGGCTCAAGGAAATTGGCCGCGTGCGGTATGACAGCGTGACCGATGTGGAGGCCCTTGCCGCATTCCAATTGCTCTGCCGCACGGAAGGCATCATTCCCGCGCTGGAACCTGCCCACGCCATTGCAGCAGTAGAACGCGAAGCGAAGAAGATGGACCGCGACCAGATCATATTGGCCAATCTATGTGGACGTGGGGACAAGGATATCTTCACCGTCGCTGAGGCTTTGGGGACGACGATATGAACACCCAAACATTCGTCATCCTGAACTTGTTTCAGGATAACGCGTTACCGTTGCCTGTTATCCCAAAACAAGTTCGGGATGACGAAAAGGTGCTTGTATGACTCGCCTTTCCGCCGCCTTTTCCAAGCCCCATCCCGCGCTCGTCGCCTTCATCACTGCAGGTGATGGCGAAACCGCCGCTAATCTAGACGCACTCGTCGCGGGCGGGGCAGATGTGATTGAACTCGGCATGCCGTTCACCGACCCGATGGCTGACGGCCCTGCTATTCAAGAGGCGAATATCCGCAGCTTGAACGCGGGGACCAAGACGGAAGATATCTTCGCCCTCGCCTCCGCCTTTCGCAAGCGCCATCCCGACATGCCATTAGTATTGATGGGCTATGCCAACCCCATGACGATCCGCGGTGGTGATTGGTTTGCATCGGAATGCAACAAGGCGGGCGTCGACGGCGTGATCTGCGTCGATATTCCGCCCGAGGAAGATCCGGAGCTTGGCCCTGCTTTGCGCAATGCAGGCATTGACCTTATCCGCTTGGCAACCCCAACAACCGACGCGGCGCGTTTGCCCACGGTCCTCAATGGCGCGTCGGGCTTCCTATATTATGTCAGCGTCGCTGGCATCACCGGCCTACAAGTCGCAGCACAGACCAGCATTGATGAAGCCGTCGCGCGCCTAAAAGTGCATACCGACCTGCCCATCGCGGTGGGCTTTGGCGTCCGCACGCCTGAACAAGCCGCCAACATCGCGCGCGTTGCTGATGGCGTTGTCGTCGGCTCCGCCATTGTCGAACTTGTCGCTGAACATGGAAGAAGCGCAGCTGGCCCTGTCCGCGATTATGTGGCATCCCTAAAGCAAGCCATTATTGCCGCCAGAAAGGTCTGAACATGAATTGGGTCACCCGCGTCCGTAACGCCATTCCCTTCATAGCCAAGCGCGAGACCGCCGAAACGCTTTGGCACAAGTGCAAGGGTTGTGAGGCGATGATCTTCCTGCGCGAATTTGAGGAAAATCAGTCCGTCTGTCCCAAATGCGATCATCATGGCCGCATTGGCCCCGCTGCACGCTTTGACGCTTTATTCGACAATGAGAGCTATGAGATTCTCAAACCGCCGATCGTGGGCGAAGATCCTTTGAAGTTCAGAGACACCAAAAAATATGTCGACCGGATCAAGGCCGCGCGCGCAGCCACGGGCGAGACCGACGCCATGAAGACCGCGCGCGGCAAGATTAATGACCAGACTGTTGTGGTCAGCGTGCAGGATTTCGCCTTCATGGGTGGATCCATGGGTATGGCGGTGGGTGAAGCGTTCATCGACGCGGTTCAGGCCGCTATCCGTGCGAAATGCCCTTATGTCATCTTCACCGCGGCGGGCGGCGCACGTATGCAGGAGGGCATACTGAGCCTGATGCAAATGCCCCGTTCGACGGTAGCCATCCAGATGCTGCACGATGCAGGATTACCCTATATCGTTGTGCTGACCGACCCAACCACGGGCGGCGTCACCGCATCTTACGCCATGCTTGGGGACGTACAAATTGCCGAACCCGGTGCGCTCATCGGCTTTGCTGGGCAGCGCGTGATTGAGCAGACGATCCGTGAAAAACTCCCCGAAGGGTTCCAACGTGCTGAATATTTGCTGGAGCATGGTATGATCGACATGGTGACCCATCGCCACGACCTGCGCGCTGTGTTGTCGCAGCTCATCGGCTATCTCGCGCCGGAGAAGAAGGCGGCTTGATAAAGCAGTTTGTGATGCCGCCTCATCGTCACCCTGAACTTGTTTCAGGGTCTATTTGGACGCATAGGCCGCCGGTTTTTGCCGCGCGATGGACCCTGAAACAAGTTCAGGGTGACGACTTGTGGTGTTCGGGGAATACGCATGCCTGACCACGCAATCTCCAATGATCCTGCCGTTCAGGCGCAGCTTGATCGGCTGACGATGTTGTCACCCGGCAAGGACGTGTTAGGCCTTGAACGCATCGCAACCTTGCTGGATCGGCTTGGTAACCCGCATCATCATCTTCCACCCGTCTTCCACGTTTCTGGGACCAATGGCAAAGGTTCGACTTGTGCCTTTCTGCGCGGTGCCATTGAGGCGGCGGGGCTCACGGCACATGTCTATTCCAGTCCACATCTGGTGCGCTTTAACGAGCGCATACGGGTCGCGGGGCGGTTGATTGACGATGCTAGCTTGTCCGCACTGCTATCCGAAGTTCTCGACCATGCAGAAGGGCTACAAGCGAGCTTTTTCGAAGTTACCACCGCCGCAGCCTTCTGCGCCTTTGCACGGACGAAGGCGGATGCGTGCATTGTCGAAGTTGGCCTTGGCGGCAGGCTTGACGCGACCAATGTTCTGACCAAGCCTGTAGCGTGCGGTATGTCCTCGCTGGGGTTGGATCATGAGGCATTTTTGTTGGCGGCAGAAGATGGCGTTCCCGACATGCCCCCGCTGGACCGGATCGCGTTTGAAAAGGCGGGCATTGCCAAGTCCGGTTCGCCATTAGTCACGCAGAAATATAGCGCGTCGATGGCAAACACCGTTGCTGCGCAAGCGTCTGTGCACAACGCAGACATACATGCGCGCGGTGAAGGCTGGGATGCCGCGGTATATGATGGCCGCCTGCATTACCGCGATGCCGCTGGAAAGCTGAACCTGCCCCTGCCCAGCATGCCGGGCGTGCATCAGGCGGATAATGCGGCCTTGGCGGTGGCAATGCTGCGGCATCAATCGGCGATTTCTGTTCCCGAAGCGGCTTTGTCCGCCGCGATGGAGTGGGTGCGCTGGCCCGCACGAATGCAATTACTATCGGCAGGGCCCCTGACCAAATTATTGCCTGATGGTTCGCATATCTGGCTGGACGGCGGCCACAACCCCGACGCAGGGGCAGCAATTGCCAGAACGCTGGAAAACGGAGCGCCAGTGCATGTCATTATTGGCATGTTGAAGAATAAGAACGCGCTTGGTTTCTTGACCCCGTTTGCATCGAAAATTGCAACGCTGACGGCCATGCCGATTCCGGGCCATGAACATCATCTGCCAACCGAGCTTTGCGAAGTGGCGCGTTCCGAACTGCACATCACTAACGCACGGCCAGCAGGCGACATTGTAACTGCGCTGAAGCGCATGGCTGGGCAGCAAGCCCCAGTCAATGTCCTCATCTGCGGCTCGCTATATTTGGCGGGTGAAGTGTTACGCCTGAAC
The DNA here is from genome assembly GCF_945862485.1 of Sphingorhabdus sp. EL138. Taxonomy (GTDB): domain Bacteria; phylum Pseudomonadota; class Alphaproteobacteria; order Sphingomonadales; family Sphingomonadaceae; genus Sphingorhabdus_B. The sequence continues at coordinate 4,011 of NZ_CAMAYF010000018.1, forward strand.
GATCAGGTGCCGGACTGAGGCAGGCGCTTCGACTGCCCCTTCCAAGCAAGCAATCCGCCTACCACCAGCAATGCCGCAAACGACCATGTAATATCATTTGCGAACTCTAATGGTTTTGAGAGGAGCAGTCCGATCAGTCCGGCGACGACCAGCAAGAAGCCAAAGATACGTATCGGCCCGACCGGATCCTTCATCGCCTTTTCATCGACAGCCGCAACCTGCTGGATACTTTGCACGACATAGCCTTTGCTCCAAAGCAGCCAGAGCAAGATCATGCCCGGAATCGCGGCGACTACGGTAAAGCCCCAAAAGCCGACCCAACCTACATTTTCTGCAACAATGCCCGCTGGCCCTGCCATAAAGGTCCGGCCAACGCCCGCAAAGGACGACAGCAACGCAAATTGCGTCGCGGTGTAGGCAATGCTCGATAGACCCGACAAATAGGTCGCGAAAACCGTGAGACCAATACCGCTCGTTAAATTCTCCGTGCAAATGGTCGCAACCATCATCCAGTAACTATTGCCCGTAGCGGCCAAGATCATGAACATGATGTTGGAGAACATCATCAAGAGGCCCGAGATGAGCAAAGCGCGGCCCATGCCGAGCCACAAGATAAATGGCGCGCCCAAGGCCGACCCCACAATCAACGCGCCGAAGCCCCATAATTTATTGGCGGAAATATAATCGAGATCGGAAAAACCAAGATCAACAATCATCGGGCTTAACATCGCCTGCCCCATGGCATCGCCGACCTTGTACACAAGGACAAAGCCAAGGATGAGGAACGCCCCATGCCGCGTTAAAAATTCGCGGAACGGGTTGATTACCGCCTCTGTCAGCCATTGCTTCGGCTTCATACCCTCCACATGGGCGAAACGATCCACAAACTTGCCCGGCCCGGCCCATAAGGCGCCAATGATGGCCGGAATGATGCAAAATGCGGTCAGGCCATAGGCCGTTGACCATCCAAGGCCCAGACCCTCTTGGGAGGCAAAATAGATGGTTCCTGCACCCGCAATCAAATTGCCCGTGCGATACCCAAACTGGTTTGTCGCCGTGCCGTGCGCGAATTCTTCTTCTTCCAATATTTCGATACGATAGGCGTCAATAACGATATCCTGCGTGGCCGATAGAAACGCTGTGATGAGCGCCCAAATCGCAAATAGACCCATGTCACCAGGCTGCGGATTGCTCGCGCCTAATTGCCAGATCGACACGAAAAGCAAGGCTTGCACGAAGAACAACCAACTGCGGCGTTGCCCGAACAATTTGGTCAAAACCGGCAGATGCAGCTTATCCACCAAAGGCGCCCAGAGGAATTTTATCGTGTACGGAATGCCCAATGCCACGGCAAAACCGATGGTTGCCGTATCGATACCCACCTTCGCCAACCAAAATGTCATTGTCGCGACAAGCAATGTCAGCGGAAAGCCGCTCGAAATGCCCAGCAGAAAGGTAATGACGGGGTTTTTGCGTAAATATGGCCGGAAAGCCGGAACAGTCAGCGCGATCAATGGCAAAGCGAGCAAAATGCCCGCAAAAATGATAAAACGCAGCAAATCGACTGACATTTGGCCCCCTCCAAAATTATTGCGACGATGACTAACGCCATTTTCCTGAATGGCCAGTGACTTTTAAAGCAATATGCGTCAAAGGCGCGGACATGGTTAAACCTCCGTCAAAAGCTCCTGTCCGTCCAACCAAGCCACCGCGTCTGCGTTGGGACAGCAAACCGTCGCGTAAACCCAACCCAAATGCCGGCCCTAGCAAAGGCGCGTTGGAACGTCAGGATGGTGAAGAGCGCATTGCAAAGCTGCTCGCGCGCGCTGGCGTCGCGTCGCGGCGCGAAATCGAACGCATGATTGCCGATGGCCGAGTCACGCTGAACAATGAAAAGGTTGAAACGCCTGCAACCCTATTAAAGTCACTCCGTGGCGTTGCTGTGGATGGCAAGGCGGTGGGACAGCCCGCCCCAACCCAATTATACATGTTCCACAAACCCGAAGGCTGCCTGACGGCTGAACGCGACTTTAGCGGGCGCAAGACAATATACGACGTGCTGCCAAAGGATTTACCCCGCCTGATGCCCATTGGGCGGCTGGATTTGAACACCGAAGGCTTGTTGTTGCTCACCAATGATGGCGAATTCAAGCGCCAGATGGAATTGCCATCGACCGGTGTTGAACGCACTTATCGTGCGCGTTGCTTTGGGGATGTCAGCCAGGAACAACTGGAGGAACTGATCCACGGCATTGAGATTGAAGGCGTAAAATATGGCAAAATCGACGCCAATCTGGAACGCCGCACGGGCCGCAATGGCTGGGTAGAAATGACGCTGACGGAAGGTAAAAACCGTGAAGTCCGCCGCGTGCTGGAACATTTAGGTCTTGAAGTCAGCCGCCTCATTCGCACCCGCTACGGCCCGTTCGTTCTGGGCGAACTCGCGCCCGGCACTGTCGGCGAAGTGCGCCGCGTGGACCTTATCGAATTTCGAAAGACGTTGAAATAATGCGTATCATTTCCGGCCAGTGGCGCTCGCGGCCGCTTGTTGCGCCGAAAGGCGACACAACCCGCCCGACGGCAGACCGCACGCGTGAGACATTATTCTCCATGCTGACAAGTCGGCTGGGGTCGTTTGAAGATTTGCGCGTGCTTGACCTATTTGCGGGATCTGGCGCGCTCGGGCTTGAAGCTTTGTCGCGCGGCGCGGCGCATTGCACCTTCGTCGAGCAGGATGCGCCAGCGCTCGACGCACTTGCAGCGAACATCCATAAGCTGGGCGCAAAAGACCAAAGCGATGTGCGTAAATCCTCAGTACTGTCGCTCGGTACCGCAATAAAGCCTGCGGATATCGTCTTAATGGATCCACCCTATTTGAGTGGCGCGGGTTCTGTGGCGTTGGATAAATTGGGTCGCTTTGGTTGGTTTGCGCCTTCGGCGTGGATTAGCGTTGAAACGAGCATCAAGGAAGATGTCGAGGTGAAGGGCTTCACGATCGACACGGTCCGCAATGTCGGCAAAGCAAAACTCACATTATTGCGGCCTGCGGCGCTTTAACGGCGCGCGCACTTTACGCCTTATTATAGTTCCACCTCAGGACCGAACAGCGCTTGCGGTTCCTTGCGTTGTTCCCTAACTGTTCGCATATGTCAGACATTCAGGTCCAGTCCGATCCTTCGCAAACGGAACCGCCTTGGTTGCGTGGGTTAAACCCGCCGCAGCGTGAAGCCGTGCTTACGACCGAAGGACCTGTGCTTCTGCTGGCGGGCGCTGGCACTGGTAAAACGGCCGCCCTAACCGCGCGTATGGCGCAGATATTGTACACACGCCAAGCATGGCCGTCGGAAATCTTGGCCGTCACGTTCACCAACAAGGCGGCGCGCGAAATGCGCGAGCGCATTGGCGCAATGGTGGGATCAGCGGTAGAAGGGATGCCATGGCTTGGCACCTTTCATAGCATTGGCGCAAAACTGCTGCGCCGTCATGCCGAAGTCATTGGCCTACAGAGCAACTTCACGATTATTGATACGGATGATCAGCTTCGGCTGTTGAAGCAACTTATCCAGTCCGAAGATTTGGACGAGAAGCGCTTTCCTGCACGCGGACTAGCGAGCTTACTCGACAAATGGAAAAATGCGGGCAAATCGCCTGCCGATTTGGACGCTGCTGACAATGAAGCTTTTGCCAATGGCAAAGGGCGGCATATGTATGCACTGTATCAGGCGCGGTTGCTGGCGTTGAACGCCTGCGACTTTGGTGATTTGTTGTTGCATGGTCTGAACCTGCTGAAGAACAACCGCGACATCCTCGAAAAATATCAAGCGCAGTTCAAATATATCCTTGTCGACGAATATCAGGATACCAACGCCGTCCAATATCTTTGGCTGCGATTGCTGGCGCAGAAGCGCAAGAATATCTGCTGCGTCGGTGATGATGACCAAAGCATCTATTCATGGCGCGGGGCGGAGGTTGCGAACATCCTGCGCTTTGAAAAGGATTTTCCGGGCGCCAAGACAATCAAGCTAGAACAAAATTACCGCAGCACGCCGCATATTCTTGCCGCTGCATCGGGCCTGATTGATGCCAACAGCGCACGGCTTGGCAAGACATTATGGACCGAATTGGACGACGGCGAAAAGGTTCGGATCATTGGCGTTTGGGATGGCCCCGAGGAAGCGCGCCGCGTCGGTGACGAAATCGAAGCAATCCAGTATAAAGGTGAAAGCCTGGACAATATTGCGATACTCGTACGTGCCCAGCACCAGACGCGTGAATTTGAAGACCGTTTCATACAAATCGGTGTCAACTATCGGATAGTCGGTGGTTTTCGTTTCTACGAGCGTGCCGAAATTCGCGATGCCATTGCCTATTTGCGCATCGTCAATCAGCCCGCCGACGACCTTGCCTTTGAACGGATTGTCAACGTGCCCAAGCGCGGCATTGGCGACAAGGCTGTCGAAAAAATGCATATTGTGGCGCGCGCAGAACGCACCCCCTTGTCCGTCGCCGCCGCGCGTCTGGTCGGCACCGACGAACTGACCGGTAAGGCACGCAAGTCACTTGCGGACCTTGTGGTCGATATTGCGCGCTGGCGGGACGAGGCAGCGACGATGTCACCTGCCAATCTAACGCGTCTAATACTGGACGAAAGCGGTTATACCGCAGTCTTACAGGCCGAGCGTAGTACGGAGGCATCGGGCCGCCTCGAAAACCTCAGCGAACTTGCCCGCGCGATGGAAGAATATGAAACGCTTGGCGAGTTTCTGGAGCATGTGAGTTTGGTCATGGATAATGACCGCGGCGACACCGGCGCGAGCGTCACGATCATGACTATCCATGCCGCCAAGGGCTTGGAATATGACAATGTCTTCTTAGTCGGGTGGGAAGAAGGCATTTTCCCGTCGCAACGCGCGTTGGACGAAGGTGGCCTTGCCGCGTTGGAAGAAGAACGCCGCTTAGCTTATGTCGCGATTACGCGCGCCAAGCGCAAATGCACCATCATCCATGCCGCAAATCGACGGATTTATGGCCAATGGACCAGCAGCATCCCCAGCCGTTTCATTGAAGAACTGCCGCTCGACCATATCGAGGCCGAACAGACAATGACAGGCGGCGCATCCTTATGGCGCGCCAACTGGAGCGAGCAAACTGACCCATTCGCGCATCTGGCCGCCGCCAACCAAGGCCGCAGCAATGCGCGAGGCCCAGGCTGGCAACGCGCCGCCACCTCGGGCGGTTTCAACCCGCGTCCTCAGCGCATAGCCGAAAACACGCGCAGCGCCGTCAGCCTAGGTAATAAGGGCCGAAGCGACCTCAGCATTGGTCTGCGCGTGTTCCATGAAAAATTCGGCTATGGCGTCATTGCATTGATTGAAGGCAACAAGCTGGAGATCGATTTTGAGCAAGCTGGCCGTAAGCGCGTCATGGACAGCTTTGTTAGTTTAGGATCGGCACCCTCATGATAAGGCTGGTAAAGGACCATTTTTTGCGATTAAGGTGAAGCATGAATGCGGGGGCTTCCAATATCATCACCGATGCCAGAGCGGCGCTCCAGCGGCGCGATGGCGCGCTTGCGCAGCGCTTGTTGGCAGAGCTTCCGGAAAGCGAAATGCCTTGGCTGCTGTTGGCGCAAACTTGCAACCTACTCGGCAACGTCGCAGACGAAGAGGCAGCATTACAGCGGCTGCTTGCGTTGGAACCACGCAACTTGCCTGCGTTAATCTTGTCGGGCGAGTTAAAGGCGCGGATGGGTGATGACCGCGCCGCCAATTCCTTCTTTCAGGCGGCGCTCAATCAAGCGGCAGCCACCCCGAACGTGCCCTCCGCCCTTCACCCAATGCTCCACCGTGCGCGTGAATTTATCGGGCAAGTGCAGGTCAAGTTTGAACAGCACTTGATTGACGGTCTGAAACAGGCAGGCCTCACGCGTGATGGACGGGTCGGCACTGCAGTCGATATGCTGCTTGGCCGTAAGCAGCTCTATGTGCAGCAGCCTTCAAGCTTTTATTTTCCGGGACTGCCGCAACGGCAATTTTACGAGCGCGAAGAGTTCCCGTGGCTGATGGAAATCGAAGCCGCTGTGCCAGCAATGCAAGCTGAACTGTGCGCTGTATTGGCGGATGACCAGGACTTCGCACCTTATGTGGAGGCAAATGCTGACCGACCGCTTGCGGCCAATCCGTTGATGAACGATCCCAAATGGGGGGCGTATTATTTTTGGCGCAATGGTACAATCGTCCCAGAAAACGCTGCGCGCTGTCCGGTGACCATGCAAGCTTTAACACATGCGCCGATGCCGTTGATCGACCAGAGGTCGCCGATTGCGTTATGGTCGTTACTGAAACCCGATACCCATATCCAGCCGCATCATGGCCTGTTAAACACCCGCCTTATCTGCCATATTCCGTTGATCGTCCCGCAGGGCTGCGCCATTCGGGTCGGCAATGAAACGCGCAGCTGGCGTGCGGGTGAAGCGCTGATTTTCGATGACAGTTTTGAACATGAGGCGTGGAATAAAAGCAACGACACACGCGTGATCTTGCTATTCGAGATATGGCGCCCAGAAATATCGTTGGACGAACGCGCCGCGCTGACAACGATATTTGAAACGATCAATAATTATCATGGCGTGCCGGAAGATGCGGGATAGTCTGCGCCGCATACAAAACGCAGCGTTGTCGCCGAATAGACGCCCCTGCCTTGCACTTGCTTGCGCAAGCCGATAGGCCCACAGAATATGTCCGACACGCCCACTGAAATCCATCCGTTAAAAATCGCTGACTTTCGCTTTTACTGGCTCGCACGCTTTATGGCGGTGCTGGCAACAATGGGGATGGTCGTCGTCATCGGTTACCAAGCCTATGACATCGCGCGCAGCGATTATGGCATGTCCATTCGCGAGGCGTCGTTACAACTTGGCCTGTTAGGGCTGGTGCAGTTTGTTCCCCTCGCGCTGCTAACGCCTGTAGCCGGATGGGCCGCAGATCGATGGGAGCGGCGGACGGTAGCGCGGCTCGCCAATAGCATCGACATGATGGTTGCGCTTGCTTTGGGCTGGTTCACTTATGTGGATGGACTGACCCTCCCTCTCCTTTTCCTGTTTGCAGCCTTGCACGGCGTCGCACGGGTGTTTGTTGGGCCGTCTATGTCGGCGATTGCGCCTAACATCGTGCCCCCCGCATCCCTGCCCCGCGCGATTGCCTTAAGCTCCATTGCTTGGCAAATTGGTTCGGTGATTGGTCCTGCGGCAGGCGGCCTGATGTTCGCAGCAAACCCTTCACTGCCCTATTTTGCCTCGGCTGGCCTCATGCTTATGGCGACGGTCAGCCTCAGCTTCGTCCGACCCGTCTATCCGCCGCCGATGGAAAGGAAAATCCACCCTATCCGCCAAATGGTCGATGGTATGCGTTACACTTGGTCGGAACGTTTTTTGCTCGGTGCTATTACGCTTGACCTGTTTGCGGTGTTGCTGGCGGGCGCAACGGCCATGCTCCCGGTCTATGCGCGCGACATCTTGATGGTGGGGCCCGATGGTCTTGGACAGTTGCGCGCTGCACCTGCTATCGGCGCGTCAGTGGTGGCACTCATGCTTACCTTCCGGCCGCTGCGCCATAATGTTGGCGCAAAAATGCTTTGGGCTGTGGTCATATTTGGTATGGCGACTATCGGCTTTGGCCTCAGCCATGAAATAGGGGCCCGTGTCTTCGGAGACGCGCGCATTGGTTTACTGAACATGGGCGCAGGAATGGCGGTAGCTTTGGTCATGCTGGTCGTGCTCGGCGCATCGGACATGTTGTCCGTTTACGTGCGCTCATCCCTGGTGCAACTCAACACGCCCGATGAGATGCGCGGCCGTGTCAGCTCGGTATCTGGCCTCGCCATTTCCGCATCGAACGAATTGGGCGAATTACAGTCTGGTTTGGCCGCAGCGGTGCTTGGTCCGGTCGGCGCGGTTGTATTTGGTGGCGCTGGTGCCATATTTGTTACAGCTATTTGGGCGGGGTTATTTCCCGAACTCAAAAACGCCCGCACGTTCGAACCACAATATAGAGGAAAAAGTCCATGAAAGCGCAATCGATCCTCGAAACCATTGGTAACAGCCCGCATATTCGCATGGGACGTATGTTCCCGAATGCAGAGGTCTGGATTAAATCGGAACGGTCAAACCCCGGCGGATCGATTAAGGACCGCATCGGGCTTGCGATGATTGAAGCGGCGGAAAAGGACGGTAGCCTTAAACCCGGCGGCACAATCATTGAGCCAACATCTGGCAATACTGGCGTCGGCCTTGCGATGGTCGCGGCGGTCAAAGGATACAAACTTATCCTCGTCATGCCGGAATCCATGTCTCTGGAGCGTCGCCGCTTGATGCTGGCCTATGGCGCGTCGTTCGACCTCACCCCACGGGAAAAGGGTATGAAAGGCGCGATTGAACGTGCGCTAGAACTGGTATCACAAACCACAAATTCATGGATGCCACAGCAATTTGAAAACCCCGCTAACATCGACGTCCATGTGCGCACAACCGCGCTGGAGATTTTAGAGGATTTTGCCGACACCCCTGTAGATGTGATGATCACTGGCGTTGGCACGGGCGGGCATATCACGGGTTGCGCCGAAGTTTTGAAAAAGGCTTGGCCAAATCTGAAAGTATTTGCAGTTGAACCAACACTGTCCCCCGTCATCAGCGGCGGCCAACCGGGTCCGCACGCGATCCAAGGGATTGGCGCAGGGTTTATACCGGCAAACTTGCACACGGCTTTGCTTGACGGTGTAATTCAGGTTGATCCCGAAGCAGCCAAAGAAACCGCGCGCCGCGCCGCGCGCGAAGAGGGCATGTTAGTGGGTATATCGTCGGGCGCGACACTGGCTGCGATTGCGCAGAAACTGCCCGAACTACCCGCAGGAAGCCGCGTGCTTGGTTTCAATTATGATACTGGCGAACGTTATCTGTCAGTCCCGGATTTCTTACCAGTCGAGTAAACCAAAAATGCCGGGACACATGTTCCCGGCATTTTGTTGGCTCAGGGGGAACAAGCCGCGGTTACGCCGCTGCGAACATTTCCGGCGTAAGTGCCATAATGGCCTCGCTGCCTGCTTCAATCTTGCGACGAAGCGCGCCGCAATCCGGCATGTGACGCTCCGCAAAATAACGCGCTGTCACCAGCTTGGTTTGATAGAATGATGCGTTCCCTGTCCCTGCATCCAGCGACTTCTGTGCGCTTTGCGCCATGCGTAGCCATTGCAGGCCAAGCGCAACGATGCCCATGATGTGCATATAATGATGCGCACCAGCGCCGATATTATTCGGGTTTGCCATGCCATTTTGCATGAACCACATCGTTGACGCCTTCAAATCGCCATTGGCCTTCTCAAGGCGACCAGCCAAATCCGCCAACGGCCCATACTTGGCAGCAGCGCATTCTTCGTCCACAATTTTGAAAAGCGCCTGAATGGCGCGGCCACCATTTTGCGCGAGTTTCCGGCCGACGAGATCCATGGCTTGTACGCCGTTTGTGCCTTCATAGATCATCGCGATACGGGCATCGCGGACATATTGCTCCATGCCCCATTCGGCGATGTAGCCATGGCCGCCATAGACTTGCTGGGCGTTGGTTGCGACTTCATAGCCCTTGTCCGTGCCATAGCCCTTGATGACGGGTGTCAGCAAAGACAATAGATCATCAGCGGTCTGCCGCTCTTCTTCGGTTTGCGCATGATGCAGCAAATCGGCCTGCAACGCGCCCCATAGGCACAAGGCACGCATACCCTCGGTAAACGATTTTGCGTCCATCAACATACGGCGCACATCGGGGTGGACGAACAACGTGTCGGCCTTTTGCTCCAAATCCTGCGGTCCAGTCAGTGCGCGGCCCTGACGGCGGTCTTGCGCATAATGCACTGCATTTTGGTAAGCGACTTCGGCAATGCCCAAGCCCTGCTGCCCCACGCCAAGCCGCGCGATATTCATCATGATGAACATGGCCGCGAGGCCTTTACTCTCTTCGCCGACCAAAAATCCGGTAGCACCGTCATAATTCATGACGCAGGTGGCGTTGCCATGAATACCCATTTTATGTTCAATAGAACCACAGGATAAAGCATTGCGTGCACCAAGCGACCCATCGTCATTCACAAGGAATTTCGGCACGATGAACAAAGATATGCCTTTCACGCTGTCTGGTGCACCGGGTGTTTTTGCGAGCACCAAATGAATGATGTTCTCGGTCAGATCGTGCTCACCCGACGAGATGAAAATCTTGGTCCCCGAAATGGCAAAGCTGCCATCTCCATTGGGCTCTGCCTTGGTGCGGATAAGGCCTAGGTCAGTTCCGCAATGCGGCTCGGTCAGGTTCATGGTTCCGCCCCATTTGCCCGAAATCATGTTTGGGGCATATTTGGCCTTCTGCTCGTTACTGCCCTTGACCAAAATCGCGGACACCGCGCCCTGTGTCAGACCGGGGTACATCGCAAACGCCATGTTGGAACTCGCCATAAGCTCCTCAAAGGCCATGGAGACGATGTGCGGCATGCCCTGCCCGCCAAACTCCACGGGGCTCGACAATGTGCCCCAGCCACCTTCGCAATATAGCTTATAGGCGTCCTTGAAACCGTCGGGCGTGGTCACGCTGCCATCCTCATGGCGTGTGCAGCCTTGCAGGTCACCGACTTGGTTCAAAGGAAACAGCACATTTTCCACAAACTTTGCGCCTTCGGTGAGGATCGCATCAATCATATCAGCGCTGGCATTTTCAAAACCAGGCAGATTGGCGTAGCGCTCAACGCCCAAAACTTCGTTAAGGATGAACTGCGTGTCGCGAACGGGGGCGGTATAGCTTGGCATTTTCGGTCCTTTAGATAGCGGTGAATAGGGCGTTACGCCGCGGCAGATTTTTCCGCGGCCTCGACCTGTTCCACCGTTGAAACAAATTCGGTCAGCTCTTTAATTGCGCTCTCAATGTCGTCGCGCTGTGCCTTTAACAGATTGATCCGGTCGCGGCATTTTTCAATAGTCACACGGCGTTGAATATTGCGACCGTCATTCAGGTCGTACAAATCGATCATCTCGCGGATTTCTGCCAGGCTGAACCCGACCCGCTTTGCCCGCAATATCCATGCCAACCGCGCCCGGTCCCGTTTTGAATAAATGCGCGCCAAGCCCATACGTTCCGGCGAAATCAGCCCCTGATCTTCGTAAAAACGCAATGCCCGCGCGGTTACCTCAAATTCGACTGATAGGTCGGATATCGTAAACGAATCCCGATTATATGCGTCGGGCGTGTCGATGGTCGCATCGGCCCGCTTTTCTTCGCGCGTTACAGATTCCATTGCGCCCTCCCTCTTCGTTGCCCTAACGTCACTAGTTTACGTTAGCGTAAACGTCAATCGGGGACGTGACGGTTGCGGTAGGAATAAAGCAGGTTAAACGGATGGCTCGGGCGGAAATGCTTCTGCGGGCTTTGGTGCCAGTACTGGTGGAGGCAGTGTGGGATCGACGGTGGCATCCTCTGGTCCAGCCAAAGCATCTGTGGCTGGCGGGGGCTCCGGCCGCTTGACGGGCGTTGACGTGTCTTGAAGAACGACGACCTCTTGCCCCATTTGTGTGACGCCGAACAAGTTCTTGGCAAAAACTAAGGGCAAACGGATACAGCCATGTGATGCCGGATATCCGGGCAAATCACCCCCGTGAATGGCAATACCATCCCAGGTCAGCCGCTGCATAAATGGCATCGGCGCGTTGCTGTAGAGGTTGGATTTGTGGTCCACATTTTTCTGCAGAATATTGAAAACACCTGTCGGCGTTTCCTTACCCTTTTTCCCCGACGAAATAGTGCTGAAGCCAATTAACTCATCATTCTGAAACACATAAATCCGCTGAATATCGAGCACGACGACGATTTTCATCGGTCCTGTATAGACCTCCTGCTTTGCCCACCGAAACTGTCCGGGCTTCAGCGCGTCAACAGGCCCTTTTTTGCGGGGCTTTGGTGTGGGCGTTGCAATAGGGGTTTTCGCGGCAGGTGGGTTTGCCACAGGCGGCGGGACTACCGATTGCGGTGGCGTGGCCGACGAGGGATCCGCCGGAACGACTTCAGGCCTCTGACCTTGCTGGATAGGTGCAGGCGGCGCCTGCTCCAATACTTGCGCTCCAGACATGGCCGGCACTGCACTCATCAACAAAAGCGCGATTATGCCCTGCAATGTGCGGATGCCCGCGCCGAAACCCATGAAATTGCCCTAACTGCCGGATATTGCGCCGTACAAAACAGCATCTTAATGGGCATACCATCATCCGCTTAAAAATTCGACGTCAATTTTTCCGCACCGGTATAAATTAGGCCGGGACCCATAGGTTCCGACATGATGCGCTTAACCGTCCTGCTTTTGCGCTCAAATGCCTTAAAGGCCCTATTTATCGCCAGCGTTGAGCCCTATCTTGCCTTCATGAACATAGGACGCAGGCAATTCATTCATTCGGCGGTTTTAGGCGCGAGCTTACTTACGGTTCCATCAAAGGCGGCCGACATCGTCTTTCGGCCAGGCACAGGCACCGAACCGGGCGGCCCATCGCCTTTATTGCTTGATCGCGCAAAGGCCGCTTTGGCGGCGCATAAGGCGCGCATTCACAACCATGATTTGCTGGCCATAGCGGACTTTTCCAAGCCATCGCGCGATCCGCGCTTTTATGTTGTCGATCTGCGTAGTGGAAAATCCGACACATTCTTGGTCGCCCATGGCAAGGGTTCAGACCCAAGCCATAGCGGCTGGGTCCAACATTTTTCCAACGTGCGTGGGTCGGAGGCTACATCGGCGGGCAGCTATCTCGTCGGTGAGACCTATATTGGTCAATATGGCGAATCCCGCCGGTTAATCGGGCTTGATCCGCAGAATGACCAAGCCGAGGCCCGCGCGATTGTCATTCACCCTGCTTGGTATGTGAACCGTTCGCTCATTTACGACCAAGGCAAGATTGGCCGAAGCCAAGGCTGCTTTGCTTTTGCGAAGGATGATATCAACGTGATCCTGGAGCGCGTGGCCCCAGGATGCCTCTTATTCGCTGATAAGGTGTAAGCTCAGCTCCGGTTTCCCGACTTAAACACACCGCAGATAATCCGCTTGCCGCTATTGCCGCTTGGATCGGTTTTATAGTCATCGGCTTTCTCATGGATGACAAGCGCGCCGCCATCGGCATCCAACAGACCGGTTGGTCCTGACAGCATTATATCCTTCAATTTATACTCCAATATGATTTTCCGATCAGCGCCCGCATTCACATTGGGCAAATCACCATCATGCGCGCCCATGGGGTTGTCGTGGCCATGTTGCTTCATATCCGGGTTCCAGTGCGGCCCCGCGCTGGCGAAGTCAGGTGCTTCACATTTCCCAACGGCATGCAGATGCATGCCAAATGTTCCGGCCGCAGGCGCTTGGGCAGACAGGCTTAAAAACACACCATCGCGCCGCTGCGATATGGTCGCAACACCGGCCCAGCTGCCGTCGGCACGGGCAAGATCAGCCGTTACAACTTCGGACGCCTCAACTGCCTTTGTAGCTGGCATGGTCGCACAGCTCGCGAGGATGGGAATAACAAAAATCGGCAGAAACTTAAGCATATTCTTCTCCTAAATCTGGCTGTGCGAGCGCAACATAACATCAACCATGCGGCACTCAATTTGTTTCATGCGTTCAGTCGGCCCATTTGTCGGGCTTAACGCCCTGCGCAAAGAGCAACGCTGTTAGATCATTATGTCGTACGGAAAAGTTTGCTGCTTGCGCTAATTGCGGGCGCGGATGATAGCCAACACCAAGGCCCCCGCCGGACACCGCTGCAGCGATCATTGGCAAATCATTCGCGCCATCACCAACCGCCAGCGCCGCCTCAAGGTCAACGCCGCGTGCTTCTGCCGCGGCGTGCAACACGATACGCTTTGTCGATGCATCCACGATATCGGCCGCCAGTGCCCCCGTTAGGCGTCCGTCTTTAATCTCCAGAAGATTGGCATGCACCTCATGAAAGCCCAGCCTATCAGCCACAGGACCCGTAAAGCTTGTAAACCCACCCGACACGAGTACCGCATGCGCGCCCCATCCGGTCATCGTACGCACGAGGATATCGGCTCCCGGCATTGGCTGCACGCGTTCGCGCAGGCACTGCGCAATGACATCCTCGTCCAGCCCCGCCAGCAGAGCGACCCGCGCCTTTAAAGCCTCGGCAAAATCGAGCTCACCGGCCATTGCGCGTTCGGTAATCGCGGCAATCTCTGGCTTAATGCCGGCATAGTCCGCCAATTCGTCAATGCATTCGACCGTAATCATGGTGCTGTCCATATCGGACACCAACAACATTTTTCGGCGGCTCCCCTCATGCTGGATGGCAATATCAAAACGGTCCTCAATACCCGCGAGGGCCAAGCGCCCATCGGATAGGTCGCCTTCAAACAATATGTCGGCTGCTTTGCCTTCTGCGAGCCAGTCAAAAGCCTTGGGGATACAGCCGGCTTCGGCCAATCGATCCTTCGCCTCGGAAAAGTTGCCGCTTTCCAGATTGTCTGCTGCTATCAGAGTGCAAATGGGCATATCGAATCCTCAAAATATGGTCGCGCTTATTGCGGGTCCGACAGCAAGCGGCAAGACGGCATTAGCGCTGCATCTGGCCCGATCTGGCAATTTCGAGATAATCAACGCCGATAGCGCGCAAGTTTATTCTGATCTGCCGATATTGAGCGCGCAGCCCACTGCCGATGAACAACGCAGAGCTCCCCATCATCTTTTTAGCTATATCGATGGCGTCAACCCCTGCTCCGCCGCGCGCTGGGCCAAAGATGCCAAGCAGGCTATTGCGCGCACCCATGCCGCAGGCGCCACGCCGATATTGGTCGGCGGTAGCGGCCTTTACCTACGCACCTTGCTGGACGGCATTGCGCCCATACCGGAAGTTGACCCTGAATTGCGGGCCGCAATCCGCGCGATGCCAGTGGAAGAAGCTTATGCCGCGCTTCAAACATATGATGCGCCGGTTGCCGCAACCTTGGCCCCCACGGATGTCAGTCGCATCACCCGTGCACTTGAGGTCGTGCAAAGCACCGGGCGCAGCATCTTGGCATGGCGCGCAACCAAGATTGGCGGCATATCAGCGGACATCATTTTGCGTCCTTTGTTGCTCTTACCCCCACGCGATTGGCTATACGCGCGCTGCGACACTCGCTTTGAACAAATGATGGCGCATGGTGCAATTGATGAAGTGGAGGCGTTGCTTGCCCGCAATCTGCCGCAAGATGCACCCGTTATGCGCGCCATCGGCGTGCCGGAGATTTCGGCCTATCTTAAAGGCATGATGAATCGGGACGAAGCGATTGCGCGCGGCCAAATTGCCACCCGACAATATGCAAAGCGGCAGTTTACTTGGTTTCGCAATCAAGCTCCTGCGGATTGGCACCGCGCAAGTGCAGTAATAAATGATTCAAATATAGGTGATTTTGAAATAATATTTTAATGAATGTATTTGACAAGTCATTTTCTAATCATTAGCTAGCCCGCTCTTGCTTACCCTATTGCAGTGCAACATGGGGAAGCGGCTTAACTTATAAGGACTGTCCAGTGCCCGAAAAATCCGGCGCAGAAATTTTGATTGATATCCTGGTTGAACAGGGCGTGGATACCGTATTCGGTTATCCCGGTGGCGCAGTTCTGCCTATTTATGACGCCTTATTTCAGCAGAAGAAGATTAAGCATATCCTCGTCCGGCATGAGGCGGGCGCTGCCCATGCGGCGGAGGGCTATGCCCGTGCAACGGGTAAGCCAGGTGTTGTGCTAGTCACCTCCGGCCCCGGTGCGACCAACGCTGTTACCGGCATTGCCGACGCGTTTATGGATTCTATCCCTTTGATCGTCCTGACAGGCCAGGTCGCGACCAATTTGATCGGCTCAGATGCCTTTCAAGAAGCAGATACCGTCGGCATTACGCGCCATTGTTCCAAGCATAATTATCTGGTGAAGGACCCGGCCGAACTCGCAACTATTGTGCGGGAGGCTTTCTCCATCGCTACTAAAGGACGCCCCGGTCCGGTTGTCATCGACATTCCCAAAAATGTGCAGGTGGCAACGGCAAGTACCGATGTGAAGCGCCCTGCCCGTTCGCGCTTCACTTATGCGGGTGAGGCCGACTATGCCGAAATCAACCGCGCGGTGGAATTGATTGCCAATGCTAAGGCACCGATTTTGTATACGGGCGGCGGTATCATCAATTCGGGCCCTGCCGCAAGCGAAGCGCTGCGTGAGTTGGCAGAATTGACTGGAGCGCCGGTGACATCGACGTTGATGGGCCTTGGCGCCTATCCCGCCTCCGGCGACGCTTGGTTGGGCATGTTGGGCATGCACGGCACATATGAGGCCAACATGGCCATGAACCAATGCGACGTCATGGTCTGCCTCGGCGCCCGCTTTGACGACCGCGTAACGGGCCGATTGGACGCATTTTCACCGGACAGCGTCAAAATTCATGTCGACATAGACCGCAGCTCAATGAACAAGACCGTCCGCGTTGACCTACCCATCGTTGCGGATGTTGGCACGGCCATGCGTCAGATGATCGATGTCTGGAAAGGCCGGAAATACAAAAAACAGCCGCTGGACGATTGGTGGTCACGTATCGCTGGATGGCGCGCCGTTGGGTGCCTAAATTACCCCGGCAGCACGCAGGAAATCATGCCGCAATATGCGATTGAGCGCCTGTTTGAAGCCACAAAGGACAAAGCCCCGATCATCACGACTGAGGTTGGCCAGCATCAAATGTGGGCGGCGCAGCATTTTCACTTTGATGCGCCAAATAAATGGCTGACAAGCGGTGGACTTGGTACGATGGGTTATGGCCTGCCTGCGGCAATTGGTGCGCAAATGGGGCATCCAGATGCGCTCGTGATCGATATCGCCGGTGAAGCATCGATCCAGATGAACATTCAAGAGATGGCAACAGCAACGCAATATCGTTTGCCGGTAAAGGTCTTCATCCTCAACAATGAATGGATGGGGATGGTCCGCCAGTGGCAAGAGCTGACCTATGAAAGCCGCTACTCCGAAAGCTATTCGGACAGCCTGCCTGATTTCGTCGCGCTGGCCGAAGCTTATGGCTGGAAAGGCATTCGTTGTGCTGACCCGGCCAAGCTCGATGATGCCATTGCCGAGATGCTTGCGCATGACGGGCCAGTGATGTTCGATTGCCGTGTACACAAAACGGCAAACTGTTTCCCGATGATCCCATCGGGCGCAGCCCATACGGACATGATCCTGAAAGCAGACCAAGTATCGGGCACCATGGATGACGAAGCAAAGGCGCTCGTATAATGCATATTAAGCAAGAACTTACCGAACGGCACGTGCTGACCCTCACCGTCGATAATGAAGCGGGCACCCTGGCTCGCATCGCCGGCATGTTCACGTCGCGGGGCTACAATATCGATAGCCTTACCGTGGCCGATATTAGCGAAGACCACACGACCAGCCGGATAACTATCGTTACCAAAGGCCCGCCGCCCGTGATCGACCAGATTATCGCGCAATGCGAGCGGCTCATTCCCGTCCACAAAGTCACTGACCTTACCGAGGCTGGGCCGCATGTGGAGCGGGAACTTGCCTTGGTCAAAGTCAACGGTACGGGCGATCAACGCGTTGAAGCGATGCGCCTTGCCGACATTTATCGCGCACGCGTCATCGATGCCACGGTCAGCAGCTTCATTTTTGAAATCACAGGTGGCCCTGACAAGATCGACACGTTTGTAACTTTGATGCGCGAAGTCGGGCTGGTCGAAGTTGGCCGTACCGGTATTGTTGGCCTTATGCGGGGTGCCGGGGTCAGTTAATTACCATATCGTCATCCTGAACGCGTTTCAGGATAACAAACCAAAGCGCGTCATGCTGAAACAAGTTCAGCATGACGAGAAAGATAAAGGGACGGAAGAATGAAAGTATATTATGACGCCGATTGCGACTTGGGCCTTATCAAAGACAAAAAGGTCGCGATTGTAGGCTATGGTAGCCAAGGCCATGCCCATGCGCAAAACCTGCGTGACAGCGGCGTAGCGGATGTCGCGATTGCCCTGCGTGCCGGATCGGCAACAGCCAAAAAGGCGGAAGCCGCTGGTTTCAAGGTTTTGGCGAATGCTGATGCGGCCGCTTGGGCCGATATCCTTATGGTGCTGGCACCCGATGAGCATCAGGCCGCAATTTACGCCGATGATCTGCACGCAAACATGAAATCCGGCGCGGCTTTGGCGTTCGCTCATGGCCTCAACATCCATTTCGGCCTTATTGAACCGCGTGCCGACATTGACGTGATCATGATCGCGCCAAAAGGCCCCGGCCATACCGTACGCAGCGAATATCAAAAGGGTGGCGGCGTACCGTGCCTGATCGCAGTTGCACAGGATTCCAGCGGCAACGCCCATGACATCGCTCTAGCGTACGCCAGCGGCGTGGGCGGCGGACGCAGCGGCATCATCGAAACCAACTTCCGCGAAGAATGCGAAACCGATTTGTTCGGCGAACAGGCCGTTTTGTGCGGCGGTATCACGCACCTTATCCAAGCTGGTTTCGAGACATTGACCGAGGCAGGCTATGCACCAGAAATGGCCTATTTCGAATGCTTGCATGAAACCAAACTGATTGTGGACCTTTTGTACGAAGGCGGCATTGCAAACATGCGTTATTCGATTTCGAATACCGCAGAATATGGCGATATCACCACGGGTCCACGTATCATCACCGACGAAACCAAGGCGGAAATGAAGCGCGTTCTTGCGGACATCCAATCGGGTCGTTTCGTCAAGAATTTCGTGCTCGATAACCGCGCGGGTCAGCCAGAATTGAAAGCCGCACGCAAGGCTGCTGCGGCGCACCCCATCGAAGAAACGGGCGCAAAGCTGCGCGCGATGATGCCTTGGATTGCCAAGAATAAGTTGGTGGATCAAGCAAAGAACTGAACCCTTTTTCCTAGCTTGACAGTTTTAGGGGAGGCATCGACACTGATGCTTCCCCTTTTTGCTATCTGGAGCAAAGTTATGCGTAAGCTTTTATGTGCCCTCCCCCTCTTATTCGCTGTGCCATTGATCGCGCAAAGCGCCCCGCAAATGCCCGGAACAATGGACGTCGCCCGTGTCACTGCAGGGACGTACAACACTGACCCCGGCCATACGCTGATCGGCTGGCGCGTCAGCCATTTTGGTTTCAACGATTATTTCGGCATTTTCGGCGATGCGACGGGAACACTGACACTTGACCCCGCCAATCCAAATGCCGCCAAGGTGGATATCACTATTCCCGTCGGCAAGGTCACAACGGCAAGTACTGGCCTGACCGGCCATCTGCTGCGCGCTGGCAAGGACGGCGGCAAAGCCGACTTTTTTGGTCCAGCCCCGGCGGATGCCAAATTCGTTTCAACCAGTGTCGTTGCAAGTGGGACCACTGCAAAAATCACCGGCGACCTCACGTTGAACGGCGTCACCAAGCCAGTCGTTCTCGACACCAAATTTTCAGGGGCTGGTAATAACCCTTTCAACAAGAAGGCCACCGTTGGTTTTCACGCCACAGCCGTCATCAAGCGCAGCGCATTCGGCATAAGCTATGCCGTTCCGATGATTTCGGATGACGTAACGCTCGACATCAGCGTCGCGTTTGAAAAGGCAAGCTAAAGCTTTAGGAAATCAAAGACACATGTCACCCCCGACTTGATCGGGGGGCATGGTCTGTACGCTCAATTATCGAAGCGCGATTACCCCAAATAACGGGCATCAAGGCTGGCTTTCGCTGCGCGATATTCGGCCTCAAGCTGGTCAACGAATTCAGCAACGGTTTTCACAGCTTTAACCGCACCAATGCCTTGGCCTGAACCCCAAATGTCTTTCCATGCCTTGGCTTCACTGTTGCCGCCGGAACCGAAGTCCATAGTGGAAATATCGCCTTGGGGAAGGTTGTCAGGGTCCATGCCAGCGCGCTCGATCGACTGGCGTAGATAATTGCCGCTGACGCCCGTGAAGAGGTCGGAATAAACAATGTCGGCGGCCTTCGCCTCAACGATATTCTCTTTATAACCGTCAACCGCGTTTGCTTCCTTAGTGGCAATGAACGCGCTGCCGATATAGCCAAAGTCTGCGCCCATGGCCTGCGCCGCGAGTACCGAGGCACCATGCGCGATAGAGCCGGACAGAGCGACAGGCCCGTCAAACCATTCGCGGATTTCGCGCATCAAGGCGAAAGGCGACGTCACGCCCGCATGGCCGCCAGCGCCAGCCGCAACGGGAATGAGGCCATCGGCGCCCTTTTCAATCGCCTTGCGTGCGAACCGGTCATTGATGACGTCATGCAACGCAATCCCGCCCCAGCTATGGACGGCTTTGTTCAATTCTTCCTGCGCGCCAAGCGATGTGATGGTGATTGGGACCTGCCATTTGGCACAAATAGCAATATCCTCCTGCAACCGGTTATTTGACTTATGGACAATCTGGTTCACCGCATAAGGCGCAGCGGGACGTTCAGGATTGTCGCGATTATGTGCCGCCAGCTCTTCGGTAATCTGGTGTAGCCATTCGTCCAACTGGCTTGCGGGGCGCGCATTGAGCGCCGGAAACGAGCCAACCACGCCAGCCTTACACTGCGCGATCACCAGATCGGGCCCAGACACGATGAACAGCGGTGAGCCAATCACTGGTAGCCGAAGATTATCGAAAATTGCCGGAAGTGCCATGCGTCGAATCCCTTATTAATTCATCAGTTGCACGTGGGTTAGCCACAGCGCGTCGCGGCTGTCAAACCCACCTTTTTGAGCGGGCTGTTCCGTAGGGGAAGGTGCTGCAACGCACGGGCATTATAGCGCCCAATGCCTGAGTTAAGTTCAGGTGAAGGCTACCAGAGATTCAAGCGCACATAGACACTAAGCCCCGTTAGCTGCGCTTAGAATGGCTCTAACAGATGCTGTAGCAACATCCTGGCTAATGCCGACACCAAATAAAATTGGACCGTCGCCAACGCGGCATTCGACAAACGCGGCGGCGCGGGCATCGGTGCCATGGCCAATGGCGTGCTCGCTATAGTCGATAATATCGAGCGGCCCGCCCAGCGCGTCTTGCAATGCGTTGGCAAGGCTAGAAATCAGGCCATTGCCACGTCCGCTGACGCTTTGTTCGACGCCATCTATCCGGATGTTGCCCGCAAAGATGCGCTCGTCCTTTTGCCGCTGGCTTTGGGTTTCGTGGAAATCGATGAGCCGGAACCGGCCATCCCCCTTTAGATGATAGCGCTTTTCAAACGCCTCCCAAATGTCAGCACTTGTCAGCTCCCGCCCCGTTGTGTCCGACAATAACTGCACGGTGATCGAAAAATTCGCCTGCATCCGTTTGGGCAACTTCAAACCTTGGTCCTGCTCGATCACCCAAGCGACGCCGCCCTTGCCGCTTTGCGAATTCACGCGGATGACGGCTTCGTAACTGCGGCCCAAATCGGCGGGATCGATTGGCAAATAGGGCACGCGCCAGATTTCGTCATTCTGCCGTTCTTGAGCCGTGAACCCTTTTTTAATCGCGTCCTGATGCGATCCTGAAAAGGCAGTGAATACCAATTCGCCAGCATAGGGATGTCGCGGGTGCACGGGCAACTGGTTGCAATATTCGACGGTCTGAATGACCTCATCAATGTCACTGAAATCGAGGCCGGGGTGCAGCCCTTGCGTATACATGTTCAGCGCCAACGTCACCAAATCGACATTGCCGGTGCGCTCACCATTGCCGAACAGGCAACCTTCGATGCGGTCTCCGCCCGCCAGCAAGCCAAACTCGGCGGCGGCAATGCCGCTGCCCCGGTCGTTGTGCGGATGCAGGCTGATGACGACATGATCCCGCGCGCTGATATTGCGACACATCCATTCGATCTGATCAGCATAGACATTGGGCATGGCCGCCTCAATCGTCGCTGGCAAATTGAGGATCAGTGGCTTTGCCGCCGTGGGCTGCAGCACATCCATCACCGCCTCGCACACTTCAAGGCTGAATTCGAGTTCAGCTGTCGAGAAAGTTTCGGGGCTATATTCAAAATGCCAATCGGTTTGCGGATATTTCGCCGCTTGCTCTTTCAGGATATGCGCGCCTTCGATCGCGATCGCCTTCACGCCGGCTTTGTCGAGGTTGAAGACGATATCGCGCCACGCAGGGCTGACGGCATTGTAGACATGCACAATTGCGCGCGGCGCGCCTGCCATGCTCTCGAACGTTTTTTCAATCAGATCACGTCGTGACTGCGTCAGGCTTTGGATTGTAACATCATCCGGAATGCTCCCGCTGTCGACAAGCCCGCGAATGAAATCGAAATCTGTAGCGCCCGAACTTGGGAAGCCAACCTCAATTTCTTTCACGCCAACCTTCAGCAGCAGGTCAAAAAATCGCTTCTTTTTTTCCGTCCCCATGGGATCGATGAGCGCTTGGTTACCATCGCGTAGGTCAGTGGAAAGCCAGCGCGGCGCGCGGTCTATGGTCCGTGTCGGCCATATGCGGTCGGGCAGGTCCACTTGGGGGAAAGGTCGGTATTTACGCGATGGGTCGGAAAGCATCATGATATGGCAACTTCGCTGAGACGCCCGGTTTGGGGGCTAAATTTGGCGGTGGGAAAGCCCTTAGGCGGGTTGCCGAACATGGTCGGCAAAACAGGCACGCCTAAGGGCGTGTAAGTCGTAGTAGGAGGAGCGAAAGGGCGTTGCGCGATTTCATTACAGGGCGGGAATAGCCATATCGAGCAACATCCGTCCAGTCTTAAAATGCTTGGCAGAAATTTAATTGCGAAAGCTAAGGTAGATCAGATTTCAACCTGGCTGCCCAATTCGACCACGCGATTGCTTGGCAATTTGAAAAACTCCATAGCATTGGCAGCATTGCGCAACATCCATGCAAATATTTTTTCCCGCCATATCGCCATGCCGGGCATTTTGGATGCTATCAATGTTTGACGCGACAGGAAAAAGCTGGTGTGCATCATGTCAAATTTGGGACCGCACAAATCAACCAAGTCGAGCGTCGCTGGCACATTGGTTTCTTCCAAAAAGCCAAAGCGCATTTTTACGCGGTAAAAACCTTCCCCCAAATCCTTACAGATTATGCGGTCAGTGCTGACGACATAGGGCACATCCTCAATCTGCACGGTCAGGATGATGACGCGTTCATGCAAGATGCGGTTGTGCTTAATATTATGAAGCAAGGCCGATGGCACGCCACTGGCCGCCGATGCCATGAAAATCGCCGTTCCTTGCACGCGGGTCGCGCTGTTGGCGGCAGACTTTATGAAAATCTCCATGGGCATCGTGCTCTCTGCCATGCGCTCGCGCATCAAAGCGCGGCCACGCGACCAAGTCGTCAATAAGGTGAAGATAACTAAACCAATGACCAAAGGCACCCATCCGCCCGATGGCACCTTCAACAAATTGGCGCCCAGATAGGCAAAGTCGACGATGAAGAACAAAGCAAGGATAGGGAGCGCTTTCCACTTTGGCCATTTCCACAACGACAGCAAGACGACCGCAATCAAACAGGTGTCGATGAACATAGCGCCCGTCACTGCAATGCCATAAGCTGCGGCAAGATTGGACGATGACTGGAAGAATAAAACCAGCAGCAAAACCATAACCGCAAGGCCCCAGTTAATCGCCGGAATGTATATCTGCCCAGCCGCTTTTTCGCTGGTGTGTAATATGCTGAGGCGTGGCATAAAGCCCAACTGAATCGCCTGCTGCGTCAACGAAAACGCGCCGGAAATGACAGCCTGGCTGGCAATGATGGCCGCCATAATCGTAAGGAAAATAACCGGCGTGCTGATCAATTCTGGCACCATAAGGAAGAACGGGTCGCGAATGGCAACCTGTGCCTCTTCGGGTGTCATGGACAATATCATTGCCCCCTGCCCCATATAATTGAGCATCAGCGCGGGCAGCACGAAGAACAGCCAGCTAAACTTAATGGGTCGCCGTCCGAAATGGCCCATATCGGCGTACAGCGCCTCTGCACCCGTCACAGCAAGAACAACCGTGCCCATCGCTACAAAGGCCCGAAAACCATCAATATAGAAAAAATAGAACGCGTTCATGGGGTTCAAAACGTCGAAGATGATCATCGGCATCTTAGTCAGATGCATCAGCCCCAAGCCCGCCAATGTTGCGAAATAGATCAACATTATCGGCCCAAACCAAGCTCCCACCTTAGCCGTCCCGCGTGACTGGAATGCAAATAGCGCGCCGATAATCACAACCGATATTGGCAATATCCATGCGCTGAAGCCTTCGTGCACATATTTTAGACCTTCGGCCGCTGACAAGATCGACATGGCGGGTGTAATCATGGAATCGCCATAAAATAGTGCGGTTGCAAACACCCCGAGCATGACAAAAGGCGCGGTCCATTTCGCGCCAGCCGTCTGCCGGTTAATGAGCGCCAACAGGGCAAGGCTTCCGCCCTCGCCCTTGTTATCGGCTTTCATGATGGTGAAGACATATTTGAACGTCACCACGATCATCATTGACCAGAACACAAGGCTCAAAACGCCTTTGATGTGCATCGGGTCAGGGGTTATCGGGTGGTGGCCGGCAAAGGTTTCCCGGAACGCGTAAATCGGACTTGTGCCGATGTCGCCGAAGACAACGCCAATTGTGCCCACGCATAAAGCCAGCAGCGAACCTTTTGGGGCATGGCTGTGATGGTGATCCTGGTCACTATGACCGAAATCGTCTGCTTGCGGTCCAACCATATTGTTTCCCCGGCTTTTGTCCCAAACGCCACTTTATCCGTGACTGGGGCGCGGGCAATAGCATGGAGCACGGCCCTTCACAACACAGCATTGCCGCACTCAATAACTAAAAAAATATCATATAATCATATATTTAGAAGTAGAATTTGATACTGCTTGTGCTGCTCGCGCTTGCAGGGCCTTTGCCGCCTGCAGCTGCGACTCAATCCGCGGTTTCCATTTGGCATTCGGCGTTGCCGGTGAAACGGGTTTTTTCCTAGAGCACAATCGCCCTATCAAGGTCCCCGGCAAACAAGCGCGCGAACCCGGCAAAATTATATGACGCAGGATAATTGGGTCAAATTGCTCGCGCATTACCGAAAGCCAATTGTGCCGGCGGCGGCATTTGTCCTTCTCTGACCTGAGTAATGCCGGCGTAAGCGGCTTTACAATACCCAAGAATAGGTCAGGATTGGCAACGCGATGCATGATTAGGCAGCGCCTTTAGCAAGGCAAAAGCGTTACCCCAACGGATTTGCTATAATCTGCCAATAAGCTTTTGTGCCATATTGTCGGCAACTTCGGCAGGAGTCAGGCTGGTTGAATCACTTTCTGACCAGATCGCAGAAAGACGAGCCGGAATGGCGTCGATGCGGCTGTTGATTTCCGCATCATCGGCATTTTCTATGTGGCGCAAAACGTTGATAATGCCGCCTGCGTTAATGACATAATCTGGCGCGTAGAGGATACCCCTATCCGCCAGCATCCGGCCCTCTGGCCCTGTGGCCAATTGATTGTTCGCCCCGCCAGCAATGGCACGAACGTTTAAGGCGTTCACACTGGCTTGCGTAAGTATGGCCCCCAAAGCACAGGGGCTGAAGATATCTGCATCGACGGTCATGATCGCGTCGGCAGGGACGCTGGTGCCGCCCAGTTCCGCAGCCAGGTCGGCGGCACGTTGCGCATCGACATCGGCCAATGTCAGCTTTGCCCCTTGTTCCGCAAGATAACGCGCCAGACCGCCGCCAACACTGCCCACGCCCTGAATAGCGACATGCACGCCCGACATGCTATCTGTACCAAGCACATGCTTTGCAGCGGCCTGAACGCCCAGAAATACGCCCCGCGCTGTGTAAGGGCCCGGATCGCCGCCCTGTCCGGGCAGTCCGGCAACATGCGGCGTAACCTTCGACAAGGAAACCATGTCTGCTTCAGACATACCGACATCCTGTGCCGTAATATATTTCCCGCCGAGCGAATCCACAGCCCGCGCAAAGGCGTCGAGCATATCCTGCTTTTTGGTGCGGGCAGGATTGGCAAGAATTACTGCTTTGCCCCCTCCGGCAGAAAGCCCCGCCATCGCATTTTTGTAGCTCATGCCGCGCGACAGGCGCAGCGCGTCGGTAATCGCCGCTTGGGAATCGCCATAATGCCAAAAACGGGTTCCGCCGGCTGCTGGTCCCAAATGGGTAGAATGCACGGCGATAATGGCCCTTAGCCCCGTCACCCTGTCGTCAAAGACGTGCACCGCCTCGTGCGAGTCAAAATCAGGCAGGTCCCAAATGGCGGGCATGATATATTTCCTTGTGCGAAACTGGCCCTTGGGCGCTCGGAATCATATTACGTTCAAGCGTAATAATATTACGCCTAGCAAATGTCACACAGATATTGGCGTGGAAGAAATGGGGCGACCGAGGGGTCTTGAACCCCCGACCTCTGGTACCACAAACCAGCGCTCTAACCAACTGAGCTACGGTCGCCATAGCGCCACTGAGGCAGGCGCGATCCCTTTTCGGTCTAAGTTTAGACCTTTAATATTTACTGTGCCGAGCCTTAGCCCAGCACAATGAAAATCTTACTTTTTGAGGCTGAGGCCACCAAAACGCTTGTTAAACTGGGCAACGCGGCCGCCAGTGTCAAGCATACGGCCCGAACCGCCAGTCCATGCTGGGTGCGACGTCGGATCGATATCCAGAGCGAGTGTGTCACCTTCCTTGCCCCAAGTCGAGCGTGTTTCGAAGACGGTACCATCGGTCATCTGCACCTTGATCATGTGATAATCGGGGTGAATGTCGGCTTTCATACATAAATCCTTTGTTCAGTCACCGGTTTCCGACCGGTAACCCTAAATTCGGAAGCGCCGCGCATAGCGGGGAGTGGGCGCGATAGCAACATGGAAATATTGCAGAATGCGGGTGTGGCGGATTTACAACTCGTCGCTCACCCGTTCGTTATCCTAACCCCAATTTCGTCATCCTGAACTTGGTTCAGGATAACAGGCCAAGTGCGCGCGTCATCCCGAACCAAGTTAGGGATTACGAGAGAGAGTTCGGTGTCAATACATCAAGCAGGTGGCTCGGCAATCATCGCCATAAATTCGGCCTCAGCAGCAATTTGATCACCAACCATAGCGCGTCCGGCAAATTTGCAAACACGGGCACGTTTCTGCATAAATTCAACATGTAAATGCATCAGGCATCCCGGCTCAACCGGCGCACGGAACTTGGTATTGTCTATGGACATGAAGTACACAAGCTTACCCGAACCAATCAACCCAAGGCTTTCCATCGCCAAAACACCAGCCGCTTGGGCCAGTGCTTCAACAATCAGAACACCCGGCATGATGGGCCTTCCGGGGAAGTGTCCCTGAAAAAATCCTTCATTCATGCTCACGGCTTTGACCGCGCATATACGCTCATCAACGACAAGCTCTTCTACGCGGTCGACCAAAAGCATGGGGTAGCGGTGCGGAAGCACCGCCATGACCCGGCGCACATCATAGTTGCTGAAATCGCCCCCGGACATAAAGTCTAGCGGCTTTCAGGCTGCGCTGCTGGGGCTGCAGCCGGACGTGCCTGCGCAGCAGCAGCAGCTTGGGCTTGCTGCGTTGCTGCGTTAATCAGCTGCTGAATCTGCTGATACAAAGCGCCAATCTGGCGCGACGGACGCCAGCCAGCGGGTGGCGTGGTCGACACAGAAGGAACAACCTTGTCCAATTCAGCTGTAATCGCAGGGGTTACATCAACCGCTTCTGGTGCCCATACAAACGCATCCGGCGCAAGGATGACATTTATTTTCTTGGCGGTAATGACCGCTTGCTGTGCAGCGTCATATTTCAACGCAATCTGCTCCACGGCATAGAGCTGCGCAAGCACGATAGGATCCTGAAGTGTGTTCAATTCCATCTGTTTTGCGTCGAGCTGCTTCAGCAAGGGGCTGTTCGCCTTAATAGCGACGTCCAACTCGGCCTGAGTCAGTTCCTTGTCCTTGTTGATATCAAGCTGCGCATTCAGATTATTGATCTCTACGCGTTTGGCCTGCAATTGCTGCGCCACGCTGGCATATTGGGTGCCAATTTGCAGGTAGGCAGTACCAAGCGCCTTAGAACGGGTGATTGCAACGGCCGTGTCAGAGGTTGCGATACCTGCAACTTGGGCCGACGCTGGTACCGAAATGGCAGCGACTGACAAAGAGGCTGCGGCGAGAATGTGTTTGCGAATTTTCATTAGAATTGCGTTCCTACGTTGAATGTAAATAATTTTGTGTCGTCACCCTCCTGCTTGAGCAGAGCGCGGGCAATATCGATCCGGAACGGACCAAAGGGTGAATTCCAGTTTACGCCAAAGCCAACCGACAAGCGTGGCTTCCAACTGTCGCCGAAAAAGCGTTCTTCGAAACGCAGCGCGGCAACGCGGGGCGAGCCATCGGCATTATTAGCTGTGGTGGATGTTTGAAGCGTACCAGCGGAATCTACGAAATAATAAAGTGGCGCGCCTTGCGTGCCGTTGGACAGAATTTCACGCTGTTGCACCGTCTGCAAAATAGGTCGTGTCACATCAAACACAGAACCTACATCGACGAACATGGAAGGACGTAAGCCCAGCTCTCTGGCGCCACTGCCTAGCGGAATTTGAAGTTCGGCGCGGCCAAGATAATAGAAACGGCCGCCAATAGCATCGTCTTGGATCTGGTTACGATCCGTCAGCGGCGCATTCACGGCTACCCCGTTTACAATCTGACTTTCGAAGAACACGCGCTGCACCCTTGGGCCGATGCCACGAATGTCGAAACCGCGCATTTGCGGTTCACCCAGATAGAAACGGTCGGTCAGCCGAACATCGTCAATACCCTGCGAGGTCAAACCGCGGTCTTCCAACGAATGGATATACCCACCTTCCATCGACAATCCGAAAACGAAATTACCGAATGGCTTCCAAAATTTGTCGGCATTAATGCGCGTTTTTACATATTTGACGTCACCGCCAAGCCCAGCAAAATCTTGGCTTATACCGAAGCTCTGGCCGCGCGTTGGACGGATGCGGTTGTCGCGATCATCATAAAGTAACGTGTAACCAATGGAGGACGTCACACGCTTACCGAGTGCATCGCACAGAAAACGCCCGGCAATGATTGGGTCACACGACGCTGGAAGTGGGCCTAAACCATCTGGATCGGAGAAGAAGGTATTCGCATCAAGCGAAATATCATCCTGGCTCAACCCATAGCGCGCCTGAAAATAAATATACTCGTTCACGGGCACCCCAACGCGTACCTGTATACCCGTTGTGGCTTGCTCATAGGTCGTATTGCGTTGGTTGTTGAAGAAGTTGAAGCTGTTTAAATCACGACGAAAAATGTCGCCCGATATTGCGATGGAACGATCAAACAAATAGGGCTCGGTAAAGCCAATTTCTGCTGATTTGGAATAAGACGAATAAGAAATATTCGTCCGCAGCTCTTGCCCCAAACCGCGGAAATTTCGCTGCTTGATAGAACCTTGGAAGATGAAGTTTTCGATCGATGAAAATCCGGCCGACAAGGACAATTCGCCTGTCGCTTTTTCTTCCACATTGGTGCTCAGGATGATGCGGTCTGGGCCGCTGCCTTGTTCCTGTTCAACTTCGAGATCTTCTTGGAAATATCCCAGCGACTTAATACGCTCTGCAGTCCGCTTTACCTGAATGCTGTTAAACGCATCGCCTTCGTTCAGGCGGAATTCGCGGCGCACCACCTTGTCTTGAGTCAACGTGTTACCGTTAATGTCGACCCGTTCCACAAACACACGCGGGGATTCCGCAACGTTGAACGTGATACCCATCGTCAGCGTATCTTTGTCCCGCTGGAAATCAGGGTTTACATCGGCAAAAGCATACCCAAAAAGACCTGCGGTTTCCGAGAGGCTTTCAACGGTATCTTCCACCATCTTGGCGTCATACCAGTCGCCTTTTTTCATGCGCAACGTCATCGTCAGCCGCTCTGAATCAAAATCGCGAATTTGGCTCTCAACCTTGACGTCGCCAAATTTATACCTGTCACCTTCTTCCACCACATAAGTAATGATGAAGTCCTGCTTATCAGGAGTCAGTTCGGCGACTGCAGAAACCACGCGGAAATCGGCATAGCCTTTTGTCAGGTAGAATTGACGCAGTTTTTGCTGGTCGAACGCTAAGCGGTCCGGATCATAGCTGGTGCCGGAGCTGAAGAATTTGTAAAAACGGGCTTGCTTAGTGACCATCTCGCCGCGTAACTGGCCATCGGAAAACTTGTCGTTGCCGATGATATTAATCTGCTGAACCTTGGACTTTGGCCCTTCGGTAATTTCGAAAACAATGTCTACGCGGTTTTGGTCGAGCTGAACCAATTTAGGCTCAACGACCGCCGCAAAGCGGCCCTGTCGCTTGTAAAGTTCAATAATGCGCGCAACATCAGCGCGCACTTTGGATCGCGAATAAATCTGGCGCGGTGCAAGTTTGATTTCTGGTTCAATTTTGTCATTCTTGATGCGCTTATTGCCTTCAAGAATGATGCGGTTCACCACCGGGTTTTCGCGCACATCAATAACAACCGCACCGGCGTTATTGCGGACAGCAACATCCGCGAACAATTCGGTCGCATACAGGTCCTTCAACGCTTGGTCAGCCGCGACCTGCGTCCATGGCTGCCCTGTGCGCAAGCGAATATATGATCGAACAGTATCGGCTTCGAGTCGTTGCGTCCCGGCTACAGTGATAGATTGAATGGTTTCAACGGCTGCACCCACCTCAGGCTGGGCAGCGGGTGCCGCCGGCGCGGTCTGCGCAAAAGCGGGCGTCATAGTGCCCGTCGCGGCAAGCGCCGTCGAGCCCATCAAATATAGGCCAAAGCTTTTGAAGTTGCCGCAAGGTCTACTTATCATTGTCATCCGATCTGATGTCCGCCCCCACCGAGCGTTGGCCTATTCGCTAAAATAGTTTTGCGTCCCTGCCCGATGCAGCGCGCGCAATCAAGTATGCAATGCCCTTAACCACTTTCGAAAAGACCGAAAGACGCAAGGTCATTGAATGTGACCATGATCATGAATGCCGCCAGCATCGCAAATCCTGCACGAAAAGCCCACTCCTGCACTACGGGCGTGGCTGGCCGCCGACGCACAGCTTCTACAGCATAGAGCAACAAATGTCCTCCATCGAGCATCGGAATTGGCAGCAGATTGATGAACCCTAAGTTAATCGAGATTAATGCCGCAAGGCTAATAAAAGTCAGAATGCCTAGGCTCATGGCCTCGCCAGATACTTTTGCGATTTTCAAAGGGCCGCCCAGTTCGGAAATGGGCCGTCGGCCCGAAATAATCTGACCAAGGCCGATGACTTGTTGGCGTAAAATATCGCCCGTTTGCAGAACCGCAGCCCATGGCGCTTCTAGCAGACCGACTTCGCGGACTTCCATTTTGCTGGCCCCAACGCCGAGGCGACCAATACGGTATTCATTGCCGAACCGATCAACTTCGATAACCGCAGCGACCGTCGCTTCCTTTGACAGGCGCGTGCCGTTGCGTTCGATCTCCATGACGATTCTTTCGCCAGGAATCATAATGACTTCGTTAGCCATCGCGTCGAAGGTTTCGACTGTCCGGTCATTCAATGTCAGGATACGGTCACCAACCTGCAACCCGGCCACCGCGGCGGGGCTATTGGGCTGCACAACATCCACCACGGGCGGCGTCACAGATTTCCCAAAGGCCAATAGGAAACCCATCGCGATCATGATCGCCAAGATGAAATTCACCGCTGGTCCAGCAAACACAATCAACGCGCGTTGCCACAAGGTTTTCGATTGGAACGTTTGGTTGCGTTCCTCTTCTGGTAACTGCTTCCAGCTTTCGTCCGCTTGGCTTGCAGGGTTCATGTCGCCTGCAAATTGGACATAGCCCCCCAAGGGTAACAGGCCGATGCGCCACAAAGTGCCGCGTTTATCGACCCTGCCCCAAATTTGCGGACCAAAGCCGATAGAGAATTTCTCCGCCTTCACGCCGAACCAACGGCCCACGGCATAATGACCAAGCTCATGTACCACGACAAGCGACCCAATCAGCGCCAAAAACGCGACTAACGTCAAAAGAATATGGGGTGATTCAGTGGCCACGCGTCAATTTCTCCAATACGGCACGGGCATATTGCCGTGCGTCTGCATCGATGCTGAACAGATCTTCCAAATTTGCAGGCGCCTCTGGCACATAAACCGTCAATGTCGCTTCGACCAACGCCGCAATTTCCAAGAATGTAATTTGGCCTGCCAAAAACGCCGCTACAGCGACTTCGTTGGCAGCGTTCAAAATGGCCGGCTTTGCTCCGCCTTCGGCTATAGCCGCGCGGGCAAGTCGAAGCGCCGGAAAGCGCTCAACATCGGGCTGCTCAAAGGTCAACTGGCCAATGGTCGCTAAATCCAGAGGTTTGCAGCTTGTCGTGATACGCTCGGGCCATGCCAGCGCGCTGGCAATGGGAATGCGCATATCTGGCGATCCAAGCTGCGCCAAAGTCGAACAATCAACATATTCGACCATCGAATGGATGACCGATTGTGGATGGACGAGGATATCGATTTTATCCAAGCCCACAGCAAACAAATGATAGGCCTCAATCAACTCAAGGCCCTTGTTCATCATTGTCGCGGAATCGATGCTGATCTTTGCGCCCATGTCCCAATTGGGATGCGCCACGGCCTGCGCTGGCGTTACGCCGCGCATCTCTTCTAGTGAGAAGGAACGAAACGGTCCGCCGCTCGCGGTCAGGGTAATCTTGCGTACTTGGTCAATTTTGCCGCCCGATAGGCACTGGAATATCGCATTATGTTCGCTGTCGACGGGCAAAAGCGTTGCACCCGAACGGCGCACTGCAGCCATCATCAGGGCGCCAGCGGAGACCAATGCTTCTTTATTGGCCAAGGCTACAGTCTTCCCAGCCTCGATTGCAGCCATTGTAGAGGGTAATCCAGCACAACCGACGATAGAGGCCATGGTCCAATCGGCATTGCGCCTGGCGGCCTCCACAAGCGCGTCAGCGCCTGCTGCAGCTTCTATGCCCGTCCCTACCAATGCGTCCTTCAGTTCGGCATAGGCCGTCTCATCCGCAACGACCGCCAGTTCGGCATCAAATTCGCGCGCCAACTGGGCTATGGTAGCGGCATTGCCGTTCGCCGTTAGCGCCACAACGCGATATTTGCTGCGATGCTGGCGAATGAGATCCAGTGTCGATAGCCCGACGGAGCCTGTTGCGCCAAAGATGGAAACGCTGCGGGTCATGGGATCAGCTACCCGCCACACTTTGAAATAGCGTGACGACACCGGCGGCAAAAGCGACAGCGATCAGGCCATCCGTCCGGTCGAATAACCCGCCATGACCGGGTATCAATCGGCCAGAATCTTTTACCCCTGCCCGCCGTTTCATCCAGCTTTCAAAGAAATCGCCCATTTGCGCGACCACCGCAAGCGCGGCCCCCGTCAGCATCAGGCGAAACCAGCCATAGGCCAGATAAACATCGCCATCACCAGCTTCACCGCCCCTGAAGGCGTAAATGCCTGCCTGAATTAAAACCATCATAAGGCCAGCACCAATCATGCCGCCGAATAGCCCCGACCATGTTTTCGATGGGCTAATCCGTGGCGCGATCTTGGCTCCGCCGATGCTGCGCCCGGCAAAATACGCGCCGACGTCGGTGCCAATTACCCCTGCGATCAGCATGATTGCGGGCGTCATGCCAAAAAAAGGCGCGCTGAACAGCATCAAGGTGAAACAGGCCAAGCCGACATAGGTCAGGCCGCCCAATAGCCAAAATATCTGCGCCTGCCGACTTTGCGCAAAACCAAGTACCAATTTGGTAAACTCAAAAAAAACACCAAGGCCTATCGCGACAACGAGGCCCATAAAGGTAAAGCCGCCCAACCAGATCGCAACTATCGCAACCGTCATCATTGCGACGCTCGACAATGTCCGTATGCCCAAGTCTGAGCGGGGCTTTAGCAGCGTCGCGACTTTATCGTTCATCGACCACCATAGCGCCGTTCACGCCGCGCAAATTCGTTGAGGGCGGCAGCAAGCTCATCCTTGTTGAAATCCGGCCATAAGGTTTCGGTAAACCAGAGTTCAGCATATGCCGCTTGCCACAGCATGAAATTGGAGAGCCGTTGTTCGCCCGATGTCCGGATAAGCAAATCCAGCGGCGGTAAGTTGGCCGTATCGAGATTGGCTTCAATGCTCGCCGCATTAATTTCGCCTTGGGCAGCGGCAGCACGGGCCGCACGGACCATCTCGTCTTGTGCGCCATAATTTAGCGCAACCACCAATGTCGTGCGGCTATTCTGCGACGTCCGCGCGATAGACTCATCGAGCATTTCAACAATATCTGGCGCCAATGCCTTATAATTGCCAATAATTTTAAGGCGCACATCATTAGAAGCAAATTCATCAAGGTCAGATTTGATAAAATCGCGCATCAGGCCCATTAGATCGCTGATCTCATCCTCCGGCCGTTTCCAATTTTCGCTGGAGAAGGCGTAAAGGCTTAACGTTTCCAGCCCAAGCTCAGCGGCCGCACGGACAATATTCCGCACGGTCTCTACGCCGCGCTTATGCCCCATCGCCCGCGGCAACATGCGCTTTTTCGCCCAGCGGCCATTGCCATCCATGATGATTGCAACATGGCGCGGCATTTTGCCGGTTCCGGCGGCAATGCGCTCTTGAGCGTCAGCGACAGCCATTAGTTACCAAAACCCGATGCAGTGTACAGGGTTAGCCAAAATCACTGGCTCAGGATTTCCTTTTCCTTGTGCGCTGCTGCGTCATCGACCGCCTTGATCATTTCATCGGTCATTTTCTGGACTTCAGTTTCCAGCCGTTTGCGGTCATCTTCGCTGATTTCCTTTTTGTTTTCATCCGTCTTTAGCCCGTCATTGGCATCGCGACGGACGTTGCGGATCGCAATTTTCGCTTTTTCCGCATATTGGCCGGCCAGCTTTGCAAGTTCTTTGCGGCGTTCTTCGGTCAGGTCGGGGATTGGTAGGCGCAGCGTTTGACCATCGGTAATCGGGTTAAGACCCAATCCAGCGGAACGAATCGCCTTTTCCACCGGTGTCACATTTGACCGATCCCATACCTGCACCGATAATAGACGCGGCTCTGGCGCGCTGACCGTTGCAACTTGGCTCAATGGCATATGTGATCCATATACTTCCACCACTACGGGATCGAGCAAGGTCACATTGGCGCGGCCCGTCCGCAGGCCCGAAAGGTCGCTTTTGAATGATTCGACAGCGCCCTTCATCCGGCGCTCTACATCGGTTTTATCATATTGCGGCATGGATTAAATTCCTTCGCTTGTTACCACAGTTGAAGTGCCGCTTCCGTCGAGCACTTTCAGAATATTGCCCTGCTCGCGTATCGAAAAGACCACGATTGGGATGTTGTTGTCACGGCACAAAGATACCGCGCTGGCATCCATAACCTTCAGATTATCTGCCAAGACACGATCATAACTTAATGTTTCATAACGCTTTGCTGTTGGAACCTTTTTGGGATCAGCGTCATAAACACCATCGACCGACGTCCCTTTAAACAAGGCATCGCACTGCATTTCGGCCGCGCGCAACGCAGCCCCGCTATCGGTTGTGAAGAATGGTGCACCAACGCCGGCGGCGAAAATGACGATGCGTCCCTTTTCCAAATGCCGTTCCGCACGGCGACGAATGACCGGTTCGCAGACCTTGTCCATCTCAATCGCGGATTGAACACGGGTCGGAACGCCAAGCTGTTCCAGCGCGTTCTGCATGGCCAGCGCGTTCATAACGGTGGCAAGCATACCCATATAGTCCGCCTGCGCCCGGTCCATGCCCTTGGCCGCGCCCGACATCCCACGGAAGATATTCCCTCCGCCGATAACCAGGCACAGTTGCAGACCAGTATCCTGCGCCGCCTTTACCTCTTCGGCCACGCGTGCGACCGTGTCTGGGTCAATGCCATAGGCTTGGTCGCCCATAAGCACTTCGCCTGATAATTTCAGCAGAATGCGACGATAGCCGTGCGCGCCCATAATGTCCCTCACCCTGATACGATAATGGCGCCCAGCTATAGAAGCCGCGCGCCACATCGCCAAGTGCTTATGCCGTAATTTAATAGCGACATGTAAACTCTGCTCGCACCCCGCTTGATCGGCATGCGAACCGCACTTTTGTTGTTATGCGCCGACCGCAGCAGCCACTTCAGCCGCAAAGTCAGACACTTCCTTTTCAATGCCTTCACCAAGCTGGAAGCGAACATAGTCCTTCAGCACGATGGGCTTTCCAGCTTCTTTACCAGCGGCCGCCACAACGTCGGAAATCGGTGTCTTGCCGTCCATCACAAATGGCTGGCTCAACAAAGCATTTTCCTTGGCAAATTTCTTTACCGCGCCTTCAACCATCTTTTCGACGATATCGGCAGGCTTACCGCTTTCCGATGCCTTTTCACGGGCAATGCCGCGCTCACGCTCAAGCGTTTCGGCATCCAGGCCGGTTTCGTCCAGCGACAGCGGGAATGCAGCGGCAATGTGCATCGCCAATTGCTTACCAAGACCGTCCAGCGTCGCAGCGTCAGCTTCACTCTCAAGCGCCACCAGAACGCCAATGCCACCCATGCCGGGTGCCGCAGCGTTGTGCACATAAGAAACCACACGACCATTGCTAACCGAAAGCGACTTCACGCGGCGGATAACCTGATTTTCACCAATAGTTGCGATATTGTTGGTCAGACGCTCCTGCACCGTTTCACCACCGCCATAAGGCGCAGCCAAAACGGCATCGGCTTCGTTGGCAGCCAAACCAAGGGCAACTTGGCTCACGGCAGCCACAAATTCTTGGAACTGTTCGTTCTTGGCGACGAAGTCGGTCTGGCTGTTGACTTCAATGGCCGTACCCTTGGTCCCTTCAACAGCAACACCGACAAGACCTTCAGCCGCGGTGCGGCTGGATTTCTTGGCAGCGGTTGCAAGGCCCTTGGCGCGCAGCAAATCAACAGCGGCTTCGATATCACCATTGGTTTCTTCAAGCGCCTTTTTAGCGTCCATCATGCCAGCGCCGGAAAGCTCACGCAGTTCCTTGACGGCTGAAGCAGTAATTGCAGACATAAATTTGTCCTTTCGAATATGGTTTGCGAGAGGCCAATCGACCTCATTAAAGTTCGTCACCCCCGTTAAAGCGGGGATCCAACACCTGCGCTTACGATCTATGCAAAGTCAGGGGTTGGCCCCCGCCTACGCGGGGGTGACGACAAATTGATTACGCTTCTGCGGCAGGCGCTTCGGCTGGAGCAGCTTCCGCTTCAGGCGCAGCTTCTTCGGCTACTGGTGCAGTTTCTTCGGCCACGGGCGCAGTTTCTTCTGCAACAGGCGCAGCTTCTTCAACCAAGGCCGGTTCAGCCGCTGGCTCAACTTCCGCACCAAGGTCTATACCCTTGGCAACCTTAGCATTTACATTGCCCTTAGTTGCCGCAGTGGCAACGGCGTCGCAATACAAACGAATGGCGCGGGCTGCGTCATCATTTGCAGGAACGGGGAATGCGATGCCATCAGGCGATACGTTCGAATCGAGAATCGCGATCACTGGAATGCCCAAAACATTGGCTTCCTTGATGGCGAGCTCTTCCTTGTTGGCGTCAACGACGAACATGACGTCAGGAATGCCGCCCATGTCACGGATACCGCCAAGGCTCATTTCCAGCTTGTCGCGCTCACGGGTCATTTGAAGGATTTCCTTCTTCGTGAAACCGTGCGTGTCGCCCGAAAGCTGCTCTTCAAGGGTCTTGAGCTTCTTGATCGAATTTGAAATTGTCTTCCAGTTGGTGAGCATGCCACCCAACCAGCGATGGTTGACGAAATGCTGACCCGATGCGCGGGCAGCGTCGGCGATGGGGCCTTGGGCCTGACGCTTAGTTCCAACGAACAATACCTTGCCGCCAGACGAAACGCTCTGGGCAACGAAATCGAGCGCACGTGCAAATAATGGCACGGACTGTGACAAATCGAGAATGTGGATGCCGTTGCGCGCGCCGAAGATATACGGCTTCATACGCGGGTTCCAACGGTGTGTTTGGTGGCCGAAATGGGCCCCAGCTTCAAGCAATTGCTGCATGGTAACGACAGGTGCCGCCATGGTACTTCTCCTTCCGGTTGAGCCTCTGGGAAACTAGAACGTCACTATTGCCTGAAAGGCAAAGATCAGCACCGGTATGTGCGTTTCCCATGTGG
>NZ_CAMAYF010000019.1 GCF_945862485.1 Sphingorhabdus sp. EL138
AACCAGTTCAACGATGGCATTATGCAATATCGATCATGCAATTTTGAAAAGGCAATCGAGCGATTTGAGCGCTGTCTTTCGTTGAACCCAGAAGACAAATTGTCGCGCACTTACGTCGAACGATGCAACGTTTTACGCGCTAATCCGCCACCCGCCAATTGGGACTCGGTGTGGGTAATGAACGAAAAATAGAGCGCGGCCATTCGGCTGCTTTTATTGCCGCGAGATATGGCATTTCAGGAAACCATGCCGAAATCGATTTTTAGATGTTAGCAAAGCTCATGAACAATGTTGGGATGAAGTATGAACGAGAAGCAAGAATGGCCCAGCGAAGGTATTCATTTGATACGAACGATGCAGCAACATCACGTGCAGCTGAGCAGCATGGCGGATCAGAAAGCCAACATGTTAATCGGCGCCGCGTTTTTGGTTCTTACACTTTCGATCGGACAAAGTCAGAACAACGCCTTCTCACTTCCCTTAGCGATATTGGCGCTGTCTGCGCTTATTTCAGCTGGGCTGGCTATATTAGCGGTGATGCCTTCCACGGCTCCAAAACCTGCGAAAGGAAACAACTGGCTGTTCTTTGGGACGTTCGCGCAGGTTGAAGAAACGGTCTTTCAAGAAAAAGTATTGACCCTGCTGAAAGAGCCTGAAGATATGTTTAAAACTATGCTGCACGATATCTACCAGCTGGGCTGCATACTCCAGTCTGAAAAATATCGCTATCTAGCGTTGGCATATCGGGCTTTTCTCTTTGGGTTAATAATAGCATTTGTAACCTTCGTATATGAACAAATTGCAGGGCGGCTGTTATAGCGCGCTGCTGATGTTCTAGGCCGCCACGGTGCGGCGGCGCTTGCCTCACTGGCGGCAAAGCGATACCAGTTGAGCGCGGCCTGAAGATTGGGGGTTTCGCCTTAGCCGATCTCAGACAGGTGCCCGAGATAGAATTTAATGTAGCTGCACTCAGAGGGGCTGCAAGACTGAATACAAGCCTTGCCCAATCCCCACCAAACAACGCGTTATGCTAATTTTTATAAGCATAAAGTAATACTTGGCGACAACTTGTATCGGACATTCTGTCTATTGGATGCTGGCCTGATAAAACCGAGGCAGATAGAGTTTACTTTTGTTCACATTTACTGACGTCTTTTTGCTATCCAGCCTTCTGATTTTATGATGTTTGTCATAAAAGCTTCATTACCTCGCGCGAGACTATTTATAGACATTCATTGACGACCTCACCAATTTCTTTCTCTTAATAGAATAGGCATTTCATGACCCAAAAAGCCTCCGACTTGTTCATTTCTTGCCTCGAAGAAGAAGGTGTTGAATATATTTTTGGTGTTCCAGGAGAAGAAAATCTCGATTTTCTAGATAGCCTGTCACGCTCGAAGAAAATCAAGCTTATCCTTACGCGGCACGAGCAAGGTGCAGGCTTTATGGCCGCCACTTACGGACGACACACCGGCAAAACCGGCGTATGTTTGGCAACGCTTGGGCCGGGTGCAACCAATCTCGTAACTGCCGGGGCTTATGCCACGCTAGGCGGCATGCCCATGATGATGATTACCGGTCAAAAGCCGATCAAGAAATCAAAGCAGGGGCGTTTTCAGATTTTGGATGTCGTTGCCATGATGGGTCCGATTACGAAATATACCCATCAAATAGCTGCCTCTGACAATATCCCGAGCCGCGTACGTGAGGCATTCCGTTTGGCCGAGGAAGAAAAGCCCGGCGCGGTCCATATCGAACTGCCCGAAGATATTGCTGACGAACATACCGACGCTCTGCCTATCAAACGCAGCGTATCGCGCCGACCCAGCGCCGACCCTAAAGCGGTCCGCGCCGCGGTCGAAGCGCTGGAAAATGCCAAATCGCCGGTGCTTGTTATTGGCGCTGGCGCCAACCGGACGATAACTGGCAGGATGCTGCTGCAATTTATCGAGAAGACCGACATCCCGTTTCTGACGACCCAGTTGGGCAAGGGCGTGATTGATGAGCGTCATCCGAAATTTCTGGGCTGTGCCGCTTTGTCAGCTGGTGATTTTGTCCACCGCGCGGTCGAAGCGTCGGATTGCATCGTCAATGTCGGGCATGACGTCATCGAAAAGCCGCCTTTTTTCATGAAACCAGGCGGCGCCCAAGTCATTCACATCTCCAGCAAAACCGCCGAGGTTGACCCTGTCTATTTCCCCGGCATCGAAGTCATCGGCGATATCGCCAATGCAATCTGGCAAATGAAGGAAGACATCGTTCCAAGCGGGAGTTGGAATTGCGACCATATGCTGGATTATCGCAAAGCCGAGATTGAACATACCGGCAGCCTGTCTGGCGACGCACGGTTTCCTATTTTTCCCCCGCATTTGGTGCAGCAAGTCCGCGACGTGATGCCAGACGACGGCATCATTTGCCTCGATAATGGCGTCTATAAAATCTGGTTTGCGCGGGGTTATACAGCGCACCGACCAAACACTGTGCTGCTCGACAACGCGCTTGCCACGATGGGTGCCGGCCTGCCATCGGCTATGATGTCAGCGATGGTCTATCCCGATCGTAAGGTTATGGCGATTTGCGGTGATGGCGGCTTTATGATGAACAGTCAGGAGATGGAAACCGCTGTCCGGCTGGGCCTCAACTTCACCGTCTTGATCCTGCGCGATGACAGCTATGGTATGATCCGCTGGAAGCAGGCGAATATGGGCTTTGCTGATTGGGGGCTGACCTACGGCAACCCTGATTTCGTCAAATATGCAGAAAGCTATGGCGCCAAGGGACATCGTGTCGAAAGTTCGGCGCATCTGACCGAATTGCTGAAGCACTGCCGTGATACGCCAGGTGTACATCTCATTGACTGCCCTGTCGATTACACTGAGAATGATCGTATCCTCAACGTGCAGATCAAAGAACTAAGCGCTGCATTATGAGCATTTTGAAAGACGCTTATCCGTTATATCTGAATAACAAGGCCGTGCAGTCGAACACCGACCTTGCGGTCACACACAAGTATACCGGCGAAGTTGCTTTCCGAGTGGCCTTGGCCGACAGCGAGACAATTGATGCAGGAATTGCTGGAGCCGTAAAAGCGGCTGAGCCGATGGCGCAGATGGCCAGTTACGAACGCCAGAATGTCCTGATGCACTGTGTCTCTCGGTTCAAGGAACGCTTCGACGAACTCGCTTATGCGCTATGCGTCGAAGCAGGGAAGCCGATCAAAGACAGCGAAGGTGAAGTCACTCGGCTGATTGATACCTTCCGGATTGCCGCCGAAGAATCGGTCCGGATGACCGGCGAGGTTCAGTCGCTCGACATATCCCCGCGCGCTAAGGGTTATCAGGGCATGTGGAAGCGGGTGCCTATCGGCCCATGCAGCTTCATTTCACCGTTTAACTTTCCACTAAACCTAGCGGCACACAAGATCGCACCGGCCATCGCCGTTGGGTGTCCGTTTGTGATGAAGCCGGCGAGCCGGACACCACTGGGCGCCATCATCATGGGCGAAATACTTGCAGAGACCGATTTGCCGGAGGGCGCGTTTTCGATACTTCCGGCCAGCCGTGACGGCGCAGATTTGTTCACGGAAGATGACCGGCTAAAACTGCTGTCGTTCACCGGATCTCCCGATGTTGGTTGGGCCTTGAAGGCCAAGGCGGGCAAGAAAAAGGTTGTGCTCGAATTGGGCGGCAATGCTGCCGTTATAATCGACGAAGATGCCGACCTCGACGATGCCCTGGAACGTGTAATTTTCGGTGCATTTTATCAATCTGGGCAAAGCTGCATCGGGGTGCAGCGGATCATTATCCATGACAGCATCTACAACAAGTTCCGTGACATGCTGGTCGCGCGCGCGGGCAAGCTGGTGTCTGGAAACCCGCATGATCGGGAGACTTTTATTGGTCCAATGATCGACGTTAAGGAAGCGGCACGCCTTGATAGCTGGATCCAAGAAGCGATCGCAGACGGAGCGAAACTGCTCTGCGGTGGAAACCGGGTTGGGGCAATGCTTGAGGCTACTTTGCTCGAAAACGTTCCACGCACGGCCAAGGCAAATCGCGAAGAAGCTTTCGGACCGCTCGCCATCTTGTCGCGCTTTACCGACTTTGATGCGGCGCTCGACGAAGTGAACGATAGCAAATTCGGTTTACAAGCAGGCATCTTCACGCGCGATCTTTTCAAATCGCTAGACGCTTGGGACAAGTTGGATGTCGGCGGCGTTGTGATCAACGATGTGCCTAGCTACCGAGTCGACAATATGCCTTATGGCGGCGTCAAAGATTCGGGTTTGGGCCGCGAAGGAATTCGTTTCGCAATGGAAGACATGACTGAAATCCGCAATTTGGTGATCCGTCGGCGCAAATAAGAAGCATGTTTTATATTTAATCTGTCTCGCTGTCGCTTGATAGAAATTTACCGCTCAAATTCTAACGGAAGAGGACAAATGTTATGGCGTTTAATGATCATGTCGACCTGCCCACATTCATGCAGGGCGTTAGCAAG
This sequence comes from Sphingorhabdus sp. EL138, assembly GCF_945862485.1. GTDB lineage: Bacteria > Pseudomonadota > Alphaproteobacteria > Sphingomonadales > Sphingomonadaceae > Sphingorhabdus_B. Next base: position 4,501 of record NZ_CAMAYF010000019.1, read on the forward strand.
CGCAATGCAGGGCAGACTGAATTTATCCAAGCGGTGCAGGAGGTCGCGATAGATATCTTTGACTTTATGGAAGACAAAGAGCGTTATCACAAGGAACAGATATTGCGGCGCATCGCCGAACCCGACCGGGTTATTTCATTCCGCGTTTGCTGGGAGGATGATAACGGCAACGTGCGCGTGCAGCGCGGCTGGCGTGTGCAGAACAACAATGCAATTGGCCCATACAAAGGCGGTATCCGCTTTCACCCTTCGGTTACGGAAAGCGTGCTCAAGTTTCTGGCATTTGAACAGACCTTCAAGAATGCGCTAACTGGCCTGCCGATGGGCGGAGGCAAGGGTGGATCAAACTTCAACCCCAAGGGTAAAAGCGATCATGAAGTGATGCGCTTTTGCCAGTCCTTCATGACCGAGCTCTACCGCCATGTGGGGGCCGATGTCGATGTGCCTGCCGGGGATATCGGTGTTGGTTCCCGCGAGATTGGCTATATGTTTGGGCAGTATAAGCGGATCACCAACCAGTTTACCGGCGTGTTGACCGGCAAGGGTCTGGAATATGGTGGCTCGTTGATCCGTACTGAGGCAACCGGCTATGGCGCGGTATATTTCCTTGCCAATATGCTGAAGACCAAGAATGACGATCTGGTCGGCAAAGTTGCTGTAATTTCAGGATCAGGTAATGTTGCAACCCATGCGGCCGAGAAGGTTGCGATGCTGGGCGGCAAAGTGGTCACCATGTCCGACAGTGCCGGTTTCATCCATGATCCTGATGGTATGACGCAGGAAAAAATAGACTGGGTCAAACAACTTAAAAATGTGCGTCGCGGTCGAATTAGTGAATATGTAGATGAGTTCAAAGGGGCAACATTTCATGAAGGTAAAAGCCCTTGGGGCGTCCCTTGTGACGTGGCTCTACCTTGCGCCACGCAGAATGAATTGCTCGGCGATGACGCCAGGGAATTGATTAAGAACGGCTGCATTGCGGTCAGCGAAGGTGCTAATATGCCGACCAACCTCGAAGGTGTCCACGTCTTCAAGGACGCAAAAATATTGTTTGCGCCGGGCAAGGCAGCCAATGCGGGTGGCGTTGCGGTTTCTGGCCTCGAGATGAGCCAGAATTCAGGCCGCATCTCTTGGAAGGCCGAGCAGCTCCAGCAATCGCTGGTCGATATCATGGACGGCATTCATGGCAGCTGTGTCGAATATGGTCAGACCAAGGGTGGCTATTGCGACTATGTGCGGGGCGCAAACATCGCGGGCTTCAAAAAGGTAGCCGACGCCATGCTGGCTTATGGTGTAGTATAATTGCAGCAGATTGGCAGCAAACAGAATTTGCTGCCAATCTGCTTGAATATTTGATACCAGAATCGGAAAGTGGTATCGACTGCCGGGGGGGGCGTGGCCTTACCGGTTTTTGGGGGGATTTCAGTATCAATGGCCGAGTTTGGGAAAAGCCGTGCCTTCTTGAAGGCTATGCCGGGTGTGCTTCTTACGTTGTGCATCCTTTTTCTGATTATGGCCGTTGTATTTCCAGTTTTGTCGCCTGTGCGAGCCACAGGGGCTTCGGATAATACACATTTGGGCGTTGCCTCATGCGCTGGCTCAACCTGCCATGGCCGGTTGGAAGCCGATGGCGCAGTGGTGCGGCAGGATGAGGTTTTGCGTTGGCAGGAACCATCATCGCCTGCCGGAAAACACAGCCAAGCCTATTCCGCCTTATTGGGCAAACGCAGTGCGCAAATAGCCCGCAATTTGGGTATCGGCAAAGCGTCATCTGCGCCGATGTGCCTTGGTTGTCACGCCGACCCGGCCGCATCGCGGGGCAACAGCTTCCAGTTGGCCGACGGTGTAGGATGTGAGTCATGTCATGGTGGTGCTTCAAATTGGATTGCCAGCCACTACGCTGTTGGCGCAAGCCATGCCAATAATGTTGCGCGCGGCATGACGCCGCTGGAAAATCCCAAAGTGCACGCAGCCGTATGTCTTGACTGCCACTTTGGAAGCGCCGCCCAAGGGCAGTTTGTAAACCATCGGATCATGGCGGCAGGGCATCCGCGTATTTCGTTCGAACTCGACCTGTTTTCGTCTCTGCAGCAACATCATAATGAGGATGCCGATTATGCGGCGCGCAAGGGGCGCACCGACCATGTGCAGCTATGGGCCGTTGGACAGGCGCTTGCGCTCAAACGCTCGCTTGATCTTTATGCGAGCGCCAGTCGTGGCACCGAAGGTGCATTTCCGGAATTCTATTTCTTTGATTGCCATAGCTGTCACCGTCGGATTTATGATCAAGGGGACGCACTGAGGACTGGGGTTAACAATCCCGGGCGGCCAATTCCCGAGGGCATGCCGCCATATAATGATGAAAACATGATCATGTTGTCGGCGGCTGCACGGGTAACGGCGCCAGCCTCCGCAGGGCAATTCGATAAGGCCAGCAGAGAATTCCATGCTGCTTTGGCGCTTGACCGGAACATGGCCATCGCAGCGGCGCGGCGCTTGTCAATCGCGGCCAATAATCTGGCTGACGACTTTGCATCGGGCAGTTTTGGCAGCAGCCAAGCTTTTGCAATCATCGATACCATTGCAAGCGATGCCATTGCCGCGCGCCTCACAGATTATGAGGGATCCGTGCAAGCCGTTATGGCGGTCGATACGTTGCTGAGTGCACTCGTCCGGTCGGGTAACCTCACACAAGGTGCAGCAGCGGGCATCCGTGCCAATGTAAACCGCGCGTACGACGCGGTGCGTGATCCGAACGCCTATCGCCCGTCTGATTTTCGCAGGTCAATTGGCGCCGCTGCCAGCGCAGTACGAGCGTTGCGGTAGATATGCGTAAACAACTGACGGCGATCATTACAAGCTGTTCGCTCATATTGTCGTCCTGTGGCGGCGGTAGCAGCAGTGGCGCAAACGGAGGTGACAACGGCGCGCAAACACCTTCTCCGTCACCACCAGCGGGTACGGCAAGATTATATTCCGATCCTTCAGCGGAATCGCTCACCGTCACAGATGTCGAACGTGTGATATCACTGGCAGTGGCAGAGGCCCAGGCGCGCAACTTGCCTTCCACTATCGCGGTGGTGGACCGGGTTGGCAATGTACTCGGCGTGTTCGTTATGAACGGCGCGAATTTGAGCCTGAGAATTCCTGATGCGCCGGGCGGGCCCTCGTCCAACACCGATCTGCAAGGTATCAATCTGCCCGCACCGGCCGCGGTTGCAGGCGCAATCTCTAAGGCAATAACTGGGGCTTATCTCTCGAGCAGCGGCAACGCCTTTTCCACGCGCACGGCGAGCCAGATCGTCCAACAACATTTTCCACCGGCACCGACAACCGTTGGGCTCGAGAGCGGCCCATTATATGGCGTGCAATTCAGCCAGCTCCCATGTTCAGACCTAATGCAACGCTTTGGCAGTTTTGGTGCGAGGGCATTGATTGGCCCCAAGCGGTCGCCGTTGGGACTTTCGGCAGATTCGGGCGGATTTCCGCTATACAAAAACGGCGTAGTTGTTGGCGGCATCGGCGTAATGGGCGACGGCCTTTATGGCTTCGACCCGAACATCTTGGATGTCGACAATGACACTGAAGAATTTATTGCGTTCGCAGCCACCCAAGGGTTTGCGCCGAACGAGGATATCAAGGCCGAGCGGATCAGTGTCGACGGGACATTATTGCGCTATTCGGACGCGACAGTGGCGGGCTTGCGCGGTGGTGCGGTGCAAAGTTTTACGGCGTTGAACGGTAGGGTAGGCAATTTAATAAATGTGCCGGGTTATTCGGACGGCAGCATTGTCGCCGGTTCGGTTTTTGGCAGCGAAGCATCGGGCGTTCGTGCTGCCACAGCCGCCGAGTTTGCCAACCGCGATGCCTATATTTTATCAGATGGATCAGGAACCAATCGCTTCCCGATACGTGCTGGAACTGATGCTGCATCGGTGGCAACACCGCTCAGTACCGACGAAGCCCGGTCTTTGCTGGAAGAATCTTTCGCAGTAATGAGCCGATCTCGCGGGCAAATACGCCGCCCTAGCGACAGCCGCGCACAAATGACGATCAGTCTGGTCGACACGCATGGCGCTGTCCTTGGTATTGTGCGCGGCCCTGATGCACCGGTTTTTGGTACAGATGTCTCATTGCAAAAAGCGCGAACCGCCGCGTTTTTCTCCAACCCGCGCGCAGCATCTGATTTGGCTGCAACCAATAGTCCGAGTGTGGGCATGTTTCTTGCCAGCGCGCGGACATTTTTCGGCAGCAGTAACATTTTCACTGGCCAGCATGCATGGACTACCCGCGCGATCAGCAATATTTCACGGCCCTATTTTCCTGATGGCGAAGTCGGGCGAGCCCCCGGACCATTTTCGCGCGACATTAACGGCTTCAATCCTTTTTCTACCGGACTTCAGTCAGCCCTAATTGTCGGTAATGTTACTGCCCATGTTGGCTTTTTACTTGGTGGAAATCCAGACACCCCAGCGCGCTGCACCACAATGCCAGATGTTGCGACAGGGCAAAACCGATTGCAAAACGGCATCCAAATTTTCCCCGGATCCGTGCCGGTTTATCGCGGATCGACATTGGTCGGCGCGATTGGCGTTTCGGGAGATGGTATAGATCAGGACGATATGGCTGGCTTCCTAGGCGCGAATACCACGGGTCTGCGCATTGGCGGCATTGGGAATGCCCCTCCTGCAATGCGCACCGATCAGATCGAAGTCACCACGAGCGGCGCCAAAATAAGGCTGCGTTACATCGGCTGTCCGTTCGCGCCCTTTTTGGGTTCCAACCTACAGAATGTGTGTCAGGGGTTATGATGTTTGCCGATCTGCCCCCGATGCCGGCAACCGCTGTAACCCAGGTTTACAGCCCGCTCACCGCCCTCGGGGCAATGCTGGAACCGGCTGCTACGGCCGCGCAAGTAATCGATGCGGCGCCAGTCGAAGCCGAGTCCACATTGCCGCAAAAATCCGCAGTTGACCCACTGGCGGACCCCGATAATGGCATCATCGAAGGTCGCAAACGGCCTGGATATCAGCCGCGCCTCCCTGACAAAGTCACGCAAGATAATATTGGCGCGGTGCGCCCTCCTCCGCCTGAGGCATTTCCGATAGACCAGTTCCCCATCCCTGATAGATGGCGATTGATCCAGTCCTTAGGACTAGTGAAAGAGCGCTGGTTCGATCCGTACAACCAGAACACCTACAAAGGCGACCGCCCCATCAATCGCGCGAAAGTGCCGTGGCTGCCTATCAAGGCCAATGATTGGTTTTTCATTGCAAGCGCAGTCAGCGATACTGTTGTTGAAGCGCGGACATTCCCGATACCAGTCGGCGTGCAAACGACCGAGCGTCCCGGCAATCTGGATATTTTTGGTAGAGATGGCAGCGAGGTGTATTCACAGACGTTTGTCGTTGGTGCAGCACTTATCAAAGGCCTGACCGCTTTTAAACCGCCTGACATAGAATATCGCGTCGCGCTTGCGCTCAATGTCAATTATGTGAACGTCCCGGAAAAGCGGGTGCTGTCGGTCCTGCCGTCAAAGCCTTCGCACCGGCTTGACCAATTTCTAGGCCTGCAGGAATTGTTCGTTGACTATCACGTCCGCAATACGTCGGATCGTTATGACTTTGAATCAATCCGCGTCGGCATACAGCCTTTCCAAAGTGATTTCCGAGGCTTCCTGTTCAACGACCAGCAATTAGGTATCCGCTATTTCGGCAGCCGCGATAACAACCGCTGGCAGTATAATTTGGGCGCGTTCTGGCGACTGGAAAAGGACACCAATTCGGGCTTGAACAGTGTCGTGCAGAGACCACGCAATGACTGGGTTTTCATCGGAAACTTATATCGGCAGGATCTACCTATTCCTGGCCTGACCAGCCAAATTACCGCCGTCTATAATATGAATCGTGAGAAAAATCGGATCGAGATTGACGATAATGGCTTTCCGGTGCGACCCGCGTTGCTTGGCAATTTGCGGGGCCGGAATTACGACGTTGTCTATCTTGGCTATAATGCGGATGGCCGGATTGGACGAGTTAATCTAACGGCATCCATTTATGGCGCGCTCGGTACCGATAGTCAAAATTTCTTCACAGGCCAAAAGGGTAAAATTCGCGCAGGTTTTGCGGCTGCTGAGGCTAGCTACGACCTCGACTGGATTCGTTTCCGTTTGTCTGGTCTTTATGCAACTGGTGACCGCGACCCGTTTGATAAAAAAGAAACCGGCTTTGATGCTATTTTTGAAAATCCTATTTTTGCAGGAGCCGACACCAGTTACTGGATACGCCAAACAATTCCCTTTGCCGGCGGCGGTCGTGCCATCAGCATAAACGGCCGCAACGGCATATTAAATTCGCTGCGCTCGTCCAAAGAACAAGGTCAGTCGAATTTCAACAATCCTGGCACGATATTGCTTGGGGCGGGAGCCGATTTTGATCTTACCCCGACGATGCGTTTGTCAGCAAACGCCAACTATCTGTGGTTCGAAAATACATCAAATCTGAGAGCGCTCCGTTCTGAGGGTAGCATTCCAAAAGATATCGGTTGCGACCTATCAGCCGCAGCGATATGGAGGCCCAAAGCTACGCAAAATATCATTTTTCGGTTGTCGGCGGCAACATTGTTACCCGGCAAAGGATTTAAAGACTTGTTTACCAACCGACCGCGTGACAAACAATATTACTCGCTGCTCGCCAACGTGATATTATCCTATTGATGCGCGCCGATTTTGCCTTGAACCGCAACCGGATTTGGACAGTCATCTTACTGATCCTATGCTGCGTTTTTGCGGCTTCGTTGGCTTATGCTGCCGACAAAGAAAAGCCAGTCGAGCGCATTTACCCCGTGTTTCCGCCTGCCCCGCGCACGCAAGAAGCGTCAGACGTGCTGGCAAAATCATCCGGCTGCTATTCATGTCACACCCAAACCGATGCACCGACCATGCACAGCTCGCCAGCCGTGCAACTTGGTTGCGTTGATTGTCATGGCGGCGATCCAAAAGTTATGGGTAATTCCAATCTGAAACATGACGACCCTGCCTATGTCGCAGCGCGTGACAAGGCGCACGTCCTGCCCAAATATCCAAAAAGCTGGCATTTCCCATCGTCTGCCAATCCCAAACGCAGCTACACCTTGTTGAACCAAGAAAGCCCCGAATTCATTCGGTTCAACAATCCGACTGATTACCGCGTCGTCCGCGAATCTTGCGGTGCCTGCCACATGGAAGTGATCGAAGCGGGCGAGCGTTCACTTATGGCATCTGGCGCGATGCTCTGGGGTGGGGCTGCATATAACAATGGCATTTTGCCCTACAAAAATTACGTCACTGGCGAGGCATATACTAAACACGGCGAAGCGGCGAAAATCATGTCGCCCGGAAACCCTGTCGGCACAGTTACCGAGGAGCAGAAAAAGCGTGGGGCGTTGGCCGAGCTTTATCCCCTGCCGATGTGGACAGTTGTACCTCCCGGCGATGTCTTCCGCGTCTTTGAACGCGGCGGGCGCAACGTGAATACGCAGTTTGCCGAAGTTGGCCTACCCAATCCGACGGGCAGCATACAAAGGCTGGAAGAACCGGGCCGTCCGGACCTCAAGCAATCCAATCGCGGGCCAGCTACTGGGTTGCGCGTCGCCATCCCGATCCTCAACATCCACAAAACGCGGCTCAACGACCCGTTCATGTGGTTTATGGGTACAAATGACCAGCCGGGTGATTATCGCCATTCGGGTTGTGCCGCCTGTCACGTCATCTACGCTAACGATCGCGAACCTCGACACAGCCTAGGCTATTCACAATATGGTCGCGACGGACAGACGCAGACTATTGATCCGACCATTGCCAATAAGATGGAGCCGGCTGATCATGATGACAAAGGCCATGGCGCTGTGAAAGAGCCCGGCCATGGCGCTGTGAAAGAGCCTGGACATGGCGCTGTGAAAGAGCCTGGCCATGGCGAGGGGCCGATAAAGGAAAAGGGCCACCCCTTACGTCACATATTCACGCGCGCGATTCCAACATCGCAGTGCATGAATTGTCACATGCATCAGCCCAATATCTTCCTGAACAGCTACCTCGGTTACACGATGTGGGATTACGAATCCGATGCGCCTTCGATGTGGCCGCAGAAGCAGAAATACCCAACAGCTGCAGAAAAGTTCAAAGTTCTCGACCGCAATCCTGAGGCAGCTGCGCCGAAAGGCAAATGGTCTGATCTTGATTTCTTGCGTAATGTGTATGACCTCAATTCTGGCCTGAAGGATACACAGTTCGCAGACTATCACGGCCACGGCTGGAATTTCCGTGGAATCTTCAAGCGTGACCGAGAGGGCAATCTGCTTGATGCCGATGGCAAAATAGTTGCGCCCGACGATCCTGAAAAATGGCGTAAAAAGGGTGAAGGCAAATTTGTCGAACCCGGCGTGAACCCCGGTAAGACCGTGCATATGATGGATATTCATGCCGAGAAAGGGCTGCAATGCGCCGACTGCCATTTCGCGCAGGACAGCCATGGCAACGGTCTGATCTATGCAGAGGTCGCCAATGCGGTTGAGATAGGTTGTAAGGATTGCCACGGCACCGCCGACGCTTACCCCACACTGCTGACATCTGGCCCGGCGGCGCGTCCGCAGGGGAACAATCTCGCGTTGCTTCGCAACGCCGATGGGCGCCGCCGTTTCGAATGGCTGTTTGAACCTGATGGCAGCCGCAAGCTGATACAGCGATCCATCGTTGATCCCAAGCTGGAATGGGAAGTCAGCTTGGTGAAAGATAGCATGAATCCAGGCAGCGGACAATTCAACGCTAAAGCGGCGCGTGCAAAACTTATGGGTCGCGTGGGCAAAGAAACTGGCGACTATGAATATGGACTTGATGTCCCCGTAGGCGAACGCGCCCACGGTGATGACAAAATGACCTGTTTCACGTGCCATCTGTCGTGGACCACCAGTTGCGGCGGATGCCATTTGCCAATTGAGGCCAACTGGAAAACCAAAACGCACAAATATGAGGAAGATGAGACACGCAATTTTGCGACCTATAACCCGCAGGTCGCGCGCGAAGATATGTTCCAACTTGGTCGGCATCAAACGACCAAAGGTAATATTATCGCGCCTGTTAGATCCACTTCAGCGTTGGTGCTATCTTCCACAAACGTTAACCGCGAGCGGATATACATTCAGCAACCACCGATCAGTTCGATCGGTTTTTCTAGCCAGGCATTTGCACCGCATTTTCCCCACACCGTACGTAAAACCGAAACAAAACAATGCACCGACTGCCATTTGTCTGCATCCGGCGACAATAACGCGATCATGTCGCAGCTGATGCTGTTGGGAACCAATTATGTTAACTTTGTCGGATTGAATGCGTGGGTCGGATTGGGCGGCGGCTTTGAAGCCGTACGTGTTACCGAATGGGATGAGCCACAGGCAGTAATAGGCTCGTATCTCCAGCGCTATGCTTATCCGGATTACTACAAGCTTCACGTGGACCAAAATGGCCGCGAGCTTAAAAACTGGGTGCGCGGCAAGACGCTCGACAAAAACTTTTCGGGTGAAACCGAAGCAACAGAAGAATTCGCCAATATTGTGCAGGGCACCGGCGACAAAGTTGGCTGTCTGCAACTGCGGGGCGAATATATGTTTGTCGCCCAGGGCAATCGCGGCTTTCAAGTTTATGACGTCGCGTCGATAGCTAATAAAGGCTTCTCGGAACGGATTATATCTGGTCCATTCTCCAAGCTTGGCCACAATACACAGATCAAATCGAAGAACGCCACCTGCATGGCGCTGGCAACCAACCAGCCAATCAGTCCATTGCGCAACACGCCCGAAATGCGCGAAGCCAATCAGGAACAGGCTTTCCACCCGATCTATAATTTTGCAGTAATTACCGATAGCGTCGAAGGGCTTATCCTGGTCGACATTAACACAATGGCTGATGGTGAATTCCGCAATAACTTCCTGAAACGTGCAGTGACGTGGAACGATCAAGGCGTGCTGAAAGGCGCGCGGCACATCACGCTGGCCGGGCATTATGCGTACATCACCGCGGATGTCGGGCTTGTCGTTGTCGATCTTGATGATCCAATGCGGCCGAAAACAACCGCCGTGATTAAGTTGAATGATGCGCGCGCGTCTGCGATTCAATTCCGCTATCTGTGGGTTAGTGATGCCGAGGGTGTGAAGTTATTTGACGTGACTAAATTGGCCGAACCAGTAGCGGTTGCGGAAGGTACAATCCCGCTCGCCAATGCCCGTAAGCTCTATGTGGCGCGCACATATCTATATGTTGCCGGCAAGCAAGATGGCTTGGTGATCGTTAATGTCACAAAACCGACAGCGCCGTCGATATATCTCAAAGAAACATTTGGCGGGCAATTGTCGGATGCCGAAGATGTTGTCGTGGGATCTACCAACGCCTCGGCTTTCGCATATGTTGCTGACGGCAAAAACGGGATGAAGGTTATTCAACTCACGTCGCCGTCGACCCAGCCCAATTATTATGGCTTCTCCCCTGCGCCAAAGCCGGAACTGATTGCGTGGGCAAAAACGCCTTGGCCTGCTTATGCCATTTCCAAGGGCATCGACCGTGACCGTGCGGTCGACGAAAGCGGAAAGCAGATTGCAGTATTTGGCCGCTTGGGTTCGCGGCCTTTTACGCGGACGGAGATGGAGAAGCTTTTCCTCAACAGCCTCGGCAAACCTTATTTGGTAACCGACGAAGCGAAGGTCACCAACTGGCATCCGCCTTTGAAGCTACCTAATTAGCGCGCTCGGCAATCAACTGTTGGATGAGCGCTTGCAGACGGTCATCATATTTGGCCAATACGGCACGGTCGCCTACACTATCGAAATGCGACACGAGCTGACGTCCGTTCCATAGGTGCAGCGCATAACCGGGCTCATCGGCGATAATCATGGCCCGGTTGTCTGGCGTTTCCGGATCAATCGGGTTCAAGTCCAACGTCACTTGCGCCGCCGTTGAGGAACATATCGCAACGGCGGTCCCCTGCCACGGCACAGCAATGGATCTGTGGACATGGCCGCACATTATTCCCTTTATATTGGGAGCATCCTGAATGGCTTGGGTGAAGTTGCGAACCCATTGTTCTTCCGGATGAGTATTCATCCACACGATACCTATTTCGACAGGGGGATGGTGCATGGCGATGATGGTTGGCGTATCGCGATCCTGGGCAAGCGTCGACCGAAGCCATTCGGCGCGCATGTCACAAAATGCGCCGCCGTGACGCCCCTCTTCCATCGTATCGAGCATTAATATCCGAACACCGCGAACTTCCACCGCATATTGCACGAAACCATCTACAGTAGGGCGTTCAGGAAATTGCGCGCTGAAATTACGTCGGATATCATGATTGCCAAGGCACATATATACGGGAAAACTACAGATGCTAAACGCATCGGCCAACTGCCTGTAGCTTGCAGCATCGCCATGTTCAGTCAGATCACCTGTGGCTATGAGCAGGTCGGGGCGATTGGGGCCATCGTTCAAATACCGCAACACCTGGTCAAGGCGCTTTCGGTTGAACTCGGCTGGATTATCCGGGTCAAAGCCCAAATGGATGTCGGTAACCTGAGCAATAAGCAAAGCAAATACGTCCTTCTGTTAAGGTGCCTTGCCATTCTCTACCCCGGTTTTACTAATATCCCTTTTCCGTGCCATATTATACTTCGGAACCCATGGCGCACCTTCATCCGCGTGAAAGCTGTGGCACATTGCGCAACTCGATGGAACATCTGCGTTAGAGGCCTCACCGCCGTGACATGTTCGACATGTCTTTATCCCTGGTAACAATAACTCGCTGGCACTACCTGATTGTTTTGCTGCGTGACAGGATGAACAGGTTTCAGTGTCATGCGCATCATGGTCGAACCAACCTTTCGTCATATAGCGCGAGGTTTGATAGACCTTTTGCACTTGCCAATTGTCCGAACCGGCAGGTGGCGCGATTACGGTATGACAGTCATAGCATGCCCCACCTTTTGAAAAGACCGCGCGGATGGCGCTATCGGCGCGGCTGTAATTGACGCTGCCGAAATAGGCATAATATGGCTGGCTTCGGGCATAATCGCCAGGACGCCTGCGCCCTTCCATGGATTGCTGCGTGCGTACACTGTAGGGACCGCCTGAGCGGTAAAATGCGCGTAGGTCAGCAACAACCATTTTAGGGTCGCCATGGCGCAATGTGCGAACTGTGTTGCCGATCTTTTCAAGACCAAGATTATGACACTGCGAGCAATTCTGCTCCATATCGATCGGCTTAAACCCAACGCCGTCAGGCGTCTTTACATGGCAATCCTTACACTCAAGTGCCTCACCAAAATCGAATTGCTTGCCCAGCCGCCCAGCCATACGTGCGACGCCATTCGTCTGCGATAGATGAAGATTGTGCGGGAATTTTAATCCGCTATTTTCCACTGGCTTTTGATCGAGCGATATCCGCTCCCTTTTCGGGGGAGAGCCGTTCGCCGTTATAACCGTTGGCTTGAATTGGGGATGCGCGGTGCCAAAGTCACCCGCGTTAGCAATCTTGGTGTCGGTCAACCGCTTGTTCATATCGGTATGACAACTGCTGCAAAATTGCTGCTTGGTATCTTCCATAGGCCCAGCACCTTCATGCTCGTTATGGCATTCTACGCAGCGGCCTTCTGGACGGTTAAAGCTATCGGCAATTTTACGCGATATTTTTCCATCCCAATCAAGCGGAGCTTTGGCAAGTTTAAGCCTTTTGGGGTCGGCATGCTCGTGGGCGTCATCATGGCAAGAGACGCATGAACTGTCGCGCACCGCAACAAATGCCTCGGTATGGCAAGATTGGCAATTCATGCCCAATCCCGCATGCGGCGACGATAGCGACCCGCTGCTCCAAAGACTGTCGGCATGAAAAGCCGCAGGCCGCTTCTCGGAGTTTTGATAGTTATAGAATGTGTAAATAGGCAAAACCAGGAGAGCAAGCAGAACGATCACAGACAATGTCCAGGCCATAATCCGCCTGCTGGGCAATACACCCCGTAGCGTGAACAGACCGATTTCGTCTCTTTCTTTGGTCGAATCCGACAACACTTCGATGCGTTCTACGGTAATTACGACTACGGAATCTTCTTCCGAAATGACCAATAAATGGCCACCAAAGCGCATCTCGGCGCCACCGGCCGGGTCGATAATCGCCTGCGACGTGTAGCGGCCATCTACCTCAAAACCGAGCCCTGCGAGTGCGGCTATCTCAAGCTTTCCATTCGCCTGCAGCGTCAGCCGGGCATGGCGCATTTCAACTGCCAAATCGGTGAGGTGGATCTCGCACGATGCCTCTCGACCAACAATAATCTCGCGTACGTCATGCGGATAGGCACGGATGATTTCCCGACCATCCGAGGTGCGCGATATTTGACGTACAAGAAAATTCATGCTGCGGTCACCAGTAGAAAAACACGCTGACAATATGGGCTATAAGCGCTGCGATGAGCGCGAATGTCAGCGGTACATGAAAATGGAGCCATATTTCAAGCATGGCTTTTAACTGCAAATGCTTTCGCGTCCGCGCAAGAATTGCTCGTTTGCGACCCAATAGCGAAGCCACTTTTTCTAACGGATCGTCACGCGTTCGCGGCGCACTTTCGGTAACGAGCATGATTTTTTCATGCGCCGCTATTGTTTTGCAGGCCGGGTAGCGATTGGTCATCCTGCGAATAATGCCGCCACCAAACGGATCTTGATCGAGCGAGCCGCGTACAAGTTCGGCATGGTTCTGGTCAAGCGGTTGCGCCGCGTCATGCAGTTGGCGGTCAATGGAGCGAAGAGAAGCCAGCATTTGCGCCTCGGTCGTTTGGTCGCGATTGGCGCTCATAATCTTTGGCACGGTTGCGTAGACGGAAATGCCCCAGATGCCGGACAGGATTACAATCATCATCAACACATAAGCCAGCGTGTGCACGTTCCAGCCAAGTTGGAACCCGGTGTGCAGCGTCCCAATAACAATCAGGCTAAGCCCAAGATAGGCATGCGCCGATGTCCATGCCTTTAGCGACCAGTGGCCTCGCGACATCCTGCGCTTGCGGATACCTAGTAAGCTGAGCCACAAGATCATCAAGACGCCAATGCTTCCCAAAGTGTAGCCGTACCAACTACCGCCATTATGCCGGGGCTGGACGTCGATGATGAGATAGCTGACTATCGCCAACAGCGAAATCATTGTCGCAATCTTCAACCAGCGAAAGTTTGCATGGCGTAAAAACCCCTCATGCGTCCCGTCGCTCTGCACCCGTCCGGACTGTGCTGCCTGCCGATCCATCAGCCGCCCTCACCTTCAAGTTTGGCGACCGTGAGGAACTTCTCAGGGGATACCCGTATCGCCGCGCCAGTGGGGCAGGCTCTCACACAGGCCGGGCCACCATCAATGCCAGAGCACATATCGCACTTAATTGCCTTCTTGGGCTTTTCAACATTGGGGTCAGCATTTTTATACGACCATTTCTTACTGGGCTCGCCTGGACCCGGCCCCATACCCAACAGCATCCAACTCAGAAGTCCAGGCTTTTTCGGTGGCTCAGCCTCCATGCGGATAACGCCGTAAGGGCAGTTGCGCTGGCAATTACCACAACCAATACAGGTGTCGTCAATGAACACCTCGCCATCAGGACCGCGGTGAATGGCATTGGGGGGGCAATCTGCCATACAATGCGGATGTTCGCAGTGGCGACATGATGTGGGCACATGAAGATGCGCATATGTCCGGCCTGCCTCGCGATCTAAGCGCGACAAACCCTCATGACTGTCGGCGCAGGCCTTTTCGCAGTTGTCGCAACCAACGCAGAGACTTTCGTCTATCAACAGCACGTCGGTCGCTTCACCCATTCCGTTCTCAACGAGGAAGTTGGCAACGTTGGAATACATATCAACGACGCTGGAAAAGCTATCTTTCTTCGCTTCGATAAATGCGTTGAGGTCCTGGCGCGATGCCATGTCAGATTTGATTCGTGCCAGCAGTTCTGGCTTCATCTCCAGCAACGCTTTGAATGCCGTGCCGTCGAGTTTAATGACTTCGGATTTGACTGCTGCTTTAACAGTGGCGGTTCGGCGGGTGTTTCCGATAAGCGCCATTTCTCCGACATAAGATCCCGCCGGAAGATAGGACAGAAACACCTGTTTTCCAGCGATCTTCCTTTCAACGATCATAGATCCTTGGCGGATGATGAACATGTCATCCCCTTCATCGCCTTCGGTAATTACCGGCTTACCCGCACTCACGGTCTGGATTTCGCTATTGTCCAGGACTTCGGTCAAATCTGACGAAACAAGTCCAGAGCCGAAAAGCTGAAGCAATTGGCGTTCGGTTGCGATGCGTTCAATTGCACGCTTTGCGGCAGGCACCGAGCTCTGCAGCTTCAGCGCGGCAGTGCGCGAGATTTCGACGCAGATAGAATCCTCGCCAGCGCGGATCGTAGCCCCGCGCCGCCGACCCGAAATCAATCCTACTTCGCCAAAGATTGAACCCGTGTTGATAGGAACAATTTTGGTCGCGTCATGTGCGTCAATCAATACCTCGACCGAACCGCTGGCGATCGAAAACAATGATGACCCGGGATCATTACGTTCAAAAATCGTTTCTCCGCTCCGGTAAAAACGCGCTTCGGAATCGAGCATAAACTCGCGCATTTGCAAGGGCGTGAGACCGTTCAATATCGTTATGTTGGACCGCAGAAATTCAAGCCATTCCTCGACACTTTTGCGACCCGGCAAATCTTTGAACTTGGCCTCGAGGATTGGTTCATCTGCTGGCTTCAATGCATTATTGCCATTGATGAATTCAACAACATCATAGCCTTGATTCATGCAATGCTTAATCAGCGGATAACCTGCCAGCGCGCCGATGACGTAGATGCCCTGCTTTGTTGATTCAAAGGAAGGCGACAATTTTGGAAATGCAACGCGATCTTCGCTGGTAAACTCTACGCCGCAGCTCTCGATAAATTTACGCGGCGGCGCTGACCCCATACGCGCAATAACTCGGTCGCATTTGACCTTTGCTTCGCCGTCTGGCGTATCATATGTTATAAACCCAGGCTCAACCAGCGTGGGCGTTGTGCCCGTCCGCACAATCACCCGACCGGAATCGCGCGCAGCGAGCAAGGCTTTGATATTGGCATCTTTGGCGGTGGTGAATTCTGCATTCCGGTTTACAATCGTAACCGTGTTGCGCTGCTCAGGATCCGCCGCAAGACCCAAGGCATTCTCTATACCGGCGTCACCCGCGCCGATCACGGCGATATGTTCGTCTATGTACGCGCCGGGATCATCAAGTGTGTATTGAATATGAGGTAAACCGCCGCCATCGCAACGCATTAGGTTTGGGTTCCCCTGCGTCCCAATGGCAAGGATGACAGTTTCCGCTTCGATGACGGCACCATCGGTCAACTGCAAATTGAAGCTGCCCCGCTCTCCTTCGATTGCTTTGACCTCTGAATGGTACCGGACGTTTACCTTATGGTCGCCGGTTTGGCTGTCCCAAGTATCTAATATAAATTCACGCTTTCCAGCACCAAAATCAACATCGGACCGCAGGATCAGTTGGCTGGGTGTCGCCATGACATGCTTGCCCTTTTGATACTTATATATCGTGTCGGACAGGTGATCGGTTTTTTCAAGCAACACATGGGTCAGACCTAAGACCGCCGCGCGCGATGCAGCACTCAGTCCAGCGGGGCCCGACCCAATGATTGCAATGCGATACTTTGTTGACATGCCCTCATTCCCACATTGCGATCAAACCGAAAAATCCGGGCGCAAGATGGCAAGAATGACCAACCTTACTTTTGCCCCCCGAAATGTTACCACTCTTTACCAACTCTTACAGATTGTGCTACACTCTTTTTTGTTATTTTAATCGAGATCCCTTTTAATCGAGATCCCCATGACTGACACAGCTGAAGTATCAAAAATTCCAAGATTGCTCCTTTTCGGCGCGCTTGCCGTGTTTGTGATTGCTATTATAATTGGGGTATCACGCAACTTGGGCAGTGAAGACAGCCCCACTACCGCCACGGCGCTTAAGGACATTAACGCTAACGCCGCTGGACCAGACGCTGTGATAGCGGCGCTTGAAGAAAGAACGCGCAAAGATCCGGCAGATGTGGAAGCATGGCAGTTGCTCGGATGGTCTTACTTCGAAAATGGTAGATATCTGGATTCGGCCAATGCTTACGGTAAGGCAACAAAACTTGAACCGGCTCGCGCAGTATATTGGTCATCGCTTGGCGAGGCTTTGGTGATGGCCGACGAAAGCAACCCGATGCCAAAAGCAGCCAAAGCCGCATTTGATAAAGCGATAATACTTGACCCAAAAGATCCGCGATCCCGCTATTTTCTTGCCGTCAGTAAGGATTTAAATGGCGACCATACAGGCGCAATTAATGATTGGCTGGAGTTATTGAAGGACACTCCGAAGGACGCACCTTGGGAGGCTGACCTTATCCGGACCATCGAACAAGTTGGGAAAATAAACAAAATTGATGTTACAAAAAGCTTAGCAAGCGCCCAAGAAAATCGGACTGTTGACCTATCCGCAACCCTAAAAAGCATTGCGGCAGCCCCGATACCTGGACCCAGCAGATCGGACATGGAGCAAGCGGCCAAGCTGCCACCTGGCCAACAACAGGAAATGGTAACCTCAATGGTAGAGGGACTGGAGACCAAGCTTGCTAAAAATCCAAAAAATATAGATGGATGGATTATGCTGATGCGTAGCCGCATGACATTGGGCGAAACGGCAAAGGCAAAGGCGGCACTGACAAAGTCGGTCGCGGCAAATCCGGAAGCGCAAAGCAGGCTATTGAAGGAAGCTCAAATACTTGGTGTCCCAGGAACTTAAGTTCCGCGGAACCATCGACAATTCCTTTTTACGGCACTCAGCCATAGTTTTGATCGCAACAAAAGGCTGGCTGGACTCCAAGCCGCCCGCCATGTGTGATGGACCTAAGGAAGTCTTGAGACCCGAGAATGTGGACCTTAACCGCATAGGCGCGCGCCAGTCGAGCTATTTTTGCCACCTCTTGGTCTCTATTTTACAACACTTTACAGTTAGTATACAATCTAGTAATACAGCGCTACCGAGTGACAACGCGTTTCGGCGAATGTTCTAACGATTGCCTGAGAGTGAAATATTTATTCTATTTCGAGTATTCTTTTCGGCATTTTTGATTGTGTGGGCAAATTCTGCCGCACTCGCCTCGAATACAACGGCGGGGATGGCAACTCTTTCGGGAGAAAATTGCGAACTGAGGGCAGTAGCCAATCAAGCGCCGGGTAGTGTTTTTGTCGATGACCAGCAATTGCTGTGCGGTGATGAGGTGGTGGGCCGATCTGCACGCCTGCTGTTTACCGAGAACGGCAAAGATTCCGGCAAGCCTCTGCTTGAGCGCGCTTTTGGCGCAGCAAAGGAAGAACTGCTGCGCAGTACCCGATTGAATTGCGAGCCAGAGCGATATTTGCCGCGTGATGGCAAATTTGTTCTCGCCCTGCCGTGCAGAAGTTCGACTGATGGTTGGCCAATTTTATTGCTCGCGCAGATCAGCGGTGGAACGCTGAACATCGTTCAAGGTCCTGCGTCAGCTTATCCAGCCCTATTGGCGGCGCTCGGTCTGCAGTACGATGCAAACCGAACCCTTTTAGCCGCAGAAGTCCGCGCTCTGTGGTCGGCCCCCATCGTCATCGGAAGCGAGGTCGACCAGGCATTGGTCCGTGAACTCTGGTCGGATGCTAGGCTTGCAAACAGCCGCTTTGCTTATGCCGAAGCCGAACAAGCCTTGCGCAGGGCGCTCGAAGTTCAAATTCGCATTTTTGGCGAAGATGACGTTGTAACCAATGCGCTTTTTCTCGATATGGCTATGGTAGTTGCAAATCTTGGTCGATTTGACGAGTCCGATGGCCTGCTACGTCGCGCAGCCCCAATCATAGACCGATCGCCAAGTCCCGCCGAGCGAGCCCGTCTTGCAACGTATAGGGCCTCTATATCAGCATTGCGCGGCGATTATGTAGCGGCCCGTTCAGAAGCCAGCGATGCGGTCGCGCAATGGCGCGCAATAACCGACGCGCGCCCTGTTACCGACGACACAGCTTTGGCTCGAGGGGAAATGGCCATGGCCTTGAACCTTGAGGCGTTTGTGCTGATGCGCAGCGGTGACACAACCAGCGCCAATGTGCTTGCAAGCCAAGCGTTACTGGCGCTGGCGGCCGCGCCTGCAACGCCGGTTTGGTGGCGCGCGGATATAATGGGTGTGCTCGGCGAAACCAGCCTGTCCGATGGTCGGCTCGCTGCTGCCGAAACTTACTTCAAGACCGCCATCAAGATCCGCAAAGATGCGTTTGGTGAAGGCGCAGGTACCCTAAGATTACGCACGGCGCTGGCGCGCGCCTACCAAGCAGAGGACATGAATACAAACGCCATCATTGCTTATCGGGAAGCACTTACCCTCGCCCGCGGACTGCCGCGCGACAGTTTGCCGTTCACCGATGAAGACTTAATGCCGCTGGCAGCGGCAGTTGTAAATTTTAGCGCAGGTGTTACCGACGAGAAGCAACGTCAGGGTTTGTTTACCGAAGTTTTTGACGCCTTTCAATTTGCCCGCAAGCCCGGCCGCGACCGTACAGTTGCCTTAACGGCCATGCGGCTTTCGTCAGCATCTGTCGAATTGTCGGCCCTATTGCGGCGCATTGACGACGAGAGCCGTGAGATGGCCCGTATGCAAAGTGAATTGGCGCAACAGCAAGCGCTTGCTGCCGATGACCGCAACCCTGAAGCAGAAGATGCGCTCATTGCTCAGATCGCAGCGCAAGCGCCTCGTATCGTTGCATCTCGTGCAGAAGTTGCCACGCGATTTCCTGACTATCAAGCTCTGACAGAAGGAAAATTGCCGCAGATCGACGATGTGCGTTCGCGGCTGGAGGACGATGAGGCCCTGGTTACCTTCCTGCTTGGCCGCGACAAGTCATTTGTTCAGCTCATAAGGCGTGATGGAACGATCGTTGCGGAAGTCCCAGCTGGCGCGGACGACATCGCCGCAAGTGTAAAAAACTTGCGACGCGGACTTGAAATCGAGGGTCGCTCGGTTGCTGATTTCGATCTCCAAACTGCGCATCAACTGTTTTCCCAATTGCTTGGCCCGGTCGTCTCAAGACTCGGCGGAATAAAGCGTCTGATTATCGTGCCATCGGGGGCTTTGGCGAGCCTGCCATTTGGTCTACTGGTCACTGAGCCGGTAGAGAACAAAACCTACAGCAGTGCCGCTTGGCTTTCCCGCCAATTTGCTATCACCAACAGCCCGTCAATCGCCAGTTTCATCGCGCTTCGCTCAACGCGACTTGTAGGCAAGCCGCGCCAACTTCTGCTGGCCGTCGCCAACCCGGTGCTCGCGCCCATACCGAGTAAGGGGCCCACAGGTGCGAAAGCGACACGTGCAGGGTTTGCCGGCCTGTTAAGCAGCTGCCGCAAGGATGCCCCTGCATCACCCGAAACACTTCGCATGCTGACATCATTGCCCGAAACCGCTAGCGAGGTTGCTGCAGTCGCGGCAGCACTCAAAGCACCTGACGCAGAAATCATGCTCGCCGAGAATGCAACTGAGGCCAATCTGCGCAGCAAGTCTCTGTCGGACTATCGCATATTGTATTTCGCCACCCATGGCGTCTTACCTGGCGAACTGAAATGCGAATCTGAACCGGGGCTCGTGCTCACACCCCCTGCCACAATTGCGGCAACGCGCTCAACCGACGGATTGCTTGACGCCAGCGAGATCGCTGCGCTGGAACTGCGCGCCGACCTCGTCGTGCTGTCAGCGTGTAATACCGCCTCGGACGGCAACGGAAAACTGGGCGGCGAGACCCTCTCGGGGTTAGCCGAAGCCTTTTTCTATGCCGGCGCCCGCAGTCTGCTGGTCAGTCACTGGCAGGTGCCGTCCGCGGCAACCGCGCGTTTAATGATCGATGTGTTTAAGGCCGTCGGCGCCGACCCTGACTTGTCGATAGATAAAGCCCTTGCCCAAGCGCAACTTAAGGCAATAGCAAACCCGGCCTCGTCTCACCCCTTCTTCTGGGGGGCATTTGTGTTAATCGGCGACGGTGCATCGTCTCCGCTTAACGAGAGATCTGCGACATGAATTGGAAGTCGCTCGGTTTGGGGCTTGCGCTCGTCATTGCCTGGCCCACCCTTGCAACGCCGATGATCGTCGTTGAAGCGCGTGGTGGTGGCCTAAAGCCAGGGATGCGAATCGACAGCGCGCGCACGGTTAAGCTCGTAGAGGGCGAAAAAATAGTTCTCGTCGCGCCGGATGGCCGGATGTCCACATTGCGTGGCCCCTATTCTGGTCCGGCAGTCCGCAACGCTGGATCAGTTCAAAATCCACGCACAGCTTTGGCAGCGCTCATAGCCACCCGTAACGATCGTGCTAGCTCCGTCGGGGCAGTTCGGTCCGGAGCAAGTGCCGCGCCATTGCCCGAGCCTTGGCTTATCGACATCTCGCGCGGCGGAGACCGTTGCCTAAAAGAAGGCGAAAAGCCAGTCTGGTGGCGTCCTGAGAGCCTTCCCGAACAGGCCTTTTCAGTATTTCCCATTGATCGCTCGTGGCGCGCAGATTATATATGGAAGCAGGCTACAGATCGCATGACACCTCCCGATGTTGTCGGGCTTGACGATTTAAAAACTTTCATAATCCGTGCAGATGGTCAGGAATATCCCCTGCGTATCAGCATTATACCGCGTGATATAGACGACCCTCTGGTGGTCAGCGCCTGGATGCTGGAAAAGGCATGCGTTCAGCAAGCCGACGCATATCTAAGGGCGATCGGCAAAAATCTTGACGAGCGCGCACCGTCGCAAGGCAATATCGAAACGCAGGCAGGGGCGCTACAAAGATGAAACCTACAACCCGGCAGGTCTTGGCCGCAGTCGCGATTGCATTCGCCGCTGCGTTTCTCAGCGGTAGCAGCGTCCACTTCATTGCGCCGCTGGCAAATCTGGAAACAAAGCTTGCTGATATCCGTGTCGCAGCGATGCAGCCGGCGATGCCGCCATCTTCGGATGTTGTCGTCGTCGCCATCGACGAGGCAACGCTGGCCGCATTTCCATATCGCTCGCCCGTTGATCGCGGACTTGTTGCGGATTTGATCGAACAACTCGAAGCCAAGGGTGCCGCCGCCATCGGGGTCGACGTTATTGTCGATCAACCGACGGAAGCCGCAAAGGATGAACGGCTTCGCAAGGTTATCCAATCGACCAAAACGCCACTGGCCTTCAGCTTCAGTTCGGCCCCGAACGTCGTTAATGCCGAGCAGCTTGCCTATATGGAGGCGTTTATTCCGGAGGATAAGCGCGCAGAAGCAAATCTGCTGACCGACCCGTTTGACGGGTTGGTTCGCCGCATCAACCCCGGCGGCACTGTCGTTGATGGACAGCGCGTTGACACCCCTAAGAATCCCGCAGGCTTTGTGCGGAAGCTTTCCGGAATGCGCGGCACAAAGGCGCCGATGGTTCCCGTCGACATCGCCTGGCGCGCGCAGCCAGATGCCGAAAATACACCCTTTCCGACTTTTTCCGCTACTTATCTGCCGTACTTGCCGGCCGAGCTTATCAAGGGCAAGATCGTTTTAATCGGGGCAGTTTTGTCGATCACAGACCGCCATCGCACTCCATTATCCATTATTGACGATGGCGACCGGGGCAATATGCCGGGTGTGATGATCCAGGCCCACGGCATTACGCAGATGCTGGAAGGACGGCGTCCGCCTACGGTGCCTTTAGAATGGACCATCGGCCTGTTGACCCTTTTCGCCATAATAGGCACAGGATTAAGCCTGTTACGAATGGGCATTGTTTTCAATGTTGGTATCAGCCTCGCAATTACGATTGGATATTGGGTCGGTGCGATACTGGGTTTCGGCAAAGGGCTGCCAATGCTGCCGCTTTTTGGGCCGACACTGGCGCTGTTCCTTGCGTTATGGATGATGGACCTGATCATTGGGCGTGGGGAACGCAAGCAGCGCGAATTTATTCAAAGCACGTTTTCGCGGTATGTCTCGCCAGCAGTGGTCGACCAGTTGATCGCCGATCCGAGCGCGGTGCAAGTGTCGGGTTCTAAGCGGGACGCGACGTTCATCTTCACCGATATCGCTGGCTTCACCACATTGTCTGAAAAATTGGAGGCTGAGGAACTCTCTGAAGTTTTAAACCAATATCTCGACGGCGCGTGCGAAATCATCCTGAAACATGCCGGCACAATCGACAAATTCATTGGCGATGCCATTATGGCGATCTTCAATGCTCCGATACCGCAGCCCGATCATGCTGCGCGTGGAATTCGTTGCGCGCTTGAACTCGATGCTTATGCCGAGGCTTTCCGAAAGGACTGCAACGCCCGAGATATTCCTCTTGGTGTCACCCGCATAGGCATTCATAGCGGTCTATCCATCATCGGTAACTTTGGTTCTCAATCGCGTATGGATTTCACCGCGCTTGGCGACACAGTAAACACCGCCGCGCGGACGGAGGGCGTCAACAAATATTTCGGCACACGTATCTGTTGCACGCAACAGGTCGTCGACCAATGCCCAGATCTCGAATTTCGACCGATTGGCGACATTGTGCTTAAAGGCAAGGTGCAGGCAACGTGCCTTTATACCCCTGTGGCCGCTTCCGATGGGCCTGAACTGATTGCAGGTTATCGCCGAGCCTACGCCTTGCTTGAAGCCAGCAATCCCGACGCTGTCGAATGTATGGCGAGCCTTTCCAAGGATTATCCGGAAGATCCCGTTATCCGTTTCCATCAGGATCGGATTGCAGACGGGCTGCTTTCCTCGCGTGTGGTGATGGATGACAAATAAACGCCAAGCTTGGGCCTATGCTGTCCCTATATTTTACGTTGCACCGATCTTGATGGCGATGCACGCCACGCCTGTCTTCGCCCAAATAACCCGGCCACCGCCACAGGCCGAAATTTCGCGCCAGCGGATCCAACCGCTGCCCCTCCCAGACACGCCATTGCAACTACGCATTCAGAACCCTGAAAAGGCGAGCGTTCCAAGAGCCGTCGATGAGATTGTATTTTCGATTAACCGTATCAAAGTAACCGGTGCGACGCATTTCCCGGAAGCGCGCTGGCGCACGATTTTTGCCTCGCTTGAAGGCCAGAAAATCGTTTTGAGCGACCTGCGTGAGGCCGCCGATAAACTTGAAAATCTCTATCGTGCCGATGGCTTTTTTCTGACCCGGGTTTTCATC
Source organism: Sphingorhabdus sp. EL138 (assembly GCF_945862485.1). Classification (GTDB taxonomy): domain Bacteria; phylum Pseudomonadota; class Alphaproteobacteria; order Sphingomonadales; family Sphingomonadaceae; genus Sphingorhabdus_B. The sequence continues at coordinate 28,785 of NZ_CAMAYF010000019.1, forward strand.
GCTCCGCAAGAGGTGCGCGACGGCACACTTGAAGTACAGGTAGTTGAAGGGTTCTTAGCCAACGCTTTTGTCCAGGCACCTAACGATCCCAGCCGAAAGCTTACGCAGACACTAATTACCCCGGTGTTAAGCCAGCGCCCAGTGCGCTTCCTTGATCTTGAACAAAGGCTGCTCCTGCTAAATGATACACCAGGCATGGCCGTGACAAGCGTGCTGCGTCCAGGGGGCGTGCTGGGCAGTAGCGACATTTTGCTGACAGCCGTAAAGCCGCCAAGAACTGCCTTTGCCGCTGTCGACAATTCGGGTTCCGACGTCGTGGGCCCCATCAATTATTCGCTTGGCACAACGATCTTTCAGCCCTTTGGCAGGCCCGGAGCGCTTGACCTATCGCTGGCAATGTCCGGAGAAGGTTTTAGAGAGCTGCAGGCAGTAAGCGGACGATATGCAACACCGCTTGGCAATAATGGAGCGGTGGGCAGCATCGGCGCGCTTGTCGCGCACGCCGCGCCGGGCGGACCGATTCGTGATCTTGATGTGCAAAGTAAATCGGGTTCGTTGAGCGCAAGTTTGCGCGTGCCGTTGCTTCGATCCCGGGCCAATTCCATCTATCTTGATGCTGGGATGACGCTGAACCGCAGCTTTGTCAAGGCGTTGGGCACAGAGATTAACGACGACAGGAGTACGGTTGCCAGCCTTGGCCTACAGTGGCGACAGATCGGCTGGCTGGCTGGCGACATGACATTTGGCGTTAACCTGCTACATGGCCTTGACCTGTTCGGTGCAAACAATGCCAATGCGCCTTTGCCGTCGGTCCTTGGGTTTAATCCCCACTTTCTGCGGGCGACCTATCAATTCCAGCGCAATCAGCAAATCCGTGGCCCGATCGGCGCGAGCATGGCATTGCAAGGCCAATATACAGCCAACCGCCTGCTCTCGGGGGAGCAAATCTCCTTTGGCGGGAGCAGCATCGGGCGCGGCTATGATCCATCATCAGTGACCGGCGAGCGCGGCATTGGGGTAATTGGTGAACTGCATGCATCACTTCCGGGCGTGCAGGTGCCCAACCTCATTGAGGGGGTCCAAGTCTATGCTTTTGCCGACTGGGCGCGAACCACGGCGCTCGCCTATGAGGAAACGCCCAAACAAAGCGCGGCCATTTCCTCGCTCGGAGTTGGAGCGCGGTTCACGCTGCTACGTCAGTTGTCGGTCGACACGCAGTTCTCTTCGGCGCGCCGCGCGCTGCCGGACAGCGTCAAAGGCGACGGCCGCTTCACGATCAGCGCAATTTTGCAGTTTTGAAAGACGATGTCATGACCAGCGCAAAAATTCGATCCGCCAATAATTGTCGAACATGCCGTCCGGCTATTCGCCGGCTGTCGTATCGGGCAACACTGGCGTTAGCGGTCGGCCTGCCTGCACTGGCCGCCGCCAATGCTGAGGAGGTGCCGTTCACGGTAGCACAAGGAAGTGCCACATTTGCTAGCGGCTCCGCTAGCAGCGGAAACAATGGGACTTTCACGGTTACACAGACTACCCGCCGAGCGGTGCTCGACTGGTCACGCATCCTTTTGCAAGCGGGCGAGACCTTAAACTTTGTCCAGCCTGATAGTCATTCGATCACGCTTAACCGAAGCAGCGGGTCCGCAGAGTTCCAAATCGACGGCACTATTAATGCGAATGGCCAAGTCTGGCTTCTCAACCCCAATGGCACGGTCATAGGCGCCACAGGCCGCGTCAATGCCGCCGGGTTCCTTGCCACCACGGCCAGCATCGATCCTGTTTCCTTCATGAACAACAGCTCCGGGCGTTTTGTATTTTCTGGCGCAACCAACGCGGCCATCATCAATTATGGCCAGATCAACGTGCCATCGGGATATGCCGTGCTTGCTGGCAGGAATGTCGCGAACATCAGTTCCACTGCCACCAACGAAGCGCTCATAAGCGCACGTTTGGGCAAGGTCGCCTTAGGTGCAGGCCGAGACTTTACCATTGACTTTGCAGGTAATGGGCTGGTGTCATTCCTGGTGGCCGACCCGGACCCGGCGAGTGCCACAGGTAGCAATTTCTCAAACAGTGTCTCAAATGGCGGCAGAATTTTAGCCGATGGCGGCACGATCCTTATGACGATTCGCAGCGCTGTCGACATTATCGGCAACGTCATCAATAACAAGGGCATCGTGCAGGCTCAGACCGTCAACAACAATGGTGGCGTGATAACCCTCGATGCAGGCCCTAGAGGACAGATATCTGTCGACAACTTTTCCTCCGGCAACACTTCCGTCGGCGGTGTTATCGATGCCACCGGTGCTGGCGGTGTGAATGGCGGTAATATTAGCCTTACCGCTGCCGCTATCGATATTAGCGCAGCGAGCAAGATAGATGTTAGCGGCGAAAGCGGCGGCACTATAAATCTGGTGTTACCGGTTAAAAGCGTGTCAGCCACTAACAGCGTGCCACCCAACCAAAATGCCAGGACGGAGCTTAACATTGCATCAGGCGCGCAGTTGCTGGCGAATGCCGGAACCAATGGCACCGGAGGCAATATAAATCTGCGCAGTGACCTAGCCGACTCGCAATCCCTTATGCGAATTTCGGGAATTTTGCAGGCCGATGGCGGGACAAGTGGCGGCGACGGCGGAACTATCGATATTCAGGCTTACAGGCTCGAGCAAAGAATGGAGGCATCTGCCCGCGCTAAAGCCGCCAGCGGTCTGGCCGGTAACATCAACATAACCTCGGCATCGATCGATGTCCTCGGCATGACACCACTGTCTCTCGGCGACGATACAGTTAAGGCTAACGTACCCCTTGGCTTCAGTTTTAACTATAATGGTGGAGTTTATAACAGTGTCGATGTTTCATCGAACGGTTTCCTGACATTTGGTAGCCTGAATGGTGACAGCTATTGCTGCAACGGTCTTCCACTTGATAATGCCAGAACGCCGCGTAACTCGGTATTTGCGTTATGGAATGACCTGATCGATCTGACCAACCCCTATTACACGACCACAGTCCTCCCCGACGGCAGTAAACGCTTTATTCTCGGATATTATGGTACGAGAGAATATTATGATGGTAGCAATAATAGTTTCGAAATTGTTCTCGATCAAAATGGTCGAATTCAGTTTAACTACGGTGATATCAAAATTCTAAATCACTCTGTAACGGCAGGCGTCACTAGGACAGGACCCACGGAGTTCACGGAGCTGTTTCGTGGCACGCAAGACGCCACCACAGGCCTGCTCGATGCAAGCCTGCTCGCAGGTTTTGCCAACAAGTCATTCGAATATAATAATGGCGCATTTCGGTCGCTGAGTTCGGTTCCGATGGTTCCGAAGGGCCATAATATAATATTGGCATCTCAGGTCGAAACATGGCTCAATAGCGGAACAAATGTGACGCTACGCGCGCAAAGTCAAACGTCCGCAACTACTGGTGGAACTGCAACAACCGGTGGAACCGCATCAGCCGGTGCAACCGCGGCTGCTGATGGAAATGTGACGATCTATGCGTTCAACAACAAAAGTGCCGGCCCTCTTACAAAATTGTCGCTTGGCGCCACCGGCGATGTGGTAATCGCAAGCGGAGTTAACATCACGGCGCAATCGGGCCTGTCCGTCGCGCTGCAATCCGACAGCAATCAGAATGGCTCTGGCAGCGTCAAACTTGCAGGGACGATCGACACCGGCGAAACGGCTCAGGCTGGAAATGCTGCATCCATCCTTATCAACGGCAACGTCAAACTTGGTGGTAATAGTGCGCTCATTTCGAAGGGCTCCGTTGTCATAACAGGCGGCATCAGCCGCGATGCGGGCGGATCTACCCCCGTCAATCTAACGGTCGACGCTGCAGATCTGAACGCCGGATCCGTCGATCTTGGCCAAACGGGACAACTTGATCTAAAGCTGGCCGGAACACTCGGTAGGGAAAGCAAAATCAACGGCGCAATAGTGGCGGCATCGCTGACCAAGTCAGGCATTGGTCAGCTTGGCCTGTTTGGCGATAATGTTGGCCTGGGCGCAATCACCTTCAGGGATGGGACATTGATGGTCGCACCAACCGGCAACCTCGGAAACGGCCTCCTGACGTTGGGCGATAGCAACAGCAATGGTGAAACGATCTTGCGCTTGGCCGCGCCACAAGACATCGAGATTGTACAGTCAATTTCGCTGGCTGGAAATTCTCAGATCGAAGCAGTAGGCCGACTGACGATGCGTGGGGCGATCAATGGCAACCACGGCCTCACCATAACAGGCGATAGCGACATAACCCTTAACGCCGCGATCGGGGTTTCCTCGCCGCTGGCGACATTTAAAAGCTATTCGGCCAAAACTTTGACACTCGGCCCCCTCGCCACAATCGCAACCGTCGGCGACATAAAGATTGGCGGCGCGAGACGTTTCGTTAACACTGCCACCGATGTTGCGCCGCTAAAACCGGGAACACGCTGGTTGATCGGGAGTGGCAATACCAATCCCTTCGGCGGTGACACCCCGGATGTCATCGGCGGGTTGCTGCACGATTTTCGTGTGTATGGCCTAAGTCAGGAGCAGGCGCTTGGAAGTGTGCCGCTGCCGGTGCTGCCAAGCGGCAATGGCCTCGCTTATAGTCTGCAGCCTTCTCTGTCGTTGTCGGTCACCGGTGGCATTACAAAAACCTATGACGGCTCGACCGCAATTCCGACCGGCCCTATTGCTTTTGTTGGCAATGGACTTCTTCACAACGATCGGTTCACGGTCAGCAACGTTACCGGAAGCTTCGCCAGTGCCAATGCCGGCACCCATGCAATCTTACTCCCCGACCTCATCATCAACACGACAGACAGCAGCGGCAAGCCCGTGTTCGGCTACCGGATCGACGCGAGCCAGTTAATGACGGGCAGCATCACGCCGGCGACGCTGGCGGTCACCGCCGATGCGTTGAGCATTGTGTATGGCGACGCAGTTCCGGCGTTGACCTTCACCAGCCGGGGCTTTGTCGGCACCGACAGCGCCAGCCTGCTCACAGGCAGTCTCAACCGTGCCTCAGGTCTCGATGCGACGCGCTATGGCATAGGTCTCGGAACGCTGTCAGCCGGCAACAACTATGTCATCAATTACACCGGCGCCGATCTCGTCATCACTCCGCGCCCGCTTTCGGTGGCGCTCACCGGCAATATCACGCGCACCTATGACGGCACTACTACCGCCACGCTGGCCGCGAACAGCTATGCCCTAACCGGCTTTACCAGCGGCGAAGGTGCCAGCATCACCCGCACGCAAGGCGTCTATGACAGCAAGGATGTAGGCACTGCCAAAACGGTCACTTTCTCGCTGCAGCCGAGCGATTTTAGCGCCAGCGGCGCGACACGCCTCTCCAACTATGTCCTGCCAACAACAGCAACTGGCAACATCGGCAGCATCACGCCGGCGACGCTGGCGGTCATCGCCGATGCGTTGAGCATTGTGTATGGCACAGCAGTTCCGGCGCTGACATTCACCAGCCGGGGCTTTGTCGGCACCGACAGTGCCAGCCTGCTCACAGGCAGTCTCAACCGTGCCTCAGGTCTCGATGTGGGGCGCTATGGCATAGGTCTCGGAACGCTGTCAGCCGGCAACAACTATGTCATCAATTACACCGGCGCCGATCTCGTCATCACCCAGTCGGTCGCCTCGGTTGTAGCCGCAGTGACCAGCAGCATTACCGTGCCAAAGGCGCCAACACCAGTTGCCGCTCCAACGCCAGTCGCAGCGCCAAAGGCGCCAACACCAGTTGCTGCTCCGACGCCGGTTGCAGCGCCAGCACCGGCTGCAGCACCAGCACCAGCACCAACTGCCGCGCCAGCTCCAACTGCCGCGCCGGCACCAACTGCCGGGCCGGCACCAGCGCCAGCCGCCGACGCACCAGCTCCAGCTCCAGCCGCCGACGCACCAGCTCCAGCGCCAGCCGCCGACGCACCAGCGCCAGCTCCAGCGCCAGCCGCGACCCCCGCGCCAGCCCCCGCCGCCGCTTCACCTCCTGCCCCCAGTCAGCCTGCCCCTCCAACAGTAGAAGCGCCCGTCGCAATTGCCAGCGCCCCCCCTCCAGTGGTCGTCGTGGCGGTTGCAGCCCAACGGGTCGAGAGCAGCCCGCCTTCCCCGGTTGCCACCCAACCAGATCCCACGCCGGCCGACCCCGTGGATAAAAGCGATCCTATCTTGCAGTTGGCGTCTGGGCCGACTGAAATCACTGCAGCCGTCTCGCAAGCGAAAGGCGCCCTTCAACAGCTAAGTCCCGAAATTTTCCTCACAACGCGCGTGACACCGCCCCCCGCTCTTAAGAGCGCAGGCACCCCTCGTTATTCGATGCTCGGACTTGCGATGTAGGGTTCGCCCACGGCGATAAAAAGGCGCAGTCCACTCTGCTCCAGCGGTTTGGAGGTTGATCAAAGGAAGTAAAGTAAGGCTTCGGCTTTCCTGCTGTTGTCAGCCATCATCGTCGACCAAAAAACAAGGCTCAGCCGGCCTTTGCCGCATGGCTGTCATTACAATTTTGGTTACTATCGCCAAAATCGTTTACTTGCAGCCCAACTATCTTGGTTCCCCGGCCTTAACCCCAACTGCAACATTAAAAGAGGTCTGGTCTAGTCAACGGGATTGACCTCCCGCCCCCTTCACAACAAAGCAGAGTTACATCGAAGGTTTATAAAATATAATTTTTTCAGTTAGTTATTAAGATTTTTGCTGCGTTTGCGCGGATTCTACCTGCAACGCTTTTGCAGCTTTTAATTGCGTCTCAATGTTAACTTTCCATTTCGCATCTGGTGTCGCGAGCGTAAGGGTTTTTTCCCACAAGAGAACACCACCATTTAGGTCACCGCTAATCATGCGGGCAAGGCCTGCGAAATAATATGGCGCGGGGTGCTTAGGCTGGATGGCGCGCGCTTTGTCGAAGGCCAACTGCGCCGGAGGGGACATCTGCCCTTCACTCGCCAGCATCAGCTGTAGTCCAAGCGCAGACCAAAGATCCGGATTTTTCGGGTCACTGCGAAGTCCCGACTGAATATAGGATGCGGCTGATGCATAATCCCCTTGCTTGGCAAATGAATCGGCAGTGACTAACCAGCGTTTTGCGCCACCGAAACTTTGGTCCATGTCAGCGCGGATATCGATAAGCTGCGTTGCACCGACCTCACTAGCCGCTAGGGACTTGGCGGGTGAAGATGGTGCTGATGGGCGCCCCTGCAGAGCATAGCCCGTCATGCCCAATAACACGGCGGCAGCGGCAATTTGCCAAAGCCCCTTTGACGAACGCACAAACCAGGTCAGCACTGACAGGCTGAGGACGGACAAGAGGCCAAGTACAATCCAACCGTTCATGTCCGCCTCCGAAACAGCCCGCGCGCTAGCCAAAACGACACAAAGAGCAAGATAAGTGGTGTAAGCCAGAGCAATAGCCCAGCGCCCTTGAAATCGGGTTCAAAGCTAACCCACTCGCCATAACGTTCGATCATCCAGACACGGATAGCCTCGGGCTTTCGTCCGGCGACAATTTGTTGGCGCACTTCGGCACGCATCGTTGCAGCCATCGATGCGTCGCTGTCGGCGATGGACTGGCCTTGGCACTGGATACAGCGCAAACTATGCATCAGGCGCATGGCCTCCGCCTCTTTCGCGGGATCGGGAAGCTGACGGTTTGCCAAGGCAGGCGTTGGCCCGCTGCCTTGGGCAAAAGCGGGTGCCGCTAACATCAGCAAAATAGGGACGAATATTTTCATCTAGTCGCCTTCAATTTTTCGATGAGCATCGGAACATGCTCTGTGCGGATGTCTCCGATATGCTGGAACAATATCGTGCCATCGGCGGCGATTACATAAGTTTCAGGTACACCCGACGACCCCAGTGTAAGCTGGACCGACATTTCGCTATCGCCCCCAATGCGGCGATAGGGATTGCCAAATTCGTCCAAAAAAGCAGCGACATCTTCTGGACGATCGCGAATAGCGATCCCGTCAATCTCGACCCCAGAGGCTTCTAACGCCTCAAGCTGCGGCGCTTCGGCTTTGCAAGGGATGCACCAGCTGGCAAAAATGTTGAGCAGCCGTGGCTTCCCATCACCCATATCTGTGTTTGATAATGGCAACACGCCCTGTGTCGCGGGGGGCAAAGCAAATTCAGGAAGCTTTTGTCCAATCATCGCCGAACGGACTTGCTCGTCTTTCGGCACGACCAGACCGTAAGCCGCTAGCCCGCCAATGCATGCCGTGACTGCAAGCGGTGCCCATAAAAGCCATGACCGGTTCATTCGGCTTGCCACGCGTTTCTAGCTGGTTTTTTGGTCCGACGGAACATGCGACCCAGAAGCGCAATAGCGCCGCCGAGCGCAATCAATAATGCACCGAACCAAATGAACATCACGAACGGTTTCCACCATAAACGCACCTGCCAGCGGCCATCACCCTCTTGGTCGGGCTGGGCAATAACGGCATATAATTGGCCATTCCATCGGGTCAGCAACGCCGCCTCGCTCGTCTGCATTGGAGGCGTGAAGAAGTGGCGTGATTGCGGATGAAGCACGAATTCATTGCCATTTTTTGCAGCTACCATATCGCCTTCTACCGCAACCCAATTGTCACCGGCGACGGGGTTGACGTCGTTAAGCTTAACTTCCCAACCAGCGACCTTCGCGCTTTCGCCAGGTGCGAGCGCAGTGAGGGTTTCAGACGAAAAGCCTGATTCCGCTGCCATGCCAAATACACTGACAGCTAAACCAAAATGCGCGATGACCATGCCAAATACCGGTCCAGGCGTTCGCAGCAGCTTGCGACCCCTAAGGGGCATCCATGCCGCTACTGCGAGGGCGATGGACAATGCGATACCCAAAAGCGGGAATATCCCGATTTCTGAGGCAAATTTCCATATCGCAAGACAACTCAACAACAGAATGGCCGCCGCACCAATAAACCAATATTTGAGACGGCCCAGATCATCGCGACGCCACCGCAAAAGGGGTCCCACCAACAAAGCGAGCATCAAAAGGACTGCAACCGGAACCGTCGCCTTGTTAAAATATGGCGGACCAACGGATATCTTGTCGCCCACTGCCTCTGCCGCAAGTGGGTAGAGCGTTCCAATCAACACAACCGCCAAAATGACACTGAGGAATATATTATTTGCGACAATTCCACCTTCACGGCTGAGCAGTTGGAAAGGTTCACCCTGCTTGACTGTCCCGATACGCAACGCAAAAATGACAAATGCAAGGCCCGTGTAAAGAAGCATCAGCGCAAGAATGAACGAGCCACGTTCCGGGTCGACGGCAAAGGCATGAACGCTTGTTAATATGCCAGAGCGCACAAGGAACGTGCCTGCCATCGACATCGCAAAGGCCACCAAGGCAAGCATGATAGTCCAAGCACGCAACGCATTACGCGAGGCAAGAACACTGACCGAATGTAGCAGAGCAGTCGCCGCGAGCCAAGGCATCAACGACGCGTTTTCAACTGGATCCCAAAACCACCAGCCACCCCAGCCCAACTCATAATAAGCCCAGTAGCTTCCTGCAGCGATACCAATAGTCAGGAAAATCCATGCGCCCAACACCCATGGCCGCATAGCGCGGGCGAAGGCTGGCCCGACCTGATTGGTCAGCAATGCGCCAACTGCGAAAGAGAATGCGATCGAAAGGCCCACATAGCCGAAATATAATGTTGGCGGGTGGAACGCGAGGCCCACGTCCTGAAGTAACGGGTTGAGGCCAGCACCCGCTATCGGCGCAGGAACAAGACGTTCAAAGGGGTTTGAGGAAAACAGCAAAAACGCAAAAAAACCAAGTGCAAGAAAACCTTGCACGGCCAAGGTGGCGGAAAGCGTCTTTGCCTCAATACGTTTTTCCAGAAATGCAATCGCAGAGCCGGAAACAGACAATATCGTTACCCATAAAAGCATTGAGCCTTCATGATTACCCCAAGTGCCAGCGAGTTTGAAAATGAGCGGCTTATCAATATGGCTGTTGTTTGCGACCAAAAGCACGGACAAATCAGTAACATAAAACAACCACATAAGTGCGAAAAACGCAAAGGTACACAAGGCACCCTGCACATACGCAGCAGGCTTTATAAGTGGCACCAGCAGCCCAGTGCCCGCGCGCAACAACGTTAACCCAGCAATGAACTGAATAAGCGCCATCGACGCCGCAAGCCAAAGCGCCGCTAATCCGGCTTCTGCAATCATGTAAAAGCCCTCATTTTGCCAATGTCGTCATGGTGCAAGCGTGTCCTTCGTATAGGCGGCCGCGTTAATATCAATGTCCGCCAATTCCTTGGGCACGTAGTTTTCGTCATGCTTCGCCAGCAAACTTTCGGCGACAAACACGCGGTCAGGCCGAAGGTGGCCATCGGCAACGACGCCAGAGCCTTCGACAAACAGGTCAGGGGTAATCCCGCGATAAGCGACCTTCTGACTGCGTTCTTGGTCCTGCACAATGAACGTTATTGATACGCCGTCGCCGCCACGCACGATAGACCCCTTTTGCACCATGCCGCCTAAGCGGATCGCCTTTCCGGGCTCGACATTAGCGGCGGCCAAGGTTGTGGGCGTGTAGAAATAGGAGGCCTCTTCGCGCAAGGCTGACGCGGCGATTAGGCCAGCGCCACCCAACGCAACAACAGCAATCAGGGCCAAAAACAAACGTTGATGTTTGGGCTTCATGACCGTTCCCTAAGTGCGTCTGCCGAAGCTTCGGCCCGGCGCATGGAAAGATAGCTGGAAACGACGAGCCAAATCATCCCGACGCCCGTGACCGCGAATGACGCAATGATGAAAGGCGCGTGCGACATTAGCCTTGCGCCATCCGACGCATCCGCGCCTCAATACGCATCGCCGCCAGTGCCGCGCGCATCCGCATCAATACGAGTGCGCCAAACAGCAGACTAAAGCCCGCGACGGCGACAAACAAGGGCGCCAGATAAGCCGAATCGATCGACGATCCGCCCAGCGTAATACTCGCCCTTTGATGTTGGCTTTCCCACCAGATAACCGAACGGTTGATGATCGGAATGTTGACCGCCCCAATAACGCCAAAGACAGCCGCCACGCGGCTCGTGTCACCCTTCTCGCTTGAAGCATTAGAAAGCGCGATATATCCCAGATATAGGAAAAAGAGCACCAGCATGGACGTCAATCGACCATCCCAGACCCACCAAGTGCCCCATGTTGGCCGCCCCCAGATAGAACCTGTAATAAGGCAGATTGCCGCGAAGGTCGCACCGGGAACGGCGATAGCGCGAGCCGCAACGCCCGCCAACGGGTGCCGCCATACCAATTGCACGATGCTGGCAATCGCGATGCCCGTCCATCCGCCCATACCAAGCCACGCGGCGGGAACATGTACAAAGAGGATTTTGACGGTATCACCCATCAACCGTTCGGTCGGGATAAAAAACAAACCCCATATGCAAGCCATGAGTGTGAGCAAAAGCCCCGGCCAGAACAATGCGGGCGTAAGCGGCTTGGCAATGCGCAGGAATCGGGCAGGATTGGCGAAGCGATGCATGATTAAGCAAAGCCTCTAGCATTACAAAAGCGTTAAGCCAACGAATTCGGTGCCATCTGCCAATAAGTTTTTGTGCCATATTGTCTGCAACTTTCGCCGGTTTTTTGCCGACCGATTCGCCTCCAACCCACATAGCTGCCAACCGCTTAGCCATGGCATTAATGCGGCGGTTTATGTCTGTTGTTCCTCGTCAGCACCAACGGCACAGATTTGATGTTGTGATTTAAGGAGTGTTTTGGTTTCATCGTAGTGACGAAGGAACTAAGATGAGACCAAAACACGCTGGCCAACTGAAGGCCTCTGCCGAGCGTGTCGTGGAGGACATTCGGCGTGCAACCCGGCGGCGCATGCTGCCCGAGACTATGCGCGGCTTTCATCATTAGTATGTTAGCACCTAGGATAACATCTAGGTTGTTCCAAGCAGCTTTAGACACTAGCTATAAAGCAACTAAGGATGGTCTAAAAAATGTCGCGACGTAAAGCAGTTGTTATTGGTGCGGGTATCGGCGGCATATCATGCGCCATACGATTACAAAGCCTCGGCTTTGATACGGAAATAGTTGAGGCGTTGGATGCACCCGGCGGTCGCGCATATGTGCGCAAGGTCGATGGATTTGTGT
>NZ_CAMAYF010000020.1 GCF_945862485.1 Sphingorhabdus sp. EL138
ACAGTGGAGTGAGTGTGCGCAAAGATCGCGCGCCCTGCAGACTTTCGCTTGGTATCAGCGTTGCTCAGGCTCCAAGCAGCCTTATGGATGGCATATGAGTACGCTCGCCAAAATAATCATCATATGCATCCTGCTTTGGGTGGGCGTACATTTGTTGCTCTATGGCTATTTGAAGCGCCGGATAGCGGCTGCTAAGCGCGACAGGGACGCAGAGGCATAGCTTGATTTGCCATTTCCGCATGCCTATAGCAGGAAGACAGAAACAAGCGGTCCCAACGGGCCGCTTTTTGGCTTTTGGAATATGCCAAACATTTGGTCGGAAGGAAGAAAACCATGACGATTACGCCCTTGATGCCAGTCTATCCGCGTTGCGGTTTTCGGCCGGTGCGCGGTGAAGGCGCTTGGTTGATTTCTGAAGACGGCAGTCGCGCGCTGGATTTTGCCGCTGGTATCGCGGTGAACTTGCTGGGTCATGGCCATCCGCATCTGACCAAGGCCATTCAGGATCAGGCTGCAACGCTGATCCACGTGTCTAACCTCTATGGTAGCCCGCAAGGCGAAGCCTTCGCGCAGCGGCTGGTCGATACGACCTTTGCCGACACGGTCTTCTTCACAAATTCGGGTGCCGAAGCTGTCGAGTGCGCGATTAAAACCGCACGCGCGTATCATCAAAGCCAAGGCAGCGACCGTTTCGAGATAATCACGTTCAAGAACGCCTTTCATGGTCGGACGATGGCGACGATTTCGGCAAGCAATCAAGAGAAGATGCACAAAGGCTTCATGCCGTTGCTTGAAGGCTTCAAATATGTCGATTTCGACGATTTGGAAGGCGCAAAAGCCGCCATCGGACCAAAGACCGCGGCGTTTCTGGTTGAGCCCATTCAAGGCGAGGGCGGCGTTCGGCCTGCTTCAGATGCTTTCATTCAAGGCCTGCGGGCGCTGGCGGATGAGCATGGTATCATGCTGATCTTGGATGAAGTGCAATGCGGCGTGGCGCGCTCAGGTACGCTGTATGCGTATGAACAATATGGCATCATTCCGGATATCATGGCGACGGCAAAGGGCCTTGGCGGCGGCTTTCCGGTCGGCGCATGCCTTGCCACCGAAGCGGCCGCGCGCGGTATGGTTGTGGGCACGCACGGATCGACCTATGGCGGCAACCCATTTGCAATGGCGGCGTGTCAGGCGGTTTGGGATGTCGTCGCGAACGAGGAATTTCTGGCGCAGGTGCGTTCGACAGGCGAAAAGCTGCGTTCAACACTGGAACAGTTTATCGGCAATTATCCGAATTTGTTTAATGGGGTTCGCGGTAAGGGCCTGATGCTCGGCGTGATGATGACACATGAAACCCGTCCTTTTGTGGCGCATTTGCGCGACAATCATGGGTTGTTGTTGGTGGCGGCGGGTGACAATACCTTCCGCGTCTTACCACCGCTGAACATCGGTGATGACGAAATTCAGACATTCATGGAAAAGCTGTCGGCGGGCGCTGCCAGCTACCAGATACCAGAAGCAGCATGACGCGGCATTTTCTGAATTTGAGCGACGCTGGTGGCGACACAATCGCGGCGATGTTGCAAGACGCGATGCTCAGGAAGAGCGCGCGGGCCAGCTGGCCGAAAGGCAAATCGGATGCCGATGCCCCGTTAGCCGGTCATACGCTCGCGATGGTGTTCGAGAAAAATTCAACCCGCACGCGCACCTCGTTTGAAATGGCGATGAAGCAATTGGGCGGTGACAGTATCTTCATGGCATCGGGGCAGATGCAGCTTGGCCGCGGTGAAACCATTGCCGACACGGCGCGCGTATTGTCTCGCTATGTCGACGCCATCATGATCCGCACGGATGATCATGAAAAGGTCGAAGAACTGGCACATTACGCCAGTGTGCCCGTCATCAACGGCCTTACCGATCTGTCCCACCCGTGCCAGATTGTTGCTGATCTGTTGACGGTTATCGAGCATCGAAAGACGTTGCCGGGGCTTGAAATTGCATGGCTTGGCGATGGCAATAATGTGCTGAATTCGGTGGTGGAAGCCGCTGGGTTGTTCAAGTTTAACGTGCGTATTGCGGTTCCCGAAGGGTATGAAAGCGACAGCAATTTCATAGAAGCCGCCAAGACCGCTGGCGCAAATATCACGCTTACCCGCGACGCAAGCGAAGCGGTGGCGGACGCCGATGTGATTGTGACTGACACATGGGTGTCGATGGGGCAGGAGCATGCGCATAACAAGATAGCGGCGATGATGCCCTATCAGGTGAACGAACGTCTGATGGCCTTGGCGAAGGCAGATGCCAAATTCTTACATTGCCTACCGGCCCACCGCGGCGAGGAAGTAACCGATGCCGTAATTGACGGGCCGCAATCTGTTATCTGGGATGAAGCGGAAAATAGGCTTCATGCGCAAAAGTCCGTTTTATTGTGGTGCCTTGGAAAATTATAATGACCGAGCAATCGGAAACATTGTCCAACCAGCCATTACGCTTTTCGATACCGACGCGGGATGCGCGCGGACGTTTGGTGCGTCTGGATGACGTGCTGAGCGAAATTCTGGCTGCGCACGCTTATCCACCTGTGATTGAGCGGACATTGGCCGAAGCATTGGTGTTGACCGCTTTGTTAGGCGCATCGTTGAAGGAGCCGGGGAGCCAGCTCACACTGCAAACGCAGACGGAAAAGGGCGCAATTCGGCTCTTGGCCTGCGACTATAAGGATGGCGCATTGCGCGGTTATGCGCAGTTTGATGTCGCGACTGCCGCTGCCCTGCCGAAGGATTCGACGTTATTTGGTATCTTCGGACAAGGCTATCTCGCAATCACATTCGACCGGATGAAGCCGCCGAGCGAAGGCGGGGGGCGCTACCAGGGAATTGTCCCGCTTGAAGGCGAAACGCTTGCGGATGCGGCGCAAAATTACTTTGTGCAATCCGAACAAATCCCGACCTTCATTCGTGTTGCTGTGGATCATGTCGATGGCCGCTGCGTGGCGGGTGGCCTGCTGGTGCAGCATTTGCCAGAGGGGGAAGAAGGTCGCGAGCGGTTACATGTGCGGCTCGACCATCCCGAGTGGGCGCATATCGAAATCATGTCTTCGACCATCGCCGCCGCCGAGCTTGTCGACCCGGCGCTTCCGCTTGAGGAAATCGTCTGGCGATTGTTTCATGAAGAAAAGGAAGTGCGCATTGAGCAAGGCGATCTTCTGTCAAAGGGCTGCCGCTGTGACCCCGTGCACATCCGCGATGTCATTGCCAAATTTCCTGCAGTTGACCGCGCCGAAATGGCGGATGATGCCGGAGACATCGTCGTCGACTGCGAATTTTGTTCGCGCCGTTTCCCGATAAGCCTTGCCAGTTTTAACAACTGAACTGCACAATAACGGCAGCGCTTCATTGATCGTTCATGAACCAGATACTAACGTGCAAAAACTCGCAAATGATGTTATGCAGAACACGAAAAACAGGGCGCTTCGCTGTATAAGGCTAGTTTGCGGATAGAAGCTTATGAACAAAATTTTTCGTCTTTATGCTTTGCCATGTGTGTTTTTGCTTTCTCTGGCAGCGGCAGGTGCCGCAAAACCAGATGGTGATATGGCTTTGCTTGACACACTTGATCGGGGAATGTGGCAATTACGACCAACGGGCGGGAGCTTGCCGACTTCCAAAATCTGCCTTGGCAAATCGGAAAGCCTTACCCAAATCCAACATAGCGGCTTAGCGTGCGAACAATATGTCGTGCGTTCAAGCCCAAATTCCCTGACGGTCAGTTACAGCTGCGAAGGGCATGGTCAGGGGTTGACGACTATCCGCAAGGAATCGAGTCGGATCATCCATATCCAATCGCAAGGCATCCGTAACAACGCGCCATTTTCGTTTTCAGCGGAAGGTCGAAAAATCGGCCCGTGCTAGGTTCTGCCCCTAACGGCTTAAATTCAGAAAGCGGCAATACCGGTAATGGCGCGGCCCAATATCAGCGCGTGGACATCGTGCGCGCCTTCATAGGTGTTGACCGTTTCCAGGTTCGCCATGTGGCGCATGACCTGATATTCTTCGCTAATGCCATTGCCGCCATGCATGTCGCGGGCCGCGCGCGCGATATCGAGCGCTTTGCCGACATTGTTGCGCTTAACGATGGAAATCATGTCTGGCGCAAGCTGGCCATCGTCCATCAAACGGCCAACGCGTAAAGATGCCTGAAGCCCCATGGCAATATCGGTCATCATGTCTGCGAGTCTCTTTTGATACAACTGGGTGGCGGCGAGTGGCTTACCAAATTGGTGGCGATCCAGACCATATTGCCGCGCGGCGTGCATGCAGAATTCGGCTGCACCTAATGCGCCCCAACTGATGCCGTACCGGGCGCGGTTGAGGCAGCCGAACGGGCCCTTTAATCCTTGCACATCGGGCAGCAACGCGTCTTCGCCAATTTCGACATTGTCCATCATGATCATGCCCGTGGTCGATGCGCGTAACGACAACTTCCCCTGAATTTTCGGCGCCGTAAGGCCCTTCATGCCCTTTTCCAGCACAAAGCCGCGAATGCCGCCGCCATGCGCTTCGGATTTTGCCCAGATGACAAAGACATCGGCAAAAGGTGCATTGGAAATCCACGTTTTCGATCCATTGATGACATAGCCGCCATCAACCTTTTTAGCGAAGGTGCGCATGCCCGCAGGGTCCGAGCCGGCATCAGGCTCCGTCAGGCCAAAGCAGCCGATCAGCGTGCCTGCCGCCAAGCCCGGCAGATATTTGCGCCTTTGTTCTTCCGACCCATAAGCATAAATGGGATGCATCACGAGCGACGACTGTACTGACGCCATCGAACGATAGCCGGAATCGACGCGCTCAATCTCACGGGCGATCAATCCGTAGGCGACATAAGACGCACCAGCGCCGCCATATTCTTCCGGTATGGTCGCGCCAAGCAAGCCTGTCTGCCCCATCAACGGGAACAATTCAGGTGCATCGCATTCGGTCCGATAGGCGTCGATGACGCGCGGCTGTAATTCGCTTTGCGCAAAGGCATGCGCGCTGTCGCGGATCATACGTTCGTCTGCGGTCAGTTGTTCCTCCAGACGAAAAGGGTCAGACCAATCGAATGCTGCCAACTCGGCCATTATTATCTCCATTGGGGAGGCCTGCTGAATAGCGACCTGCTTCCTGTTTGCCTTTATAAGCGTGCGAGCAAGGCGGCAACCCTTGCCATCAACTCTGCGCCTTGCCATGCTTTATGGAAATGCAAACAATGACTGGGGATATCAATGGCATTAGCAGCCGAAACGAAAACGCTTCTCGAAACGCTGGGCTGCGCTGTTGATGATGGTGATCTTGCTGTGCACAGCCCAATTGATGGCAGTCGCATCGGAGCGGTGGCGACCGCAACGGCGGGCGAGACTGACGATGCTGTTGTAAAATCAAACGCTGCCTTTCTGAAGTGGCGCCGCGTTCCTGCGCCGCGCCGTGGGGAGCTTGTCCGGCTATTTGGCAATGCTTTGCGTGAACATAAGGCCGAACTTGCCCGCCTTGTCACCATAGACTGCGGAAAGCCGCTGTCGGAAGGGCTTGGCGAAGTGCAGGAGATGATAGACATTTGCGATTTTGCCGTGGGTCTTTCGCGGCAATTGCATGGTCTGACCATCGCCAGCGAACGGCCCGGCCACCGGATGATGGAGCAATGGCATCCATTGGGTCCGGTTCTTGTTATTTCCGCATTTAACTTTCCGGTCGCGGTATGGGCATGGAATGCCGCTTTGGCATTGGTGTGTGGCAATAGCGTCATTTGGAAGCCATCGGAAAAAACGCCGCTGACGGCGGCTGGGGTCCAAGCCATTTTTGAAAAGGCGGCTGCCGCTTTTGGCGACGCGCCGGCCCATTTGACGCAAGTCGTTCAGGGCGGGCGCGATATAGGGGCAGCGTTGGTTGCTAACCCGCGCATCGCTTTGATCTCCGCCACAGGTAGCACGGAAATGGGCCGAAAGGTAGGGCAAGTGGCCGCAGCCCGCTTTGCCAAAACCATCCTTGAACTTGGCGGGAATAACGCGGCAATTATTAGTGACAAGGCTGACCTTGGGCTGGCGCTTCGCGGCGTGCTGTTTTCGGCATTTGGCACAACGGGCCAAAGATGCACCAGCTTACGCCGCCTTTTTGTGCATGACGCGATCTATGACAGTTTTGTCAGCGCGCTGAAGTCGGCGAGCGGTTCGATGGCGGTGGGTGACCCGCTAGACGGCTACAATCTTGCAGGTCCGCTGATTGACGAGCCTGCCCTTGCTAGGATGCAAGCCGCGCTGGATGAGTCCCGCGCACTTGGCGGGCACATTAGCGGCGGCGAACGCATCGAGATGCAGGGCGTCTATGTCCGCCCCGCGCTCGTCGAGATGGCCGCGCAGGATGGCCCAGCATTGCGGGAGACGTTTGCGCCTATTCTCTACATCTTCCGGTATCATGATTTGGCGCACGCCATTGCCCTGCAAAACAGCGTGGGCGCAGGATTGTCATCCTCCCTATTTTCAACCGACATGCGGGAATGCGAACAATTTCTGTCAGCCGAAGGAAGCGATTGCGGCATTGCCAATGTGAACATTGGAACGTCAGGTGCAGAAATTGGCGGTGCCTTTGGCGGAGAGAAGGAAACCGGCGGCGGCCGGGTGTCCGGTTCGGACGCATGGAAGGCCTATATGCGACGGGCGACGAACACGATAAATTACTCCGACAATCTGCCCCTTGCGCAAGGGGTCACATTCGACATAGGCTGAGCGCCCAGAGGAGAGTGAGATGCGCGTTGAAAAACTGCCGCCGGTGAAATCAACGCTGCAACCCAGCAACCATCCTTATCTCAACGGGGCGTGGACGCCGCAGCATGAAGAAGTCACCGCGACCGATCTTGATGTGATTGAGGGCCGCATTCCCGACGACATCGATGGCATCTATCTGCGCAACACCGAAAATCAGTTGCATCAACCCCTTGGCCGCTATCACCCGTTTGACGGCGATGGCATGATCCACCAGATCGATTTTTCAAGTGGCAAGGCAAGCTATCGCAATCGCTTCGTCCGCACGCGATGCTTTCAAGCGGAGCAGGATGTTGGCGGGTCTTTATGGGGCGGGTTGATGGATAAAACGGGGGTATCCAAACGCCCAGGCTTTGGCGCGCATGGCAGCCTCAAGGATTCCTCCAGCACGGACATCATTGTGCACGCGGGCAAGGCTGTTTCTACTTTCTACCAATGCGGGGAGGGCTATGTCCTGAATCCCGAAACGCTGGAGCAAGAGGGCGTGGCGTCTTGGGTGCCGCTTGATGGTATTTCCGCGCACCCCAAGGTCGATGAGCGCACTGGCGAATTGTTGTTCTTCAACTATTCGAAACATGCGCCCTATATGCATTATGGCGTGGTTGATCGCACTGGCAAGCTGGCGCATTATGTGCCCATCCCGCTGCCCGGACCGCGCCTGCCGCATGACATGATGTTCACGCAAAACTGGTCAATATTGTGCGACTTCCCCTTGTTCTGGGATGAAGAATTGCTGAAGCGTAATGTCCATGTGACCCGGTTGCACGAAGGGCTGCCGTCGCGCTTTGCGCTCATTCCGCGTTATGGACAGCCAGAGGAAATTCGCTGGTTTGAGGCGGATCCTACTTTCGTCCTGCACTTCATCAATGCCTATGAAGATGGCGATGAAGTCATACTCGACGGCTATTTCGAAGAAGACCCTTATCCGCCGCCACTCGAAAATGCGGACGGCTATGGTCATATGATGGCTTATGTCGACGAACATAGCTTTAAACCAAAACTGCACCGGTGGCGGTTTAACTTGGCCGATGGCACAACGCGCGAAGAGCGGCTCGATGACCGCATCCTCGAATTCGGGATGATGAACCAGCGTTATCTTGGACAACCCTATCGTTATGCCTATAGCACTACGTCTAAGCCCGGCTGGTTCCTGTTTAACGGTTTTGTGAAGCACGACATGGTCACGGGCGAGTCCTGGACCATAGAGCTTGCGGAAGGGCGCTACGGCAGTGAAGCACCCTTCGCTCCCCGCATCGGTGCGGTGGACGAAGATGATGGCTATCTCGTCAGTTTTGTCACTGAC
This sequence comes from Sphingorhabdus sp. EL138, assembly GCF_945862485.1. Classification (GTDB taxonomy): domain Bacteria; phylum Pseudomonadota; class Alphaproteobacteria; order Sphingomonadales; family Sphingomonadaceae; genus Sphingorhabdus_B. The sequence goes on from NZ_CAMAYF010000020.1 coordinate 8,091, forward strand.
GAAAATTGCGGGACATCTGAATGCATTTTAATTGACTGCAAACGCTTTGCGGAGGGGCCGGTGTGCCGGATTGCCCTTCCGCACAAGATCAGCAGCGGGACCCATGCGCATTGGATGGATCGTGCGGCGCTTTAATGCAAAGTTATTGCTATCCTTAGGGCCGACATTTTGGTTTGCAATTGGCGCGCCCTACAGGAGTCGAACCTGTGGCCTCAAGATTAGAAGTCTCGCGCTCTATCCAGCTGAGCTAAGGGCGCGCGCTGCTTGGCGCAATAACGGCTTTGCGCGCGAACGCAAAGCTGCTTATGTCAAATTATGCATGACACTCCAATTATCTCTCACAGCGCAAGCGATCTCACAGGTCGCCAGTTTCGCTATTATGATTTTGTTATGGCGGCCTTTGTCGCCATTTTGTTGCTATCCAACATCATCGGTGCAGCCAAGCCTGCGGCGCTGACAATATCAGGCGAGCAATGGATTTTTGGCGCTGGGATATTGTTCTTCCCGTTAGGCTACGTCATTGGTGACGTCCTGACAGAAGTCTATGGCTACGCGCGCGCGCGTCGTGTCATCTGGGTTGGCTTTGTGGCGCTGTTGTTCATGGCGTTTATGAGCTGGGTCGTTGTGGCCCTGCCGCCTGCGCCCGGTTGGGACGGGCAAGCGGCGTATGAAAGCGTGTTTGGCCAAGTCTGGCGGATCGTTATTGCCTCCATCACCGCGTTTTGGGCGGGCGAGTTTGTAAACAGCTATGTCATGGCACGCATGAAAATTTGGACTGCTGGAAAGCATTTGTGGTCGCGCACCATTGGTTCAACGATTGTGGGGCAAGGCATCGATAGCCTCATTTTCTATCCGCTCGCCTTTTGGGGTGTATGGAGCAATGAGCAGGTGATAAGCGTTATGATCACCAACTGGCTGCTGAAAGTGGGCTGGGAAGTTGTGTTGACGCCGGTAACTTATGGTGTTGTAGGCTGGTTGAAGCGCAAAGAAGGCGTAGAAATATTCGACAAGGGCATGAATTTTTCACCCTTCAAAACAAAAATTTAGGATGCCATGCAGGATCGTTTACAGCTTTTGGCCGAGCATTGGGTCAGCTATAAATTTTGGCTGATCGAAACGGTTGGCCTCACCAATGATGCGATGCATGTTCATGGGTCGCTTTTGATTTTATGCGTGTCGGCATTGGTGTTGCGGCGACGGCCGGTCAGCCTGTGGTGTTGGCTAGTCGTCTTTATCGCTGAGTTGTTCAATGAATATGCCGATTTGCGCGGCGCTGCACCCGGTGAGGCTACAATGGATGCAGCGCTGCATGATATTTACAACACGATGTTCTGGCCAACGCTGATCTTGATATTGGGACGCTTCTTATTCCCGCGAAAGAAAACGGAACCGGCAAGTCCTGCCGCGACGTCACGCGATTTGACGCACCAACCCCTCGAACAAGCGACGTCCGTCTGACCCGCCATGCACGGCTTCGGTCATCCGTTCGGGGTGTGGCATCATGCCCAGCACATTGCCGCCTGCGTTTAGCACACCCGCAATGTTGCGGGCCGAACCATTGACGTTTTCGGCGTAACGGAAGGCAACTCGGCCTTCGACCTCAAGTCTATCAAGCGTATCGCTGTCAGCGAAATAATTGCCGTCGTGATGCGCAACGGGAATTTGGACAAGTTCATCGGTTGAATAGCCGCTGGTAAAAACGGATCGATTGTTTTCAACTGTCAAGCCAACCGTGCGGCACACGAAGCGAATCCCCGCATTGCGCATAAGCGCGCCGGGCAAAAGACCGGCCTCTGTTAAAATTTGAAAGCCATTGCACACACCCAGAACGGGGATTCCGCGTTCTGCAGCCTTAATGACCGCCTGCATGACCGGAGAGCGCGCAGCCATGGCACCAGAGCGCAGATAGTCGCCATAAGAAAAGCCGCCGGGAATAGCGATCAGATCAAGTCCATCAGGCAATTCGCTAGCGCGGTGCCAGACCAAAGTTGTTTCAGCGCCTGTAATATCGCGAATGGCCACGGCCATGTCACGGTCGCAATTGGAGCCCGGAAACTGGATAACCGCTGCGCGCATCAGGCTTGCTCGATCTCGAAATTCTCAATGACCATATTGGCCAGTAACTTTGTGCACATTGTTTCCAGATCAGCCTTTGACACGCCTGGTTCATGCTCGATTTCGATGAGGCGTCCTGCCCTCACGTCATGAACGCCCGAAAAACCTAAGCCCTCAATTGCGTGATGGATGGCTTTTCCTTGCGGGTCGAGCACACCGTTTTTTAATGTTACAAAAATACGCGTTTTCATCGGTACCCGTCCACTTGTCAGTTTCCGTTTCTATAGAAGCCGTCCCGTGCGATTCAAGCTTAAGCTGACCTCGTTCGCATTTTAACGTGGCTTAGAAAGCTTGGCGTTTGGAAATCATGTTAAAAGCTAATATTTAACATTAGAAAAAACTATACATACCTGATTGCGGCGCAATCCAATTGCGGCACCGCCATGTCATCTGACATAGCCAATTCCCAATAAAGTTGAGTGGATAAAATGAAAAAAACGGCACGGGCGGTAGTGATTGGTGGCGGCGTTGTAGGCGTGAGCACTTTGTATCATCTCGCCAAAATGGGGTGGAGCGATGTTGTCTTGCTGGAACGCAAGGAACTGACTTCGGGGTCAACATGGCATGCCGCCGGGCTTCTGCCGCTATTCAATCTCAGCTATTCCGTCGGCAAGTTGCATCAATATTCGGTGGCTTTGTATCCAACTTTGGAGGCCGAAACAGGTCTGCATGCGGGATTATCGCAGGTCACCAATATCCGACTGGCGACGACCAAGGACAGGATGGATGAATATCATTATTATGCCGGCGTTGCCCGCACCATTGGTGTTGATGTCAACTTCCTAACGCCGGAACAGGTTAAAGAAATTTGGCCGCTTGCCAATATGGACGGTGTCATTGGCGCGATCCAGCATCCCGATGATGGCTATATTCAGCCTGCTGACCTTACGCAGGCGCTGGCAAAAGGTGCGCGGCAGCGTGGGGCGACGATTTATCGCAACACAACGGTTACTGGCATTACGCAGCAACCCAATGGCGAGTGGTTGGTCTCGACGGATCAGGGCGACATCACTTGCGAGCATGTCATATCCTGCTCGGGTAACTTTGCGCGGCAAACAGGGGCGATGGTTGGGTTGGATATCCCTGTCATTCCGGTCGAGCACCAATATCTGGTGACCGACCAGCATCCCGCAATCATGGAACGCAAAAAGGCGGGCCTGCCGGAAATGGGCGTGCTGCGCGAATCTGACGCGAGCTATTATATGCGTGAGGAAGCTGGCGGCCTTTTGCTTGGGCCGTATGAGATTGGCGCGCCTGCTTGCTATGTCGATGGCCCTGCGGCGAACAGCGAATATGAACTGTTCCCCGACGCGCTAGAACGGCTTGAGCCTTATATCGTCGCGGCAATGAATCGCGTGCCGGCCTTTGGCGAGGTCGGTATCAAGAAAGTTTATAATGGCGCGATTGCCTATACGCCCGACGGATCGCCGATCATTGGCCCTGCATGGGGCCTCAAAAACTTTTGGCTGAACGAAGGCCACAGTTTTGGGATTACGGCCGCAGGCGGCGCTGGTTGGCAGTTGGCGCATTGGATTGTGGACGGGGAGCCCACCATCGACATGATGGGTGTCGATCCGCGTCGCTTTGGCGATTATGCAGGCAGGGGCTTTCTCGTTCAAAAGAATGAAGAGGCCTATGCGAAGGTCTTCACGGTCCATTATCCTGATGAGGAGCGCGAGGCAGGGCGGGCATTGCGGCGCACGCCATGCTACGATCGGATGAAGGCACTTGGTGCGGTGTTTGGTAGCGTGTTTGGTTGGGAACGCCCCAACTGGTTTGCACCCGCTGGATATAGCTTAAGCGAAGCCGATCTCGAAAAGCCTGATGTCTTGTTGAACGACAATCATCCCGTTGTGCCCGGTGAACCCGTCCGTGAAAAATGGTCGTTCCGCCGTTCTAATTATTTCGAGCATGTGGGCAATGAATGCCTGCACGTGACGAAGCATGTTGGCATTCAGGATATGAGCGCTTTTGCCAAATGTGAGATCTCAGGTCCGGGTGCGGAAAGCTGGCTGGACCAATTGCTGACAAATGCGGTTCCGAAAAAGGTCGGACGGGTAAACTTGTCCTATCTGCTCACACACAAAGGTGGCGTCCGCAGTGAGTTCACGGTTTATAAAGCTGCACCGCAGCGTTATTATCTGGTGTCGGCTGGCGCATATGAGCGGCACGACCATGACTATCTGAAAAAGGCTATGCCAAAAGATGGCTCAGTCAATTTCGAACGGCTGACTACATCTATGGGTGTCCTAGTACTTGCTGGCCCAAGGTCACGTGACGTGCTAGCAAAGCTGAGCGATACGGATTTGTCAAACGAAGCCTTCCCATGGCTGACGGGTAAGAAAATGAGCATTGGCCTCGCGCAAGTCGACGCGTTGCGGGTTAACTTCATTGGCGAACTAGGTTGGGAAATCCACCACCCGATTGAAATGCAGAATTATATTTTCGACAAATTGATGGAGGCTGGTGCCGAATTCGAGATCAAGCCATTTGGCATCCGCGCGATGACGTCGATGGCGCTAGAAAAAAGCTACAAGCTTATCCCGCGCGAATTGTCGGTTGAATATTCCGCTTATGAAAGCGGCTTGGACCGTTTCATCAGCCTCAAGAAACCCTCATTTTTCGGACGCGAGGCGCTGTTGGCTTGGAAAGAAGGCGGCAGTGCGAACCAGTTGGTCACGATGGAAGTGCATGGTGTCACCGATGCAGACGCGCGCGGGTCGGAACCAATTTATCATGGGGAAGACGTGGTTGGCCGCGTGACGTCCGGTGGCTATGGTTGGCGCGTTGGAAAGTCGCTTGCCCTTGCGATGATCCGTCCGGATTTGGCTGTCCCGGGCGCGGAATTGGACATTGTCATTCTAGGGGTTCGGCATAAAGCGACGATCATAACGGACTCGCCCTTCGACCCCGATAATGCAGCGTTGAGAAGCTAAACCCATGTCGCATTTTGCTCCCGTCGCCAACTGGCTTGCTAATGACCGTCAAGGTTACACGCTTCCGCGTAGCCTATATGTTAGCGATGAAGCGTTCGCATTCGATACGCAGGTCATGCTGAAATCGGTTTGGTTATATGCCTGCACCGTCGCCCATATAAAGAATCCGGGCGATTTTTTCGTTTTCGAATTGGCGGGTAACTCCATCATCATCGTGCGAGGGCGCGAAAATGAGGTGCGGGCGTTTTGGAACAGTTGTCGGCACCGCGGTGCAAAAATCTGCCTTGAGCAAAGGGGGCGTGCGCCACGTTTGATGTGTCCCTATCATCAATGGACGTACGGTCTTGATGGGCAATTGTTGGCCGCACGCAGCATGGCGGAGAATTTTGACAAGTCGGACCATGGCCTGTCGCCGGTGGCGCTGGAAAATGTCGGCGGGCTGATTTTCATCTGCTTGGACGAAAATCCGCCGCCGATTGATCGTGTGAAAGCTGACATTGCAGAACAGATCGGAGTGTATGACCTCGAAAAGCTAAAGGTCGCGGTGCAAGATGACTATATCGAAGACGCCAATTGGAAGTTGGTGATGGAGAATAATCGCGAATGCTATCATTGCGATGTCGGTCATCCCGAACTGATAAGCGTGCTCGGCACCACTGGCTTTGGCAAGGATGCGCCGGCCGATGATTATCTGGAAGAAAAGCGTGCAGAATGGCAGGCATTGGGCCTTGACCATGATTTAATCGAGTTTCCCGATGGCTGGTGGCATCGCGTTGCGCGTTTGGCATTGGCAAACGGTGCTGTGACGCAATCGATTGATGGCAAGCTTGCGTGTCAGAAACTCATTGGCCCATTTACAACGCCTGAAACTTCCAGCCTATCGGTTTGGACGCAGCCCAATAGCTGGCATCATTTCTGCTGTGACCATGTTGTGACATTTTCGCTGACGCCCATTGGGCCCGACAAGACAATGCTGCGGACTAGCTGGCTCGTGCATGAAGACGCGGTTGAGGGTGTCGATTATGATCCCGATCATCTGGCGGCTTTATGGCGTAAAACCAATGAACAAGACGGTCACTTTTCTGCTATTAACCATCGCGGGATTGCCAATGACGGCTATGTCCAAGGACCTTATGCACTGGAGGAAAAGCTGGTTGATGACTTTAAGGCTTTCTACGTGAGCCGTGCGAAAGCTGCGCTTGCGCAGGTGCAATCATGACACGATTTAGTGCGTTAAGCCTGTTTACCAAAGCGTTTGGTGGGCATCAAAATTGGCCTGAACAATGGCCCGATGCTGCGCCAAAGCCAGCTTATGACGCGATTATCGTCGGCGGTGGCGGCCATGGTCTCGGCGCAGCTTATTATCTCGCCAAAAAATACGGCATTAATAATGTCGCCGTGCTCGAAAAGGGCTGGATCGGTGGCGGTAACACCGGACGCAATACGACGATCATCCGTTCCAACTATCTGTATGACGAAAGCGCGCATCTTTACGATCATGCTGTGAAATTGTGGGATGGCCTTAGTCAGGAACTCAATTACAACATCATGTATTCCAAGCGCGGCGTCATGATGCTCGCGCACAATGTGCATGACGTACAAAGCTTGCAACGGCATATTAATGCCAATCGCCTAAACGGTGTTGATAATGAATGGCTTACGCCCGAACAGGCGAAAGCCTATTGTCCGCCATTGAACATATCGCCAGATGCGCGTCATCCAGTTTTGGGGGCCGCACTGCAACGGCGCGGTGGCACTGCGCGGCATGACTCGGTCGCCTGGGGCTATGCACGTGCAGCGGCTGCTATGGGTGTGGATATCATTCAGAACTGTGCCGTCACGGGTATCCGTCGAGGCGCAAATGGCGCGGTCGAGGGTGTGGAGACAACTCGGGGCTATATCGCCTCAAAGCGCGTTGGCGTATCGGCGGCGGGTAACACGTCGGTTGTCATGCAAATGGCGGGGCTAGACTTTCCTCTCGAAAGCTACCCACTGCAGGCGCTGGTGTCGGAACCCATTAAGCCCACTTTTCCGTGCGTGGTGATGTCGAACACTGTCCATGCGTATATGAGCCAGTCGGACAAGGGCGAGTTGGTGATCGGCGCGGGAACGGACCAGTATGTCAGCTATTCACAACGCGGTGCGCTGCATATTGTGGAACATACGCTGGCTGCAATTTGCGAAATTTTCCCGATTTACCGGCGGATGCGGATGTTGCGAACTTGGGGTGGCATTGTCGACGTGACGCCGGATCGTTCCCCCATATTGGGCAAGACACCGGTCAAAGGCCTTTACGTCAATTGCGGATGGGGCACAGGCGGGTTTAAGGCCACGCCGGGTGCAGGGGACTTGCTGGCCTACACAATGGCAAAAGATGAGCCGCACAGTATCAACGCGCCGTTCAATCTCGACCGGTTCCGCAATGGCCGGTTTATTGACGAAGCAGCAGCAGCAGCGGTGGCGCATTGATATGATCCTGATCCATTGCCCATATTGTGACGAGAAGCGTCCCGAGATTGAATTTGCCAATGCAGGACAGGCGCATATCGCGCGCCCGCTCGACCCAGCCGGTCAAAGCGATGCGGATTGGGAGGCATATCTGTTTATCCGCGCCAACCCGCGTGGACGACACCATGAACGCTGGCGGCATGTCCATGGTTGCGGGCGTTTCTTTAACGCGGTGCGTGATACCGTGACCGATAAGTTTGAAACAACATATAAAGCTGGGGAGCCGCGCCGATGAGTGGCTTTCGCCTTGAAACCGGTGGACGCATTGACCGTAGCCAGCCTGTTACATTCAGCTTTGATGGTAAGGCCTATCAGGGTTTTGCAGGTGACACTTTGGCATCGGCTTTGCTCGCTAATGGTGTCATGCTGTTCGGCAGATCCTTCAAATATCACCGCCCGCGCGGGCTAGTTGCCGCCGGCAGTGAGGAGCCAAATGCCCTTATATCGGTTCATCGCGGACCAGGCCGTTTTACTCCCAATTTGCGGGCAACGGGTGTTGAAATCCATAATGGGCTAAAGGCGTTCAGTCAAAATCGCTGGCCATCATTGGCTATGGATTTTGGGGCTATCAATGACCGGTTGGGCATGTTTTTTCCGGCGGGTTTTTACAACAAGACTTTCATGTGGCCCCGTTCCTTTTGGGACAGAGTGTATGAACCAGCCATTCGCAAAATGGCGGGACTTGGGGATGCGCCAACGGCCGAAGATCCCGATGTCTATGCATCAACCTACGCCCATTGTGATCTGTTGATTATTGGCGCGGGCCCTGCTGGTATCGACGCCGCGCTTGGCGCGATGGATTCGAACAAGCGGATCGTTTTGATTGATGAGCAGGACGAATTGGGCGGCGGCGCATTGGCCGATCCTGCATTATGGCCATGGCTGGAACGCAGCGTTAAAGCGTTAACCGAAGCCACCAATGTTACGATCCTGACACGCACGACGGCGTTCGGTTTTTATCACGACAATTTCATTGGCGCGGTGCAACGGCTGACTGACCATCTGCCTAATGTAACAGATACCCCGCGTGAGAAATTGTGGCGCATTAGGGCTGGTGAAGTGGTGCTTGCGCAAGGCGCCATCGAGCGACCACTTGTTTTCGATGGTAACGACACACCTGGCGTGATGCTCTCGTCGGCAGCAAGGGTCTTTGCCAATCGGTACGGCGTGGCCGTGGGCAAAGCGCTAACGTTAATGGCGTCACATGATAGCGGTTGGCATGATGTGTTTGCTCTGGCCAAAGCTGGTGTTGGTATATCGGCGATCATCGATGTTCGTAAAAGCGTTGATAGCGCTCTCCTGCATGCGGCGGAACGTTTGGGTATCAAAGTTTACTTGAACCACGGCGTGGTTGGCGTGAACGGCAGGCATAATGTCAGCTCTGTCGAGATTTGCGATTATAGTGACCAACGCGTACACCGTATCAACTGCGATGCGCTGTTAATGGCGGGTGGTTGGACGCCAAGCGTGCATTTATGGTCGCACAGCAAGGGCAGCCTAAAATGGCGCGATGACCTTGGCGCCTATGTCCCAGATGTCCCAAATGAAAATGTCCGTTGTATTGGCGGATGCTTTGGCGACTGGGATTTTGGTACGGGCGCGGTTATCGATGTGTTGCCCACGCCTAAGGACCAAAGCCGCATAAAGGCATTTGTTGATTACCAGAATGATGTGACGGCAAAGGACATCAAGCTTGCGGTGCGTGAGGGCTTTCGTTCCATCGAACATATCAAGCGTTACACCACGAACGGTATGGCGACTGACCAAGGCAAGACATCAAACCTTAACGGTCTGCAAATCGCTTCGTCTGCCCTGAATAAACCCGTTCCTGATATCGGCCTCACCAGCTTTCGTCCGCCTTACACGCCCCAGACATTTGGGGCCTTGGCCGGACATGCCAAAGGGGCGTTGTTCCAACCCACACGGACGACCAACATCGATAGCTGGGCGCAGGCACATGGCGCCGTATTTGAGCTGGTCGCGCAATGGCGACGTGCACGTTACTTTCCCAAGGCGGGTGAGGATATGCATGCGGCGGTTAACCGCGAATGCGTTGCTGTGCGGTCTTCGGTTGGTATTTTTGATGCATCGACACTGGGTAAGATCGAAGTCGTTGGCCCCGATGCCGCTGAATTTCTGAACCGCATGTATACCAACCCGTGGAAGGCACTGGAGCCGGGGCGGTGCCGTTATGGTTTGCTGCTAAAGGAAGACGGCTTCATCACCGATGATGGTGTGTCGGCAAGGTTGGCACCAGATCGGTTCCACCTGACCACGACAACCGGCGGCGCGGCACGCGTGTTGAATATGATGGAGGATTATCTCCAGACCGAATGGCCCGACCTTGACGTTTGGTTGACCAGCACGACCGAGCAATATGCGGTTATCGCACTGCAGGGCCCGAATGCGCGCAAGGTGCTTGAACCGCTTGTGGAGGGCATTGACCTGTCCGCCGAAGCCTTTCCGCATATGGCGATCCGTGAGGGCACGATCTGCGGGATAGAAACGCGTCTATTCCGCGTAAGCTTCACGGGCGAACTGGGCTTTGAGATAAACGTGCCAACGGCTTATGGCCGCTTTATTTGGGAGCGGTTGATGGCGCAAGGCGCCCAATATGACATCACCGCTTACGGCACTGAGGCGATGCACGTTTTGCGCGCCGAAAAAGGCTTCATCATTGTGGGACAAGACACTGATGGCACGGTGACGCCCTTTGACGCTGGCCTCGATTGGGCCGTGGGTAAGAAAAAGCCTGACTTTGTTGGCAAAAGGTCCATGGCGCGCCCTGATATCGTTGCACCGGGGCGCAAACAATTGGTTGGGCTACTGACCGATGACCCCAATGTCGTTTTGGAGGAAGGCGCACAGATTGTTGCTTACCCCAATCAACCTATCCCTATGACCATGATTGGCCATGTGACATCTTCTTATTGGAGCGAAACACTTGGTCGTTCTATTGCGATGGCGCTGGTCGCTGGTGGACATGATATGATGGGCGATACGTTATATATTCCAATGCCAGGCAAGACGCATACTGCCAAAGTCAGCGGCACCGTTTTCTACGACCTGGAAGGAGCACGGCTGCATGTCTGATACCCTTATTCGGCATGAGCCAGTTTCCGATGTGCCCTTTGTAGCAGATGGTGTGCGTATCAGTCTTGCACCGCCGATGCAGCGGCATGCGCTGCGAGCGCGCAATGCAGAGGATTTGGAGCGCTTGTTAAAGGTTAAGTTACCAAGGAACATAGGCGCATCCGAAGGTGGCATTATGTGCCTTGGTCCAGACGAATGGTATCTACGCAGCGAAGCTGGCGCGGCGATCCCGAAAGGGGAAGGGCTGCATCTGGCTGTTACTAATGTGAGTGAACGATCCATATGCCTTGTCATTGAGGGGCCGCGCGCATCAGAGATTTTAATGGCGGGATGCCCATTGGATCTCGACCAATTTGCCGTAGGTCGGGCAACGCGCACTATTTACGAAACGGTCGAAATCATCATCCTGCGTGAGGCAGAAGATCGCTTCCATGTCGAAGTCTGGCGTAGTTTTTCTGCATGGCTTTGGACCGCGATGACCACGGCGGCGCGCCATTGATCGAGCGGCATCGCACCTTTGGGGGAGGGTTCAATGGCAGATTGGGATAAAGCAATAGATCTGGGAAATTACGGCCAGTCCAATCGTAATTGGGGCGGGATGCACGTCAACCCCGCTGTGTTCTTGCCAACCGCATTTATTTCCTTCGCCGTCATTTTATTCAGCCTCATTGCGCCGAAAGCGTCGACTGATTTATTCGCGGCGTTGCGTAGTGGTGCGGTTTCCCATTTCGACTGGTTTTTCATGACGTCGGGAAACCTGCTTTTGCTGTTTTGTGTTGTTGTCGCACTGTCGCCGCTGGGCAAAATCCGCTTGGGGGGCAAAGGTGCGAAGCCGGATTATTCGCGTCTGTCGTGGTTTGCGATGTTGTTCGGCGCTGGCATGGGCATAGGCCTGGTTTTTTATGGCGTGGGTGAACCGGTCACCCACTTCACCTCGGCTATGGCTGGCGGTCCTGCCGCGCCATTGGGGGGTGCCGTTGGCGACGCCGACGCCGCACGCAGCATCGCGATGGCGGCGACAATATTCGACTGGGCGCTGCACCCTTGGGCAATCTTCACCGTGACCGGTCTTGCGCTTGCGGTGTTCACCTTTAACTTCAACATGCCGCTGTCCATGCGTTCGGCATTCTACCCCTTGATCGGAAAGGCGGTTTGGGGCCGTACTGGGGATATTTTGGAGATTTTGGCGGTCCTGGCGACAATCTTCGGGCTTGCGACATCGCTAGGCCTCGGCGCGCAGCAGGCGATGGCCGGGATTGCCTATCTATATTATGTGACGAGTTCGTCGCTGACGATCCTCGCGCTTATTTTCATTATGGCTGGCACCACCTTTATGTCGGTCCGGGGCGGCATTGATCGTGGCATCCGGATTTTGAGCGAAGTCAACATGTGGGTCGCCTTTGCATTACTGATCTTTGTGTTGACCACGGGCTCGACGCTTCAACTGCTTGGCGACCTTGCCAGCAACATTTACAACTATCTCACACTACTCCCGGCATTATCCAACCCATTGGGCCGCACGGACACTGGTTTTTACAATGATTGGTCGGTATATTATTGGGCGTGGTGGATGAGCTGGGCCCCCTTTGTCGGCATGTTCATGGCACGTATTTCATTGGGCCGAACGGTGCGTGAATTTATTGCCGGGGCTATGATTTCGCCAAGCTTGCTCGGCATATTGTGGCTGACCATTTTTGGCGATGCCAGCATTGCGCAGATTGTTGCCGGCAATGGTGCGGACTTGGCCAAAGCATCGCTCGACACGCAGTTATTTGTGCTACTGGGGGCTTTGCCTTGGGCGCAATTCACCTCCTTTGTGGCGATTGGCCTCATCCTTATCTTTTTCGTAACGGGTTGGGATTCTGGAACATTGGTAATCGACACAATGACGGCGGGTGGGCGTACGGATACGTTGCTGAGACAAAAGACGATCTGGTTGGTCGCAGTTGGAGGCATCGGTGTCCTTCTCCTCCTCAATGGAGGCCTTACCTCGCTGCAGGCTGGTGCTATCGCCACGGGACTGCCCCTGGCCTTCATCTTGCTCGGCATGTGCGTCGGCACGTTAAAGGGCTTGCTGGCCTTGCATCGGCATACTGACAGCGCCAGTGATCCCGCAAAGTGATGCAAGCGTGCAACGCCGCTAAAGCATAATCCGTCTATGTCGAAAATGCATGGCATTATTACGTAAAGTCTCGAATAGCCATTAGCGCAGGTAATATTAGCCATTGGCTATACCTGAGCACTTGGAGGGGCTGTTGTATGAAATTGCCACAGGAATTCGATCTGCACGCATTGGAAGTGTTCATCATGACCGTTGAACTTGGCGGCATGTCGCAATGCGCCGCGCATTTGCAGGTCACGCAATCAGCGGTTTCGCAAACTATTGCCCGGCTGGAAACTGGCATTGGTGCATCTTTATTTGATCGCACGATGCGTCCATTGGGTTTAACAGCAAGCGGAAAATCCTTATTTGCGCGTGGCCACAAGTTGATCGCCCATGCACGCCTTGCCTATGATGAGGTCCGCGAAGGTGCGAATTTGCCTATTTCGAGTGTCACGGTCGCGATGTCCTTCAGCCTAGCCAACGAACTTACAGCGCCTCTTCTTCAGCATCTTGGGCCGCGGGCAGACCGGTGGAATATCCGCTCGGGTATATCGCTGGAGCATCAAGGTGAATTTCTGGCGCGAGACATTGACATGATGGTCACCGGCAGTTTCAGCCTTGAACATCGCGACACGGTGGAGTTGCACCCTGTGTTCGAGGAGAGCTTCATCATGGTTTTCCCGAAAGACTTTCGCGAGCCATTGGACTTTAGCGGGGTGCCAGCGTCATCCTTGCCGTTCATACGTTTTTCCCGCCTGACGGGCACTGGCCAGCAAATCGAACGTCAGATTGTCCGGATGAAATTGAAACTGCCGCAGATGGTCGAAGTGGAATCCTCGCATCAGCAATTGGCACTGGTGGCCGCAGGCATTGGGTGGACCATCACCACGCCGGTGTGCTTGGCAGCGGTGCCGGAGCTGCTACCCGAACTACGCGCCGAACCGATGACGCGGGGGCGCTTCTCGCGCGCGGTTCAGGTTGTGGCGCGGATGGATGAACTGGGCGATATTCCGCAGCGCACGGCCACTTTATGCCAGCAGGTCTTGCGTGAAAAAACCTTCCCGCCGTTGATTGCGGAATATCCTTGGATGGCGCAGCAATTGTCTTGGACCGCTCCAGCGCTCGACGGCGCGGAGATGATCGCGTGATTCGCAACATTTGGCTTGCGGGCCTTGCCCTACTTGCGGTGCCGGTTCAGGCAGGCGTCCCGAGCATCCCCAGCGTTGACGCGCCAGAACTTGCGGCCTTGGGTCCAAATAAGGTTGGTTTCCGGTCGGTCCTGTTGACCCATCAAAAACAGCCTGATGTCGAAAATGGGGGTTCCGGCGGCACCGAAGTTCCGCTTGTTGATCGCAATTTGCGGGTGGATATTTGGTATCCTGCGTTGCCGACCAAAGGAGCTAAACCCGTCCTCTATCGCGCAAGCCTGTGGGCCGAACCACCGTTCCCACCGGTAAGCTTCTCACAAAAGGGCATGGCGGTGAACGACGCGAAGGCGGCGGGAAGCAAACATCCTTTGGTGATCATCAGCCATGGCTATAGCAACAACCCCGCCATGATGACGTGGCTGACCGAAAATTTGGCGTCCAAGGGATATCTCGTTGCCGCCATTCATCACAATGATCCAAATCCCTATGTCACGTCGTCCAGCACCCGCGCTGCGCCGAATTTCAACCGGCCGCGTGACATCGTTTTTGCAGCCGGCGAACTGCGCGCCCTATTGGGCGACCTAATCGACGCGAATAATGTGGCACTGATTGGCTATTCACAAGGCGGCTATGGCGTGCTGACCGCCGGCGGGGCATCGCTAGACCCGGCGGGGCCGAATATGGAATTGGTCGCGGGCGGATCGCTCAAGGCATTCGCGCGCGGCACGCCGCAGGCCGATGCCATGGCCTTAAAAGGCGTACAGGCCTTGGTGGCATTGGCACCCGCTGGCGGCGCGCCACGTAGCGCTTGGGGCGCAGATGGCCTTGCCGCACTCACCGCGCCTTTGCTGTTAATCCACGGTGATAGTGACCCTGTGGTGGATTATCAAAGCGGTGCGCTGGCGGTCTTTCGCGTCGCAGTGAACAGTCAGCGCTATCTGCTCACCTACAAACAGGCGGGCCATTCGATTGCGCTCAACCCTGCACCGCTGGAAATGCGCGGGACGGTTTGGGACATTGACTGGTTTGAAGACCCCATTTGGCGGCAGGACAGGATTAACGCCATTAACCTGCATTTCATCACCGCCTTTCTGGCTGTCCACCTTCGGAAAGACAGCAACAAGTCGGCGTATCTGCATATGGCGGTTGAAGATTCGGATGATGGCACATGGGATGCCCCCGCCGGAACAGCATGGGGGGCCTATAGCCCCGGCGGCGAAGGCGTGACATTATGGAAGGGCTTCCAACGCCGCCATGCACGGGGCATGACTTTGCAGCATCTTCCTGCAGCCGCACCCCCAAAGGCGCAGTAAACCGTCTAAAGGCTAAGCGCCGCCTCTTTCCAAAAGTGCAGCAGGCCCTGACTGAAGCTTAAGGGCACATAGGCGTCGCACGCATCGTCACTGATGACATGCAGACGCACATTAACATGGTCGATGATTGTCGCTGCGCTGCATCCTACGCTGAATGCGGGATCTTCTGCGTCGAAGACGCCGCCTTCCATCAGCAAGGTCCACCAACCGGGGCCTGAAAGGCGTATGCGGACGATCCCGCCGCCGATGGCGGTCACCGCGCCATCATCGGCCAATATGGCGGACAGTGCCGACGCATCGCCTTCTACCAACCACACGGTGGGTTCAAAGCGGATCAAGCGGAGGGCATCACTGCCACCCGACCGTCCGGTCGCTGGCAGTGCAAAGCCCATCGCTGCTTTAAAGCGTTTCGCGACAGAAGCTGCGTTGCCCCAAATCTCAAAGACATGCAGCGGGGCGGCGGGCAGGGTCGTGATCGTCACTTTAGTCACGGTAACGCTCTCCCGCTGAATCATAAAAATGGGCTGCGGCAACGCGGACACGCGCTTTTTGGCCGCGTGTGGGGGACGAGGCGATGAGGATTTCGCCATGACGGCTAAACCCATCGACCAATTGGCCCAGCGCAACCGACCCGCCCTCGATGATGCGGAAAGCCGCCGCACTGACATGGCCCTGCGGCGAGGCTCCTTCGCTGGGGATGAGCATCGACCCTTCTGGAATATCGCCCGCAATCGCCTCCAACCCAACCAATTGCCGCCGCCCGGGTTCGGACAAAGCAGGACGGGACAGGCCCGATGCGCCAATATATCCACCCGCCTTGTTGAGCATCTTGTCGAGCGCCAGATCATGCGGCGTCATGCGCCCGTCGACTTCACCGCCAACGACCAAATGCCCCTTTTCAATGCGCAGAAACTCCATCGCCTCCAGCCCGTATAACGCGCCGTTTAACGCGTTCACTTGCGTCTCACACGCGGCCCAGACCGTGGCGGCGTCGCTGGCGGTGATATAGATTTCGAACGCGCGTTCGCCGCTATAGCTGGCGGCCAAGATGATGACCGGAACGCCGGATATGACGGCTGGAACGGTTGACATATGGCGTGGTGGATCTTCGCCGATTAAAGCGGCGAGCACAGCTTTTGCCTGTGGCCCGGCAACGGCAAGCCCTGCATAATGCTCCTGCACATTGACCGCCGATACGCGCAAATGCGGGCACAGATATTGCCGGACATAAGAGATATGCGTCGCCATGCGGTCTGCGCCGCCAGTTGAGCTGGTGAGGAGATAGCGATTCTCGTCCAAGCGCCACACAGTGCCGTCATCAAAGACAATCCCGTCCTCGCGCAGCATGAAGGTATAGCGGCCACGCCCGACGGCGAGTTTGCTCACCGTGGTGGCGCAAATGATTTCCAAGAAAGCCGCCGCATCGGGGCCGCTGACTTCAAATTTGGCCAAGGTTGACACGTCGGTCATCCCGACATTGTTCCGCACGGCCTTGGCCTCTCGCAGCGCCGCTTGCGCCAAAGTTTCGCCGCCATTGGGATAAGAGCGCGGGCGGAACCAATAGCCCAAGGGCTGCCAGATTGGATTCTTCGCCGCGTGCAGATCATATAATGCAAGGCGACGGACATGCGCGCCTGCATCTTTCGCGCCTGCACCTGCGATCAAGCCCATCGTGACGGGCGTATAGGGCGGACGGAATGTGGTCAAACCGGCTTCGGGAATGGCAACGCCCTGCTTTTCGGCCAAGCGTCCCAAAGCGGCCATATTGCTGAGCTTGCCCTGATCGGTGGCCATACCCAAAGTGGTGTAGCGTTTGAGATGCTCGACCGAGCGATAGCCTTCGGCCCAAGCCAGATCGACATCCGCCAGCGTCACATCATTTTGGAAATCGATGAAGCTTTTCTTCGGTTTTGAAACCGGCACCATTTTGAATATCGGTTGTGGCTCCGCAGCCCCGCCGATGGTCGTCACATTTTGACGCGAACTGGCGGGGACGAAGGCTTGCGCATCTTCATTCCAGTCAAGCGTCCCGCCCGCTTGCATATGCAGGTGCACAACGGGCGTAAACCCGCCGGATACGGCCAGCAGATCAGCATCCCATTCCATAGTCTTGCCATCGACCAGCGCGCTGAGGCTTTTCAAGCAATGCCGCGCACCCTTGGTCGAAAGCGGAACGGCATCATTATAGACGCGATGCCCGCTATTGGCACCCGCAGGTGCTGGCCGTGCGTCGAGGATCGCAACAATTTGCGCGCCTGCGTCTTTGAGCGCCTGCGCGGTTTTATAGGCGTCGTCATTATTGGTGGCGATGACGAGGCGCTTGCCGGGAATGACGCCGAAACGCCGGACATAGCTGCGCAATGCTTGCGACAGCATGACACCGGGCCGGTCATTATGGGCAAAGGCCATGGGCCGTTCAATACTTCCGCTGGCTAAAATCACTTGGCCGGCGCGGACATGCCAGAGACGTTGCGCCACCCCATGAGTTGGGGTTTGTCCCGGCTCCGATAGGCGCTGGGTCAGGGTGACGAGGTCATTTTCCCAATAGCCTGATGCCGTTGTCCGCGTCAGGATACGCCCACCTGCTGCGCGAATGCGTGCGGCTGTCGTCTCAATCCATGCGGCGTCCAGTTCTTGCGGGTCGCGGATGAGCGAGGCGCCAAGGATGTTATCCTGTTCGACCATTATAACGCGTTTACCTGCCTCGGCAGCGTCGAGCGCCGCCTGCAAGCCTGCGGGTCCTGCGCCGACAACCAGAACGTCACAAAAGGCGGCGCGATGGCTGAACCGATCGGGATCCGCCTGTGTCGGTGCATTTCCAAGGCCGGCTGCTTTGCGGATGAAATATTCGTAAAGCATCCACCGTTTAGCGGAGCCGAAAAAGGTTTTGTAGTAAAAGCCCGCGGGCAGCATCGGGGAGGCGAGGCTGAACAACGCGCCCAGATCAAAATTCAGATTGGGCCAACGGTTTTGGCTGCGCGCGACCAAACCTTCATAAACGAACACATCGGTGGCGCGCGTATTTGGCTCGGCCCTGCCGCCTTCGCCGACGGTGACGAGCGCGTTCGGCTCCTCAACGCCTGCGGTCATGATGCCGCGCGGGCGGTGATATTTGAAACTGCGGCCAACAAGGCCAATGCCATTGCGCAACAAGGCCGCCGCCAGCGTGTCACCTGTCTGCGCGGTATAGGCTTTACCATCAAAGCTAAAGTTGATCATGGCAACGCCTCCGGCCCGATAGCGCGGCACCCCGAAATCTCATTGGTGACGCGATGGCGGGTCAGGATCATCCATGCCCGGCAGCCATAAGTGTGCCGCCATATTTCATCATCAACGCCGCGGGGATTAGTGCGGGTGAAGAGCTTGGTCATCGCCTCTTGTGATGGTGCATCCAGTGGCACGACGGAATCGACCGTGCGCTCATAAATGAATTCGGACTGCGCCCGTGGGCCGCAATGCGGGCAGGGTATGCGCATCATTAGCGGCTATTCGGCATTGGGCCGCTCCCGGTTTCATCAATGGTTGCGCCGCGTTCAAAGCGGTCGAGTGAGAAAGGCGCATTCAGGTCATGCGGCTTTCCCGTCGCCAGCGTATGGGCATAGGTATAGCCGGATGCGGGTGTCGCCTTAAAGCCGCCATAGCACCATCCGCCGTTGAGGAAGAGGTTGCGGACCGGCGTTTCGCCAATGATGGGCGCGCCATCAAAGCTCATATCGGTCACACCGCTCCATGTCCGCACCATGCGCAAGCGCGACAAGGCAGGGACGAGCGCGAGGCCTTGTGCCACAGCGCCTTCCATCACCATCGGGTGGCCACGCTGGGCATAGCTTGGCCAATTATCTGGATCGCCGCCAAAGACGACGCCGCCCTTGTCCGATTGGCTGATATAGCAATGCAAGGATTGCGACATGATCACGCTGTTGATCATTGGCTTGACGCCCTCTGTCACCATGGCTTGCAGGGTTTGGGATTCAACTGGCAGTTTCAGGCCCGCCAAGCCCGCGACATGACCGCTATGGCCGGCCACGCAAATGCCGACGCGCCCTGCGCCAATGCGTCCCCGTGTTGTCTCCACCCCGACCACGGCATCACCATCGCGCACAAAGCCGGTGACTTCGCATTTTTGAATGATATCGACGCCCAGGCTGTCCGCGCCGCGGGCATAGCCCCAAGCGACGGCATCATGCCGCGCGGTGCCGCCGCGGCGCTGGATCAGACCACCCTGAATGGGGAAGCGCGCATCGCGCGACATATCGAGCAGCGGCTCAAGCTTTGCCACCTGATCCCGGGTCAACAGATCGGCATCAATCCCGTCGCAGCGCATGGCATCGCCGCGTTCGGCCAGCTTGATCATGTCGGCGTCGCTATGGCCAAGGAACATCGCGCCACGTGGGCTGAACATGACGTTGTAATTCAACTCATTGCTGAGGCCGTGCCACAGTTTCAGGCCAAATTCGAAGAGATTATGCAAAGGCTCTAGCCGATAATTGGAGCGCACAATCGTCGTGTTGCGGCCGGTATTTCCGCCACCAATCCAGCCTTTTTCCAGAACGGCAATATTCTTCAGGCCATGCACCTTGGCCAAATAATATGCCGTCGCCAGACCATGACCGCCACCGCCGATGATGATGATATCATAATGCGATTTGGGCTCTGGGTCGCGCCATGCTGGCTGCCAGTGGCGGTGTCCAGTTAGGGCCCCGCGCAACAGGCTGAAGGCTGAATATCGGTTCATGCGATGGGCATCCACCCACGCTTTTCACGCCAATCCTTTTCAAGCCCGTCAAAGCGCGACAGTTTGAGAAGGTCGATATTGGTGAAAGAGCATGTGCCATCAATCACCAGATCACGGATCGCGTGGCCCGATGCCGGCGACAGGCCAAAGCCGACGCTGGACATGGAGGCGACAACGACATTGTCGGGGCTGGTCAGCCGGTCGATGATTGGACGGCCATCGGGTGAGTTTTCAATCACGCCCGCCCAGCTGCGAATGACGTTCAAATGCGCGGCCTTGGGCAGCAATTCGGCCAAACGCTTCGCCAGATTGCGCGCCAGCGGCGTCGATGGACGGGCGGCAGGGCCTGTCGCATCCACATCCAGCCATTCATGCGGCCCGCCGCCATAAGCGAGGTTGCCGCGCAATGTCTGGCGTCCATAAATCTTATGCCCGTCAACGCCGCCCAGCGGCATCATGGGGGCAGGTTCGGTAATGATCATTTCCGCACGCGCGGCGGCCAGAGGGACGTCAACGCCCAATTGCGCCATCAACTGCGGGATTTGCGGTCCAGCCGCGACCACGACTGCATCGCAGCCATAAGTTGCATTGGCAGTTTTCACGCCGGTCACTTTGCCACCAGCGGTTTCAAAACCTGTGACCGGGCTATGCTGAATGATTTTGCCGCCCAGATCTTGCAGCGCCCAAGCATAAGCCTGCACCGTGCGTTGCGGGTTGGCATGGCCGCCAAATTTATAATGCACGCCGCCAAAGCAATTGTCACCCGCCAGCGGAACGGCTTCTTGCACTTGCTTGACGTCAAGCACCTCGACTGGGTGGTTAAGGCGGGTATGGCGTTCGGCAATGAAACGATATTGGTCCCACTGACGTTCGGTCATCGCAATGAGGATGCGGCCCTTTTGATGTTCTGTCGGATAGCCGAGCAGTTCATCCATTTGCGGCCAAAGCCGTTGTTCTTCATCGAACAAGGGGCTGGAATAATGCGACGCGCCGCCGCCATTGCGTCCGGAGGCTTCCCAACCGACAATGAACTTGTCGAGCACAGTGACCTTCACACCCGAACGCGCCAGCCACCAGCCTGCGCTAAGACCCGTGACGCCACCGCCAACGATGACTACTTCAGAGCCGCTCATGTATACATCCCCGTGTAGAGCATCTCGCGATGCGCATCCTGATATTCTGTGCCGATATCTTCGACCGGCACCCATTGGGTCGGAATGCCGAACCAGACATCCCATGCCGCATCCATCGCCGCGGGTTCATCCCATTCCGCCAAAATCTTAAGCGGCAGGGGGCGCACAGGCGCGCGGTGCGACGCAAGCGGGATCGTGCCGAAGGGCTTGTCCGATTCAATCGCCAGCATCATCGCCACCTGATCGCGGCAGCGACGACCCTGACACACACCCATGCCAGAGCGGGTGAGCCGCTTGATCTGATCCGGGTTGGCGGGGCCATCGTCGAGCAGTGTGCCAAGCGAGCGCGCCTGAATCGCCGCAGGACGCGGCAAGTAATTGGGTGGCTGAATACCGATTAGGTCCGCCAATGTTACTTCTTCGCATTGGCAGATGATCGTATCGGGCGCATTGACGCGCAGCGCCGCACGCACCCAATCCATCCGATAGGCAACATGGTCAAAACCTGTGTCGGGCAGGCCAGCGCACAGGCCCACAGCCGCAACATTTGGTTCACCCGCAGGAATATAGCCGCCGCGTGTCGCGTTCAGTGCCCGTGGACCATGCATGGCATCGACCAGCTCAATCGAGGGGATAAGGCCAATGGCGACGCATACCGTGTCGCAGGAAATATTGGTTCCATCGTTCAAGGTGATGGACTCAATCCCATCGAGCCCGCCTTTGCTTGCCGCGATGCTTTGCCCATAATGTATGGCAATGCCCGCCGCCGTGATTTTTTCGAGGAGTGCGGCGTCACCTTGCGGGGCATCGCGTACTTCCACCAAAGCGGCGACATCCAGCCCATGTTCCTTCGCCAGAAGTGCGGTTTCGAGCGCGAGGTCATGCGACCCCAAAACGACAATCCGCCGCCCAGAAAATGCGCCATAGCGGGACAGCAGCATCTGCAAAGCGGCGGCCCCCATCACACCCGGCTGGTTCCAGCCCGGAAAGGCAATGGCAAGATCGCGCGCGCCTGTTGCGAGTACAATCCGGTCAAAGCCGACCAGCCAAGACCGTTCTGCATCGGCAAGGCCAACGACTTGTTCTGGTAAGCTCTGCACGCCCGGTCCGTTGCGATACACGCCCCATGCGGTGGTGCCGAGCAGCAGTTCGACACCCGCTTCCATCGCCTTTTCTAGATCTGGCATGCTCATGAAAATGGCTTCGAGCATCCGGTCGCTATTTTGCGTCGCGGCCGTCATGCGGCCCCCGAAATAGAGCGGCGTATCATTGCCCATCAGCGCGCCAGACACGGGATTTTCATCCACCAAAAGCACCGACGCGCCGCTGGCTGCCCCTTCTATGGCAGCAGCAATGCCGCTTGGCCCCGCGCCAATGACGACAAGGTCATATTTGGCTTCGGGGGCGCTTCGTGTGCCATTGATGGCGCACACATCGGTTCCGGTAAAATTCAGATCCATCAAACTGTTTCCAATGCCTGTTTCAAATCGCCGATCAAATCGTCGACATGTTCCAACCCGACCGATAGCCGCATCGTGCCATCGGTTATTCCGCCTTCCAATCGCTGTTCCCGCGCGACTGCATAATGCGTTGTGCTCGCCGAATGGCAGATCAATGTTTCTGACCCGCCAAGGCTGACTGCAACCTTCATCAGCTTGAGCTGATCCAACATCCGGAACGCTTCTGCTTCACCGCCATGCAGGTGGAAGGAAAAGGTCGATCCGGCGGCTTTGCACTGCCGATCATAGACAGCGCGTTGCCGCGATCCTTCGGGCAGAAAGCCCAAATAGGTAACGCCTGCGACCTTGCGATGATCGCGCAAATATTCCGCGACAATGCGCGCATTGCTCATGGCCCGCTCGGTGCGCACCGAAACCGATTCCAACGACCGGAGTACAAGCCACGCCGTGAAGGGATCAAGATGATTGCCCCATGTTGTCCGCTGGATCTTCAACTGGTCGATCAGTTCCTTACGGCCTGAAATCCCGCCCGCCAGCAAGTCGCTATGACCACCACAATATTTGGTGAGGGATGTCATGCACAGATCGACACCCTGCGCGATCGGACGCTGGGCGAAGGGACCAAGCAGCGTATTGTCGACAACAACAAGCGGGCGATATCCCTGCTTTTCGCCAATCTCATCGGCGATACGCACCATGAGGTCGAGATCGACAATCGCAGCCGTCGGGTTGGCCGGCGTTTCTGCGATGATCAGCTTTAACGGGCCTTTTGCCATTGCGGCCTCTGCCGCCGCGCGAACATGATCTGCATGGGTGCCATCCAGATAGCTGGTCACATGCGATCCGAATTGCGGCATCATGACATTGTAGAGATAGTCCACCCCGCCATAAATGGGCCGACCATGGAGCACACTATCGCCTGTACGAATATACGCCAATGCAATGCTGGAATGTGCGGCCATGCCGCTGCAATAGGCAACGGCATCTTCTGCGCCGTCAATGGCGGCAAGCCGGGCTTCTAGAAAATCCAGACCGGGATGGCCAAGCCGGGAATAGATATGGTTGGTCTCTCCAACCAATGGTCCGGTGCCGTCGAAATACGCCTCATGCACGTCTTTGGCATGTTGCGCCGATGGATAGACAAAGGTGGAGGTCATGAAGATTGGGGGCTTTGCTGCCCCCATCCCCAATTGCGGATCATATCCGAAGGCTACCGCCAATGTTTCTGGGTGAAAGTCCCCCGACTTCTTATTTTCCATGGGTATCAATATAGACACGCGAAACGTCACAATACCAGTCCGTAAAACGGCGGGCTAGCATCTCTGCATCGGCCGAATATGGACCGGGCGTATATCCCGGGCTGTTGACGCCCTTATGGTTGTTTTCCGCCAGTTCCTTGTCCTGCGAATTGGTCACCGCCCATAATGAGATGAGGGCATCAACATCATAATCGACGCCTTCAACTGCATCCTTATGGACATACCATTTGCTGAACACATGCGTTTCCGTCGCGCTGACCGGCATGCAGCTGAACATGAACACATAATCCGACGTTGCATGTGCAAAGAGGTGCGGATCAATCGCCCAGCGCAGCGAACCAATATCGCCGCCATTGGTCGTGATCAGCGGCTTTTTGATCAGCGGCTTGCCATCCTGTGATATGGAGGTGCAGCCTTCATTGAGCGCGAAGCGCGCGACCTGCCACCAATGCCCTTCCACTGGTTCATGCGGAAAACCATGGGCGTCCATGGCGGCGCTAAAGGCTTCTGCCCGTGCATCTTCATGTGCATCGAAATGCTTCGACATGCCCACAGGAAAGGTCTTTGCCAATTCCGGATGACCGGTCGCGCAATGGTAGCATTCGCGCGCATTTTCCATGACAAGCTTCCAGTTCGCATCTTCGACCAGCTTGTCGACATGCGCGAGCTTTAGATTTTCGAAATTGGCAGGTGCCGCATAAGCCGAAAACTTCTCCCGGAAATCATCGATCGGCGGTGGATTGTCCGCAAGGCAGATGAAGATCGCGCCACCGAAACATGCAATTGCAATGGGTTTCAGCCCATGGGCGCTTTTGTCGAAATCATCTTCCATGCGGCCTGCGGCAAACAGCGATCCGTCCAAATCATAAGTCCAGCGATGATAAGGGCAGACCAGCTTGGGTGCGGTGCCATGGCCCGGTTGGCAAACCATGGAACCACGGTGGCGGCAGCTATTGTGGAAAGCGCGGATCGTGCCTTCTTTATCGCGCGTGATCACCACAGGCCATTTGCCCACCATCATGGAGATGTAACTGCCTGCTTTTGGCAATTCGCATTCCATACCGGCCATCAGCCAGCTTTGGCCATAAATCGCCGCCATATCGAAATCGAAGCTATCTGTTTCGGTGTACAATGCTTGGGGCAAGGTATGCCCTTCACGGCGTTGTTCAAAAAGCGCGCTTATCCGCTGCAAATCCATGTCTCGGCCTTTATGCAAATCTCTCTAAAGCGGGAATGGGCCAGATAGGGAAACGAATAAAATCGCATTTTCGCATAGCCCTATGTCAAAATGTCGGGCAATAAAGCAGACGTAAAAATGTCCGCATTCGAAAGGCCGATATCATATCCAATCGTAGCACAATTAATCGTCGCTGGTTGCCGTTAAATGCCCTGCGCGCGTTTGAAGCGGTCGGGCAGAATCTAAGCTTCACTGGCGGTGCGTCCGCGCTTTCGGTGTCGCAAAGTGCGATGAGCCGTCATGTTGGCGGGCTTGAGGAACTGCTTGGCAAGCAATTGTTCGTGCGCGATGCGTCGCGACTCTCGTTGACGGCGGCTGGCGAAGAATTGCTGCCGGTGGTGAGCAAATGCCTCGACCGGCTTGAGCAAACGATGAATGCCATTCGCGATGATGAAGTGACTGGTCGTTCACTGCGCCTTCATGTGCCGCCGTCGCTGCTGCAACAATTGTTCCTGCCGATGCTACGTGATTTCCATGTTGAGCATCCCGATTTGCGCCTTGATGTTTCGAGCGCGCATGTGACAGGATTGCCATCAACGGATTTCGACATGGCGATTGTGTATGACCGGCCTAATGTCGATGATCGGATTACGGATCTTCTCTGGATGGTGCAGGTCGCGCCATTATGTTCGCCGGCAACCGCGGCCCGCGGGCGGGGCAAGTCACTGGAAGACTTTTTGAAAAGTGAGGAGCTTTTGCACCTCAAACTAGATGGCGAGTCGCGCGATCTTTTGTGGACGGCCTATCTCCGGCAGAGCCAGTTGGCTGTCGCAACGCATGGCGGTCTTGCCTTTGATACGACTATTGCCGTTGCGCAATATGCCATGGCCGCCAATGGTGTCTTTTTGGGCGACATTGATATGTTCGCGCAGGAAATTGCCGATGGGCGGCTGGTGATGCCTTATGAAGCAGTTATTGAAGACGGCTATGGCTATTATTTGAAACTGCACGCCGATGATCTGGCTGACCCGGCTATTTCGATGCTCCGAAGCTGGCTCATCAGTCGTTTTGGGGCATTGCGGCAAGCGCCGAGTCCGCGCGCGCCAGGCTGATTAAGCGCAAGCCTGATTTTTGCGCAATATTGATCGCCAAGTCGGTCGCAGCGGAAATCGTTAAGAGCATTGGGCAGTTTGCGAGGATCGTTTTTTGCACCAGCTCAAGGCTGCACCGCGCGGTCAGGACGATAAAGCCTTCCGAAATATCTATGTCTGCGTTGGCGAGTGCGCCAATCAACTTGTCGAGCGCATTATGGCGGCCAACATCCTCGCGCGTCATCAGGATAGCACCGTCGGGCGCACAAAAAGCTGCCGCATGTGCAGAACCTGTGTTGGCATTCAATGTCTGGTGTGACCGCAATGCCGATAGCGCTGCAAAAATCGCCGCGTCGGCGACATCGATCTGCGCCGTTACAGGCGGCAAAGGGCGCATGACTTCTTCGAGATTGTCCATACCACACAGGCCGCAGCTACTTTCCGAGACACGTTGACGGGCTCGGGCAATCACTTTCTCTGCGTTTTCCTGCGGCACCTGAATGCGCAGTATCCAGCCCAACTCTGAAATATGGGTGTCGAGGGCCAGAATGTCGTCAGGGTGCGTAATCAGCCCTTCGGACAGGCTGAAACCGACGGCATAGTCCTGAAGATCAATCGGCGTCGCCATCATCACGGCATAGCCAATGCCATTAAATTCAATAGCGATGGGTGCTTCAGCTATGATGGGCCGGACTATTATCTCGGTCGAACCCTCATTTGGGGTAAGTACCGCAAAACGGATAGGTTTGGCGCCCTGTTCAACCGCCATTTTGCGCGTCGGCCAGCAAGCGAATGGCGGCCGCCGCAACCGGCGACAGGCCATCACTCCCATGGGCAAAAATCATACGTTTCATCCGCGGGTCCCAGAATGTCTGGATATGGTCTGCAACCGCAGTAACAGGCGCAGCGTCGGTTGCCAGATTGGTCGCAATCTGGTTCGCCATGTGGACAAGGCGCTCTTCACTGGTCATTCCGCGGCAATCCCGGTTTCCACCCGGCGCGAGCGGGTCGACAAGGCCTCATATTCTTCCTGCCACTCGGTCGGCCCGTTGGAGGCGCTGATCTGAACCGCCGTGACCTTATATTCGGGGCAATTGGTTGCCCAGTCGCTAAAATCAGTGGTGACAACATTGGCCTGCGTCACCGCATGGTGGAATGTTGTATAGACAACGCCAGGGGCAACACGATCCGTCACCGTGGCGCGCAATGTGGTTTCGCCCGCGCGGCTCGCCAGCTTTACCCAATCGCCGGATTTGACGCCGCGATCTTCGGCATCCACTGGGTGGATTTCGAGCAAATCTTCGGGATGCCACGCGACATTTTCGGTACGTCGTGTTTGTGCGCCAACATTATATTGCGACAATATCCGTCCGGTGGTCAGCAATAACGGGAAACGTGGACCGGTTTTCTCATCTGTTGGGACATAATCAGTTACAACAAATTTACCCTTGCCGCGGACAAAGCCATCAATGTGCATGATGGGCGAACCGTCAGGCGCATCGGCGGTCACAGGCCATTGCAGCGAGCCCGCTTCATCCAACCGGACAAAGGATACGCCGGCAAAAGTTGGCGTCAGCCGTGCGATTTCGTCCATGATTTCGGATGGGTGGCTATAATTCCAGTTCAGTCCCATCGCTTGCGCGAGCTTTTGCGTGACTTCCCAATCCTCCAACCCGTTCATGGGGGTCATCACCTTGCGCACCGGTTGAATACGGCGTTCAGCATTGGTGAAGGTGCCGTTCTTTTCCAAAAAGGTCGATCCGGGCAGGAAGATATGCGCGTAATTTGCGGTTTCATTGAGGAAAAGATCGTGGACGATCACACATTCCATCGCCGCTAGCCCTGCCGACACATGGGCGGTGTTTGGATCGGACTGAAGAATATCCTCACCCTGACAATAGAGCGCCTTGAACACGCCATCGACCGCAGCATCGAGCATATTGGGAATGCGCAGGCCGGGTTCCGGATCCAGCGTCACGCCCCAATCATTTTCAAACAAGGACCGCGCCTTGTTGTCGCTGATGTGGCGATACCCGGCCAGTTCGTGCGGGAAGCTGCCCATGTCACACGCGCCTTGGACGTTGTTTTGACCGCGAAGCGGGTTTACGCCAACGCCCCTGCGCCCGATATTGCCCGTTGCCATCGCCAAATTCGCGATGGCCATAACGGTTGAGCTGCCTTGCGAATGTTCCGTAACGCCCAAGCCATAATAGATCGCGCCGTTGCCGCCTGTGGCATAAAGCCGCGCTGCTGCGCGCAGTTCTTCGGCATCGATCAAAGTGACTGGTTGCAGATTTTCGGGGCTGTTGCGCGCTTGCGAGACGAATTCGGCCCAATGGCTATATTCGTCCCAATCGCACCGTTCGCGGACGAAGGCTTCATTGGCTAGGCCTTCGGTCACGATGACATGCGCCATCGCGGTCAGCACAGCAACATTGGTGCCGGGGCGTAAGGGCAGATGATGCTGAGCCTCAATATGGGGCGAACGCACAATGTCGGTACGGCGAGGATCGATAACGATAAGCTTCGCGCCGGGGCGGCCATCTTGTCCGCGCAAACGGCGTTTCATCCGGCTGGCGAAAACGGGGTGGCCATCGGTAGGGTTCGCACCAATGATCAGGATGACATCGCTGTCTTCGACGCTGTCAAAATCCTGCGTTCCGGCGCTGGTGCCAAAGGTGGTTTTGAGGCCATATCCCGTTGGCGAATGGCATACGCGGGCGCAGGTATCGACGTTATTATTGCCAAAGCCGGCACGCACAAGCTTTTGCACAAGGAAGGTTTCTTCATTGGTGCAGCGGCTTGAGGTAATGCCACCAAGCGCATTGCGGCCATATTTTTCGCTAATCCGTTTCAACTCGGACGCGGTATAGGCAAAGGCCTCGTCCCACTCGACTTCGCGCCATGGGTCGCTGATCGATTTACGGATCATGGGCTTTAATATGCGTTCCTGATGCTGGGCATAGCCCCATGCAAAGCGGCCCTTGACGCAGCTATGGCCGCGATTGGCCTTACCGTCTTTACAAGGAACCATCCGTACCAATTGTTCGCCGCGCATTTCGGCGCGGAAGGTGCAGCCGACACCGCAATAAGCGCAGGTCGTTACAACGCTGCGTTCGGGTGTGCCGACCTCAACAACTTTTTTCTCGACCAAGGTCGCTGTGGGGCAGGCTTGCACACAGGCGCCGCATGAAACGCATTCCGAACCCATGAAATTGTCGCTGGCGAACCCTGCGGATATCTTGGAGTCCCAACCCCTGCCTTCCATCGTCAGCGCAAGCGTGCCTTGCACCTCGTCACAAGCGCGTATGCAGCGGGAGCAGGCAATGCACTTGCTGGGATCGAAATCAAAATAAGGGTTGGAATGATCTTTGTCTTGCCCCAGATGCGTCGCCTGCACGTCATAGCGCACATCGCGCAAGCCTACGGCGCCTGCCTGATCCTGCAATTCGCAATCCCCATTGGCGGCGCACGTCAGGCAATCGAGCGGATGGTCGGAAATATACAGCTCCATCACGCCTTTGCGCAATTTCGCCAGCTGCGGTGTCTGCGTGCGGACAACCATGCCCGGTTCAACGGGCGTTGCGCAGCTTGCAGGCGTACCCCGGCGACCATCGATTTCAACGAGGCACAGACGGCATGAGCCATAGCTTTTAACGCTGTCCGTCGCGCATAATTTGGGAATGGAGGTGCCTTGTTCGGCCGCCGCGCGCATAACGCTGGTGCCAGCAGGCACAGTGACTTCCCGGCCGTCAATGGTCAGCGATACCGCCTCGTCCGAGCGACTTTCCGGCGTTCCGAAATTTTTTTGCGGCTGGTATGTCATGTCTCTACCTACCTTATACCCATTTGCGATTGTTGCGTAGCATATTGCGCAAGTTCCAACGGCGTGTTCAAATTGTGAAAAACATCTGACGTTGCGATTGCCCGTGCGCCACTGACGGTAATCCAGCGTCGCATCGAAAGATCGTCTTGATTGCGCAGATGTTGGTCAAGAACAGGCGCAAGCGCAACGGGCCACGCGGCGAACAAATAATGCCCGTCAATATAGACAGCACGTCCATCCGGCAGGTTGCGCGGCAATTCCGGCACGGGGACGACGTCGCAACCCGCGGTCAATACTTCGTCAAAGCCGTTTTGCTGCGCATATAAAAGCGCAGCATTCAGGCCACCCAATGGCCCCATATCGGGAAAGGGGGTGTCTTCTACCCACTCCATTCCAGGCCATCTGCGTCCGCAGACAATCAAGGCGTCAACCTGTTCGCGCAGTCCCTCTGCAACATGATCGATCAGCGGGCGACCGTTTAACAATGCAGCGGCCTTGTCGCTGCCAAAGCGCGTTGCCTTGCCCCCGGCAATGATAGCGCCGAGCCTTCTCACCGGAAATCTTCCGGAAAATGCTTGATCGCACTCATGACCGGATATGGGGTGAAACCACCCAAAGCGCAGAGCGATCCGAACTTCATAGTTTCGGAAAGATCGGCAATGAGCGCGAGGTTCGCCTCGACATTTTTGCCTGCGATAATCTGGTCTAGCGTCTCGACACCGCGTGTGCTTCCCAAACGGCAAGGCGTACATTTTCCGCAGCTTTCAACAGCACAAAATTCCATCGCAAAGCGCGCCATTTGCGCCATGTCTACGGTATCGTCGAAAACAGTGATACCCGCATGGCCAACCAGCGCGTCCGCAGCCGCAAAAGCCTCATAATCGAGCGGGAGATGAAATTGCTCAGGTGGTATGTACGCGCCCAAAGGTCCGCCAACTTGCACACAGCGCACCGGACGGCCACTCGCTGTGCCACCGCCTATTTCATTGACTAATTCGCCAAGCGTGATGCCAAAGGCCACTTCAAAAAGGCCGCCATGTTTTACGTTGCCGGCAATCTGGATGGGCATGGTGCCCTTGGACCGGCCTGCGCCAAATGCGGCATAAGCGTCCCCGCCATGCGCCAATATCCATGGCACAGCGGCGAGCGTCAGCACGTTATTAACGATGGTAGGTTTGCCAAACAGGCCTTCTAAAGCAGGCAATGGCGGCTTGGCGCGCACTTCGCCCCTTTTGCCCTCAAGGCTGTTCAGTAGCGACGTTTCCTCGCCGCACACATAAGCGCCTGCGCCGACGCGGACTTCGACAACAAATGGCGCAATCAAATGGGCGGCTAGTTTAATCGCGGCTTCCATCTTGGCGATGGCGTGCGGATATTCGGAACGGATATATACATAGCCCTTGTTTGCCCCGACCGCGAAGCCGGCAATCGCCATGCCTTCGATCAGCATAAAGGGGTCGCCTTCCATAACCATTCGGTCGGCAAAGGTGGCGCTATCGCCTTCGTCGGCATTGCAGACGATATATTTCTGCTCACCGTCGGCGCGCGCGACCGTTTGCCATTTTATGCCTGCTGGAAAACCTGCGCCGCCACGTCCGCGAAGTCCCGATGCCATTACCGTATCGATGGCTGCTTGAGCGCCCATTTCACGGGCTTTGGCAAGGCCAAGCCAACCTTCCGATGCGTAATAATCGTCGAGAGAAAGCGGACGGGTTTTGCCCGCGCGCGAAAAGGTAAGGCGGGTTTGATTGGCGATAAAGGGATGGTCCGCGATACGACCTAAGGATGGCGCTGTGTCTTTCAATATGTCCGCAACCTGATCGGCCGATACCGGACCATAGCCGACGCCGTCAATATCCACCAACGGCTCAAGCCATTGCATGCCCCAGCTTGAAACGCGCTCAACCGCTTCGCCCGCTGCGATAAATGCGGCCGCAACTTCGTCGGCCCCGCACGCGATAGCTACCGCATCATCGGATATTCGGACGGTCACATGGCCTCCAATAAGGTTTTGAATTTAGCGTCGTCCAAACGTGCATAGACCTTATCGCCTACCATTGCCGATGGGCCAACGGCGCATAATCCAAGGCAATAAATTGCCTCCACTTTGACGCGGCTTTGGTTATCGGCGATGGGCACTAACGCTTCGACACCGCGTGCTTTACAGGCTTCGGCGCGGCACAATTTTAAAACGGGGCGGGCCTCCGCTTCTTTGCGGAAATCATGATAGAAACTGACAACGCCATAAACTTCCGCGCGGGTCAGGTTCAATGCGCTGGCAATCTCACGCATGGCATCCTCGCTGACATGGCCAAATGCCTTTTGCACGTCGTGCAAGATGGGCAGGAGCGGACCTTCTCTATCCTTATGCTCAGCCAAAATGTCAGCGATGGACGCCATTCAGAATACCACCACGCTGCGGATGCTTTGGCCCGCATGCATTAATTCGAACGCTTTGTTGATTTCTTCGAGGCCCATGACATGGGTGATCATCGGGTCAATCTCGATCTTGCCGGTCATGTACATATCGACAATCTTGGGTACATCGGTCCGGCCCTTGGCGCCGCCAAAAGCGGTACC
>NZ_CAMAYF010000021.1 GCF_945862485.1 Sphingorhabdus sp. EL138
TTTCGCCAGTCAGTGCGTCAGTTCCTTTTGAAGGAAGTCGCGCCTTACGCGAAGCAGTGGCAGGAAAATGGTATCGTTCCCAAATCCATCTGGCCCAAAGCTGGCGAAATCGGGATGTTGTGCCCAACTGCGCCCGTCGAATATGGCGGTCTGGGCCTCGATTTTGGCTACAACGCAATTGTCGACGAAGAATCGGCTTATTATGGTGGCGCGGCGACTGGCTTCTCATTGCAATCTGACATCGTCGTAAACTACATCACCAGCTATGGCAGCGAAGAACAGAAGAAGCATTGGCTGCCCAAGATGATCGCTGGAGAAGTCATCACCGCCATCGCCATGACTGAGCCTGGCACCGGAAGTGACCTGCAAAGTATGAAGACCACTGCCAAGAAGGATGGCAATCATTATGTCATCAATGGCAGCAAAACCTACATTACCAATGGCCAAAACGCCGACCTGATTCTGGTCTGCGTCAAAACCGACACTGAAATTCAGCCAGCCTATAAGGGTATGTCCATTGTCTTGGTCGAAGCGGAACGTGAAGGTTTCAAGCGCGGCCGTAACCTCGACAAAATCGGCATGGATGAAGCCGACACCTCGGAATTGTTCTTTGAGGATGTCCGCGTCCCCATGACCAACTGCTTGGGCGAAGAGGGTAAGGGCTTCATCTATCTGATGAGCGAACTGCCGCAGGAGCGTCTGTCGATTGCCGTTTCGTCGATGGCGAGCACGCAAAAGGCGTTTGATGAAACCGTCGCCTTTTGCCGTGACCGGATCGTCTTCGGCAAGCCATTGCTTGATTTCCAGAACACCCGTTTTGTTTTGGCCGATATCAAGTCCAAATTGCAGGTGGGCTGGGCGCATCTCGATTGGGCATTGAACCGCCATTATAAAAAAGAGCTCACTGCCGAGGAAGGCGCTGCTGCCAAATTATGGCACACCGACTTGCAATGGGACGTGGTCGATGCATGTCTGCAATTGCATGGCGGCGCCGGATATATGAACGAATATCCCATCGCCCGCATGTGGCGCGCCGCCCGCGTAACGCGGATTTTCGGCGGCACAAACGAGATCATGAAAGAACTGATCGGTCGCGGTCTTTAAACACCAAGAACATCGTCATGCTGAACTTGTTTCAGCATGACGCACAGCAGTTCGTCACCCTGAAGCAAGTTCAGGGTGACGAATTTTATTGAGGTTCCAATCTATGCCCAAGCCTGAAGCATGGCAGCTTGACCCAGCCAACTATCCGTTCAGCCACCGCACAGAAACACGGTTTGCAGATATGGATTTGCTTGGCCACATCAACAATGTCGCGATGGCGGGATTGTTTGAGCATGGTCGCGGCATGTTTAATCACGCAATTGAGGTCCAACGGCGAGCGCCGGGGCAACGCTGGCTGATTGTCAGTGTCGCGATTGAGTATATCGCCGAAGCGCATTTCCCCGCGCATGTCGACGTAGCGTGCGGAATTCTGCGCGTGGGCGGCAGCAGTTGGCAGATCGCGTCCGCAGCCTTTCAAGGCGGCGAGTGCAAAGCGACTTGTATTACGACTATCGTGCTGACCGACGAAAAAGGGCCAGCGCCTTTACCGAAGGACCTGAGAGAGGAATTTGAACGGTTGCACGTTAAGTCGGCTTAATCGGCAAACACCCCTGTCCGCTTCTGCATTCCGGCCATTACCGCTTCAATCTGGTTGGGCTTGCGGATAACGCGGGCCTGGCGGACGCTTTCGGCCATCAATATCGCGTCTTCGTCCATATCGGCATATTCATTGAACAGTGCCTTTGCCTCGCGCATCGCCTCTGGGTTGCGGTCCGCAATCTCGCGGGCAATCACCATGGCACGGCGGTGGGGGTTTTCATCCACGAATGTCGCAAAGCCTAACGTCAGTGCCTCAGCCCCCGAAAATTCACGATTGGTGTATGTGAGCTCGCGAAGCATATCTTCACGCACCATCACCCGCCACAAAGCATAGCCGCCCATGTCGGGGATAAGGCCCCATTTCATTTCCATCACGGCCAGCCTTGCATCGGGCGCGATCACGCGGATGTCTGCGCCGCTCGCAATTTGCAGACCGCCGCCGAAGCAAACTCCATGCACCGCTGCGATCACTGGCATCGGCAATTTGCGCCA
Organism: Sphingorhabdus sp. EL138; assembly: GCF_945862485.1. Lineage (GTDB taxonomy): Bacteria > Pseudomonadota > Alphaproteobacteria > Sphingomonadales > Sphingomonadaceae > Sphingorhabdus_B. Next base: position 2,137 of record NZ_CAMAYF010000021.1, read on the forward strand.
CAGCATGGCGACCTGTTGGAAGGTGTTGGCGTTGCCATGCGTCCTGTCGGTCAGGCTGCCCATCCCGCTACTCGCGCTTGCGCCACCGCTTGCCATGCTGGCCATGTCAAGGCCTGCGCAGAAGCTGCGCCCTTCGCCCGACAACACCACCGCGCGCACGCCCTTCGTACTGGCTAGCTCTTCACCTGCGGCTATAATCCCTTGAAACATCGCTGGATCAAGCGCATTCATCTTGTCCGCACGTGTTAAGCGGACATCGGCGACATGATTTTCGATGGAAATAGATACGCGGTCGTTCATGGTTCGCTCCTGTTCAATGCAAATTCTACCAGCGGCAATTGATCATTGCCAAAATACATCTTGTCGTTGTCCACAAATATGGTCGGCGATCCATAGCCACCCCGTGCTATAACTTCGTCGGTGTTCGCGCGCAGAAGGGATTTCACTGCATCGGTCTGTGAAGCGACACGCATCGCTGCTCCGTCCAGACCAGCTTTGTTCGCCACCGCGACCAACGCATCAGGGTCGTCAAGATTTTCCTGCGCACCAAAATAACTTTCAAAGGCCGCTTTTGTGAAGGTTTTTAACGCCACCTGATCGCTTGCGAGTGAACATGCCATGCGCATCGCGTTGATGCTTTTTGCCGGATGATAGATGCTCGGAAAATTCACTTCGACGCCCGCCAGCTTTGCCCAATCCCGCATAACCCGCCAACTATGCTTGAACTTGGGGTTATCGGCCGCTTCTCGTGCGGCATACACGGACGGATTGACGGCATTGAAAACGCCGCCGACCAATATAGGACGCAAGCACAAAGACGCGCCGGTGCGGGCAGTAAGGGTTTCAAGATTATGGAACGCAATATACGTCCATGGACTTGAAAGATCGTAGAAAAATTCAACCCGTTTGTCGCACATGTCCTGCTCTCCTTGACAGTATAAGTCATAGCATTGCGATATATATTATGAAGCTGATAAATTTCGATTTACGCGCTTTTGCCAGAAGTCCAACGCTTATCCGCGAATTTGCACCGTTGACCGCAGTTCGACAGAGGCAAGGCTTCTGTTAATTTGACTTTAACCATCGTACGCCACAGGAGTGCACAGAGATCGCCCGTGGGGATGGGAAGACGGTCGTGGATTATATGCCTTATGTTTGATGGTAGAGAGGCGCGCTTTGTTGCGCCAGGTTGGGTCCAGGAGGCAATGCTACCCGAGGCAGTGGGTATAGCAACGCGCCATAGTCGCGACACAAAAGTTTCTGACGCCAAGTGGTTTAGTCGCCTTGCAGAAATAGATTTCGTGCCAGACCTTGGTGAAGATATCGGGTCGGTTCGCTGGTTCCGTGGCCTTGGCACCTTAACCGCACTTAGCCTCGCTGCGCTTGCACTTCTGCCAGATTACGGACCAATTTACGGGTTTCAGCCTTCAATGCCCACCAAGGCAGAGTTTGAAGAGGCGCGCGCACAAATGATCATGCCCATCGGCTACGGCAGCGATAGCGGCAAGCGCATGGCCGCCACCGACGCCGTTGTCGCGCTCGCCGACAGCCCGGAACGGCCGCGCATCGAGCTCACGGCATCTTTGGGGCGCGGCGACAGCTTTACCCGCGTGCTCCAACGTTCGGGGGTTAGCGGCAGTGAGGCAAACGATGTCGTGAATATGGTGTCGAACGTAACCGCTTTGTCGGACATCGAACCTGGCACTCCCGTTGACATTGTCCTTGGGACACGACCGTCGAAAAATCAACCAAGACCGCTTGAATCGGTGGCCTTTCGCGCGCGCTTCGACCTCAATCTGGAAATCAATCGTGAAGGCGACAGTTTAAGGTTGAGCAAAATGCCCATATACGTGGACAATACGCCGCTGCGTATTCGCGGGACCGTGGGTAGTGCAGGCATTACCCTTTCGGCGCGGGCCGCTGGCGCACCGGCGCGGGCTATTCAGGATTATCTGAAAGTTATTTCAGGACGCACATCCATATCAAGCATTCGACCCACTGACCAATTTGACATTATCATTGATTACAAGCGGGCTGCAACCGGCGAAGTCAAAGTGGGCGACCTGTTATATGCTGGCTTGGACCGCGATGGAAAATCCAACATCCAGATGCTGAAATGGACGCTGAACGGCAGCACCCAATGGTTTGAGGCATCGGGCATCGGTGAATCGAAAGGCGCCCTTAGCCCCCCAGTGAATGGCCCCATGAACTCGGGTTTTGGACCCAGACGTCACCCGATTCTGGGTTATATGCGGATGCATGCTGGCCTCGATTTCAAGGCAGCTTATGGCCAGCCCATTTTTGCGGTGACCGACGGTGTCGTAACTTTTGCTGGACGCAATGGCGGCTATGGAAATTTTGTGCGGCTTAAACACAGTGGCGGTCTTGCAAGTGGCTATGGCCATATGAGCCGGATAGCAGCACGCCCCGGCAGTAGGGTCCGGCGGGGACAAATAATAGGCTATGTAGGCTCCACGGGTCTGTCGACAGGACCACATTTGCATTATGAGCTTTATCGCAACGGGCGCGCGATCAACCCAATGTCCGTTAAGTTCACGCAGCGTGCGCAGCTGTCCGGGCGTGACCTCACCCGCTTCAAGGGCACGCTTCAAAGTCTGAAGTCCGTTACGCCAGGCGCGGCGCTTACGCCATTGCAAACGGCGGCTAAAAAAGACGAAGCACCAAAACGGGAAATTGACCGCCTGACACTTCGCGACAGTCAGATACCAACCGGCGGATAAGGCGTTGAGGAAAAAATGCATCGCCGCTAAGTGTTTTGGATGAGCGATATATCTTCTTTCCCAAACAGCCGCCTGCGTCGCACCCGTGTGACGGACTGGAGCCGCGCGATGGTGCGCGAAAATATGCTGTCCCCTGCCGATCTCATTTGGCCCTTGTTCGTAACCGAAGGCGAAGGCGTTGAGGAACCGATTGCAACGCTCCCGGGCGTCTCGCGCTGGTCCGTTGACCAAATTGTCCTGCGCGCAGCCGAAGCCATAGAATTGGGTATACCCTGTATAGCTTTATTCCCGAACACACAGGCCGATCGCCGTACCGACGATGGCGCAGAAGCCTTCAATCCCGATAACCTCATGTGCCGCGCCATTCGCGCTATCAAGCAAGCACACGGAGACAAAATCGGCGTTTTGACTGATGTCGCGCTCGACCCTTACACCACCCATGGGCAAGACGGGCTAATCGATAATGACGGCTATGTCGTCAATGATGAGACCGTTGCTGTGCTCGTCGACCAAGCGATCAACCAGGCGAATGCGGGCGCAGACATCATCGCGCCAAGCGATATGATGGATGGCCGCGTTGGTGCTATTCGCAAGGCACTAGAAATGAACGGGCACCATAATGTTCAGATCATGTCTTATGCCGCCAAATATGCGAGTGCCTTTTACGGGCCGTTCCGTGATGCGGTCGGCTCGCGCGGCCTGCTAAAAGGTAACAAGAAATGTTACCAAATGGACCCGGCCAACACCGACGAAGCCATGCGTGAAGTGGCCATGGACATTGCCGAAGGCGCAGACAGCGTCATGGTAAAGCCCGGCCTGCCCTATCTGGATATCGTCCGCCGGGTGCGTGAGCGCTTTGACGTGCCTGTATTCGCGTATCAGGTATCGGGCGAATATGCGATGATCGAGGCGGCCGCCGCTGTCGGCGCAGGTGACCGTGATGCGCTCGTGCTGGAAACGCTCATGGCGTTCAAACGGGCGGGATGTTCGGGAATATTGACCTATCATGCAGCGGTGGCGGCGCGTTTGCTTAGAGCTTAATCCGCTTACCCCTGCATATTCATCTATGGAAACCCAATGACACACATGCGCAACGACATCAGCATCATTACCTTGAACGGCAAGACGCCGATAATCCACGAAACCGCCTTTATCGCGCCGGGTTGCCGGATCATTGGGGATGTGACCATCGCCGCAGAAGCAAGCATCTGGTATAATTGCGTCATCCGCGCAGAGTTTAACCGCGTGGTTATTGGCGCACGCACGAATATTCAGGACGGCAGCATCATCCATTGTGACGGCCCGGTGCCCGGGGTTGAGGACGGGTTTCCAACCATCATTGGCGACGATGTGCTCGTTGGCCATAATGTCATGCTGCACGGCTGCGTCTTGCATGATCGCGCGTTTGTTGGCCTGTCCTCCGCCGTCATGAACGGCGCGGTGATTGAAAGCGATGCTATGCTCGCCGCCGGTGCAATGCTGACTCAAGGCAAACGGATAGAAACACGGCAATTATGGGCGGGTTCGCCTGCGCGCTTTGTGCGCGAGCTTGACGATTCTGCCGTCATGGGCATGCGGCTTGGCGTTGCGCATTATGTTCACAATGCCAAGGCGCATGCCGCCGCCGCTGGTTAAAACGTCGCCTTAATCGTGAAGCGTCCGTTGATTGGCGCGCCGGTCGAGATGTTATTATTGTTATGCGCGTCTGAAAAATAATTGGTGTCCAGTAGGTTTTCGATGTTGAACTGCAACTGTAACGTAACGCTTAGGTTATAAAAAAAGGCCGCATCGACACGCGTAAACGCAGGCAGTTTTGTGGTGTTGGCGGCGGTCCGGATCGCGGCAAACTGGCTGGATTGGTGAATGATACCAAGGCCGCCAGCAAATCTGTCATTCAAGTCGTAACGGTTCCATAGGCTCGCCTGATGCTTGGGAACCTGCCCCAAACGCACGCTGTCATTTCCAGCCAGCTGTGCATCTTGATAGCTGTAGCCGCCATGGACTTGCCATGATGATGTAATCTTGCCCGTGGCCGCCAACTCAACACCTTGTGTTCGTGTCATACCAATATTGATGCTGGCAACCGGATCACTTGGATCAGGCGTCGTCGCGTTGCTGCGTTCCAACTGAAACACAGCCAGCGTCAAGTTCAGATTGGGCTGCACATCCCATTTCGCGCCAAGCTCGTAATTGGTAAACTTTTCCGGCGCGAGATTTTCCTGCGTCACTGTCAGCGCTAAAAACTGGTCGCCGGAACGTGGCAGGAAAGACTGGCTGTAGCTACCATATAAAGAGATATTCTCCTGCGGCTTGAAAATAAGGCCCAGGCGCGGACTGACCTGTTCGTCCTTCCGGGCAAAAGGCCGGTCAACCGCTGGAAACAGGTCAGTGCCTCCAATGTCGAAATTGTCATAACGCAGACCAACCACCACATCGACATGGTCGCCAAGGCTGATCTGGTCCTGAACATAAGCAGAGAAAAATCTTACGTCGGATGCAGTATCGCGTGACAATGCGTTGAAACTGACCGTCGGGAATATGGGATTGGCAAGGCTCAACGTTGGCATAGAGAGCACACCATTAAAACGCCGGTTGACCGATTTTTGATCTCCATATTCGGTGCCGACTAGGATTTTATGCATCAGCGCACCCGTTTCCACATCCCAGACCAAATTGGCTTGCGCGATGAAGTTTTCACGTTGGGTCGGATCACTATAACCTGCCAAAACAACGGTACCATTCTGCGCCGTCGCAGCACCATTGGGATAGACGTTCAGATAAATTTTATCATAGTCACCATACAATATTGTGCCGCTAAAGCTGAGATTTGAAGTCAACGCACCATCAAGCCGCAGTTTGGCGATTTGCGCCTCCAACTTGGTATAATTGACGCCAGGAACGCCAAAAAATTGGTCACGGTAGCCAGCAATCGGGCGGTTGGGCTGACCGGCACCAGTAGCGATTGACGGGATGCCTCGGTCGGTTGTGCGGTCGTCATGCACATATTCATAGGACAGCCCAAGCTTCCACGCGTCATTCAGTTTGAACGCAACATAAGGGCTCCACGCATAACGCGCACCACCAACAAAATCGCGATGGTTGTTGAAGGTCTCGTAAACTGCGTTGATACGCACGGCGGCTGAACCGCTTAACGGCGCGTTGACATCCGCCGAAATATCATATGCGCCCATGCTGTTGATGCTCGCCTGGCCGGCATATACAAAATCATCGCTCAACGGTGATTTCTGCACGCGGTTGATGATACCGCCACCGCCGCCGCGTCCGAAGATCAGGGCATAAGGCCCTTTCAATATTTCGACCCGCTCGATGTTGTAAAGCCCGCGATAATATTGGACGTCGTCGCGCACACCATCCACGAAAAAGTCAGCGGTGGTGTTTTGCCCGCGCAAAGTAATCTGGTCGCGGTTGCCTTCGCCTTGGCCCACAGTCGTGCCGGGAACATAGCGCAATATGTCCGCAAGCGAGTGATGCGCCTGATCATCCAACTGGTCGCGTGTAACCACGTTGATCGTCTGGGGAATGTCCATTAGACGCGTATCGGTTTTGGTCGCGGTAACTGAATTGGTCGCAAGATAGCCATCGCTCAGGCCCGTCACAATGATAGTCCGGCTGTCATCATAAGCTTCGACATCAAACGCTTCTTCGGCGAAGGCGGGTTTCCCCAACGCTGAAACGGACAGCAAAGCGATAATGGACGCGGACAGGCGAGGCATAATGAACCTTTTTTATTTATTGCGAATGACTCGCAATTTTTTTGGTTCACTATTGAGAATCGTTATCATATGCAATTGAAAATTGTAAAAATCGTTGGATTGCTTTTGCATCTGGGCAATTGTTTGCACTATCAAGATTGGACTTAAGGAGGTTTTCAATGATGCAAGCAACCATTTGGCATAATCCGGAGTGCGGAACCTCGCGCAAGACACTAGCAATCCTCCAGGAAACCGAAGGCGTCGTGGTTTCAGTAATCGAGTATCGCAAGCAACCCTTTGCCCGCAAAAAGCTTGAACAATTATTCCAGGATGCTGGCCTGACGCCGCGAGAAGCATTGCGCACGCGCGGATCTCCCGCAGAAGAATTGGGCCTTACCGACGAAGCATCGTCAGAACGGATATTAGATGCGATGGTGGCGCATCCGATTTTGGTAGAACGCCCGTTTGTCGAAACGGATAAAGGCGTCAGGTTGTGTCGACCTCAGGAAAAGGTCACCGAAATCCTATAAGCCACTCGCGGACGTCGGCAGGGCGCCTTACGCCGCGATGGCATAAGGTTGAATTTCACCCGACAGGTACAGAATGCGCGCCTTGGCCCGGCTCATCTTGCCAGAGCTGGTCCGAGGCAAAGTGCGCGGCGGGACCAGTTCGACAACGCAGTTCATGCCGGTGACTGAACGAACCTTGTCGCGGATCTGCTCACGCAGCTTGGCCCGCTCTACCTCATCCGTGGTGCGACATTGCACCAGCACGGCAGGCGTTTCTTCGCCGCCCGGTGTTGTCACGGCAAAGGCTGCAATGTCCCCGGCCTTGAAGCCCGGCAATTGCTCCACAGCCCATTCAATGTCCTGCGGCCAATGGTTTTTGCCATTGATGATGATCATGTCCTTGGCACGGCCAACAATGTAGATATAGCCGTTCGACAGATAGCCCATATCGCCGGTGTCGAGCCATCCGTCGACCAAGCAAGCATCGGTAGATTCCTTGTCGCGGAAATATTCCTTCATCAAGGACGGGCCCGTGCACCACACTTTGCCAATTATTCGGTCCGCAACTGCTGTGTTGTTTTCGTCGCGAATCTCGATGGTCATGTCTTTTACGGCACGCCCACAATTGACGATGGCGCGATACCGAACCGGGCGGTCTGTCGCGCCGGGGTGTCCCGTAAGCTCGGTCTCTTCAACCAGCTCAACTTGAATACCCTCACCTGGCGGCATAATGGATACCGCAAGCGTGGTTTCGGCAAGGCCATAGCTTGGCAAGAACGCCGATGCCTTGAACCCGGCATCGCCAAAGGCGTCCACAAATGCCTGCATCACGTCAGGCCGGATCATGTCCGCACCATTGCCCGCAAGCCGCCATTTGGACAGGTCAAAGCGGTCGTTCACATGACTCTGGCTTGAAATCCGCCGCGCGCAAATGTCATAGCCGAATGTTGGCGAGTAACTGATAACCGTGCCATCGGCGGCGCTGATCACGTCCAGCCACGCCAGCGGGCGACGCGCAAAATCCTCCGTCTTCATGTAATCGGTCGACACCTGGTTCGCCACTGGCGACAGAAAACAACCGACGAGACCCATGTCATGATACCATGGCAACCACGAAACGCAGCGATCATTTTCGGTCACTTCCATACCATGCGAGTGCGCCGAAAGATTGTTTAACAATGCCTTATGCGTCACCGCAACGCCATGCGGGAAACGGGTCGATCCGCTAGAATATTGCAGATAGCAAATTTCGTCCGTGCCTGCCGCGGGCAGTTCGGCTTCCAATGCAATCCGGTCGTTGAAGCTTTCCCAATCCAAGCCTTCGACATGACAAGCCTGCGCTGCATCATTGGCCATGTCGGCTAGTTCAGCTGGGAAAAATAATATTTTGGGATCACAGCTTTTCAACTGCACCGACAGTTGATCAACATAGCTTTCCTTACCGCCAAACGATGTCGGTAACGGCAGCGGGACGGGCCATGCACCCGCATAGACACATCCGAAAAACAACGCCGCAAAATCGGGCCCAGTTTCTGCGACCAAGGCAACGCGGTCATCCTTAGTTATGCCGTGGCTGATCAACCGATACGCCATTTTCAAAGCGTCTTCGCGCATTTCGCTATAGGGATAAGGCCGTGCCAATTGGCCACGCATGTCATGGAAGTTCAATCCGCGCTGCCCCAAAGCCGCGTAATCAAGAGCTTCACCAAGCGTTGCAAAGTCGGAAAAGCGGCGCTGCAAGCTGTCCTGCGTTGGCGTGGAGGCGAGTGCGCTCATCATAATTCCCATAATGTGAGTGGGCAGCGGCCCGTTTCACTTTTGTTAGCTACTTACTTTAACAGCGGATAGCAGTTCAAATTTCGGCCCGACTGTGGCAAGAATAGGGCGTGAACCAACCCCGCCCTGTCAAAAAGCCCACTCCACCGTTGAATGCGGAAAGCCTGCGTCAATTAGCGCTGCATTATGTCGGCAAATATGCCACGACGCAGTCAAAATTGGCTGGCTATTTAACGCGCAAAATACGCGAACGGGGCTGGGACGATGAACGTTCTGCCGACATTGCAGGATTGACCGAGCAATTCACGTCCTTGGGCTATATCAACGACGCCCAATTTGCCGAGGCCCGAAGCCGGTCCTTTGTCCGCCGGGGCTTTGGCGGGCGAAGGCTGAGCGAGGATTTGCGGGCCAGCGGGATTGGTGACGCCGATGCCATCAATGCCAAAGTGCATATGGAAGATAGCATTTTTACCGCTGCCGAAAACTTCGCGAGACGAAAGCGCATTGGGCCCTTTGCACAGGAAGCGGCACCACCGGAAAAACGAAATAAGCAGCTGAACGCTTTCCTGCGCGCGGGGCATAGTTTTGAATTGGCGAAACGGTTTGTGTATGCCGAACCCGGTGACGACCTTAGCGACAATTAAATTTAGTCGTAGACGCGGTCTGCTGTCGCCACCGCCTCTGACGCGCGAAGCGCAGAGATGATGCGCATGAGGTGTTGAAGATCATGCACTTCCAAATCCACCTCAAATGTGTGGAATTCAACATCCCGCGCGGTCATCCGCAGGTGGATGATATTGGCCTTATGATAGCCAAATATTCCAGCAATTTCGCCCAATGTGCCAGGCCTGTTGTGAATGATAATGCGCAAGCGCGCCGACGCGCCGTCGCTGCCCTGGCCCCAGCTTAAGTCAACCCAGTCGGCGTCTGTTCCCGTCGCCAACCGGTCACATTCAATGGTATGTACCTCGACTGGCTGCCCCGTCAGTCGCAGCCCGACAATCCGGTCGCCGGGAATAGGGTGGCAGCATTCGCCAAGATGATACCCCACACCCGGGGTCAATCCACGGATCGAGATGGCGCTTTCCTGCCCCGGAAAATCGACATCGATGCCATCGGCGTCGAAACCGGGGACCAACGCCTCCATCAATGTGCGGTCGTTGATTTTACCCAAGCCAATGCGATGCATAAGCTCGTCCTCATCCTCCAGCTTCAACCGACCCAACGCCGCCGTAAGGGCCTTTTTGCCGATCTTGCCCGGCATACGCGCGGCGATTTCTTCATACAGCTTGCGTCCAATCACGACCAGCTCATCACGTTCCCGGTGTCGGACATGGCGACGGATCGCGGCGCGTGCCTTGCCCGTGGTCACGAAATTCATCCATGCTTGTTGGGGCTCTTGCGCCTTTGACTTCAGAATTTCGACCATGTCACCATTGCGCAACTGCGTGCGTAACGGCACATGACGGCCATTGACCTTGCCACCAACAGTTTTGTCTCCAAGGTCGGTATGCACAGCATAAGCGAAATCAACGACCGTTGATCCCTTCGGCAATTGGTGCAGAGCGCCTTTTGGCGTAAAGGCAAAAATGCGGTCCTGATACATCGCCATCCGCGTGTTTTCGAGAATGTCTTCGGCGTCTTGGCTTGTCTCGAGTATCTCAATCAGATCGCGCAGCCAGCCCGCTTGCCCATCGGGCTTGTCATCCTGTTTGTACGCCCAATGTGCCGCAAAGCCATGTTCCGAGTTGCGGTGCATCTCGGCGCTTCTGATCTGCACCTCTACCCGCATATTTTTAGCGAACATAATTGTCGTATGGATCGATTTATAGCCGTTGCGCTTGGGTGTGGAGATAAAGTCTTTGAAACGTCCGGGCACCATCTGCCAACGCCGATGCAGTGCGCCCAAAGCGCGATAACAATCCTCTGTAGTTTCCGTAATGACGCGAAAGGCATTGATATCTGTCAGTTGTTCAAACGCGACATGGCGTTCCTGCATCTTTTTCCAGATCGAATAGGGGTGCTTTTCTCGGCCCGAAATTTTGATTTTCAGGCCAGCCTGTTCCATTTCCCAAGCGATAGTCTGGTTAATCTGGTCAATCTCGACATCCGCCTTCTCGCGGATTTGCTTCAAGCGGCCCGTAATAGTCTGATAGGCGGCTGGTTCCAATTGTTCAAAGGCGAGCAACTGCATCTCGCGCATATATTCATACATGCCAATCCGCTCAGCCAGCGGGGCATAAATATCCATCGTTTCTCTGGCGATACGGCGTCGCTTTTCGGGGCTTTTGATGAAATGCAGCGTCCGCATATTGTGCAACCGGTCGGCCAATTTGACCAAAAGCACGCGGATATCATCGGAAATTGCGAGCAGGAATTTGCGCAGATTTTCTGCCGCCCGCTCATCCTCGGTCTGCGCTTCAATCTTTGACAGCTTGGTCACACCATCGACCAAGCGTGCGACCTCGGGACCAAAGCGCTTTTCAATATCTTCGATGGAGGTCAACGTGTCTTCCACGGTGTCGTGCAGCAACGCGGTAATGATCGTGTCTTCATCCATTTTGAGGTCAGTCATCAGCCCTGCAACCTCTACCGGGTGGCTGAAATAAGGATCACCCGATGCCCGCTTTTGCGTGCCATGCATTTGCACCGTGAAAACATAGGCCCGATTCAGCCGATCTTCATCGACATCAGGTGTGTAAGCCCGCACCCGCTCAACCAGTTCATATTGCCGCATCATCGATCCAACTTGGTTCTTTTACGTTGCGATGCAACAGGAAAATGTTTTTGGGCTAGGGTCAAGGCCAGTTGCACGGATACAAGCTTAGCCGCGCAACGATAAAAACTGCGCCGAGGGGCGATCCCTCCGGCGCAGTATGCATTCGGTTCCTGACGCTGCCCGAAAAAGCAGCGAGGGGGGAGGCAAGAGAGCGGAACAAAAAATTCCGGTGCCAGCTTAGTTCTTGGCGACGGCCTTTGCATTATCACCATTGCATGCCGCAATTTCTTCAGCCGTGAACACGCGCTCACCGGCGGTGAAGGCAGTAACTGCGCCGAATTCACGCGATATGCTAACGCACATATTCTTTGGCGCAGTAGACGCTATCGGCGCGCGGCAGCTTTTGCCTTCGCATTTTACATATACGCTGCGCAATAGCTCTGGCTTGGCAGTGGTAGGCTGCGCCAGCTCGGCTTTGTAATAGCTATTGTTGGTGGCGGCATGTGCCTGCGGCGCTGCGAACAAAAGGGTGGCGCTCAAAGCAGCGGCGGCGGCAAGCGCGCCCATACGGGCGGAGATTTGGGAGAGGGTCATCATATTTTCCTTTAGCTGTGCTAAATAATCAAAATGCCGACTGGAACTTTGGTCCCTCGCAAGCATTTTGCGCTTCTGGTAAATCAGTTGCGAATCACAACTTATTATTATAAGTTTCTATTTGCAACTTAAATTTGCAATTTGGGTTGATTATTTGAAATAAGAATCGCAATCTGCGACCGAGGGGATGTTTGATGGGTGAATTGCGGGAACCTTTACAACAGCTCGCTGAATGCGGCCTCCCCATGGCGCTTGAGGCAATGGGTGAACGCTGGTCATTCATGATATTGCGCGCAGCCTTTAATGGCGTTCGGCATTTTGAGGAATTTCTCTCTGAAATCAGCATTGCGCGCAACATACTGGCCAACCGCCTGACCCGATTGACCGAAAGCGGAATATTGCACCGCACGCCCTGCCCGGACGACCGGCGCAAGGTTGAATATCGTCTGACGGAAAAAGGTCTCGACCTGCTGCCGACCATGATCGCTTTGCGCCAATGGGGCGAAAAATGGGGAACAGGTGTTTTGTCTAATCCGGTGCTGGTAGATGATCGTGACCGCCAACCCATCCTGCCTGTGACAATCCGCAGCCATGACGAACGGGTTCTTGGCTACATGGATTTAAGCTGGATGAACGCGGCAGACATTACACCGATCAGCGCCGACATACATGACGTCGATGATCGCGTACGGAAGTTAAGCGCGATTTAATGTGCGCTACTGACATGATGTAAAGCGGTTATTGAATTTTTGTTGCGAATCTGTTACACTCGTTTGCGATAGGTCAATATTGGTCGACGACTGCGCATCCAATTCAGGTAGCGGCAGTTTCATTACGTAAGGGACGAACGTAAAAAGTCTGATGGGCGACGCTCCGTTGCCTGAACAAGCTACTTCTCCCGAATAATCAGAAAGGTCGTAATATGACGTCCACCGCGGCGATATTTGATGTAGGCGATTATGTGGTATATCCCAAGCACGGGGTTGGCCGCGTAATTGAACTTCAGGATTCCGAAATCGCAGGGATGCAGCTTCAGCTTTATGTTCTGCGTTTTGAGAAGGAAAAAATGACGCTGCGCGTGCCTTTTAACAAGGCCGAGGGCGTTGGTATGCGGAAGCTTTCAAGCGACAAGACGCTGAAAGAAGCGATGCACACCCTGACTGGCAAGCCCAAGGTGAAACGCACCATGTGGTCACGTCGGGCGCAAGAATATGAAGCGAAGATCAACTCAGGCGACCTGGTATCGATCGCCGAAGTGACGCGCGATCTGTTCCGTCCCGATGACCAGCCAGAGCAAAGCTATTCCGAGCGGCAGATTTTTGAAGCCGCATCCAGCCGTCTGGCGCGTGAACTTGCCGCCATGGAAAAGACCGATGAAAAAGCGGCGCTCCAGAAAATCCTCGTCATCTTGAATGAAGCGGCCCCGCAATATTACGAAAAAGCGGAGTAAAATCTCCTGATCTCAAAATCTGAAGGGCGCTGGAAACGGCGCCCTTTTTTTATTGTGCTACGCTACCGCCTAATGCCTAGCCTGACAGGCACATGCCAGAGATGATAAACGGCTATATGGCTAAAGTAATTGTCTGGTATGACGGGGCATGCCCCATGTGCATGCGCGAGATTGCTTTGATGCGCCGACTCGATGTGCGTCGCTCTATCGACTTTCTGGATATAGCGCCTGCGGATGCGGTGTGTCCGCTTGACCGTCAATTGATGTTGGCGCGCTTCCATGCCAGCGAAGACGGCGTCATCCTATCGGGCGCCGCCGCCTTCGCCGCCATGTGGCGGGCCATTCCATTTTTGAAACCCCTTGGCTTCATCGCCCGCAACCGGCTTGTTCTCGGGCTACTCGAAAGGCTCTACACCCGCTTCCTCATCATCCGGCCGCGCCTGCAAAAGTTACTGGACTAATGTGATCGGCGATACCTTCCCCGCAACGCGCAATGTTGCGCTGTTACGCCTCACCCAGTTTGCCCCGCGGGCTGGCGAGGCTTATGCGTCCGGCCGCAATACCGACGCTTGGCCAGATCAAGTTGGCGCTGTGTCGATGCTTTCGCCATATCTGCGCTATCGCATGATAACCGAACAAGAAGTCGTCGGTGCCACGCTTGGCCAACACAGCCTGCAAGCAGCCGAAAAATATGTGCAGGAAGTGTTGTGGCGAACCTATTGGAAGGGCTGGCTCGAGATGCGGCCATCGGTGTGGGCCCAATATCTGCAAGAATGTGACCGGCAACGTGACAGCTTCCCCAATACCCGCGCAATTCGCAGTGCGGAGGCCGGCGAGACTGGCATTGAAGGGTTTGATGACTGGGCCCGCGAATTGGTGGAAACGGGCTATCTCCACAACCACGCAAGAATGTGGTTTGCGTCAATCTGGATATTTACCTTGCGCCTACCTTGGACGCTGGGCGCTGACTTCTTCCTGCGGCATTTGGTGGATGCCGACGCCGCGAGCAACACATTGTCCTGGCGGTGGGTTGCAGGCTTACAAAGAGCAGGCAAAACCTATCTTGCCTCTGCCGATAACATCGCCCGTTTTACCAATGGCCGATTTGCACCAAAGGGCCTCGCGACCATTGCAACGATGCCGACCGAGACGCCGGTATGTCCGGCACAACCCCTGCCGCAACTTGCATCTGTCGACGCGCAAAAGTCATCCTTTCTGCTGGTAACGCCTGAGGACTTGCACCCTGAATCTGTATTTGGTGCACCAGCCAAAATAAACGGCGCAGGCATTTTGTTTGAACCTGAAACCTTATGTGGTGACAATGCCCGATCCTTTGTCGCAGAAGCAGTACGCGACGCCGCCGCACGCGTTGACAACTGTTTCAACTGTCCAACGAAATTGCTCAACAATTTGGATGTCGCAAGCTTGATAGTCCAAGCCCGCGAAGCAGGCGCAGAGCAGGTCATCACCGCTTATGCTCCGGTTGGTCCCGTCGCGAATGCCTTGGCCCGCATCGCGCCCTTATTGGCGTCGGAGGGGATACCCCTTGTTCAAGTTCGGCGTGCTTGGGACGAGAGGTTCTGGCCGCATGCGACCAAAGGTTTCTTCCCGTTCAAGGAACGCATTCCGAAAATGCTGAAGGAAATGGGACTTTCGAGTTAAGCCGCAAAAATGGGTTGCGCGCAACCAACCCGAGCATATTGTTGAGGCAATCTTCACAAGGGGGCACTTCATGGGTCAGACCACAAGTTTTCTGGCACAGTTAAGGCAGCATAAATTGCTCCTGAACTACCGACGCAAATACGCATGAGTAATTGGTGGGATCGGCATGTCGTGCCGCGAATAATCGGCTGCGCGTGCACGCAACCTGCAGTAATGCATGATAGAGCCAAAGTGGTGCCGCACGCCTCTGGCGATGTACTTGAACTTGGTTGTGGCGCGCCGAACCTTGATTATTATGACTGGAGCAATGTGCATTCGCTATCTGGCGTTGATCCGTCCGAAGAATTGCTCGCCAGTGCAACACGTGCGTTGGAAAGCAAGGGCCTGACGGCCAATTTTATGCCAGGCGTTGCGGAGGCGCTTCCCTTTGCCAACGCCAGCTTCGATACTGTTGTGACCACTTTCACGCTCTGTTCGGTCCAAGATCCACGCTTGGCATTGTCGGAGGCGAAGCGGGTGCTCCGGCCAAACGGACGCTTGTTGTTCGTCGAACATGGCCGTGCGCGGGATCAGTCGGCCGCCGCGTGGCAAAAGCGTATCGAACCGGTCTGGAAACGGATTGCGGGTGGTTGCCATTTGACCCGGCCAGTAACGCAGGCGATATCGGACGCTGGATTTGTATGTCATGCGCTGCAAGGACATTATATGAAACGGACGCCAAAATGGCTTGGCTGGGTGGAATGGGGTGAAGCACGGTTGGCAGTAACGGACGATGCATCACCACACAGATCATAGACACTGCCATCCAAATTGCCCGGATCAAAAAGAGGAATATCGTTAATGAGTTTTACCCAGTTCAGCCGTTGCAGCGCCTTTGCCATCGCCTTGTCGCTCACTGCCTGTAACATGCCAGCCAATGGCGAAAGCCCGGCAGCGGGTTGCACGCCAGGCGCGGCTGCAGGCCAATCGGCGGCGGGGCTGCAAATAGTAACCTTATGCGTCACCAGTGCCGCCAAAACGCATAGATTCACCGTTGAGGCTGCAAGAACGTCAGCAGAGCAAGCCAAGGGGCTCATGTTCAGGACGGAACTCGCCGACAATGCGGGCATGATTTTTCCCTTTCCAGATTTGCGGATCGCGAGTTTCTGGATGAAAAACACTGTTATTCCCTTGGACATCATCTTCGTGCGCGCGGATGGCACGATAGAGAGTATCGCCGACAATACGGTCCCTTATTCCATGACCCCCGTTGTGTCGGGCGAACCAGTTGCCGCTGTACTCGAATTGCGCGGCGGTCTCGCGGCTGAACTGGGAATCGTTTCCGGCGACAAGGTGCAATGGACAACCAAATAAGGATTGCGCGGAATCATGCTTAGTCCTAATCGCGTGAGCCATGGGTATTCTAAGTAAAATCTTCACTTGGTGGGACGGCGCGACCATTGGCACGTCCATCTACAGCTGGCGCAAAGGCAAAGCTGTGGGTGCTGACGCCTTAGGCAACCGATATTATCAATCATCTGACGGCAAACGACGTTGGGTAATCTATAACGGTCCCAATGATGCAAGCCGCGTCTCGCCCGATTGGCATGGCTGGCTGCATGGCACACATGATGGAGATCCGGAGAGCTATTTGCCACCACATCGTGGCTATGAAACTGCGGCCGTACCCAATCTGACTGGAACCGACGCTGCCTATCGTCCGGCGGGTTCGATTGAACGTGGCGGACACCGTGCACGCGCAACGGGTGATTATGAGGCGTGGAGTCCCGACGCATCATGATCCGCGCGCGCGGTTTAATATGGTTGCCTTTATTGGCAACGCTTGCTGCATGCGGTTCTTCAGAGGATGCAACGCTTGCGCCAGCGAAATCCGGCGAAGCGATCTCCACAAACGACAAAATTGTGGCCATGTCCGACGCAAATATTGGTACCCCCATGGCGGAACGCGTTGCCGTGCTGGGTCTATTGAACAAGCGGAATGGCCAAACCCGCGACGTTGAACTCAAACCCGGCCAAGCTATTCGCTTTGATAAAGTAGTTATCCGACTCAGAGCTTGCGAGAAAACCGCACCCTGGGAGAACCAGCCTGACGAAGGTGCATTTGTTCAATTGCTGGTGAATGAGCGCCCCCCAGGCACGACTGAAGCGGAAAGATGGCGTAATGTTTTTTCGGGTTGGCTGTTCAAGGAAAATCCTGCGGCCAATGTTGTCGAGCACCCGATTTACGATGTTTGGGTCAAGGCTTGCAAAATGCGCTTCCCCGGGGAAGAAGCACCCGTAGCGGAGAAGTCTTCTGAAGAGGCTCCTACCGCGGATCCAGCAGCCAAAGCGACGTCAAGTGAACCCCAGTCGCTACCAGAGCCTACTCCTGCGGGGGCTGACAACGCCAGCCCTGACGCGGCTTGAACGGCTTTTGTTAGAGCAGCCTCAAGCAGTTTAAGATAAGCGGCTTGCGTCATTTCAATTGCCCCTAGACTGGCCAAATGGTCAGTCATGAACTGGCAATCCAGCAATTCAAACCCGCCGAGCTTCAACCTTGCAACCAGCCACGCCAAAGCAACCTTCGACGCGTCGATTTCGCGCGAGAACATGCTTTCTCCGAAAAACGCGCGCCCCAGGGCCAGCCCATACAACCCGCCCACGAGCCGACCTTCCGACCAGCACTCGATGCTGTGGGCATGCCCGTATTGGTGCAAGCGGCAGAAAGCCTCTTCGATATCCGGATTAATCCAAGTGTCCCGCCTGCCCGCTTGCGATTCGGCACAAGTGGCAATGACCTGTGCAAAAGCGGTATCGGCGGTAACCACAAAACGGTCCTGCCGGATAGTTTTGGCAAGCGACTTTGACAAACGAAAGCCATTCAGCGGCATGATCGCTCGAAACTCCGGTTCAATCCAAAAAGTATCGGGGTCATCGCGGGCGTCAGACATCGGGAATATGCCATTGGCATACGCCTGAAGCAGTAAATCCAGATCGATGGCCAAATGATGTCCTTTCGTGTCCGTCCTATTTGCCTATCTCGAATTGCGCCGACGCATGCAATGGATTATAGCGTTGAAATCGCCCCGGCAGAGTTAGTCTCATCAACGGCCAACTCCACCGGGGCGCATCATTTCAAGCAAAGTCAGGGACCGCATATGACCCGCCGCCGCAAAATATACGAAGGCAAGGCCAAGATTCTTTATGAAGGTCCAGAACCTGGCACGTTGATCCAATATTTCAAGGATGATGCAACGGCCTTCAATGCCCAGAAAAAGGGCACAATTGCCGGCAAAGGCGTCATCAACAACCGCGTGTCGGAACATGTCTTTACGCGGCTGAGCCATATTGGCATTCCGACGCACTTCATTCGCCGCCTCAATATGCGCGAACAATTAATCCGTCAGGTTGAGATTGTTCCGATCGAGGTCATCGTGCGTAACGTGGCCGCGGGCACCTTATCGAAACGCCTTGGTATCGAAGAAGGTACGCCGCTTCCGCATACCTTGCTGGAATATTGCTATAAGGACGATAGCCTTGGCGATCCATTGGTTGCAGAGGAACATATCGCGTGCTTTGGTTGGGCAACGCAGGAAGAAATGCAGGATATTTCGTCCATGGCGATCCGCATCAATGATTTCATGTGCGGCATGTTTGCTGCCATCGGCATACGGCTTGTGGACTTCAAACTTGAGTTTGGGCGCTTGTTCGATGGCGATTTTTCGCGGATCATCTTGGCCGACGAAATCAGCCCCGATGGTTGCCGATTGTGGGACATTGAAACCGGCGAGAAGCTAGACAAAGATCGGTTCCGCCGTGACCTTGGTGGCGAAGCAGAAGCCTATCAAGAAGTCGCCCGCCGCCTCGGCCTAATGCCAGACGAAAGCGAAGGCGCGGTTCTCGATATGGTTAGCCACCGATTACGCAAAGGTAAGTAAATCAATAATTTACACAGAAAGATATTGCAGTTTCCAAACTTCTGCGGAAGAAACTAAGCGTATGAAAAATGCGCTTCGCTTCATTTTTGGACTCGCGATGGTCTTTGGCGGATCCGCCGACGCCTTTGCAGCGCCTTCCGCCGCACCTGCGGGTAAAGAGCGGACGCTACCTTGGAATGCCGAGACATCTGATCTCGAACCCGATGCCAGCATCATTTACGGGCGTCTACCCAATGGTTTGCGCTACGCCATTCGCCCCAATCACCGTCCGCAGAATCAGGTGCTGGTTCGCATGACCATCGACTTTGGCTCTGCAGCTGAAGCCCAGGATGAGCAGGGTCTAGCCCATTTCATCGAGCATATGGCCTTTAACGGTAGCGCTAATGTGCCTGAGGGCGAAATGGTCAAAATGCTTGAACGGCTTGGCCTGTCCTTTGGCGCTGATACCAATGCATCAACGGGATATACGCAAACACAGTATAAGCTTGATCTGCCAAAATCTGATATGAATCTAATTGAACGCGCGCTGTTTTTGATGCGTGAGACGGCGCGGGAGATATCGTTTAATCCGGCAGCAGTTGATCGTGAGCGCGGGGTTATTCTGGCGGAAAAAAGCGCGCGGGAGAATTTTGGATTTCAAAGCGCACGTGCGGCGAACAACCTGTTTTACCCGAATAGCTTCTATGCAACGCGCTACCCTATTGGCACAACTGAGGTCATACAAACAGCGTCGGCCGAGCGGATGCGCGCACTGTATCGCAAATATTATCGCCCAGACCGCATCAAAATCATTGTCGTCGGCCCGGTAGACCCGATTGTCATTGAACGCGAATTGGTTGCAAAATTTGGCGACTGGCGCGTGGACGCGCCGCCATTAGGTGCAATTGACCAATGCAGTTTGGATACCGAACGTGTGTTAACCGCGCAAAGCTTCGTGCATCCCGAGATTAGCGAGAGCATTGGTGTTCAGCAATTCTTACAGGATAAAAAGCGGCCTGACACCTTAAAGCGCGCGATGATTGAGCTCAAAATGAGCATCGCAAACGCGATCATATCACGCCGCATGGCGCGCCGATCCCGCGAAGAAGACATGCCGTTTTTAGGTGGCGGTGTGACTTTCAACTTCGGTCTTTGCGACCAATATGCAACTATCGGCTATGGCGTAGCGGGTAAAGATGGCAGTTGGCGTTCATTGCTCGCCTTTACCGAGCAAACTGTTCGCCAAGCCGTGGAATATGGGTTTGAAGAGTCCGAAATTGCCGAACAGGTAAAGCGTCTGGATGCCCAATATGAAAATGCCGCCAAGGATGAGGGCACAGAATCAAGCGCAGCAATTGCGAACGCCTTGGTCAGTCTGGATGAGGACGTTTACAACTCGGACAGATATCGCCAGATATTGTGGCGTCAGATACGTCCATTTGTAACGAAGGCAGCCATCACCTCCGAATTTGCATTTTGGTTCCGCCAAATGGAGCGACCGCAAATTTTCCTGACAACAAAGCAAAGTGCGGCTGTTTTCGAGGATGAAATATTGGCCGCATATGCCATCAGTCGTGGCACGCCAATCGCTGCGCCAATGACACGCGCGGCGTCAAGCTTTGCGTACACAGACTTCGGCCCAGCCGGAGATGTCATTGCAGACAAGACCATTGCAGACCTGGGCATTCGCACCATCCGCTTTGCCAATGGCGTTTTGCTGAACCTCAAAAAAACCGATTTTGAAGATAATCGAATCCGCTATTCCTTGCGCATTGATGGAGGCCAGCTACATTTTGGTAAGGAAAATGCGGTTTTGGCCTCACTAATGTCAGCAACTTATGTTTCCGGCGGATTAGAGGCGCATGATATCGAAGATTTGCGATCCATCTTGGCCGGAACAACCGTATCCCCCGCATTCGGTGTTGCCGATAGATATTTTGGCGCAGCCAGCGCCGTCGCACCCGCCGATTTGGAACGCCAGTTGCAAGTGATGGCAGCCTACACAACCCATCCGGG
Source organism: Sphingorhabdus sp. EL138 (assembly GCF_945862485.1). GTDB lineage: Bacteria > Pseudomonadota > Alphaproteobacteria > Sphingomonadales > Sphingomonadaceae > Sphingorhabdus_B. The sequence goes on from NZ_CAMAYF010000021.1 coordinate 23,213, forward strand.
CTATTCGGAAAATGCGCTTCGCTTGTTTCGCCGCCCGCTACCCGAACTATACGCACGATTAAAGGCAACCCCGGCGTCTGCGCTTGCGGTCGCGATGTCAAAAATCATGACTGATGACGACCCGCGCTTTGCGCTCGCGCCCCTTGAAACCATTCAGGGTGCTGATTTTGCGATGCTTAAGTTGGCGTTGGGTGACGCTTTACGGCAAAATCGTTTGGAAATCGCGTTGGTCGGCGACTTGGATGACGATGCGGCCATTGCAGCCGTTGCGCGCAGTTTTGGAGCCCTCCCGTCGCGCGCAGATGACGGGAAGGACCATAACGCGCAACTTCAACCGGGCTGGAGCGCAAAACGCGGAAGTTTCGACATATCCCATAATGGGGAGGCCAACCAATTGGCGTGGCGCCGCATATGGACGACCACAGGCGATAATGACCAAAAAACCACCCAAGCTATGGATCTTCTTGCACGCGTTGCAACGCTACGCTTGACCGATGAATTGCGCGAAAAACTGGGGACGACTTATGGCGTTTCCGCAAATTCCGATATGTCCAACCTATATCTTAAGCGGGGCGCATTTTCTGTATCTACCGCTGGCGATCCTAAAGATATTGCAACCATAGAAACGACGGTCGACCAAGTCATATCGGCGTTGGTAAAGTCACCCGTTGATCCTGACTTGTTCGAACGTGCCCGCAAGCCCGTTCTTGAAAGCTATGCCGATTGGAAAAAGCAAAATAATACTTGGTTAGGCGTCGTGGCCGAGACGCAGACAAACCCAGATAGACTCAACCGCTTCCGAAACAGTGAGTCCAATTTTACATCAATAACGGCGCAGGACCTCTGGCAACTGGCCAAGCAATATTTGGACAAGCCCGCAGAATTCACATTCCGCGCACTACCAGATGAAATGGTCAGCGCCGACGAAAAATCCGCTCAATAAAGTTTGACTCAATTTTGTCCGAATTTTGCGGGCTTACCTTTTTAAAAACAGCTCGGCCATGGCATCAATAATCGCTGCAGCGTCGAGGCGATATGTGCTGTAAAGATCGGGCAAATCCCCCGTCTGACCGAAACGATCCATGCCAAGCGGACTGACGCGCATACCGTGCACGCCGCCCAGCCAAGACAAAGCGCCGGGCGAACCGTCAATCACCGTCACAATGCCGGCATTGGGCGCCAATATGGATAACAAATCCTCGGCATGACTTGTTTGCGCGTCCTGATCTGTCCAGCGTGCAGCCTTGCTTGCCGACCATTCACGATGCAGTACATCGGGCGAGGTCACATTCAAAACACCTAAACTGGGAATATCATCCAGCATTTGATCATACGCGGCCAACACTTCAGGCGCGATGGCTCCTGTAAATATAATGGCCGCTTCAGCTCCTGCCGCTGGTCGACGCAACCAATATCCGCCCTTCAAGGCATCGGCCTCCCAAGACAAATCGGGACGCTCAACTTGCGCGATTTGACGCGTGCTCAGCCGCAAATAGACGGAGCCTCCCTCAGGCTTTTGCAAATATTCAAAAGCCCACCGCATGAGTAAAGCGACTTCATCGGCATAAGCAGGTTCAAAATAGGCAAGGCCCGGTTGCCCCATGCCAATCAACGGCGTGTTGATAGACTGATGCGCGCCACCCTCTGGTCCCAAAGTCAAACCGGACGGCGTTCCGACCAGCAGAAAACGGGCATCTGAGTAGCAACCATAATTCAGCGCATCGAGGCCACGGGCAATGAACGGATCGTAAACCGTACCAACCGGAATAAGGCGCGTACCGAAATGCGGTGCAGCCAACCCAAGTGACGTCAGCAGCAAGAAGAAATTGTTTTCGGCAATTCCCAGTTCAATATGCTGCCCCGCCGCATGTGCCGCCCATTTCTGGGCGGATGGGATTTTAGCCTCGCGAAATATATCTGCCACGTCGGACCGGCGAAACAGCCCACGCTGGTTCACAAAACCGCCGAGATTGGTGGTCTGCGTCACATCAGGCGCAGTGGTGACGATCCGGTCCGCTAGCTCTTCGGAAGACTTTGCAAGGTCAAGAAGGACATTGCCGAATGCCGCCTGGGTTGATTGTACATCACCCGACGGAACTGCGAAGCGGCCGGGTACATGTATCTGCGGCGATACGGGTTCTAACGGTTTGGCGGCAAGAACGCTGTCCCCGATGAATTTTTTGAGCCGGGCTGCCATATTGCCGCCGAGGCCAGCAAATGGTTCCCACTCCTCGCCCGCTTCAATACCCATGGACATACGAAGCTGATCAATCTGACCGGGATTCATCATCCCCGAATGATTGTCCTTATGCCCCGCCAACGGCAGACCATAACCCTTGACCGTATAGGCAATGAACAAGGTGGGCCGTTCATCATCGGCACTGTCAAAAGCATCCATCAAAGTTTCGATGCAATGCCCACCCAAATTGGTCATCAGCGCGGCCAGACCGTCGTCATCAAAACTATCGAGCAGTTTTTTCACATGCGGTTTGCCGCCAATATCTGCCATCAAACGCGCGCGCCAAGCTGCACCGCCCTGATAAGTGAGAACCGCAAATTCCGCATTGGGGCAATTTTCGATCCAGTCTTCCAGCGATTTCCCTCCGGGTCTTGCAAAAGCTGCTCGCTGTAACTTGCCATGCTTTAAGGTGATGACCCGCCATCCCGAAGTCTCGAAAATATCGTCAAAGCGCCGAAACATCCGGTCCGCCGTCGTGCTATCGAGCGATTGCCGGTTATAGTCGACCACCCACCAGCAGTTCCGAATGTCATGCTTATAGCCTTCAATGAGGCATTCGTAGATATTGCCTTCATCCAGCTCCGCATCGCCCATCAGCGAAATCATCCGGCCTGCATTGGCCTCGTCTATCGATCCATGCGCGATCAAATAGTCCTGAACCAGACTTGAAAAGGCTGTAATCGCCACACCCAAACCGACGGAACCGGTGGAGAAATCCACTGGAATTTTATCCTTTGTTCGCGATGGATAGCTTTGCGCGCCGCCAAGACCACGAAATTGCTGCAATTGCTCTAGCGATTGATTGCCTAAGAGATAATGGATGGCTTGCAGCACTGGCCCTGCATGTGGCTTGACGGAAACCTTGTCATTCGGGCGCAGCGCATGAAAATACAGTGCCGCCATAATCGCCGTCATCGACGCGCAGCTTGCCTGATGCCCCCCGACCTTTAACCCGTCCCGCTTTGGCCGGATATGGTTGGCGTTATGCACGGTCCACGAGGCCAACCAACGCAGGCGCGCGTCGAGCGTTTCAATTGCTGCTATTTTCTCTTCACGCTTGTCAGCGACAATATTGGCCATGGCTGTTTTCCGCTTAAATCGAAGCAAGACTTTAGCCAGCACATCCCAGCATGTCCTTGCGTATCCTGACGGTAAATGCCATATTATTTGAAAGATTATGCTTAAATTATAAAAATTAGGTTTAAGATATGCCAAAAAATAGCTTAGATGCCATTGACCGCAAGATTATCGACTGCCTTCAATCAGATGGCCGAATGTCCAATCAGGAACTGTCTGAACGGGTCGGCTTATCGCCCAGCCCCTGTCTGCGCCGGGTACGCCAGTTGGAAGCCGATGGCACTATCACGCATTATGTCGCTTTGGTTGATCCTGATAAGGTCGGGCTTTCTGTCACAGCATTTGTCCGCGTGCGCCTTGATCAACAGGATGATCGTCATTTGGAAGATTTTGAGACAGCCGTGTCCAGCTTTCCAGAGGTCATGGAATGTTATTTAATGACAGGCGAGGCGGATTATCAGTTGCGCATATTGGTCGCTTCCTTGACCCAATTTGAGGATTTTCTGCGCCATCGGCTGACCCGGGTGAAGGGTGTTGCCAATGTGACCACCAGCTTCGCGCTAAGGCCTGTTATTTACAAGACGTCCGTTCCCACGTTGGAGCCGCGCATATGACCGCGCGGCGGCAGGCATGTGTGACCCAACTAAAATTTTCCGGACACAACAATCTTTTCAATCGAGAATGACGGTAATACGGTCGCATAAGGGTCAAAGACCCGTTGGTGGAGTGACGTGATGAAACTGGAAAATGACCCCCTTGCTGCATTTTGGATGCCGTTTACGGCTAACCGCGCGTTTAAGACGACGCCGCGGCAGCTGAAATCTGCGAAGGACATGCATTATACCAGCGATGATGGACGGCAGATCCTTGATGGAACCGCAGGGCTTTGGGCGGTCAATGCAGGCCACTGCCGCCCCACTATTGTCGAAGCGATTCAGACATGCGCCGCAGAGCTTGATTATGCGCCGCCATTCCAACTGGGGCACCCACTGGCATTTGAACTGGCTTCGCGGCTCGCGAACCTCATGCCCGAAGGACTGGACCGCATATTTTTTACCAATTCGGGTTCAGAATCGGTCGATACGGCTCTCAAGATTGCACTCGCTTATCAACGCGCGATTGGCCAAGGCACGCGTACCCGCCTCATCGGACGGGAACGCGGCTATAATGGCGTCGGCTTTGGCGGCATTTCGGTTGGCGGCATCGTCAACAACCGGCGTCAATTTGGCACATTGCTGACGGGTGTAGACCATCTGCCGCACACGCATAATCTTGAACATAATGCCTTTACGATAGGTAGGCCCGAATGGGGCGCGCATTTGGCCGATAATCTGGAGGCGATTGTCGCACTGCATGGCGCGGAGACCATTGCGGCGGTCATCGTCGAGCCCATGGCTGGCTCAACCGGCGTATTGGTGCCGCCCATCGGCTATCTCGAAAAATTGCGCGAGATTACGCGCAAACATGGCATCGTGCTTATCTTTGACGAAGTTATCACGGCATTTGGCCGTGTCGGCGGCACGACCGCTTCAGAAACCTTGGGCGTCACTCCCGACATCATTACGATGGCAAAGGGCCTTACAAATGCCGCGGTGCCGATGGGCGCTGTGGCCGTGAGCCGCCATATCCACGACGGCGTTGTCGAAGGCGGACCTGACGGCATCGAATTGTTCCACGGCTACACTTATTCCGGTCACCCCTTGGCCGCAGCTGCAGCCTTGGCAACGTTGGACCTTTACAAGTCAGAAGGTATTTTCGAACATGCAAGTTCGCTCCACGGCTATTGGCAAGATGCGGTACACAGCCTGAAGGGCAAAAAAAATGTCATCGACATCCGCAACATGGGCATTGTTGCGGCTATCGAACTTGCGCCGCATTCTGCCGGCGTTGGTAAGCGCGGGATGCAATTATTCCACAAATGCTTCGACAATGGCGTGCTCGTGCGTGCGACAGGCGACATTATTGCGCTGTCTCCGCCGCTAATTTTGCAAAAATCCCATATCGATGAAATTGTTGGACGGATCGGTGAATTGATAGAAACGGTCGACTAGGCCGTGCACGCCTAAAGCGACAGGACAATTTTCCCGACATGCTGCTTCGTCAAAAACGCTTCCTGCGCTTTGACGATTTCAGATAGGTCGTATGTCGCTGCCACCACTGGCCGGATTTCACCACGTTCGATATAGGACACGAGGTTTGGGAACACGTCCGGTTCCAGCACGGTGCAACCAATCAGGCGCAAATCCTTAAGGTACAAAGTCCGTAAATCCAGATCGACAATGGGCCCCGATATCGCCCCTGAAACGCCATAACGACCGCCGCGTTTTAGGACATTTAGAATGGCGCCGAACTGCGGGCCGCCAACAATATCTACCGCAGCGTCGAAATATTCCTGTCCAAATAAGGCAGTAATATCCGAATCACGCGGAACCACCCGAGACGCGCCCAATGACTGAACCATTTCTGCCTTTGCGTCGGCGGCCATGGCGATCACCTCAGCACCACGCCTTTTGGCAAGTTGTACCGCGGCGGAGCCAACGCCGCCCGACGCGCCAGTGATCAACACGCGTTCCCCCGCCCGCAAATCAATACGCGTCAGGATATTTTCGGCGGTGCCATACGCACAGGGGAAGCTCGCCAGTTCAACGTCAGATAACGCAGAATGCACGCGATGCGCATGGATGGACTGTACGCACGTATAATCCGCAAAGCCGCCATCGACTTCGGAACCAAAATAGAGAATGTCGAAGGTGCTAGCGCCACGAAAAACAGGTTCAACCAACACCCGTTCACCCATGCGCGCTGGGTCAACATTAGCGCCCACCGAGACAATCCGGCCACAGGCATCAGCGCCTTGAATACGCGGAAATTGAAAGGCCGCACCTGACCAGCCATCATCGCCAGCGCCGTCTATTCCAGATGCGGCGCCAGCGTCTGTGGCTTCCGCCACCGCCTTTGAATACCAACCGATGCGGGTGTTGATATCGGTATTATTGACACCAGCTGCGGCAACGCGGATCAAAACATCATTCGGTCCCGGTATAGGCACCGGAACGTCGTCCCGAACATCCAGCCTGTCATAGCCACCATGGCCGGTCAGCAAAACCGCGCGCATGTTGGCGGCTATTGTCACTCGGCGCGTTCCAGCCCGAATTGGTTGAGATACCACTTCTGGAAGTTAAGCACGCTGCCTTCCTGATCAGAATAGCGACCGGGACGATAGCGGCTGGACATGATACCTTCCTGATTGTTTTCGGTGATGACTTTGTCCTGCGTCGTTGTGGCATGATAGCCCCAGATCATCTTTTCAATGTCAACTTCCGCCTCGGTCGCGCGTCCATCGACCAGCCAGATCATCTCAACATCAGTGGCCAATGCGCCACGCGGGGTGAATTGGAACAGGATGGCAAAATGGTCATCCGCAACAATCTGGCTAAATGGACTGAAGCTGAGGTGCATCCGTCCGCCATCCGCTTTCGTACGCTTGCCCATCAGCGGCGCTGGCGCAGAACCATCTTGCGTCTCCGAGGCCCAGCCGTCTTTGTTCATGCGTTGCATCAGTAGGCGCAGATGGCTGCTATCGGGTGCATCATCAATGGTACCAATGGGCCGGCCTGCGGCAGCGGCGCTTTCTTCCCAAGCCTTTAACTTTGGCGCGAAGTCAGCGATTGCGTCCGCTGGACCGGAACTTGGGCCAGCGCCTACGGCCACGATAGATTCAGATGCATGCATCGAACAGAATTCTGGATGCGATGGCACACAATGATAGCATTCAAAGAAATTCTCGACGACGAGTTTCCAGTTGGCTGTCGTGGGGTAGCTGCCTGCATGCGCGATCCGCGCGTCGGCAAATCCATGATAATCGAGAATGGCACCCATGTCGCCGAAGGTAGCGTCAAAATCGACAGGCTCATCCTCGCTCATATTGATGAAGATCAGGCCGTGGAACACGCGGATATGGCATGCGAACAGGCTGTTTTCCGCCTTATCGAAATCCTCCGGCATCAGCCGCGCGGAAATCAGCCGCCCATCAAGGCCAAAGGTCCACGCGTGATAGGGGCACACCAGACGGGGTGCGTTGCCGCTTTCCGACTGGCAGATCGTCGATCCACGGTGGCGGCAAACGTTGAAGAACGCGCGGACGCTGTCGGCATTTTCACGAATGACGATGATCTGCTCATTGCCAACCCGAAACAGGAAATAATCGCCCTTGTCGGGGATACGCGACACATGGCCGGCTAGGAGCCATTTCTGGCTAATGACTTGGTCGAAATCCGCCTTGAACACCGCATCGCTGGTGTAAAATTCCTGATCAAAGCTGTATCCCATCCGCGTTTGCGCGGCGAGCCGTTGCATGGTGCCATGTGAAGTCTCGGTCATCAGATTTTGATCCGTGCATTTGAAGGGTCATAAAGGGGCTTGAGCGACGCGGTCACTGGGAAACGCACACCCGCAATTTCAATTTCATAATCATCCGCGCCAATCGGGCCGACAACGCCGCCATCTGCCGCGGTCACATAACCAAGGCCACAGGATGCGCCGAGCGTATGGGCGTACATGCCCGAGCGGATATATCCGGCGATGCGATCCCCCTGCCAGATCGGTTCATTATGATAGAGCATGGGATCGGGCGATTTCAGCAGAAATTGAACGAGCTTTTGCTTCAATCCCTCTTCTTTCTGCTTCACCAGTGCCTCTTGGCCGATAAAGCCGCCGGGCTTGTCCATCTTCACGGCAAAGCCGAGGCCAGCTTCCAAGGGCGTATCTTCATCGGTAATGTCATGGCCCCAATGGCGATAGGCCTTTTCCACGCGCAGTGCGTTGAGCGCGTGATAGCCGCAATGCTTGAGGCCAAAGGCCGCGCCTGCTGCGACAATCTCATCATAGACGCCCGTCATGAATTCGGTCGGGATATAGAGTTCCCAGCCCAATTCGCCGACATAGGTAATGCGCGAGGCACGCACGATGGCATAGCCCAGCTCAATTTCCTGACTCGTCGCAAAGGGAAAGGCCTCATGCGACAAATCATTGGGGCAAATCGATTGGAGCAGCGCACGCGCATTTGGTCCCATGATCGAGATCACGCCCATCGCAGAGGACACATTGGTCAAAATGGCATGGGCACCCTCTGGGATATGCCGTAACAGCCAGTTGAAATCCTTCGTTTCTGTCTCGGCCCCAGTGACAATGAGATAGGCCGTCTGCGACAGACGGGTGACGGTCAAATCCGCTTCGATGCCGCCCTTATCATTCAACCATTGGGTATAGATCAACTTGCCTGGCGCCACATCAACATCATTGGCGCAGACGCGGTTCAGAACAGCACAGGCATCGCGCCCTTCCAGCCGGAATTTGGCAAAGGAGCTTTGGTCAAACAGGCCCACGGCTTCGCGCACCGCTTTGCACTCCTCGGCATTGGCCTCAAACCAATTTTGGCGGCCATAGCTATATTCATATTTGGGCGTGCTGCCCGGTGCGCCATACCAATTGGGGCGTTCCCAGCCAAAAGCCTCGCCATGGCAAGCCCCGGCCGCAACCAATCGATCATGAATGGCGGAACGGCGGACGCCGCGCGCGGTTTCATATTGCTTGAAGGGATAATGCGTCGCGTAGAGCAGCCCAAGGCTCTCGGTTACGCGCTCGCGCAGATATTTGCGGTTGATCTGGAACGGCATGTTGCGCCGAATATCGACCGTCCACAGGTCCGCAGGCGGAATGCCGTCACGGATCCAGTCGGCCATCACCTTGCCAACGCCGCCTGCGGATTGCAGGCCGATAGAGTTTAGACCAGCAGCGACAAAGCAACCCTTCAGCTCGGCACTTTCGCCCAGATGATAGCGCACATCCGGCGTGAAGCTCTCCGGCCCGCAGAAGAATTTCTGGATACCTGCTTTTTCAAGCGCAGGCACGCGGCGCATGGCATCCATCAACAAGGGCTCGAAATGCTCAAAGCTGCCGGCGATTTCATCAAAGCAGAAATCTTCGGAAATGCCGTCCATGCCCCATGGTCGCGCATTGGGCTCAAACGCTCCGACGAGCAGCTTGCCTGCATCATATTTATAATAGCCGCAATAATCATAGTCGCGCAGCACAGGGAGCGTATTGTCGATCCCCTCTACGCCTTCGAACAGAACATAATAATGTTCGCACGCATGCAAGGGTGCGGCCACGCCAATGCTCGCCGCCAGATCGCGCGTCCACATGCCGCCGCAGATCACGACATAATCGGCATCAATCGATCCATCATCGGTATCGACACCCGTCACGCGCTCCCCATTATGGCGGATTTTGGTGACCTTGGTATTTTCAAATATTTTGGCGCCGCCGGTGCGTGCGCCCTTCGCCAGCGCCTGCGTAATATCGACCGCATTGGCATAGCCATCGCTGGGGATATGAATGCCGCCGACCACGTCATCGACATTTACGATATAGGCGAGTTCTTTGATCTCTTGCGGCGTCACAACATTTACGGGCAGGTCAAACACCTTTGCCATCGAAGCGCTGCGTTTCAGTTCTTCAAACCGCTCCGCATTGGTCGCCATCGAAATGGAGCCGCACTGGCGATAGCCTGTGGCTTGGCCGGTTTCAGCTTCTAGCCCGCGATAAAGTTCGCCCGTATATTTAGCGAGCTTGGTCATGTTGATCGACGGACGCAACTGACCCACCAGACCGGCCGCGTGCCAGGTCGTCCCGCTGGTCAGTTGCTTGCGCTCCAGCAAAACAACATCGTCCCAGCCAATCTTGGTCAGGTGATAGGCAATCGAGCAGCCAATAACGCCACCACCGACGATTACGACTTTCGCCTTTTTGGGGAGTTCAGCCACTAGATTACACCTTCATTTTTGCGTTATCGGCATCATAGGCCGGATGCTCCAGCACCGTTCCAACCCGCCGTTCGCACTGCAGCATGATATCAAAACGTGATCCTGGCGCGGCATTTTCAAGCGGTACGCACGCAAAGAAAAGGCTCTTACCCACACGATGCCCATAACCACCTGACGTTGTCAGACCGATGCATTGGTCGCCGATCAAACATGGCTCCGCGCCGCGTACGTCAACATTGGACGCATCTACTTCACCATAGACAATGCGGAAACGGTCTGGCGCATCCATCGTTGCCTGCTTGCCGACAAAGTCATCCTTGTTGAAATTGATGAAGCGCGGCATGTCCGCCTCAATCATCGTCAATTCATTGGTGAGTTCGGAGCCCCAAGCCTTATAGCCTTTTTCCACCCGCATCGTGTTTGCGGCGTAAAGGCCATAATTGACGATGCCATATTCCTGCCCCGCATCCCAAACGGCATCATACAACGCGGCAAGATCGTCCATTGCTGGATGCAGCTCCCATCCAAGCTCACCCGCATAAGACACCCGAAGCGCGCGCATTTTTATGCCTGCGATGGTGATTTCCTGACCGCTTAACCAGCGGAAAACTTCGTTCGTTAAGTCGGCATTGGTGAGTTTTGCCAAAACATCGCGCGAACGCGGGCCATTCATCACCAATACGCCCAAGTCCATCGTCAAATTGCGAATGGTGACATCCTCATGCGGCAATTTGCTTTGGATCAGCAAGTCCCAATCGCGTTGCTCCGCGGCTGCTGCCGACAGGCAGTAAAAATGATCATCGGCAAAGCGCGTGACCGTCATTTCGCCGTAAATGCGACCTTGAATCGACAAGGGGTGCACCAAGCCGATACCGCCCAATTTCTTTGGCATGCGGTTGGCGCAAATACGGTTGAGGAAAGCTTCTGCATCGGGGCCGCTTACGTCATATTTGGCAAAGCCGGACAGATCGAGCACGCCAACGCCTTCAGCTACAGCCTTCACTTCGGCGGCGACCGCGTCGAAGCTATTAGTGCGTTGGTAGCCGCCTTGCTCCTCCGCCCCATCAAGCGCGAAATATTTGGGTCGTTCCCAACCATAAGTTTCGCCATAGACTGCTCCCGCGGAGAGCAATTTGCCATATAATGCGCTGGTCTTTTGCGGACGGCCGTCGGGCTCTTCCTCGCCGGGTAGCCGGGTCGTAAACGTCATCCGATAATCCAGGAAGACCTTGTCGCGGCTATAATCTTCATCGGCATAAGGGCCATAACGACGCGGGTCGAATTCAGTCATATTGATGTCGGCATCACCAAACACCATCCATTGCGCCATATATTTTCCGGCACCGCCGCCTTGCGCGATTCCAAAGCTGGTGCCACAGCAATGCCAGAAATTCTTGAGGCCTACCGCTGGCCCCAATAATGGTCCGCCATCTGGTGTATGTGGAATAGCGCCATTGACAAAGCGCCTTAGGCCAACCTGACCAAATATCGGCATCCGCTCAATCGCGCGTTCAAGCCATGGGGCAATGCGCTCCAGATCTTCGGGAAACAGCTCGCTAGTGGAATCCCACTCAGGGTGTCCGCCGCGTGGTGCCCACGCCTCGACCAAACCTGTGTTTTCGTAAACACCTATCAGGCCGCTTTTCTGTTCCTGCCGGAAATATCCCGACACGTGCGGGCAGCGCATAACGGGGATTTCTTCTTCGCGATCCTTAAACGCAGGAATGGGATCAGTAACGACATAATGATGCTCCATATTCGTCACCGGAATATCAATCCCAGCCATTTGCGCGATCTGCCGCGCATAGCAGCCGGCCGCATTAACGACGATTTCGGCGCGAACAGTGCCCTTTTCGGTCTCCACATCCCATTCGCCAGACGGCAATTGGGTCAGGCCCGTCACACGGTTTTTGCGGACAATCTTTGCCCCCATATTTTTCGCACCAATGGCAAGCGCATTGCAAATACCCGATGGATCAGCATGTCCGTCTTCGGTGGTACGTGCGCCAGCAATAACCCCGTCCAGCGTCATAAACGGATTATGGCGCAGGATTTCCTCTGGCGGGATGATTTCCATATCAAAGCCAATGATTTTGGAAAAACCTTGTATATAGCGCATCCACGCCAACTCGCGCTCGTTCGTCGCAAGGCGAATTCCGCCCGATGTATGCCAGCTGACATATTGCCCCGTCAGCCCTTCCAGCTTGGGATAGAGCTGATTGCTATAAGCATGCATTTTAGCGAGGTTGTAGCTGCCCGTAATGTTTGGACATTGCCCGGCGGCGTGCCAAGTCGAGCCGGACGTCAGCTCATCCTTTTCAATCAACAAACTATCTGTCCAGCCAAGCTCGGCAAGATGGTAAAGCAACGAAGCTCCCATTATGCCGCCGCCAATGATGACAACCCGTGCCGATGTTTGCATGACAGCCGTGCTCCTTAAGGCATTAATTCCAGCGAACCTTAGGGCGGGTTTAAGGTCAGGCACAAATGGGGAATATGACGGGATCGGTTAAAAAAATTTTTGGATCATAGCCGTCACTGTCTGTAAGGGCAGTGGTGTGAAATTATCTTGTAAAGGTCAGCTATGCGGGTTGTGTTGATTACAGGTGCGGCACAAGGGGTTGGCTTTGCCACCGCGAAGATGTTTGCTGGGATGGGATATCATGTCGTCCTGACAGATGTGCAGCCGTTGGATGCGCAAATCGCAACGCTATCGGCACTTGGGGGTAGCGTATCCGCTTTGTCCGGTGACATTTCCTCAGAGGCTTTTGTGACTGAACTGGCCGACAAAGTGGCGCGCGATCACACGGCAGTTGATGTCCTTGTGAATAATGCCGGGATCAGCATGATATGCCCCGCCGAAGACACAAGTCTCGACCAATGGCAGCGCGTCATGAACATCAATCTGACCGGACCGTTTTTATTGTGCCGGGAATTTGGCAAGCAAATGCTGGCGCGTGGGCAGGGCAATATTGTCAATGTCGCTTCCATTGCAGGCTTACACGGCGTAATCGACCGTTCGGCTTATAACGCCTCAAAACATGGGTTGATCGGATTAACACGCACGCTTGCCGCCGAATGGGGCAATCGCGGCGTGCGTGTAAATGCTATCTGCCCCGGCTGGATCAAAACCGAGATGGACGAGGCGGACCAAGGTTCGGGCGCCTATTCCGACGCAGACATTATCAACCGCGTGCCCATGGGCCGCTTTGCAAAACCCGAGGATGTTGCGCGCGCCATTGCGTTTCTGGCACATGAAGACAGCTTCATAAACGGCGTTAGCCTGCCTGTGGACGGCGGGTGGGTTGCCGACGCCAGCTGGGACGCACTTCGTTTAAAAAAACGGTGACAGAATTTGCATGGCTTTTGATGCGCGCACGTGTCAGATAGAGCCTTTCTGGACCGTCATAGCATAGTCACAGTTGTCATCTATCGCCCAGACATCTGAGATGTTGTCTTAACAGCAAAGTGAAGTCCAATGACGGCCATTTCCATTTCAATCCGGAAATTCGACTTACAAGCATATGTCCTATGCGCCATTCGGCTACTTTGGATTGCGCTGCCATTGGCGATAATATTGCCACTTCATTTGGTCTGGCACATGCTAAAACTGCCTTCGCCTTGGGCTATGTTGTTCCTGCGTATTTGTGCACGTGCGCTGGGCGCGCGTGTGACGGTTTACGGTAATCCATTGCGCAGAGATGTATTCTTTGTCGCTAATCATATCTCGTGGCACGATATTCCGATTTTGGCGGGGATTACCGGCTCTTCTTTTGTGGCGCAGGACGGTGTGCGGGATTGGCCAATCATTGGCTGGCTAGCAAAACTGAACCGAACGATTTTCATCAGCCGCACCGAAAAGCAAAATGTTGCGCAACAAGTGGCCGAATTGCGCGAAGCGATTGCAGAGAATTGGTCCGTGACGCTGTTTCCAGAAGGCACAACATCTGATGGCCTTGGGCTTTTGCCTTTCAAACAATCCTTGTTTGCGACCTTGGCTCCGCCACCCAAACCAATGATGATTCAACCTGTGTTGCTCGATTTTGGTGATGACGGCCCAGAGATAGCTTGGTTGGGCGAAGAAACGGGCTGGGAAAGTGCGTGGCGCGCGTTTACGCGGCCTGGCAGCTATGACGTCGGTGTACATTTCCTAGAACCATTCGACCCCGGCGCACTTGCTGACCGTAAACTTGTATGTGCTGTTGCGCGCTCACGGCTGGCCGAGGCATTATCCGCAAAGCTCGGTTACGACGTGCGCTAAAGCAGCCAGTCACGCCTCCATAGGCTTAAGAATAGCAAAATAATTCACCCAATCGGCCAAATTTTTCAATTGTGGCCGCGCATCGACGGCGCTCTAACTTTTTCAATCGGCGGGTAACGCTTCTTGAAAAAATATTGGGTGTAATCATGAAAATCGGATTTATCGGGCTTGGCAATGTCGGCGGAAAACTGGCGGGAAGCCTGATCCGTAACGGACATGATGTGACTGTCCGTGATCTTGATGACACTTTAGTCGCCGAATATGTGGCACGCGGCGCGAAGGCCGCTGCATCGCCCAAGTTATTGGGAGAGAATGTTGACCTGATCGTCACCTGCCTGCCCTCCCCTGCGGCCAGCGCAGCCGTGGCCGAAGGCCCAGATGGCTTTTTGCAAATCATGCGACCCGGCCAAGTCTGGCTGGAAATGAGCACGACCGACTATAGCGAAATCATCCGCTTGGGTGCGCTGGTCGAAGCGCGCGGCGCCATGTTTATGGAGTGCCCGGTTTCGGGTGGATGCCATCGTGCCGATACCGGCAATATCGCGATTTTCGCTGGTGGACCGCGCGCGGCCTTTGAATTTGTTCTGCCTGTTCTGACTACAATGGGCCGTCGCATTCTGCATACGGGCGATCTTGGCACAGCCTCACAGTTGAAGGTGATGACAAATTATCTGTGCACGGTGCATCTGGTTGCGCTCGCTGAAGCCTTGACCACGTGTAAGGCCATTGGGCTGGATATGAACACCACTTATGAGGCGATCAAAATTTCATCAGGCAACAGCTTTGTCCATGAAACGGAAAGCCAAGTTATCCTGAACGGCAGCCGGGATATCAACTTCACCATGGATTTGGTGTCAAAGGATATTGGCCTGTTTGACAAGATTGCACAGGAAGCGGGTGTTCCGGTGGAAATGTCCCCGCTGATCGTGCGTCTCTTCAAAGAAGCAGAGGCCAATTACGGGTCGCGCGAATTTTCGCCTAACATCATCCGTCGTTATGAAGAGCCGCTGGGCCTTAAGGTTCTTGGCACAGGCTTTCCTGACCAAATGGTCGATGATGAGCCCGAAGAGCGCGGGTACGAAGTCGTTCCCAAACGCTAAGGTCGCAACTTAGCCAGCCTTAGTCGACTGGCTATCGGCGACATTTTTGGCCACCCAATCCATGAAAGTCCGGATTCTGGGATTTTCGCGCATATCCTTGCGGCAGATTAATCCCCATGCGCCTGGACATACCGCCTTATGCGCGATGGGCTGCACCAGCCGCCCTGCTGCCATATCCTGATCCACAAACGGGCCGTTGACCAGGGCAATTCCTTCGCCATTCAGCGCCATTTCAAGTGCAACCGCCAAGGTATCCACCATCAGATACGGCACGGATGGCTCAAACTCGGCACCGACGGACGCAAACCAAGTCTCCCAATTTTGTACCTCCGTGTAAATGGCAACAAGAGGTTTGGTCATCAATTGTTGGGGAGCGGGATTCTGTCCCATGGCTTCTGCCACCTCAGGACTGCATACGGGGAACAACGCATATTCATACAGCGGCACCCAATGAAACTTGGCCGGGTCCGGCTCGATAGCGCAATAGACCAGTCCGACATCAGCATGCACATCATCAAATTCCCATTCAACCGCGCACGTATTGAGCGTCAGTTTTATTTCGGGATGGTCGGCCAGAAATTGGGGCACGCGCCGTGCAAGCCAGCGAATGGACGCGGTCACATAGGTTTGTACCCGAAGCGGCTTATCAAGCGCATTGCGATGCACTTCTTCGACGCCCTCGAGCAGGGATTCAAATGCGGCGCGGACATAAGGGTATAGCACCTTGCCTTCTTCGGTCGAGACAATGTGGCGTCCTTCTTGAACGAACAAAGTAACACCAAGGGCATCTTCGATAAGTTGAACCTGGTGACTGACCGCAGGATGCGTCAGGCAAAGTTCATCAGCCGCGTCGCGAATACTTTGATGACGGGTCGCGGCTTCAAAGCCTTTAAGCGCCTTTAATGGCGGCAATTGCTTAAGATCAATCTTCGGATGCATCGCCACTCCTTCCCCGGATTCGCGCAATTCTGATAGAATAGCACAGCAAAAAAGGACTGGTAAATAAAATTAACGCATCAATTTCGCATCTTCCAAAATCATCGC
Organism: Sphingorhabdus sp. EL138; assembly: GCF_945862485.1. Classification (GTDB taxonomy): domain Bacteria; phylum Pseudomonadota; class Alphaproteobacteria; order Sphingomonadales; family Sphingomonadaceae; genus Sphingorhabdus_B. Next base: position 39,758 of record NZ_CAMAYF010000021.1, read on the forward strand.
CGCACCCTTTTCTGCGACCATGACCGTTGGCGCGTTGGTATTCCCCGACGTGATCGTCGGGAAAACTGACGCATCGACAACCCGCAATCCCTCAATGCCATGCACGCGCAAGCGGGCATCAACGACCGAAGTGGCCGGATCCGTGCCCATCATACAAGTGCTGGTGGGATGATACACCGTGTCTGCACGAGCCCGGAAATCAGCCAGTAAGGCCTGATCACCGTCCACATCGCTACCGGGAATAAGCTCCTCGGTAATGATATCGGCCAGCGGCTTTGTGGACGCGAGTTGACGAAGAATGCGGTTGCCAGCCAAGACGTCGTCAATGTCTGTCTGTGTCGCCAGATAATTGGGGTGGATGGAAGGATCTCCGAAAGGGTCCGAACCGTTAAGTTCAATATGTCCCCGACTGGTCGGACGGCAGGGGTTGTGCGACAGCAAAAATGCCGAAAATGGATCAGGATTCAGCAGTTTGCGTTCCGACAAGGGCGTCTTAGTGTAACTCACTGGGCTAAAATAAAGC
>NZ_CAMAYF010000022.1 GCF_945862485.1 Sphingorhabdus sp. EL138
CTTTGGTAATGAAGCCGAATTTCGCCAGTTGATTGTCACGCGGGGCGCGGATGGGTCGCTTATCCGACTTGGTGATGTGGCGCGGGTCGAAACGGGTGCGGAAAACCCTTATGCTGCGTTTCGCTTAAATGGAGAGTCTGCCTTGGGCATGGGTATCGTCCGCCAATCCGGCGCCAATACCTTGGCCGTAGCCGAAAGCGCAAAGGCACTTGCCGAACAAATAAAGCCTTCGCTGCCACAGGGCATGACAATCACGGCAGGCTCCGATGATTCCCTGTTCATCAGCACGGCGATCAGCAGCGTGTGGGTTACTCTGGCCGAAGCAGCAGCGCTGGTTGTGTTGGTCATCTTCCTGTTTTTGGGGAGCTGGCGTGCGACCATTATTCCCGCTGTCACGGTACCTATTTGCTTACTCGCCACTTTTGCCGTCCTCTGGTTCCTCGGATTCTCAATCAACTTGCTGACGCTACTGGCAATGGTGTTAGCTATTGGCCTTGTTGTCGATGACGCCATTGTTGTGCTTGAAAACGTCTATCACCGCATTGAAAAAGGGGACCCACCTTTGGTCGCGGCAGTAACCGGAACGCGGCAAGTGGCGTTTGCCGTCGTTTCCACCACCGTCGTTGTCTGCGCAGTGTTTGTGCCTGTCATGTTTTTGGCTGGCCAGACTGGCTTGCTGTTCCGCGAATTGGCAGGCGCGATGATCGCAGCTGTCGCCTTTTCGGGTTTTATCGCGCTTAGCCTTGCGCCGATGTTGTGTTCAAAGCTTTTGAAGAAACAAGATCGTGGGCGGGTTGCAAAATGGGTAGATGACAAGTTCCAGAGGCTTGAGAGGCGTTATGCCAATCTGCTTTCGCGGGTAATCGCAAAGCCTTTAACCGCCTCGCTTGGCGTGCTTGGATTTCTTCTTTTTGCCGGTTTTATGTTTACAACATTACAGTCGGAACTCGCACCAGCCGAGGATGTCGGCAATCTGAACGTCAGTGTTTCTGCCCCTGAAGGCACTGGTTACGAAGCCATGGACAAATTCATGCTTCAAGCTTCGGAACCGATTGTGAAGCTGATCGACAAAGGAACCGTGCGATCGGTCATTCAGCGAACGCCCGGCGGATTTGGACCGAGTGATGATTTCAACAACGGGACATTCCTGGTCTTTTTGAAACCATGGGAAGAACGCACGGAAAAAACCGAAGATGTGGTTGTGCAGATCAACAAAATCCTCGCTGAGTTACCTGCAATTCGCGGCAATGCTTCGATACGGTCGTCCATCGGACGCGGGCGTGGTCAGCCTGTAAACTTCGTGATTGCAGGTTCAACATATGAATCGCTGAGCGTTGCACGTGACCGCATATTGGCCGCCGCAAACGAAAATCCTGGACTGGTGAATATGGATTCCGACTATAAGGAAACCAAACCCCAAATGGAGATTCAGGTCGATACATCCCGCGCGGGCGACCTTGGAATCTCAGTGGCGGAGGTAAGCCAAGCGCTACAAACCCTTTTGGGTTCACGCCGGGTATCGACCTATTTGGATCGTGGCGAAGAATATCGTGTCATCGTGCAAGCAGATGCAGCGGATCGTGCAACCCCCGAAAACCTCGCCGCAATCCAGCTCAGAACGCGCGACGGCTCTTTGGTGTCGCTCGCCAACCTAATCAAATATACCGAAACTGCGGGCGCGCGGGACTTGGGTCGCTTCAACAAACTCCGCGCGATCACGCTTCAGGGCGGGCTGGCGCCGGGTTATTCCATGGGGGAGGCTTTGGCCTTTTTGGAAGAGCAAGCCGCTGCTTCCCCCGAAGTTTTGGCGGTTGGGTATCGCGGCGAAAGCCAGGCTTTCAAAGAAACCGGCGGTTCAATCATGCTGGTATTCTTACTGACCATTCTTCTCGTATATCTCGTGCTTGCCGCACAGTTTGAAAGTTTTGTTCACCCCGTCACCATCATTATGACGGTACCATTGGCGGTCGGGGGTGGGATTATTGGCCTAGCGCTGACGGGCATGACCTTGAACCTCTATAGCCAGATTGGCATTGTGATGCTCGTAGGCCTAGCAGCGAAGAACGGAATTCTGATCGTCGAATTTGCCAACCAGTTGCGCGACGAGGGTATGGAGATATTGGAAGCCGTTCAGCAAGCCGCTACCCGTCGTTTGCGGCCCATTCTGATGACATCTATCGCCACGGTATTCGGGGCAATTCCCTTAGCTATTGCGAGTGGAGCGGGTGGCGCTGCGCGGTCTGCCATCGGTGTCGTGATTGTTTTCGGTGTTACACTGGCGACCTTCATAACACTTATACTCATCCCGCTCATTTATACGCGACTTGCCAAATATACAGGCTCTCCAGAGGCAATATCCCGCCGCTTGGAACAGGAAATGAAAGCGCAAGAAGCGCCGTCGTCATAGCGCGCGTTCCAGGCGACAGATCGTCCAGTAAAGTAAATTTCATTATTTTTTAATACGTTATAATTATCTGCAATCTTGGAGCAGGCCGAGGTTGCAGGGACTATAGATGTATAAGAATTTGGTCATTTTCGGCACGCGGCCCGAGGCCGTTAAACTGTTCCCAGTTATAAACGCGCTGTCGCAATATCCGGATATGGTGACCGAAGTCTTGGTCAGCGGGCAACATCGGTACATGCTGGACCAAGTGCTATCGATCAGCGACATCATCCCAGATTATGACCTCGACCTCATGCGTCCGGGACAATCCCTTGACATGCTAACGGCACGCCTGCTGAAGACAATTGGGATGGTCTTGGACAGCGCAAAACCAGACCGCGTCATCGTTCAGGGCGATACCGTAACCGCTATGGTCGGTGCGCTTGCCGCTTATTATCGCAAAATTCCGGTTAGCCATATCGAAGCGGGATTACGCAGCCATGATATATATCAACCATGGCCCGAAGAAGTGAACCGTAAGATTATCGGCAATATTGCCAGCCAGCATTTCGCCGTAACTGAGACCTCCGCTTCCGCTTTACGAGCAGAATCTATTCCTGCCGATCGTGTCTTTGTAACTGGTAATACCGTTATAGATGCACTGCACTGGGTCTTAAAGCAGATCGTCCGCGATCCGTCGCTCATTATTGACCTTGCACCGCTGGAGGCCCGATTTCGCGGTCGTAAAATCATCGGAATTACCGCTCACCGCCGAGAGAATTTTGGTACAGGCATGGCGAACATCGCTGCGGCCATAAAAGCCATCGCCGCGCGTGACGACGTGGCATGTATTTTCCCTGTCCATATGAACCCGCAAGTCCGTACGGCCATGAATGCGACTTTGGGGGACTTACCCAATGTCGCCATGATTGAACCGCTCGATTATCCGAGCTTTGTGCGTCTGTTATCGATCAGCCATATCATGTTAACCGACAGCGGCGGTGTTCAGGAGGAGGCGCCGGCGCTCAGCAAACCGGTCTTGGTCCTGCGCGACAGGACCGAGCGTCCAGAAGGTGTTCTCGTGGGCAGTGCGAAACTGGTTGGTACAGATAAAAAACGCATCGTTTCGGAAATATTCGCTCTTTTGGACGATGACGCCGCTTATGCAGAGATGGCGCGTGCCCAATATCCCTATGGGGACGGGCATGCCAGCCAGCGCATCGCGCACATTATCTGGAATACGCGCCAACAATAAATCTTATATCCCTCAGCTATCATTTTGTAACTCTGGAATGTTTCGGCTTGGCTTGAGAATAGAATACCGCAAGACTTGTTCCTGCACGAATAACGTCATAAGGCGCACACATTCGGATACTGCCTTTATGAAGGATAACTGATGAAAATTGCTATGATCGGCTCGGGCTATGTAGGCCTTGTGTCTGGTGCGTGCTTTGCCGATTTCGGCCATGAAGTTGTCTGCGTGGACAAGGACGAGTCCAAAATCGCCCGCCTGCACGCCAACATCATGCCGATTTACGAGCCCGGCCTTGACGCGCTTGTTAAATCGAATGTCGATGCAGGCCGGTTAAGCTTTTCAACGGATGTTACCAAAGCGGTCAAAGGGTGCGACGCTGTTTTCATCGCCGTGGGCACGCCTTCGCGTCGTGGTGATGGCCATGCGGACTTGAGCTATGTCTATGCTGCTGCCGAAGAATTGGCGCGCGCTATCGATCCGCACACCGTTGTTGTTACCAAATCGACCGTTCCAGTCGGCACCGGCGACGAAGTTGAGCGGATCATCCGCGAAACAAGCCCTGATCTGGACTTTGCGGTGGTATCCAACCCCGAATTCTTGCGCGAAGGCGCAGCGATTGGGGACTTTAAACGCCCAGACCGTATTGTCGTCGGCAGCGATGTCGAATGGGCCCGCGATGTCATGCGCGCTGTGTATCGTCCGCTGTTCCTCAACGAATCGCCCTTATTGTTCACCAGCCGCCGTTCGTCGGAGTTGATCAAATATGCGGCCAACGCATTTTTGGCGACGAAGATTACCTTCATCAATGAAATGGCCGACCTTTGCGAAAAACTGGGCGCGAACGTGCAAGACGTGTCGCGCGGCATTGGCCTTGATAACCGTATAGGGTCGAAGTTTCTGCATGCCGGCCCCGGCTATGGCGGCAGCTGCTTTCCAAAGGACACTCTCGCGCTCCTCAAGACCGCGCAGGACCATGAAACACCCGTTCGGATAGTCGAGGCTGTCGTGCAGGCAAATGACCTTAGAAAGCGTGCTATGGGTCGCAAGATCATCACTGCGCTGGGCGGCGATGTACGCGGCCTGAAGATTGGCCTGCTTGGCCTGACGTTTAAGCCCAACACCGACGATATGCGCGATGCCCCGTCCATTGCGATTGTCCAAACTTTGCTCGATGCGGGGGCAATCGTGCACGCCCACGATCCCGAGGGTATGGAAGAAGCCGCAAAAATCCTCCCAGATGTCATCATGGCCGACAGCGCTTATGATGCCGCACAAGGCGCGCACGCCGTGGCGTTGGTCACTGAGTGGGATGCCTATCGCGCACTCGACCTCAAAAAACTACACGCAGCCATGGCGGGCGATGTCCTTGTGGATTTGCGTAACATCTACCGCCCTGAAGATACAGCCGCAGCAGGGTTTGAATATGTTAGCGTGGGGCGCTAATTTCCATTCTGAGCGGCGTTAGTTTACCTGCCGTTCAAAACCAGCCCAATATGGCGCGCGTAAATCCTTGCGGAGGATTTTGCCAGAGGCATTGCGTGGCAACGCTGCAATGATGTCAACGGAACGTGGCACCTTAAAGCCGGCAATGCGTTCGCGTGCCCAACCAATGACGCTTTCGGGGTCAATTTGTGCACCGGGTTTGGGAACGCATACCGCCTTCACCGCCTCCCCCCATTTGGCGTCCGGCACGCCAATCACCGCGACCTCCAATATATCGGGATGTCCGTAAATCGCACTTTCTACCTCCGCGGGATAGACATTTTCGCCGCCGGTGATGATCATGTCTTTCACGCGGTCGTGGATATACATATATCCGTCCTCATCGAGATATCCAGCATCGCCGGTTTTAATCCAGCCACCATCGGCAACCGTGCCTTTCGTCGCGTCGGGTAAGTTCCAATAGCCAATCATATTGTTCGACGACCGCGTCCAAATCTCACCCACTTCGCCCACCGGAACATCGTTCCCGGCACCATCCACCACGCGCAATTCGACGCCAGGAAGCGGTTTACCAGCCGAACGCATGCGTTTGTTGCCATTGGGATCATGGTCCTCAGGCGGTAACATACAAATGGTGCCTGTGGTTTCCGTCATACCATAAACCTGAATAAATTCTGCGCTGAACACATCCATACATTGGCGCAGCAGCTCCAGAGGAATGGGCGCTGCGCCGTAGAGGATATATTTAAGGCGGCTATAATCTACGTTGCGGCAACGCGGGTGGTTGACCATCATCTGCAAAGCGGCCGGGACGATGAAAAGCCTGGTTGCCCCGCCCTTCTCAATACCATCAAAAACGGAATCTGGCGAGAACTCCGCCTGTACAAGCGCGGGCAGACCTGACGCCATGGCCATGATGCCAAGTCCAGTTCCGCCAATATGCGCGCAAGGCATGGCGATGAGGACAACCTCATCATCTTCCCATTTGCTATAGGCATGTTCCTCATCAGCTGATTGCCTGCGCAGTGCAAATAGGTTGCGGTTGGATAGAACAGCACCTTTGGGGTTCCCTGTCGTGCCGGATGTATACAGTTGCAGCACGGCATCATCGGGGCCAGCCGATTCAAATGCGATGCGCGGCGTCTCCGCGATCAATCGCCGAGCGTCGTCCTCGCTAATCACGCGCTCGACGGTTTCTGTCTGGTCGCCCAACGCGCGAACGCCTGCTTCAAAGCCCTGGCCTGCAAAGAGCACGCGCGCGCCAGTGTCTTTAGCAATATAGTCCCATTCCGCAGGCGCAAGGCGCCATCCGACGGGGACCATCACGATACCAATCCGCGCCGCGCCGTAAAAAAGCGCAAAGTATAGATCGCTGTTCTTGCCAATCCAGGCAATCCGGTCGCCCTTTTTCAGGCCTAACCCAAGCAGCATCGCGACAATTTTCGCGGTGTGCTCCTCCAACTGACCATAAGTAAAATGGTGGTCATCTTGTGACAGCGCGGCCAAGGCCGGTCGTTCTGCAGCCCAGTGCGTTAAAAAACCATCAAAGCTCAGTATGTCGTAACTGGCAACGGCCATATCATTCTCTCCTAGCACTGGCCATTTTTTCGCAGAGGCCTGATGCAATGTGTTGAGAGATTATCGCGGCATGTCAATGATGTGATTTGCGCACGGCTAAGCGCGGAAAATCAACGATAGATTGTTCGCTGGCATAGCGATAACTCGATTAAGGCGTAACCCTACGTCGTCCGCTTTTTCTACAATGTCCTCGACGTAGCGCAGGCCCCATTCGGCATTTTGTTGCCGCAACGATACATCGAAAGCAGCATTGCTGTCGGCCAGCGGGACGCCGCGTTGGTTGAAGGGTCCGTAAATGAAAAGCACGGCAGACGGCGGCAATAGCCGCGCTGCCTTGTGCAATAGGCCGACGGTGGCGGCCCATGGACTGATATGCGTCATATTGATGCAGATTACAGCGTCCGCCTGCGATATCGGCCAATCTGCCGACGCGTCCAGCAACATCGCAGGTCGCACATTCGGCACGTCGGACTCCGCCCGCCAAGCGTTGATTGACGCAAGGGCAATGGGGTCTGTGTCGCTTGGTTGCCATGTCAGCGCGGGAAACATCTTTGCAAAGTGCACAACATGTTCGCCTGTTCCGCTTGCGACTTCGAGCACAAGGCCTTCCGCCGGCAACAAGCGCGCCAATGTCTTCGCAATCACATCACGGTTGCGCTCCGTCGCTGGCGCGTGGCGTTTTACGTCCGCGCCAGCTTGAAAAACAAAGGGCTGCGGCCCACTCATTCCGCTGCAACCGCTTGTTCGGGTTCGCGCCATACGAGCACGGGCTTACGCGCAGCTTGGGTTTCATCCAGGCGACGACGTGGCGCATGATGCGGCGCGGATTTTAGCGACGGATCACCGGCCTTGGCCCGTTCAGCAACACTGCGCAGCGCGCCAATGAACTGGTCCAGCGTGGCCTTGCTCTCAGTCTCGGTCGGTTCCACCAACATCGCGCCATGCACCACGAGCGGGAAATACACCGTCATCGGGTGATAGCCTTCGTCAATCAGGCCTTTGGCAATGTCGAGCGTCGAATAACCATCGGCCAAGCCATTATCACTGAACAATGCCTCATGCATGCAAGGGCCGCTATGGGCAAATGGTGACTCAAGCACATCTTCCAGACTGCGCAAGATATAGTTAGCATTCAGAACGGCGTCCTCGGCCACTTGGCGCAAGCCATCGGCGCCATGTGACATGATGTACGCCAACGCGCGGGTGAACATGCCCATTTGCCCGTGGAAGGCGACCATACGGCCAAAGCTGGATCCGTGGTGCGCGCCAGCTGTTTCTTCTTCAACCAGCCTATAATGATCTTTATCCTTAACGACGAAGGGCAAAGGCGCATATGGCGCAAGCGCTTCGGACAGGACCACGGGCCCCGATCCGGGCCCGCCGCCGCCATGGGGGGTGGAGAAAGTCTTGTGCAGGTTGATGTGCATAGCATCGATGCCCAAATCGCCGGGGCGGACGCGGCCGACAATGGCGTTGAAATTCGCGCCGTCGCAATAGACATAACCACCCGCCGCATGCACTGCGTCCGAAATGTCGCGCATGTCTCGCTCGAACAGGCCACAAGTGTTCGGGTTGGTAATCATTACACCGGCAACATCGGGCCCAAGTCGCGCCTTTAACGCCGCCAGATCAACGCGGCCTTCCGATGTCGCGGGAATATTCTCCACCGCATAACCTGCAAAGGCCGCCGTCGCCGGATTGGTGCCATGCGCGCTTTCGGGACAGAGGATCACCGAACGCGCATCGCCGCGCGCGGTCAGCGCCGCGCGAATGGCAAGGATGCCGCACAATTCACCATGCGCCCCTGCCTTGGGCGACATCGCAACGGCCTTCATGCCGGTCAACGTCACGAGCCAATGGGCGAGTTCGTAAATTACGCCTAGCGCACCTTGGACTGTCTCGACCGGCTGCAACGGGTGCACATCGGCAAAACCAGCCATGCGCGCGACCTTTTCATTCAGGCGTGGGTTATGCTTCATCGTACAGCTTCCCAGCGGGAAGAAACCGAGGTCAATCGCGTAATTCTGACGGCTAAGGCGCGTATAATGGCGCACCGTCTCAGGCTCCGACAGGCCGGGAAGGCCAATGTCGCGGTGCCGTTCCAGATTACCAAGACGCGCAGCGACCTGCGGTGCATCGGCGAGATCAACGCCGGTTGTTCCGGCGGTGCCAATCTCGAAAATCAACGCCTCTTCCAGCATCAGCGCCTTGTTGCCGGTATAAGTTGCAAGGGCAGTGTCGTCGGCATTGCCCATTTCGGGCTTCCATCCGCTTTGGTTGATGCTGCTCATACCAAAATCTCCTGCAAAGCGGTGGCGAATGTTTCGACATCCTCGCTCGTGGCGGTTTCCGTGACGGCGACAAGCAGGCCGTTACGTAATGCATCAGCTCCAGAGTAAAGACGACCAAGCGACACGCCGCCAAGTATCTTGCGGTCGGCAAGCGCGCGCACAACGGGTCGCGCCTCCTTGGGCAGCTTCAACGTAAATTCGTTGAAGAAGCTGTCGTTGACCAACTCCACCCCCGAAATTTGCGTCAGCCTATCCGCCGCCTGCACCGCAAGCGCGTGGTTCAAGCTTGCCAATCCGCGCAGGCCCTTCTCACCCAACAACGTTAGATGTACACTGAAGGCCAACGCACAAAGACCTGAATTGGTGCAAATATTTGAAGTCGCCTTCTCGCGGCGAATATGTTGCTCGCGTGTAGACAGGGTCAGAACAAAACCGCGCTTGCCTTCGGCATCCACGGTCTCACCACATAAGCGACCGGGCATCTGGCGAACGAATTTTTCCTTGCACGCAAACAGGCCGACATAGGGCCCACCAAATTGCAGACCGACGCCAAGCGACTGCCCCTCACCCACCACAATGTCCGCGCCCATTTCACCGGGGGCTTTAATCGCGCCCAAGGCAACGGGTTCCGTCACGACCGCGATCAGCAATGCGCCATGCGCATGCGCCTTGGCTGCAATCGCGGACATATCCTCGATGCGTCCCAATATGTCGGGATATTGCACAACAACGCAGCTTGTCTCGTCATCAATGGTGTCCAGCAAACGCAAGCTGTCCGTCTGGGCCGAAAGCTCTGGCAAGGCGGTGTCCAGACGATCGCCGGTATATTGCGCCATCGTCTTGGCCACGCTGACATAATGCGGGTGCAGCCCTGACGACAGCAGTGCCTTTGTCCGCTTGGTAATGCGGCCAGCCATGCCAATGGCTTCCCAGCACGCGGTCGACCCGTCGTACATCGACGCATTGGCGACATCGCAACCGAACAGTCGCGCAACCTGCGTCTGGAATTCAAACAGCATCTGCAACGTGCCCTGCGCGATTTCGGGCTGATACGGCGTGTAAGCGGTCAGAAATTCGCCGCGCTGGATGATATGGTCCACGCTCGCTGGTATATGATGCTTATATGCGCCTCCGCCCAAGAAGAACGGATGATGCGACGCGGTGATATTCTGGCGGGCAAGTTCGGAAAAATGCCTCTCTACCGCCATTTCGCTAGCATGATTGGGTAGGCCTTGAATTGGCCCATCCAGTTGCGCTTGCGCAGGCACATCAACGAACAAATCATCAATCGACTTTGCCCCAATGACGGCCAGCATCGCCTGCCGGTCGGAAGGGGTTAGCGGTAAATAACGCATTTCAACCTCCATAGCCCGCCGTGCGAGCGGATTGTCTTAAAGTCCGTCGACAAATGCCTGATAGGCCGCCGCATCCATGAGGCTATCGAGCTCGCTGCTGTCGCTTAAGGTCAGTTTGAAGAACCAGCCCTCGCTTTCGGGGTCGCTGTTGACCAAAGCAGGGTCGCCTTCCAAGGCGTCATTGCCTTCAATGACTGTCCCGCTGACGGGGGCATAGACGTCGGATGCGGCCTTTACCGATTCGACGACCGCTGCGTCGCCGCCTTTTTTCAAGGTCGCGCCTGCCGCAGGAACTTCAGCGAACACGATGTCGCCCAATTGGCTTTGCGCATAATGCGTGATGCCGACTGTTGCCGTATCGCCATCAACGTCGATCCACTCATGATCTTCGGTAAAATAACGGGTCATGTGCTTGCTCCTTTGCGATGATAATGATGTGGGATGAAGGGTAGATTTGCGACCGTTATGGATACGCGTTTTCCGCGCACTTCGGCCTCAAGCGGGGTGTCAACGGCGTTATGGGCCGCATCAACATAGCCCATGGCAATGGGCGCGCCGATGCTTGGGCCAAAGCCTCCGGAGGTAATGACGCCCACTTGCGCTTCGCCTACAAAGATCGGCGCGCCTTCGCGGACGGGCATTTTGCCTTCGACAGAAAGGCCGACCAGCTTGCGTGACGGGCCATTGGCAAGCGCATTTAGGATACGCTCAGACCCCGCAAAGCCACCTTCCGCCCGGCGACGTTTGGAGATGGCAAAGGCGGCGTTGGCTTCAACGGGCTCCACATCAGGGTTCATGTCATGACCGTAGAGCGGCAAGCCCGCCTCAAGCCGGAGCGAATCCCGTGCGCCAAGGCCAATCGGCTTAACCTCTGGTTGCGCACATAATTGGTCTGCCAATGCCTTTGCGCGGCTTGCTGGCACGGAAATTTCAAAGCCATCCTCGCCTGTATAGCCCGAACGGCTGATCCAAAGCGGCTCAGGGTCAGTCTTGGGACCCCAGAAAAATGAACCCGCCTCCATAAAATACAGTGCGTCCACGCCCGGCACGACACGTTTCAACGCATCGACCGCCTTGGGCCCTTGCAGCGCCAACAATGCGCGGTCTTCCATATTGTTGATGGTGATTTCGTCAGGCAGATATTCGCGCAGATAGCCCATATCGTCCCACTTCACCGCGCCATTGACGACGACATAAAGGCCCATGGGCACAGCGGTTATCATCATGTCATCCAGCACGCCGCCATCTTCGGACAGCAACAGCGAATAGCGCATCTTGCCCTCTTTAAGGGCCGAAATGTCGCCGGGGACCAGCGCCTCAAGCGCTTCGGCGGCACCATCCCCGGTCAGCATCAACTGACCCATATGGCTTACATCGAAGAGTCCAGCATTCTCGCGGGTCCAAATATGTTCGGCCATGATGCCGTCATATTGGATAGGCATGTGATAGCCCGCAAATTCGACCATGCGCGCGCCTTTGTCGCGATGCCATATGTCGAGCGGTAGCTCTAATATTTCAATGGGTTCGAGTTCGAATGCGTCTTCTTCGCTCATATCAGTCCGTTCAAAAGTTGCAGCAACCGACGCTGGATAGCGCCAAGTCTGCTGCCCCCTCTGTCACGGGTACCTGAGAGCTTTATCCGCGATATTTGCCGCGCATGGCAAATGAAGCAGGTTACACCTTCGGTGGCGTATCTTGGCAAACGGCCAAAACACGCGCTTTCCAGAGTGTCGCAAAAGCCGAAGCGGTCCTTTTGCCTGAGAGATTCCGGGGCGGTTGCTCCTTCGGCGGTCCCTTTAAGGAACGCTCTCCCGCTTCGTCAGCGACGTTCCTCCATTGGCGTTAGCATATTGCAGAGTCAACCGGCGAGCGCACGGATAGAATCATTTTCGTGGATAAATGCACCATCGTCAGACCTATCTGCCAACGCCGCGATGGCCTGTGCCAATGCATGAGATGGTGTTGAGGCAAATCTCCGCATCGGTCCCATCATCAGCCTGTCAGCCAACGGCGACAATAAAATCCCTAATGCCTCACCCGGACGGTGCGCGTCGCGCTTGCCACCGGTCAGCAGACTTGGGCGCATGATATCCAACCGTTGAAAGCCAATGTTACGAAGCCCCTGTTCCATCTCGGCCTTGTTCCTAAGATAGAAATTGCTACTGGCTGGCATGACGCCCACGGATGATATCGTTATGAAATGTTGCGCTCCGGCTGTATGGCTGGCCGCTGCAAAGGCAAGGACGAGGTCGTGATCGACCGCCTTGAAAGCCTCACGCGATCCTGCGGTGCGTATTGTGGTTCCCAAGCACGAAATGGCGATAGCAGGGTTGATTCGCGCGACAATCGCCGACCAATCATCGCTTGGGGCGACATGCTCATGCAAATTGGGTGTTGCTGCTGCGGAAGGGCGACGTGACACCAAATGGACCTCAACGCCTTTGCGAGCCAGTAAATCCGCCAACTGTTTTCCGACCAAGCCCGAGCCACCGGCAATGACAATCTTCCGCGTCACGCCGACTTCCCACAGAGTTCCCGGTGCCGGTCGGTGGCGTAACGATCGGTCATCCCGGCTAGAAAGTCGCCAATATGGCGGCTGCGCGCGGGGTCTTCGTCCGGCAAATTCTCGCGCCATTCGGGCGGCAGCAGGCTCACATCGTTGCGATAGGCCACAAACAATTCCCGCACGATTTTCGACGCCTCCACCGCCGCCGCATTCTGCGTGGGGTGATGGTAGAGCTTTTGATACATGAATTTCTTGAGCCGCCGCTCTCGCGACGCCATATCGGGCGAAAATCCACCGATCATCACACCCGCATTGCGCACGTCATGTGCGTCTTTAATACCCAATTCGTTTATCCTCCCGCGCGTGGATTCAATCACATCATTGACCATCACGCCAATCTGTTCACGGGTTAGTTCGCCGATCAAGCGGCGTGGCCGTACATCAGGATAGCGCGCCAATATGGCCTGCCAACGCTCCGCCACGAACGGCAGCTCAAGCAATTGATCCATGTCGAGCAACCCTGCCCTGATGCCATCGTCAATATCGTGATTGTCATACGCGATATCATCGCTAATCGCCGCGACCTGCGCCTCCAACGACGGCCAATCGGTCAGGTTTAAGTCAAAACCTGCATTCAATTCGGCCAAGGCCCAACCGGGATTGGCAACCGGACCATTATGTTTGGCCAGCCCTTCCAGTAGTTCCCAGCTTAAATTCAAACCCGGCCATGACGGATACGGCGATTCAAGCTGCATCAGGGTACGCAGCGTCTGCGCATTATGGTCGAACCCGCCATAGGGCTTCATCGCCTCTTCAAGCGCATCCTCACCCGCATGGCCAAAGGGTGGATGGCCAATATCGTGGGCCAGACATAAGGCTTCGGTCAGATCTTCATTTAAACCCAGCGCGCGGGAAATCGTCCGGCCAATTTGAGCTACCTCAAGACTATGTGTCAGGCGGACACGAAAATGGTCACCATCGGGGGAAATAAAAACCTGCGTCTTGTGGCGCAGGCGGCGGAACGCGATCGAATGGATGATGCGGTCACGGTCGCGCTGGAAAATGTCACGGGGTCCGCGCATATCGCTTGACGGTTCGGCATGCAGACGACCACGGCTAAGGTCAGGAAAGGAAGCATAAGGGGCGAGATGCGACATGCCGCGCTTATGCCGCCAAGTGTCGTAAACCGAAAGCCGCTATTTTGTTTTCAACGGATTAACGATCTCGCCAATCTCGCTTTTCCACATAAAGGCATCACCACCCGCCTTTTTATAGTCGCCCTCCCATTTTTTCGCGGCTTTTTGGTCCGCAAAAGGGCCCACTAAGAGCCGGTCCGTTCTGCCCCATTCGGCCGTGAAGGCGTTCCGGGATTTAAGCAATCCCGCATAAGTTTTGGAAAGTTTGCGATAGTCAAAGCCAAGAGCGTTCGCGTTTCCGGTTGCGATTTGTACCCAAAAGCGCGCGGGGTGATCCTTTTCAGCCTTGGCCTTGGCCGCAAGCTTAGGGTCGATCTTAACGACTGGTTTAAGTTTTTTCAAATCGACGGGAATTTGCGAGGGCCGTTGTTCGCTCTCCGGAATATCAATGGCTTCCACAATTGCGCCTAGGTCGAAACGGGATGACGCAACACGCTCCGCAGGCACGGGTTCAGGCGCTTGCACGGCAACTGAAGCGGCCTGCAATATCGGCGGCGCCTCCTTCATTGACCCGCCGCTTTGGGTTGGTTGCGGCGTAATGACAGCGGGCTTCGACTGAGGCGCTGCATCAACCGCAGTATTTTGCGCCTGGGCGGGAAATGGCGCAGGCGTCAGCGTGTTTGTCGGCCTTGGCACTGCCGCACTGACCAATGGGCGCCCAGTGTCTGTCTTGGGTAGCTTTTGTGCTTCGGGAACGTTGGCTACGATAGCCTGAGTTCCCTGCCGTTCCTGTGTCTTTCGGTCGCGTTTACCATAAGGCTTCGGTGTGGTTTTGCTATCGCGCGCAAGCGCCACTTTTGGTCCAAGCGCAGCCCCGGACGGAATAAGCCGGTTATCCCCGGAAGCGATGGGTGTCTGCGGAAGCGCCGATGCAATGCGGCGTACCTGTTCACTGTCACGCCCAACCGCTTGGCTCGTCGGGAAATGCCCCAAATGGATTGCCGCTGCCTTTTGCGCATCCGTCAAAGAAGGCATTAGCCGAAAAAAACGCTCCATGCGCAGCGCCGAACTGGCATCCATGAAGCCTTGCGCAACTTTCGTCGATTCACGAAGATCTCCACGCGCCGCAAGCATGAAAGCCCGGGCACGCCACGCAGTGGCAATGTTGCGTTGCAGCAAAGGAACCAGCATAGCATCGGCTGCTTCCTTTTGCCCTGCCAGAGACAAGGATACCGCTTGGCGGATGGTGAGGTCATCCGAGGTGGACGCTGTCCGCGCCAGTTTATAGTCCTGCTGCGCGCGGCCAAAATTACCTAACAAGTCAAAGGCCAATGCGCGATCCAGCGCAATCGAACGCTCATTCGCGCCCAAGCGGACGGCTTGATCAAACAAACGCAGTGCTTCAAAAGGATTTTCCGTGCGCACGGTCGCCGTCGCCAGACCTGACACGATACGGCTATTCCCGGGGCGAAGCGTATTAGCGCGCGTAAAAAAATTCAAAGCGGCATTGGCATCCCCCAAGGCAAGCGAAGCATCACCAGCATCGGCCATGGCATCCGCATCGGAGGGGTTAAAGGATATCCGGCGCATGGCCGCACGTAACTCGGCCGCCCCAGCGGGCTCCGAATATATCGGTGCAGCGGGAGACACTTCGTCAAGTGCCTCAAGCGCACTTTCGTCAACGGCTTGCGCGAACACCCCGGATGATAAAGCGAGCGCACAGAATATCCCGGCATCACGTAACATGGTCACATTCATTCGCCCTTATTGAAATGCCGATTGCCGGACGCAAAGCATGTTTACGCTGTGCTCCGACAAACGGTTGCCTAAAGCGGACGAAATGACACTGCGCTGCGCACGCAGCTTAGGAGTTGTTCTGCCTATCGAGGAAACGCGGAACGCCGGTGCTGCTTGCGCCATCGGGGCCCTTGTCATCTTCATCATCGGACCGGGAAAGACCGCGTGACAGGTTCGACATGCGTTCAAACAACGTGCCACCTGTAGGAATGCGGGGCGCGGCACGTTCAGGCGCCTGCGTTACATCAACAGGTACAGGCACTGGTGTTGCGTCGGCGGGCGTATTGAGTTCAAGCGCATCGGCACCTGCCCAAGACGTAGGAACAAAGGCGCTCGATTCGGGCGACCTTCCTTCGCTAGCTTCCGTAGCTTCCTCATCAGCTTCGTGGGCCTCGAAATCACTACCCAAGATCAAGCTGTCGTCTTCCGCCTCAGCTTCTGGTTTCGTAACCGCATTTGGTTCTTCAACTGGCGCGGATTCGGTGGTTTCGAACAATGTCGCTGTTGGCGCCGCAGCCGCCATAACGGGCTCGGGTGCCGGACGGCTGAACGAAAATGGTGTACGCGATTGCGTTGCTGGTGATGTGGCTACGCCTTCATTGTCGATACCGGTTGCCACAACCGAAACGCGGATTTTGCCGTTCAGATTTTCATTAAACGCCGAACCCCAGATGATATTTGCATCGGGATCTACCAGCTCACGGATGTGGTTGGCAGCTTCGTCTACTTCCATCAGGCGCATGTCTTCACCGCCCGTAATAGAAACGATGACGCCCTTTGCGCCTTGCATCGACACACCGTCGAGCAACGGGTTTGCGATCGCCCTCTCCGCTGCTTCAAGCGCACGGCCATCACCTTCAGCCTCCCCAGTGCCCATCATCGCCTTGCCCATTTCATGCATGACGGACCGGACGTCGGCAAAATCAAGGTTGATCAGGCCAGGCATGACCATCAGGTCAGTGATCCCACGAACACCCTGTTGCAGAACTTCGTCGGCAAGCAAAAATGCCTCTTTGAACGTCGTGTTCGGATTGGCGACCAAAAACAGGTTTTGGTTCGGAATAACGATAAGGGTGTCAACATGCTGCTGCAGTTCAGCAATGCCGGATTCTGCCGAACGCATCCGGCGCGATCCCTCAAAAAGGAAAGGCTTCGTAACGACGCCAACCGTCAATATGTTCATTTCGCGTGCCGCCTGCGCAATGACGGGAGCAGCACCAGTTCCGGTTCCGCCGCCCATGCCAGCCGCGATGAAGCACATATGGCAACCAGCCAAAGCGGACTTCACTTGCTCAATGGTTTCTTCTGCAGCGGCGCGTCCGACCTCGGGGCGCGAACCCGCGCCGAGACCTTGCGTAATCTCGGGCCCAATCTGAATACGATAATCCGCAGGAGAAGCGTTCAATGCCTGCGCATCGGTATTGGCTACGACGAAATCAACGCCCTCAACCTTCGCTTTTATCATGTTAGCAACCGCGTTACCGCCGGCACCACCAACACCAATAACTGCAATTTTCGGCTTCAATTCGTCAACCATGGGTGGTCCGATATTGATGCTCATAATTTTATCCCCTTAGCCTCTTTGGCTTGTTCGAAATTTACATGCTTCTGACACAAAAGCGTAACGCGCACACCAGAAAATTACCGTTTTTGCACAGGTTTCTATCAGAAGTTCTCGCGAACCGCCCGTTTTATACGTTCAATCAAACTTGGCATCGATCCGCCCAAATGTTCGGCGCGCAAATCATAGCCCGATTGCAGTTCTATCCGCTCTGATGCTGCATAATGAATCAACCCAACGAGCGTGGAGAATGCGGGGCCGGAATGTGCTTCGGGAATACTGATAAGCCCCGCTGGACGCCCGATGCGGACGGTGCGGCCTAATGCGCTCTGCATATGTTCCGCTGCACCTTTTAACTCTGCGCCGCCGCCAGTCAGGACAACCTGATGCCCGGATGGCCCCGTGAAACCGAGCGTTTTTAGCGCCTGTGCGACTTCGGTCACAATGCCGTCGACGCGCTGACACACTACGGCATTCAACTGCGCTTTGGTGATGCGTGGGGCTTGATTGCCCGGTTCAACGCCATTTTCGTCCGGGCCGATATCGAGCACTTCCTGATGGTCGCGCGGGCTGGTCAGCGCCGAACCATGAAAACATTTCAGCCGCTCCGCCTGTGCACGGCGAATACCAAAGACCGACGCTATATCGTCGGTGATATCCGATCCGCCTTTTTGAATGGTTTCAAGTCCGACCAGCATCCCGCCAATGAAGACCGACACGTTGGTCACTGCTGCCCCAAATTCGACCAATGCAACGCCTAACTCGCGTTCCTCAGCCGTCAAACAGGCAAGACCTGTTGCAACGGGTCCGACCACAAGCGATTCTACATCCAGATGCGCCGAGCGCACCGTCATATCCATGTTGCGGACTGGTGATTGGTCGGCAAGCACGACATGCACGTCAACGCCAAGTCTATCTGCGTGCAACCCAACCGGATTTGCCACACCGCCAACACCATCGAGCGCATACAACGTAGGTTGGATATGTAACGCAATTCTGCCGCCCGTCTGGATATTGGCGCGCCCGGCCTGAAGCAATTCGTCGACATCGTCTTGCGTGATGCGATCGCCGCCCAGTTCGATTTCGACGGGTGCCAACATGCTATCGAGTCCACCCGACGACATGCCGACCCAAGCCCGGTCAATGTTGAGGCCAGCAATACGTTCGGCTTGCTCCACTGCATGGCGAACAGACAGTTCGGCTTGTTCGACATCCGCAATACAGCCACGGGTAACACCGCGGCTCTCGCGCTGGCCAGTACCCAGCACCAGCAAATCGCCATTTTCGGTTTGCCGGGCGATTAACGCCGACACTTTGGATGAGCCAATATCAATCGCCGAAATTATCCGTTCGACACGCGCCGTCTTCATGCCGTTAATCCATTGTTTTTTGATGTAATTTCGTTTTTTTCGTTGTTTTCGTTGTTTTCTTTGCTGTCCTTGTTTTCCACTTTAACTGCTTCTGCCTTTGGTGCTTTGCGGAAATAGGCGCGACTGGGGTCGCGCAGGTCAAAATGGATGAGGTCACGGCCAAGCAAGCGGTGGACACCGTCCAACCGTGCAAAGTTCAGCAGTGCTTTGGCAGCTTCAGCCTCACCCTCTGGCAAAGCCAACGTTTCGCCGGTCTGGAACTGCAAGTCCCAGCGGCGGTTACCTATCCAGGTTGCACCCGAAACCTGCGACTTCAATGCCGAAGCATTGTCAAGCAAGGCGTTCAACGCGACGATATGTGCATTGGCTTCATTGCCGTTCAAGGTCGGTAAATCGCCGCCCTCTCCTGCGCGGACATTTGCCAAAACGATTCCATTCGCGTCGATTAGCGAATATTTTCCGTTCCGTTGCCATATCGCGGCAGGTTTGCGTTCAATAATCTCTACCGCCAAGGTATCGGGCAAGCGTCGCGCAACGCGGGCTTCCTTAATCCACCCATATTGCAGCAAGTCCGCGCGAACTTTATCGATATCCACCAACGGCATCGCACGATCTTTCTCGGCGAGCACCAACTGATAGACTTTCAACTGGTCCACCCGCTCCATGCCCGTGACCTCGACACGCTGCACCTGAAAACCAGCCTTCGCAGCAAGCGCGGCATATTGTTGGTAAGCGACCGCGGTCAGCCCAGCATATTGCGCCGCGGCAAAGGCAAGCAGCGTAAGCGCCGCCAATATGATCCAAGTAACAATGCGCTGCACATCCTGCTCGGACAAAGGCAGCGCGCGCATCAAAATATCAACCCACGAATCTTGCAGCACCTTTTGCCGTGGGCTTGGGCTTTTTGCCTTGCGTTTTGCGGGCGCTTTGCGTGCTACACCAGCCATTATGCGAGCGCCTCTTTGACGATGATGTCGACAAGTTGTTCATAGCTAATGCCAATATGCCGCGCCTGTTCGGGTACAAGGCTGAGCGGTGTCATCCCGGGCTGCGTATTGGTTTCGAGAACGAAAACACCCTCCATGCCGACCTCATCATCCCAGCGAAAATCGGTACGCGAGGCGCCCTTACAACCAAGCAATTGGTGCGCGCGCAAGGCGGTGTCCAACATATAATGGGCAATATCCTCAGGGATTTCCGCAGGGCAAACATGTTCCGTCAACCCGTCCGTATATTTCGCATCGAAATCGTAAAAGCCGCTCTTGGGCTTCAACTCGGTCACACACAAAGCCTTGTTGCCCAACACCGCCACGGTCAACTCGCGGCCTTTGATGAAGGGTTCCGCCAGCAGCCGGTCAAATTCCTGCCACGGCCCTTTGGCGTCACGCGCAATCGGGTTGCCGTAATTGCTGTCTTCAGTGATAATCGCAACGCCTACCGAGCTGCCTTCATTCACTGGCTTCAGCACATAAGGACGCGGCAGCGGATCAGCAACATATAGGCTTTCGCTATCCACCATCGTACCCTTGGGCATCGGAATTCCAGCAGGCACGAGGCATTGTTTCGTCAGTTCCTTGTCGATGGCAATGACAGAGGTCACCATGCCGCTATGCGTATAAGGAATGCCCATCAAATCCAGCATGCCCTGCACCGAACCATCTTCACCCGGGACACCGTGCAAAGCGTTAAATACAATGTCAGGACGAAGGGCCATAAGGACTTGCGCAACATTGCGGTCCATATCCACACGGCTGACCTGATAGCCAAGCTTTTCAAGCGCATCGGCCACCCCATTACCGCTCATCAAGGACACGGGCCGTTCGTTCGACCATCCGCCCATCAACACCGCGATGTGAATTTGATTGCTCATTTCGCTTCGCCCACGCGTTGTATTTCCCAAATTAGCTCAACGCCCGAATGCGCCAATACGCGGGCGCGGACTTCTTCGCCAAGCGCCTCAATATCTGCACTGGTCGCATCGCCTGTATTAATCAGGAAATTGGTGTGTTTTTCGGACACTTGCGCGCCGCCAATCTGAAGACCCCGGCATCCCGCAGTATCGACCAATTGCCATGCCTTATGTCCGTCGGGATTTTTGAAGGTTGAGCCGCCAGTTTTGGAGCGCAATGGCTGCGATGCTTCGCGTGATGCGCTAATCCGGTCCATCTCGGCCTGGATCGCTTCGGGTTCGCCGGGATGCCCTTGGAAGCGCGCAGCCACCACGATTGCGCCATCGGGCAGTTCGGAATGACGATAGCTGTAATGCAAATCTTCCACCGACAAGGTCGCCAGCGTCCCGTCACGCATCACCACATCGCAATCACGTAATATGTCTTTTACTTCGCCGCCATAAGCACCGCCATTCATGCGGACAAAGCCGCCGACCGTGCCGGGGATAGAGCGCAAAAATTCCAGACCCGATATGCCCTTGTCGCGCGCGGTGGATGATACCAAAATGCCCGACGCCCCGGCCCCACACTCCAGCGTAACTACATCAATGCAGGCAACCTTCGCAAAGGCCTTGCCCAAACGAATGACGATACCCCTAACGCCGCCATCGCGGACGATGAGGTTCGAACCCAAACCAAGCGCCATGACAGGCGTGCTAGAATCAAGGTCGCGCAAAAAGGATTGCAAGTCGGCCACGTCCTTCGGTTCGAACAGAATGTCCGCGCAGCCGCCAGACTTGAACCACACCAATGGTGCCAACGGAGCGCCTTGGGTTAGTCGTCCTTCTACGTGCGGCAGAAACTGCGTGGTCATGCACGCAATGCCTTTATGGCGTCGGCAATACCAGCGGCCCATTTGGTGATGTCGCCAGCGCCGAGGCATACTACGATGTCATGGTCCTGCACCACCGCCGCTAGCTTGCGCGCCAAGTCACCCGCGTCCGTCACAGTCGCGGCGGAACGATGCCCGCGCGCTTTAATCCCATGCACCAGCGCGTCCGCATCTATGCCGTCAATTGGTCCCTCCCCTGCGGCATAGACCGGTGTGATAAAGACCATATCGGCGTCGTTAAACGCTTGTTGGAAGTCATCCATATGATCGCGCAGCCGGGTGAAGCGGTGCGGCTGTGCCACGGCAATCACCCTCCCCTGTGCGCCTTCGCGTGCTGCAGACAGCACGGCGCGGATTTCGACCGGATGGTGGCCATAATCGTCAATAATCGTGGCGCCGTCTATTTCACCGACCTTGGTAAAGCGCCGTTTAACGCCGCCGAATTTGTCGAAACCATGGGCAACGGCCGCATCGCTCATCCCCATTTCAAGGCCCACCGCGATAGCGGCGAGTGCGTTTTGCACATTGTGGCGGCCCGGCATGGGAAGTTGGATATTTTTTATAGTACGAAGCGACCCGTTGCGGGCGCGGACAACAACATCAAAGCGGTTACCGCCGGGATGCGGGGTGACATTTTCGCCGCGAATGTCGGCCTGCGCCGAAAAGCCATATGTAATGATCCGGCGGTCCCGGATTTTGGGCAAAATCGCCTGCACTTCGGGATGATCGAGGCACATGATTGCCGCACCGTAAAATGGTACGTTTTCGACAAATTCAACAAAGGCGTTTTTGATCGCGTCGAAATCACCATAATGATCGAGATGTTCGGGGTCGATATTGGTGACCACAGCAAGCGTGCCATCAAGACGCAGGAAGCTTCCGTCGCTTTCATCCGCCTCAACCACCATCCAGTCGCTCGCACCCAGACGTGCGTTAGAGCCGTAGCTGTTGATGATGCCGCCGTTGATGACCGTCGGATCAATCCCGCCATGGTCAAGCATGGCAGCAATCAGAGATGTCGTTGTCGTCTTGCCATGTGTACCAGCCACGGCGACCGTGTTCTTCAACCGCATCAATTCGGCCAGCATTTCGGCGCGGCGCACCAAAGGTATCCGCCGTTCCAAAGCGGCGTCGCGTTCTGGGTTGCCTTTCTTCACTGCAGTTGATGTTACCACCACTGCCGCCTCGCCCAGATTCTCCGCGCTGTGGCCAATCATCACTTTAATACCACGTTGGCGTAGGCCATCGATGACGTAGCTGTCGGCGATATCGCTACCCTGCACTTGGTAACCCAAATTGTGCATGACCTCCGCAATGCCCGACATGCCGATGCCGCCAATGCCCACGAAATGCACAATCCCGATATCAGTTGGAACACCTCTCATGCTGCATTCTCTTTTGCAAGTGCGGGGGACGGGCTAAAACCGCCACTGGATTGGGATTTTGATTTTAATCCATGCATGATTGGAGCGCGGCCAAAGGATTCGACCAAGTCGGCATGATCGGCAACCGCATTGGGTCGGCCGCAGCTTTTGGCGGCCTTGGCTGCATTTTCCATCGCGCCGGGCTCCAATGCGATCATCTGAATCTGTTTTGCGAGTTCAGCTGCTGTGAAGGCCGACTGCGCAATGGCGCGGGCGCCGCCCGCTTCGACCATTTCTTTAACATTGTAGCTTTGGTGATCATCGGTTGCGCTCGGCAGCGGGACCAATATTGCCGGCCGGCCAGCGCATGTTAGCTCTGCAATCGTCGATGCCCCTGCCCGCGATACCACCATGTGCGCCCAGCCGAGCCTTTGGGGAAGGTCAGGCAAATAAGTCGCCAGCTCAGCTGGAATATCATGCGCCGCATAAGCCGCACGCACGGCGTCAATATCCTCAGCGCGGCATTGCTGCGTCACTTGCAATCGCCGCCGCAAACTCACCGGCAAGATCGACAGCCCTTCCGGCACGACATCGGAAAGCACCGTCGCGCCCTGGCTTCCGCCCGTCACCAGCACGCGGAAGATGCTGTCGGCGGATAACGTTGGGTAAGGCTGGTCCCGCAAATCAAGCACCTCTTCGCGGACCGGATTACCAACCAAATGCACCTTACGGGCATAGCGTGGCGAAAGGCGAAGCACGTCGGGATAAGCGGTGGCGATGGCGTTCACTTGCCGTGCGGTGAAACGATTGACGCGCCCAAGCACGGCATTTTGTTCATGAATAATCGTCGGTATTTTCTCGGCAAAAGCACCCAGCAATGCAGGAAATGCTGGATAACCGCCAAAGCCTACCACGGCGCTGGGTGCAAAATCTTTGTATAGGCGGCGCGCCATAATGCGGCCTTCGGCAATCGCCTTTAAGCCAGGAAGCCAACTCGCCGGGTTTTTCGTAATACGGCCAGCGGGCAACTTGTGTGTTGCTATATTATCAGGGCAGCCCGGAATTTTGGCCCCGCGCTCGTCGGTGATCAACGCCACATGATGGCCTCGGTTGATCAGTTCCTGTCCCAGCGCAAAGGCAGGAATCAAATGCCCGCCCGTACCGCCAGCAGCCAACACATAATGCCGAGAAATGGTCATGACCTAAGTCCCTTCACCATATATAGCGACCGGTCAAGATATGGGTTTCGCTTCGTCAACGCGAGTATAAGGCCGCACGTAATCGAGAGCGCAATGATAGACGATCCGCCATAGCTGATGAAAGGCAAAGTCATCCCCTTTGACGGAAAAACACCCAAATTCACGGCAATGTTGATCATCGCCTGTCCGCAAAATTGCGCACCGAGGCCCGTGACCGCCATGACCACAAACTGATCTTTCTCATCCAAAAGGCGGATGATGATGCGGACCAAAATCGCGAAATACAAAATGGCAATGACCATGCAGGCCAAAAGGCCGAATTCCTCACCGATGACCGAGAAGATATAATCGGTATGCCCCTCAGGCAGCGAATATTTCTTTATGCCAAGTCCTGGGCCAAGGCCGATGAAGCCCCCGTTCGTTAGGGTCGCCAGCGCCATCTTGTCATGCGTAAGCCCCTCGGTGCCAAAAATCCAGGCGTCGATCCGCTGGGTTGCGACGGGGTAGAAATTATAGGCCAGCAGGATGAACACAACGCCGCTAACAACGAGGAACCACAACCGGCTTGCAGGCACGCCAGCGACCATCATCAGCGCAAACCAAGTGCCCATGAACAAGATAGTTTGCCCAAGGTCCGGTTGAAGCAACAGGAAAAAACACACAAGGCCAGTGGCGATGCTAGTGAGGACAAAAACGGGCAAGCCGGGGTCTTTCAACCGCCAGCTAATAATCCACGCCATCATGACCGCGAAAAAGGGTTTCAGAAACTCAGACGGCTGAAGCCCCGCAAAACCAGGGCCAATCCATCGTTGCGACCCGTTCACCTCGCGACCCAATAGGGGCACCAAAGCAAGTAGGACAAAAAAGATGCAGAAGCCGTAGACGGCAAACCGCCGCGCTTGCTCGCGTGGCGACATTGATACGAGAAGCATGACCGGGACACCAATCAGAACCCACATCAATTGCCGATAAAAGAAATAGAGCGAAGAAAGCTGGGTCGTTGACGAAGACAACCGCTGCGCACCCGCTGGAGACGCGGCAGCGACGGCCAGCAACCCAATGGCAATCAGCACCATCATCAACGACAGCAACACGCGGTCGAGTTCCCAAAACCACACGCCCAAGGGCGAACGGTCACCACGGCCCAATCGGTTGGCAAAGCCGATCTTGCCGGTTTTGGCCGCGAGGACCCAGGGAGCCTCTTTTTGGTCGCTCATAATGCTTCCACAATCGCGCGGAACGCATCGCCGCGGGCTTCGAAGTCTTTAAACTGGTCAAAGGACGCGCAAGCGGGCGAAAGCATTATAACGTCGCCGGGCTGCGCCTGCGCTGCTGCAGAATGCACGGCTGCGCCCATCATCTCACTGCGCTCCACAGGCATATATGGCGATAACAATTTATGGAACAACGGCCCGGCTTCACCAATCGTGTAAGCCTTTACGACATGGCCGAAATTGGGGATGCACTCGTCCAGATTATCAGTCTTTGGTAAGCCGCCAACAATCCAATGGACGCGCGGATAAGCGGCCAAAGCGGGCGCAGTAGACGCCGCGTTCGTTGCCTTACTGTCGTTGATAAACAATATGCCGTTCCGTTCGGCAACAACTTCCATCCGATGGGCAAGCCCGTTGAAGCTGCGCATCGCTGGCCGCCATTGGGCCTCAGTCACTCCAAGCGATTCGACGATGGCAATGGCCACCGCAATATTCTGCAAATTATGGGGCCCTTGAAGCGCAGGCCATTCGGCCTGGCCGGTTACCCATTGCGGATCGGCAGAATGCACAAATTCTGCCCCACGCCGCGCGAGCACTTCGTTGTAAACGCGTTTGGTATCAGCGTCGCCTTTGCCAAACACAGCACACTCTTTTCCCGACTGCATTTCAAAAAGCCACGCTTTCGACGCTATATAACCCTCATAGCCATCATAGCGGTCGAGATGGTCTGGCGAGAGGTTAATGAGCGCAGCGGTATCGCAGGCGAGGCTGTGCGTAATATCAATCTGGTAGCTTGAAAGCTCAAGCACATAAACGCCGCCTGCGGGCAATGGCACTTGCGACAATATTGGCAAGCCAATATTGCCCCCCATACAGACCGGCACTGACGCGCTCTCCAGCAGATGATGCACCAACGCCGTCGTGGTGGATTTACCGTTTGTCCCCGTAATGCCCACGACACGATGCGGCGGCAGGTTCGGTCGCGCCATTGCGAACAATTCGATATCACCAATCAGCGGGATGCCTGCCGCCTTTGCCTTATCCGCGATAGGGTGTCGGTTGATCGGAACGCCAGGCGAAACAACCATGGCCGCATACCCGGTTAAGTCGCTCATCAATGGATCGGCAATCGTTGCAATATCGGCAACTTTGGCGCGCGCGCCTTCATCATTGTCCCATGCCAAAACTTCAGCCCCGCCCGCGATAAGCGCACGCGCAGCCGAAAGGCCAGAGCGCGCAAGTCCCAATATTGCGAACTTCCGGTCTTTAAAGGCGGGGGTAGTGATCATCTAAGTTTGAGGGTTGATAGCCCCGCAAGCGCCAATACGAAAGCCACAATCCAGAAGCGAATGACAACGGTCGGCTCAGACCATCCAAGCTGTTCAAAATGGTGGTGAATTGGTGCCATGCGAAAAATGCGCTTGCCCGTCCGCTTGTACCAAAACACCTGAATGATGACCGATAGTGCCTCCACAACGAAAAGTCCGCCAATGATCGCAAGGACAAATTCATGATGCGCTACTACAGCAATCGCGCCCAGCGTTCCGCCCAAGGCCAGACTTCCGGTGTCGCCCATGAACACCGCTGCGGGTGGGGCATTGAACCACAAAAAGGCAAGTCCAGCGCCTACAATCGCACCGCACAGCATAGCGAGATCCCCTGCCCCCAAAAAGAACGGAATACCCAGATATTCGGCATATTTTACATTACCGACCATGTAGACGATCAACATAAAAGCAATGGAGGCAATGATGACGGGCATCGTCGCAAGGCCATCCAAGCCGTCGGTTAAGTTCACCGCATTGCCAAAAGACACAATGACAAACGCGCCAAAAGGCACATACCACCAGCCCAAGTCGATAACGGGACCATTGACAAAGGGCAGATATAAATTGCCGCCCGATTGCCAGACGATCAATGACACCGCGACGCCGGCAATGGCAAACTCCCACAACAGGCGGACTTTGCCCGAAACGCCCTTGTGGCTGCGCTTCTTGACCTTGTCATAATCGTCGAGAAATCCAACGATGCCAAAACCAACGGTTACCAATAAACAGGCCCAGACATATATGTTTTTCAGGTCCATCCACAAAAGCATCGAAATGCCGACCGACACCAAGATCATCAGCCCGCCCATCGTCGGTGTACCGACTTTCGCAAGGTGCGTTTGCGGCCCATCGCTGCGGATAGGTTGGCCCTTGCCCTGACGAACACGCAGCATACTGATAAAGCGTGGTCCAATCAGCAAGCCGATGATCAACGCCGTGGCAATCGCCGCGCCCGACCGGAAGCTGAGATAGCGGATGAGGTTAAAAACACCGGGAAACCCAAGATATTCGGCCAAAAGATATAGCATCAGTTTTTCCCACCCGTCAGCGCGTTGACGATATAGGACAGTCCCATACTATTGGAACCTTTGACCAAAACCGTGTCTGATGCGCAAAGATATTGTTGCAGAAGGATAAGGGCCTCCTGCGCGGTCGCGCAATGCGCGAATTCCTTCGGTCCCTCAACCCCTGCTTTTAACTCATTAGCGAGAATTTCCATCTCTTTACCGACGAGGATCGCAAAATCGACCTTTGCAGTGGCCAAGGGCACGGCAAGCGCGCGGTGATAATGATCACTCTTCTCACCCAATTCCTTCATTGAACCTAAAACAGCTATACGTCGCCCGCCACCCGACAGTCCCAACTGGCCAATCGTCGCGGCCATGGATGCTGGGTTGGCGTTGTAACTTTCATCGATCACATGCACGCTGCCGCCCGCAATCGCCACATCATACCGGGCGCCCCGTCCGGATAGGCCAACCATTTCGGCCATAGCAAGACCCGCAGAAGCCAAATCACCGCCAGATGCCAAGACAGCGGCCAACACGGCCATACTGTTCGCAATCCAATGCTGACCGGGTTGTGACAAAGTAAAGGACAGCATCGCGTCGCACACTTTTGCGTTGATCAGCGTCCCATTATGGGGCGTATTGAGATGGTCGATAACACGGACATCGGCGTCTTTGCTGAAGCCAAAGGACAATATCTTGTTAGTGTACCGCTCTGCTGCCGCGCGCAGACGCGGATAATGCACATTGTCTGCGGGTAAGATCGCCGTGCCGCCTTCTACCAAGCCTTCAAATATCTCGGCCTTGGCATCGGCAATACCGCTTTCATCTTTGAAAAATTCAATATGCGCAGGGGCGATTGTCGTGATGATAGCGACTTGGGGCCTGACAATATGGCTCAAGGCGCGCATTTCGCCTGCATGGTTCATACCCATTTCGAAGACGCCAAAATCGCAATCTGCGGGCATCCGCGCTAGGCTTAAGGGCACGCCGACATGGTTGTTGTAGCTTTTCACCGAACGATGCGCACGGCCGCGTGAACAACGGTCCAACGCGGCAAACAGGGCCTCCTTGGTGCCGGTTTTACCTGCAGATCCCGTTACGCCAATAATCTTTGCCTTGGTCCGCGCGCGGGACGCATGGCCCAATGCCTCTAATGCCTGCATCGTATCGGCAACAAGTATATGTGGGTGCGACACAGGTTGCGATACAATTGCGCCGACCGCGCCGTTGGCAAATGCCTTGTCGACGAACAAATGCCCGTCCGTTTCCGCGCCCTTTAAAGCCAAAAACAAATCGGCCTTGCCGATTTCACGCGAGTCAAAGGCGACGCCAGTTACATCAAAATGCCCCGACGCGGTGCCGCCGGTGGCGGCGAGCAATTCCTCAAAGGTCCACAATGGCGTCATGCCGCACATTCCCGTGCAACTTCGACATCGTCAAAGGGCAGAACCCGGCCCATAATAATTTGTCCCTGTTCATGGCCTTTGCCCGCGATCAGAACGATGTCGTCCGGCTCAGCATGCTCAATGGCAAAGGCAATCGCGTAACGCCTATCGCCAATTTCATGCGCGCCCTTCGCACCCGCCATCACATCGGCGCGGATAAGCGACGGATCTTCGCTTCTTGGGTTGTCGTCGGTGACGATCACAATGTCGGAATCCGCCACAGCCACCGCGCCCATTTCGGGGCGCTTGCCGGTGTCGCGATCGCCGCCTGCACCAAATACGGTGATGAGCTTACCCTTGGTATGGGGGCGCAAGGCCGCAATCGCGGCGCGCAGGCCGTCGGGTGTATGCGCATAATCAACGTAGACGGGTGCGCCGCTTTTGGTAATCACCGCGCGTTCCAAACGTCCACGTACGGGTTGCAAACGCGCCAGATGCGACAGCAGGCTTTCAATTTCTCCACCACTTGCCATCACCACGCCCGCCGCGACCAAAGCGTTCGCGGCCTGATATGCGCCGATCAGCGGCAGTTTCACCTTATGCACATCGCCTTGAATACGCAGTTCAAGCGTCTGGCCAAGCTGGGTCGGTTGGCGCGACAATAATTGGATACCCTTGCCCTTTTCACCCACGGTAATCAGCCGGATTTCCCGTTTGCGCGCGCGGGCAATGACTTGGTCGGACCAGACATCGTCGGCCCAAATGACGACGCAACCACTTTCGTCGACGACCTCGTCAAACAGACGCATCTTGGCTTCAAAATAAGCTTCCATCGTCCCGTGATAATCAAGATGATCGCGACTTAAATTGGTAAAGGCTGCAACCGACACCGGAACGCCTTCGCTTCGATATTGTGACAGGCCGTGGCTTGACGCCTCGAATATCGCATGGCTGACGCCTTCGTGCGCTAAACCCGACATATTGGCAAGAAAGGTCACGATGTCGGGCGTCGTTAGTCCAGTCTTGGCCTGATCCGACGCCGTGGTTATACCCAAAGTACCAATCGACGCCGCATTATGCCCCGCCATCCGCCAAAGCTGCCGTGTAAGTTCTGCAGTTGATGTTTTGCCATTGGTTCCAGTGACGGCTGCAACATGGTCTGGAAAAGGTCGGAAGAATTTTGCCGCAATGCGCGCAAAGGCTTGGCGCGGGTTGGCTTCGGCAATATGCACGGCCCCGCGCACGACGGCTTCGGGACGGGCAACAACGGCGACAGCACCAGCGGCAATCGCATCATCGATAAAATCTTCGCCGTTAAATGCAGCACCCTGAAATGCACCGAAAACGGTGCCAGGCGCAATCTTCCGATGGTCGATGGCAAAGCCGGTCACTATGCTGTCGGCAAATGCCGCATCGGCACCGCTTACCAATTGCCCGAGCTTCACTATTGCTCTCCCTTCGCCTTCCACAGTAAAGGCATCAGCTCGGATACATCAACATCACGTTTCATATCCGGAATGATCCCCACGAACGGACCAATGCGTGTCACTGTTTTCTGCACGACAGGTGCAGCGGTATAGCCTGCGGTCCGCTGAAAGCTGGATGCCTCCGTACCCTTTGGTTCGTCCATCATAACAAGGACTACATAACGCGGGTTGTCCATCGGGAATGCAGCGGCAAAGGTCGCAACCACCAGATTGCGGCTATATCCGCCAATGCCGGGCTTTTCAGCAGAACCAGTTTTGCCGCCCACGCGATAGCCCAAGGCGTCGGCTTTCTTACCAGTCCCGTCAACGACAATCATACGCATCATTTGACGCATCCGCGCGCTGGTTGCGGCCTTAAACACACGTTTGCCGGGGATTTTCGTGCCGGGCTTCGTTTTGAACATTGTTGCTGGGCGATAGATACCGCCATTGACCATCGCGGCATAAGCACTCGCCAAATGCAAAGGCGTGACCGAAATGCCATGCCCATAGCCAACGGTCATATTTGTAAGGCGGCCCCATGTTTTGGGATATAGTGGCATCGCTTTTTCCGCGAGCTCGATATCGGGGCGCGCATTGAAATGCATTGTGCGTAACATGGCATCCATGCGAGCTGCACCCAAATTATCGGCAATTTGCGCAGTCACAATGTTCGAGCTGTGGATCAACGATTCTGGCGCGTTCATCCAACGTTCCGAAGGATGCGAGTCCCGAATTTTGAACTTGCCAACCTGAAGCGGCCTTGTCGCATCATAGCGCACCGAAAGGTCGCGCACAGTGCCTGCGTCCATCGCTGCAGCAACCGTCAACGGCTTAAAGGTGGACCCAAGTTCATAGACGCGGTTGGTGACATTGTTGGTCTGCCGCGTAATTGGGTAGCGACCATCAACGATGGGCTGCCCGTCATCAGGAATGTTGGCGAAGGAAGGCCGGTTCGGGTTGAACGATGGCAAGGTGGCCATGGCAATGACTTCGCCTGTTTGCACATCAAGAATAACACCCGCCGCGCCTTTAGCGGACGTTGCTGCCATGCCTGAAGCAAGCTCGCTTTCTAACGCAGCTTGTACGCGCACATCCAATGCAAGATTCAACGGCGCGGAACGCTTTGACGGATCGCGCAGATAGTCATTCATGACGCGCTCCATACCCATCGCGCCCTTTCCGTCACGGTTTACAAAACCGAGGACATGTGCGGCCATATCATGCTGCGGGTATAGACGGGTGGCCTCACGCGGGAACTCGATGGCGATTTCGCCAAGGCTATGTACCTGCCGAACTTGCTCTGGCAACGCGCGCTTCCGGAGATAGCCGGGCTTGTCTGCGGTCAATTTGGCATAGAATTCTGAAGCTGGTGTGTCGGGGAAGATACCCGCCAATTGGTTCGCCAATTGCTTACGATCGCCCAGAATATCCTCAGGCTTTACCCAGATCGCATAGCCATAGATGCTGCGCGCCAAAGGAATGCCGTTGCGGTCCACAATGTCGCCCCGTTCTGGCACATATTCAGTGCTGGTCGCACCATAAGCCCGCGTGCTCTCAAACAATGCCAAGGTAGCGAGGCGACCAATCAACAACACGACAAACATGCCAAAGGCCAGCAACAAGATAAGCATGCGCCAAAACCCGTGCGCCGCAAATGGTGGCGGGCTGAAGCCGCTTTTCCGAGTGGTTGTGCGGGCCAGTTGGGGATTCATTACCGGCGGCGTTCGTTCGCGGACTTAGCCGAAATGTCCCGCAACAGATCGTCGGACAAAAGCGTGTCGTCCATACGCGCCAGTCGCTCGGTACGGGTCTGCTCAACCTTTGGTGCGACAGGCTTTGGCGCGGCGCGCTTTGCCGGATCAGCAAAAATCGGCGTCGCAACGGCTGCTGCAATCGCGGTCGACTTTTTCACTACAGCCTCAACTACAGCCTCAATGGTGGGCGCAGGATGGGCTTGGTTCGCGCTCGGCGCAACGTCAATATCTGCGGAAGCCATCATCACAGGTTTCGTTTCTTGCAAATCTCCGGTCAGTTCTGTAAGTGCTGCTTCACCATTGACAAATTGCTGCGCCAATGGCGGCTGATAGCCGTACAAAAGCTCATTCCATTCCTCCAGTTGTTGAAGGCTAGCACGGGTCCGGATTTCAGCTTGCAGGAAGCTGATTTCGCGCTTCGTTTCAAGAATCTCCCGATCGACCGCAACCAAATCGCTGTGCGTCGCTGCAACATTCAGGGACAATGGGTACAACAGAATGGCAACCATGAAAACCAAGGCCAACCAGCCAATGTTCTGAAGTCTTTTCATTGCGAGACTCATGCTGCAAGTCCTCCTGTTGCCCAGGCAGGGGCGTGTGTGCGGGTTGCGGAACGTAAGGTTGCCGACCGTGACCGTGGATTGCGGGTCAATTCCGCCTCCGATGGCCTCATTGCCTTGTCCGCCTTATCAAAAGTGGGTGACGGACCGTCGCTGCCTACCAATGGCACATGGCGCGAACTTGCCGCTTCGGCGCCGCTGCGGCGACGCAAGAATTGCTTTACGATACGGTCTTCAAGGCTGTGAAAAGTAACAACAGCCAAGCGACCACCCGGCTTCAACATACGTTCGGCAGCCTCTAGGCCATCCGTCAACTCGTCCAATTCGCGGTTTACATGAATACGAATGGCTTGAAAGGCACGGGTAGCCGGATCTTTCGGCGCGCCAGGCTTATGACCAACGGCCTTTCGGACAATCGCGGCCAATTGCGCGGTGGTTTCTATGGGCCGCGCGGCAACAATCGAACGCGCAATGCGGCGTGAGCGATGCTCTTCGCCATAACGGTATATTATATCGGCAATGTCTGTTTCTTCGGCTTCGTTGACAAAGTCCGCAGCCGTCATGCCGTCCTGACCCATGCGCATGTCCAAAGGACCATCCTTTTGGAAAGAAAAACCGCGTTCTGCGCGATCAAGCTGCATCGACGAAACGCCGATATCCAATACGACGCCATCGACCGAGGAAATGCCGTCAGCCATCAACACATCGTCCATGTTAGAAAAACAGGCCGCGTAAAGACGCAAGGCGCCTTCGCTGCGGCCTGCAAGGTCTGCACCTTCTTTCAGGGCATCGGGATCACGGTCGAACGCGTAAACGCGCGCACCGCCAGCCAGTATCGCTTGGCTGTATCCACCTGCACCGAAGGTACCATCCACGATCTCAGCGCCAGGGGTGATGGCGAGAGTGTGAATTACTTCATCCAGTAAGACTGGAATATGGGGGGCTGGAGCGCTCATTTGTCGCGCTTTGCCTGGGACAGCCAATAATTCAGCTCGTCCTTAACGGGGTTGAAGGCTGCAGGTGCGTCTTTCAGGAAGACGTCAGGGTTCCACAGCATGAAATGCGTTGTCGCGCCAAAAAAGAAAGCGCGATCGTCAATGCGGCCGAAATGCTTGAGCATCGGCGACAGCACAAAGCGGCCGCTGGCTTCAAATGCAGTTTCGAAAATGGAGGATGCTGAAACACCAGCGATTTCGCGGTCAAATTCCGTACCGCGATTAACAGCGCTTTGCCATTGCGCCTCGATATCGGCGCGCAGTTTAAGGCGTTCGGAGCCACCAAAGCCAATCAGGCACGGCAGGGTGGAATGGCGCGATATACATACGCTGTTGCTGCCGCTGGATTGCTGAACACTGTCGCGCAGTTCGGCAGGAATGGTCGTGCGGCCTTTGGCGTCGACATTCGACACCCCCGAACCTGCATAGACGACCAAAGCTGACACTAACCGCACACCCCTTAAAAAAGGGCGCAGATCTCTAATCATGGCGAAGCACATCGCCATGCGGACGCCGTAACGACCGATAGAATCAGGAATCCACCCCTTGACCACTATGCATAGCAAGGGATTTCATGGATGAAAAGAGGGATTTTATGGAAAAATTATATATTTTTTGGCGAAAACGTTAGAATTTCCCTACTTCGTGTACACTGCTCCCAATTTAGCTTGCATGATGGAAGCAATTTTATCGCACCCAAACCGTCAAAATGGCGTGCTTTGCGGACAAAATCGGTGCCATTTCCCTCCTTGTCCGTCATTTTCCCACAAAATCCCCGGCCAACCCCTTATTGTCGTGCAGAGCCGACAAAAGCGCTTGCAACATGGCGATATTGGCAAATTCATCCTTGCCGGTGAGGATCCGCATTCCTTGACCCTCCCAAAAGGCGGCATCGAGAAAATCGGCATCAGCCACTAGAAGTGCGCGCCCTTTGCCAATTCGGCAATCCGCCAATAGGCCTTTCGCCAATATTGCGCAGCGGTTCGTGGCAGCGCTCTCTTTGGGCAGCCATTCCCCCGCTGTTACCGTCCGGATATGGAACAGGCCAATTTTGCGCATGGACGCAGGAACCTCATCTTCCAGCGGCAAGACCAACTCCAGCCCCCAAAATGCGAACAAGGGCGAGAGCATCGATGTAAACAACGGACGTCGTTTGTCGCCCAAGGGATAAAGACTTCCCCATTGCAAAGCGGGGTCCGCAAGGATCAACACAAGGCCACCTTGCCGCACCCAATTGTCGAGGCGGACCAGTTCGCGTGGCGCAAAGGCCCGCGGCTGCGCCAGCAATAGCATTTGCTTTGACTTTGGCGCCCAAGCCTCGAGATCGTCTATGGGCGTAATGTCATAATGCGCGCTCAGACGTGAAAAGGTAGGATGCTGGCCGGCGTCCTTCGCCAGATTCACCTCAATACCCCCTTCGCTCCAAACCAGCGGCAGCGTCGTCATTAGACCCAATGGTAGCTTTGGCCGGCTATCTGCTGGACGCATAGCGGCAAAGCCAGCGATCAATAGTGAAAACATGAGGGCCACCATGAAAGCGACAAGCAGCCACTTTCTATCACTGAATTGGGGCAATCTATGAAACACCAAGCAAATGTTACCGCGCGGGCGCGGATGAACGCGACGTTTGCGCTGCGTCCTTGGCGGCTCTTTCGGCGTCCGTCTCCTTGGCGACGGGCGTAACGCCTAGCTCCGCCAGCGGTTCGTCAGGCGTCGCATCCTTATCGGCTATCAGGGGCGCAGCGTCAGGCATGCCGCCTGTTTGTGGTCCGTCGCTTACCCGATCTAGGACCATATTGGCCAATGTTACGAACAACAACACCACGACGAGCCCAACCAGCCCTACCTGAATACGCTGAATTGCAGATTGCTTTTGTTCGGCCATATGCGTTCTCCTGAGCCCCTAATTTGGCTTTTAGCTATCTTGCTGCCAAGGCATTATCGGAAGGTTTTTGCTGCGCATCCACGCCGGGTTATAAATGGTGGACAGATAACGGAAGCCTGTGTCGCACAATATCGTCACGATACGCTTACCCGGCCCCAGATGCTTGGCCAGCGCGATGGCCCCTGCCACATTAATCCCTGAAGACAGCCCAAGGCAAAGCCCCTCCTCCGCCAAAAGCCGCCGGACCCAGACAAGCCCCTCCTCATCGGAAATACGGAATTGCGTATCAATCGGCGCGCCGTCGAGATTGGCGGTGACCCTCCCCTGCCCGATGCCTTCAGCGACCGAGCTGCCTTCCGCGCTTAATTCGCCGCATGCATAATAATTATAAAGCGCCGCACCATGCGGATCAGCCAAAGCGATGGTGACGCCCTCATCTTTTGCCTTTAGCCCAAGGCCAACGCCCGCGATCGTCCCGCCCGTGCCAGCGGCGCAAATGAATCCATCAATCTTGCCATCCATCTGCGTCCAGATTTCTTCCGCTGTCGTTTCGATATGTGCACGGCGGTTGGCGATATTGTCGAACTGGTTTGCCCAGACCGCATTTTCAGTCTCCTCGGCCAACCGGCGCGAGGTGTGCACGAAGTGCCCCGGGTTTGCATAAGTTGCGGCGGGCACAAGCACGAGCTCCGCACCCAAAGCGCGCAGCGTGTCCTTTTTCTCTTGGCTCTGCGTTTCGGGCATCACGATGATCGTCTTATATCCAAGCGCATTGCACACTAAAGCAAGCCCAATACCGGTGTTTCCTGCAGTGCCCTCGACGATTGTTCCGCCGGGCTTCAGCAGGCCCAGCCGTTCGGCATCCCGAACGATGTAAAGCGCGGCGCGATCCTTTACCGACGCACCTGGGTTCACATATTCGCATTTGCCAAAAATATCGCATCCGGCTTCCTCGCTCGGTCCTTTCAGGCGGACGAGCGGCGTGTTGCCAATCAAATCAAGTGTCGAGCCAAGCATGTTCATATCGCCGATAGCTAGGCGCGTTCATAAGCAATCGCAAGACGGTCTAACCTTGGACGCGACAATATGCGGGGCAAAAGCGGATATAAACGCAAAATATATTTCAGGTATTGTTATATTATATCATTGCGGATAATAGATTGCATACCTCTCGCTCTTATGGATGACGTTACCTCATGAAAACCACTTCACTCCTAACGATATCCGCAAGTCTTTCGGCATTATCGCTGACTTTGGCCGCGCCCGCTTATGCGCAACAGAGCAATACCGCTTCAACTGAAACCAAAACACAGAGTGACGATTTTCATGGAACCGACGATATTGTCGTAACCGCGCCTTATGTCGAACGGCTCGACATTCTTTCCGGCACATCCGCGATTTCGGGCGAAGTGCTTGCGGAAAAAACGCGCGCACAATTGGGCGATATTTTGACCAGCCTGCCTGGCGTTTCGGCCACCAGCTTCTCGCCTGGTGCATCGCGGCCTGTGCTGCGTGGGTATCAAGGGAATCGCGTGGCTGTTCTCACCGACGGTATTGGCAATATCGACGCCTCCAACACATCGGCGGACCATGCGGTGACTATCGACACGTTAACGGTCGACCGGATTGAAGTGCTGCGCGGACCGGCCGTCCTGTTGTTCGGCGGCCAGGCTGTTGGCGGCGCGGTCAATGCACTCGACAAAAGGATACCAAGGTCCATCCCAGATGAAGACATCCACATTGACGCTTTGGCGGGATATGGCAGTGCTGCGCGCGACTGGTCCGGTGGCGCGTCGATTGATATGCCGATCACCGACCGGGTCATCGTCCATCTCGACGGCAGCTACCGCGACAGCGACGATGTGCGCACCGGTGGCTATGTTCTGTCCCCCGATTTGCGTGTGGAGATGCGCGACTTGGCTGCCGAGGAAGCCAGCGAAGGCCATCTGGAGGAAGCAGACGAAGCACGCGAGCTGGCGGAACAGCGCGGGCGCATTCCCAACAGTGCCGTAAAAAGCTGGACTGCTGGTGGGGGCATTGCGTTTATCGACGATAATGGCAATCTTGGCGTCTCGTACAGCATATATGACACTAAATATGGCATCCCCGCCCGCCCCGGCGCATCCCATGCGCATGCGGGTGAAGAACATGCAGAAGGCGAAGAAGGCGAGGCACCCGTCACCATTGGCTTGCGGCAATATCGCTTTGACCTGCGCGGTGAAGTCAATTTAGGCGACGGCTTTTTCGAAAAACTGCGCCTGCGCGCGGGCTATGCCGATTATACCCATACCGAATTTGAAGGCGAAGAGGTCGGCACCGTCTTTAACAGCCAGGGCTTTGAGGCCCGCGCCGAATTTGTGCAGAATGAACAGAGCGGATGGCGCGGGGCGAGCGGCGTCCAATATCAGACCCGCGATTTCGAAGCGATTGGCGCCGAAGCTCTCGTTCCACCCAACATTTCGCGGCAATTTGGTCTGTTCACCCTGCAGGAATTTACAAAAGGCAATCTGGACGTCGAAGTCGCTATCCGGTTCGACCATGCAGAACTGCGTGCCGACACTTTGGGCCTTTCGCGCTCATTTGATAATGTCTCCGCCGCATTTGGCCTTGGCTACCATATTGGTGATCTGAAGATCGGGGCGAATATCTCGCGGACAGGCCGCGCACCAGCGGTGGAGGAACTATTCTCCAATGGACCGCATATCGCAACGCAGGCTTATGAAATTGGCGATCCCAATCTGAAAAGCGAGCGCGCTTGGAATGGCGAACTCTACGCGCGCTACGACACGCCGGAGACCGCGTTCAGCGCGACGCTCTACACCAACCGCTTCGACAATTTCATTTATGAGGCTGAGACTGGCGACATCGTAGATGATTTGCCCGTTTTTCAATATTTCCAAAATGACGCAAAGGTATGGGGCTTGGAATTTCAGGCGTCACAGCGCATCGCCAGCTTTGGCAGTTCCAACCTGTCAGTCGATGGCATAGCGGATTATACCCGCGCCAAAATCTCGTCCGGTGGCGGCAATGTCCCGCGCATCCCACCATTGCGCCTGCTGGGCGGCATTGAGTTGACCAATGCGAGTTTTGATCTGCGCGGCGAAGTCGAATTTAGCGACGACCAGACGAAGACAGCGGCATTTGAATCGCAAACTAATGGCTTCACTTTGGTCAATGCTTCGGCGACCTGGCGGCCATTTGGGCGGGATCGCAACGTTGCGCTGATTGCGTCGGCAAACAATATCTTCGACGTAACTGCCCGACGCGCTGCCTCCTTTACCAAGGATTTCGTGCCGTTGACCGGTCGTGATTTTCGGGTGACGGCGCGGTTCAGTTTCTGATCATTTGATATTGTTCATGCGACACCGCCAAGAAACTGATCCGTCAATCGCGCGCTAAAAAACGGAACTTACGCGCGATCGGCGGGTTAGCAGTCTAGGCCTAATTTTTGGGCCATGATCTTGGAGAATATCATGCGCAAAATTGCAACGATCATCCTGATATCCGCATCTTTGCTTGCAGCGGCCTGCAACACCGTCAAGGGCGTGGGCGAAGACATTGAATCCGTTGGTGAAGCAGGCGATCGCGCTACGTGATCACAATTTGTTATGCAAACCCAAGGCTGGAGGGGAACCTCCGGCCCTTTTGGTTTGTGTGGGGCAATTGCCTGAGCTGTGCCTTGAATGCGCCCGACATGAATGGCCCACCTTAAATCCTCGCAGCCTCCCGTCACCCTGAACTTGTTTCAGGGGGACGGTGTGGGTGCGTCAGGGTGACGGCGTGAATAGCAACCCCATAATTTCCAACACGCGTAATAATATTTCCTACAAAACGGGCGTGCGTGTGTACGTATAGAAAAAAGGGGGACGGCCGACGCGGAAGCGCTGGTGCTGCTTCCGGCTGATGGCGTTGGGGGATTAAGGCTCGTTTGTTCCATCAGTCTCATTCTAGGAGCCGCCTTATCTTGGCTGGGCTGCTTCCTTGGGATGAAGGTTCCTAAAGCCCCCAAGGCCGTCCATGACGAACGGGGCGGTTGTCCGCCACACCCAGCCTCTTGTGCGCTGTTCAGAGCTTGATGCAACAGGCCCTTTTAAAAGGCAGAAGCAAACACCCTATCGCGCCGGCCGTGCCAGCATGTTTCCACGCCAGCGTTCCCATCATCCCGACCCACGTTCTAGACCGCAGCCTGCATGACGCGAATCAGATAACCTATCTGGTTATTTGTAGGAAAG
>NZ_CAMAYF010000023.1 GCF_945862485.1 Sphingorhabdus sp. EL138
GGTACCGCTTTTGGCGGCGCCAAGGGCCGGACCGATGTACCCAAGATTGTCGATATGTACATGACCGGCAAGATCGAGATTGACCCGATGATCACCCATGTCATGGGCCTCGAAGAAATCAACAAAGCGTTCGAATTAATGCATGCGGGGACAAGCATCCGCAGCGTAGTGGTGTTTTAATAAAAGGGAGAAACGAATATGTTTAGTCACATGATGGTCGGCAGCAATGACATTGCCCGTTCAAAGAAATTTTACGACGCAACCTTTGCTGCGATGGGCGGAAAGCCAGGGATCGAAGACCCTAAGGGCCGTTTGATCTATATGCACAATGGATCGCTGTTTCTTGTCACACCGCCAATCGACGGCAATCCGGCAACGCATGGTAACGGCTCCACGGTCGGTTTTGCTATGACCCCGGAGCAAGCCAATGCCTGGCATCAGGCCGGCGTCGACAATGGCGGCGTGGCGATTGAAGATGCGCCGGGCATTCGCGAAGGCAATGGCATGAAACTGTACCTCGCCTATTTGCGCGATCCCGATGGCAACAAGCTGTGCGCCTTGCACCGCGTCACGGACTAATAAGACTAACGCTATGACCGATGCCGAAGCGCAGCTTTATACAGACCTAGCTGCGCTCGGCGTCGCCTATAAAGTCCATGAACATCCTGCGGTGTTTACCGTGGCCGAAAGTGCCGCGCATAATGATGCCATTCCCGGAGCGCATACAAAGAACTTGTTCCTGAAGGACAAAGCGGGGGACTATTATCTCGTCACTGTTCCGGCAGAAGCGCGCGTCGACTTAAAGGCGTTGCCCGCTGCGGTTGGATGCGGCCGTGTCAGTTTTGGCAAAGCGGAGGACATGGAACGCTTACTGGGCATTACGCCGGGTTCCGTCACGGCTTTGGCTGCGATAAATGATACCGCTGGTGCCGTGCGGTTCGTCTTGGATGAATCGTTGAGGGCAGCGGAGCTTATCAATTGCCACCCGCTACGCAACAGCGCGACCCTTGGCCTTGCACCCGATGACCTTGTTCGGGCACTGACCTTTTGGGGCCATCCACCATTGATAAAATCTATCCCGATATTGGAGTCAGCATGACCATAGAAACTGTGTCCACCAACGTTGCTTTTGGCGGCGTTCAAGGTGTGTATCGCCACGCATCGGCGGCTACCGGCACCGACATGACCTTTTCGGTCTATGTGCCGCCCCATGAAGATGGTGCGTTGTTGCCGATCGTCTGGTTTTTGTCGGGTCTGACCTGTACGCATGCCAATGTGACCGAGAAGGGCGAATTTCGTCGTGCCTGTGCCGAACTTGGATTGATCTTTATCGCCCCGGACACCAGCCCGCGTGGTGAGGGCGTTCCTGACGATGCGGAGGCCGCTTATGATTTCGGTCTTGGCGCAGGCTTTTACGTCAACGCGACGCAAGCGCCTTTCGACCAGCATTACCGGATGCAAGATTATATCGAAAATGAACTGCCAACTATCATTGCGGCACATTTTCCCGCCGATATGCAGCGACAAGCGATTATGGGCCATTCGATGGGCGGGCATGGCGCGTTGACAATCAGTCTGCGAAACCCGGGACGGTTTCGTTCCACATCCGCGTTTGCGCCCATTGTGTCGCCATTGAGCTGCCCATGGGGTGAAAAAGCACTAGGTGGCTATATTGGGCAAGATCGGGCCCAGTGGCGCGCATATGACAGCGTTGCGTTGATTGCTGATGGTGCGCGCTTACCTGACCTTTTGGTTGACCAAGGCGGTGACGACAATTTCTTAGAGGCGCAGCTTAAAACACATTTGTTGACCGAGCAGTGCGCCGCGGTAGGTCAGCCAGCGACCATCCGCATGCAGCCAGGATATGACCATAGCTATTATTTCATCTCGACCTTCATGGGCGAGCATCTTACTTGGCATGCTGACCGCTTGAAAGGCTAGGATTTTGGGCATTGGCAAAATCCTATCTAGCAGGATAAAATGCGGTATGTCGCGCGGGTGTAGCTCAATGGTAGAGCAGCAGCTTCCCAAGCTGAATACGGGGGTTCGATTCCCCTCACCCGCTCCAGCCGCCACCAGCATATGATCCCTAAAGAGGGACCTTTCGTTCTGCTCGATGATGCGCGGACGCAAGATGCATCGCCTGCACGGCTGTATACAAATCCGGTAAAAGTCCTGACCGCTCATGACCGTGACGGGCTACGTTCGCTGCTGGAATCGCTTCGACAAGCGCAGCGCGATGGCCTGCATGCTGCGGGATTTTTCGGCTATGAGGCTGGCGCACATTTCTTGCCCAACCTGACGCCTGCGCCATCTGGATTGCTGGCATGGTTTGGATTATTTCATAATTTCAGTACTATAGATGCAGATTCTGTGACATCACTGTTACCCGATCCCGCTGGCACGTGGTTGTCTGAACTGCGTCCAAGTATATCGCGCGAGGACTATAGTCGGGCCTTTGCGACAGTGCAGGAATATATCTGTGCTGGGGATATCTATCAGGCCAATCTGACATTCCCGCTGACAGCGGATTATGCCGGCGATCCGCTCGCATTATACGCCGCGTTGCGGGCCCGGGCCCGCGCTGGCTATGGTGGAGTGATCTGGACTGGGCAAACCCATTATCTGTCTTTTTCGCCTGAGCTGTTTTTTGCGTTGAAAGACCAAAGGATAACGACCAAGCCCATGAAGGGGACGGCGCAGCGTCAGACCGATCCGGTGGCGGATGCACAGGCCGCCGAGCATGTGCGTATGGACCCAAAGCAACGGGCCGAAAACCTGATGATAGTTGATCTGTTGCGTAATGACTTATCGCGCGTCTGCGTGGCGGGCAGCGTCAAGGTGCCCGAACTTTTCCATATTGAAAGCTATCCAACGGTGCACCAGATGACTTCTACGGTAGCGGGCGTGCTGGCCGATGGGCATGATGCCATTGATGTCATACAGGCGTTGTTTCCCAGTGGCTCCATTACCGGCGCACCGAAAATCCGTGCCATGCAAGTGGTGGATGAGGTCGAAGCTATATCACGTGGTATTTATTGTGGCTCCATCGGCCGGATAGATGACAATGGCGACGCCGCGTTCAACGTTGCTATTCGGACATTTACGCTGTGTGAAGAAACAAAGTCCCTCTCGCTTGGATTAGGATCTGGCGTAGTGGCTGATTCCGTTGAGGGAGATGAATGGGCCGAATGTTTGGCCAAAGGGGATTTCTCGAAACTGAAAAATCCGGGTTTCGACCTTATCGAAACGATGCGGTTCGAGCCCGCGACTGGCATCTTGCGGTTGGACAAACATTTTGAGCGGATGAAATCGAGCGCGGCGTACTTTGGCTTCGAATTTGATCGGCACCAATTACACAACCGCTTGCAGGAAAGTATTTGCAACCTCAAGCGTCTCTCCAAAATCCGCCTGATGGTATCGCGGCATGGCACGCAAGCAATTGAAATTTGGCCGCTGGAAGATGTAGCCGAGTGGCGCGTTGGCGTCGTGTCGTTGCCCGTTGACGCAGGTGATTTCCGCTTGCGGCATAAAATTTCTAACCGCGCCTTTTACGACGACGCGCGCAGGGCGCGGCCAGATTGCGATGAAGTGGTGTTTGTCGGCCGCGACGGTTTGCTTACCGAGGGCAGCATTACCGCTTTGTTTGTGGAGTGCGATGGCAAATTTTTGACCCCGCGACTGAAAACTGGGTTGCTGCCCTCCATATTGCGGCGTGAACTGATTGAGGCGGGCAAAGCGAAAGAAGCCGACCTAAGGATAGAGGACCTGTCGGATGGATTTTGGATCGGCAACAGCCTGCGGGGATTGATAAGGGCCAACAGGGTTGCGTAATTTTTGATGAGCCATTAGGGGCAGACACGCAATTTCAGTTCAATAACTCCGCGAAAGTATGATGATGATTGACCATCTGTCGGCTGCCCTCGGGCGGATTGCTCCCTCTGCGACGCTTGCCATGTCGGGCCGCGTAATTGACCTGAAATCGCAAGGCATTGATGTCATCGGCCTGTCCGCCGGAGAGCCGGATTTTGACACACCAGACTTCGTTAAGGACGCCGCCATTCAGGCGATCCGCGATGGGATGACGAAATATACTGCCGTTGACGGCATTGCGCCCCTCAAGCAGGCAATCATCGCCAAGTTCAAGCGCGATAACAATATCGATTATTCGCCGAAGCAAATTACCGTAAACTCAGGTGGCAAGCACACCCTGTTCAACGCGCTTGTCGCCACCATTGACGTCGGTGATGAGGTTATCATCCCTGCGCCATATTGGGTAAGTTATCCTGACATTGTGCAATTTGC
Organism: Sphingorhabdus sp. EL138; assembly: GCF_945862485.1. Taxonomy (GTDB): domain Bacteria; phylum Pseudomonadota; class Alphaproteobacteria; order Sphingomonadales; family Sphingomonadaceae; genus Sphingorhabdus_B. Next base: position 4,306 of record NZ_CAMAYF010000023.1, read on the forward strand.
AGGCGGCACGCCAGTCATCATCATGGCTACTGCGGCGCAAAATTATAAAATCACCCCCGATCAGCTTAATGCCGCCATCACGCCAAAAACACGCTGGCTCATCTTGAATTCGCCATCAAACCCGACCGGTGCGGCTTATGATGCGGAGGAACTCAAAGCGTTGGGCGAGGTGCTATTGAAGCATCCACATGTGATGCTGCTGTCGGACGATATGTATGAACATATCTGGTACGCGCCCAAGCCGTTTGCGACGATGCTTCAAGTCTGTCCAGCCTTGTACGACCGCACGCTGACCATGAACGGCGCGTCTAAATCCTATGCGATGACGGGTTGGCGGATTGGCTATGCGGGCGGTCCGGCTTGGCTCATTAAGGCCATGGCCGATTTGCAATCGCAGTCGACGAGCAACCCTTGCTCGATCAGCCAATATGCTGTGTTGGCGGCATTGAAAGGCCCGCAAGATTTCTTGCGCGAACGTAACAAGGCCTTCCGGGAGCGTAGAGACCTTGTGGTGGCGATGTTAAACGATGCACCAGGGCTCAGCTGCCCTACCCCCGAAGGTGCCTTCTACGTTTATCCAGATGCCACTGGCGTGATGGGTAAGAAAACGCCCAAAGGTAAAATCATTCAAACCGATGCAGATCTCATCGATTATTTCCTCGACGAATATCGCGTTGCGGCGGTGCATGGTGGGGCCTTTGGTTTGTCACCCGGTTTCCGGATTTCTTATGCAACATCAGCGGACATTTTGAAGGAAGCGTGCCTGCGTATTCAAGCGGCTTGTGCGGCGCTGACCTAAGCAACATATTTGGGGGGAGGTTAAGCACGTTAAGCCTTGCTTAATCCTGTGCATGCTTGAAATCTTTCGGAGCTCTGGCGCGTATCTGCTCAACATTTTTAATTGGACCCCGGAAAAGAGAGCTAAGAGATGGACGGCATTTTCAACTTTCTGCGGTCGGACCTTTTCTTGAGCCTCTTGGACGGAATTGCCCTTGGTGTGGCCGGGTTGACGTTGGTCAAGCCTGCCCTTGCAAGCCATAAAACGGTTGAAGTTTCGCACTCCATTACCAGCGGCGTATTATGAAAAGTCGGCACAGCGCCAATAAATGTATCATTCGCACATTGAATGTGACGCTGCTCCTTGGTCTTGTCACGGCATGTGGATCCGACGTTGAAGGCCCAATTGCCAGCGCGCATGCCACTGAGGGTCTTCGCATAGCTGCGCCCGCCGCTCGCATTGTCGAACCTAAAACACAACAGGTCGCTATATTTGCCGGTGGCTGCTTTTGGGGTGTCGAGGCGGTTTTCGAACGCGTGAAAGGCGTCACCCGCGTCGAGTCCGGCTATTCAGGCGACACCAAAGCGAAGGCCAATTACGACCTCGTCAGCTCAGGGCGGACGAAGCATGCCGAGTCAGTGCGTATCAATTATAATCCAGCGTTAGTCAGCTATGTTGATTTGCTGCACATATTCTTTTCGGTGGCGCATGACCCGACGCAGTTGAATCGCCAAGGGCCGGACCGAGGCGCGCAATATCGCACAGCCATTTTCCCTGCCAATGCCGCACAGCGAAATGCGGCAAACGCCTATATCTCGCAATTGGATAAAGCGGCGTATTGGAAGAAGCCGATTGTGACGAAGATTGAGCCCTTCAGCTTCTTTCCTGCGGAAAGCTACCATCAGGACTTCATGGCGAAGAACCCACGGCACCCGTATATTGTCCAATGGGACAAGCCTAAAATCGTCAATCTTAACCGGCTATTCGCAAGCCGTGTGCGCTAGCTATCCGCGATAGGCTGGGGTCGCCCAGCCCTTTTAAATGTCCATTGTGCGTATGGCAAAAACAGCGATGCCAAATAGGTCCAGCCATGAAATCGCGGCTGGGGCAATCCGGACCGCTTGCGTGACCATTACATATGGATCGGCTTACCGGTTACGGCCATGGCCGCTTCCTTCAATGCTTCGGCATGGGTCGGGTGCGCGTGGCAGGTATAAGCAATATCTTCCGATGTTGCGCCAAATTCCATCGCAGTGCACGCTTCGGCAATCATGGCTCCTGCAATCGACGCAATGATATGGACGCCCAAAACACGGTCGGTTTTAGCATCGGCGATGACCTTCACAAAACCGTCGGTGTCGCGGTTGGTCTTTGCCCGGCTATTCGCCATCATGGGGAATTTGCCGACCTTGATTTCGCCGCCCGACACAGCCGCTTTTTCTTTGGCTTCTTCTTCGGTCAAGCCAACGCTCGCGATTTCAGGATAGGTATAGACCACACCCGGAATAACGTCATGATTAACGATTCCGGTCAGGCCAGCGACAAATTCTGCGGCTGCAATACCTTCATCCTCTGCCTTATGCGCCAGCATCGGCCCAGGGCAGACGTCGCCCACCGCATAGATGCCGGGAACGCTGGTCTGGAAATCATGGCCGATCTCAATTTGTCCACGCGCGTTGACAGTGAGCCCTGCCTTTTCCAGCGCGAGGCCGTCGGTATTCGCACGGCGGCCAATGGCGACAAGGACGCAATCTGCCTCGATCGTTTCACTAGCGCCGCCCGCAGCGGGTTCAACGGTCAGCGTGGCCGTGTTGCCCTTAACGGTCGCGCCAGTCACCTTTGTACCCGTACGGATGTTAAAGCCCTGTTTCTTGAAAATCTTGGCCGCTTCTTTGCGAACTTCGCCGTCCATGCCGGGCAGAATTTGGTCAAGATATTCCACAACGGTAACTTGCGCGCCAAGGCGTAGCCACACACTACCAAGCTCAAGGCCAATAACCCCGCCGCCAATCACCACCAAATGCTTTGGCACTTTTGGCAAGGCAAGCGCGCCGGTGGAATCGACTATAAGCTTCTGGTCAATCTCGACGCCAGGCAATGGCGTAACCGACGACCCTGTTGCGATCATGATATTCTTTGCGGTGTAGCTTTTACCAGCAACATCCAAACTGTTGGCGGAGGTAAACGCCGCATGACCCCTCAACCAATCGACCTTGTTTTTCTTAAACAGAAACTCGATTCCACCTGTCAGCTCACCAACGGCTTTTGCCTTTTCGGCATGCATTTGGTCGAGATTGAGCGAAACACCCGAAAAATCGATGCCGAATTTCGCCAGCGAACCCGATTGCGCTTCATGAAAAATTTCGGACGCGTGCAGCAACGCCTTGGATGGAATGCAGCCAACGTTCAGGCATGTGCCGCCCAAGGTTTCGCGACTTTCGACGCAGGCCGTTTTCAGCCCCAATTGTGCTGCGCGGATTGCGGCGACATATCCGCCTGGACCTGCGCCAATAACGATCAGGTCGTAATCATGTTCTGCCATGGCTCAGGCTCCTTAAAGGTCGATCAACAACCGTGTCGGGTCTTCAATCGCCTCTTTGACGATCTTCAGGAAGGTAACAGCTTCACGGCCGTCTATGAGGCGATGATCATAGCTTAACGCCAAATACATCATCGGGCGCACCACCACCTGTCCATCACAGACGACCGCGCGATCTTCAATACGGTGTAGGCCAAGCACTGCCGATTGCGGGGGATTTATGATCGGCGTCGACATCAGGCTGCCAAACACACCGCCATTGGAAATGGTGAAGGTGCCGCCGGACATATCTTCCATTGTCAACGTGCCGGCCTTCGCCTTTGCACCAAAGTCGCCAATGGCCTTCTCAATTTGCGCAAAGCTCATTGCATCGGCATTGCGGACGACCGGGACCACAAGGCCGTTGGGTGCGCTGACTGCAACCGATACATCGAGATAATTGTGATAGACGATTTCGTCGCCTTCAATCTTCGCGTTCACGGACGGCACATCGCGTGCAGCCAAAGCCACGGCCTTGGTGAAGAAGCCCATGAAGCCCAAGCGGACACCATGCTTCTTTTCAAACAGATCCTTGTAGGTCGCGCGCGCTTTGATCACCGCTGACATATCGACATCGTTGAACGTTGTCAGCAATGCGGCTGTGTCTTGTGCGGACTTCAGGCGCTTGGCGATCGTCTGACGCAGACGGGTCATTTTTACGCGTTCTTCCAAACGCGCGCCTGTTGCTTGCGTTGTTGGCGCAGCGCTAACGGTGGTATCGGCAGATGGAGCGGGTGCGCCCTTGGCCGCGGCCAAAACATCTTCCTTCGTTAGGCGACCGTCCTTGCCAGTGCCTCTGATCTTGCTTGGGTCAATACCCAGTTCCAACACAAGGCGGCGTACGGCGGGTGAAAGCGGTAGGTCGCTGTTCTCCACTTCGGCAGCAGGCGCAGCGGTGGTTGTAACCGCTGGCGCGACTGACGCTGCGGCCCTTGCAGGCGCGGCTGCAGTGGTTCCAGCCTCGATGGATCCGATGACAGCGCCGACATTGACGGTCGCACCCTCTTCGACGGCATAGGCACCCATGATGCCTGCAACAGGCGACGGCACTTCGACCGCAACCTTGTCAGTTTCAAGGCTAGCAATCGGTTCGTCGATAGCGACCGCTTCACCGGGTTTCTTCAACCATTGACCAAGCGTGGCTTCAGTGATGGACTCGCCCAATACAGGGACTTTAACTTCAGTGCTCATAATCTAATCCTCACGTGGATGGAGGGGTGATTGGTTTTTTGCCACCTGAACGTTGCCGGCGGATTTCTTTGCGGACATTATGGCCTAACGCTTCAGCGACCAAGGCAGCTTGTTCGGCCTGATGGCGCTTCGCCAGGCCTGTCGCAGTTGCGGCAGCGGCCCTGCGTCCGGCGTAACGTGCGCGGGTGGGGCCAACATTGGCTTCGGCAAGGCATTCTTCCAGATAAGGATCGACGAATGACCAGCTTCCGGCATTGCGCGGCTCTTCCTGTGCCCAGACCAACTCTTCCAAATTGGTCATACGCTTCAGACGCACAATCAACGGTTCCGACGGGAACGGGTACAGCTGCTCAATACGCACAATGCTGGTATTTTTGTCGCCTGATGCGTCGCGGGCTTCCATCAGGTCATAGGCGACTTTTCCAGAGCATAAAATTAGCCGCTTCACGTCCTTATCGGCTGGCGCATTGGTATCTGACAGGATCCGCATGAAATGGCTTTCGCCTTGGAAATCCTCTGCCTTTGAAACCGCGAGTTTATGACGCAAAAGCGACTTTGGCGTCATGACAATAAGCGGTTTGCGGAATGGCCGCGCCATTTGCCGGCGCAGCAAGTGGAAATAGTTGGCTGGCGTGGTGCAATTGGCGACCTGTATGTTATCCTCCGCGCATAATTGCAGGAAGCGTTCTAAGCGTGCCGAGCTATGCTCTGGCCCTTGACCTTCATAGCCATGCGGCAATAGCATCACGAGGCCATTAGCGCGGAGCCATTTGGCTTCACCCGACGCAATGAACTGGTCTATCATCGTTTGCGCGCCATTCACGAAATCACCAAATTGCGCTTCCCAGAGGACCAATGTTTTTGGTTCGGCACCGGCATAGCCATATTCAAAGCCCAACACGCCGAATTCAGACAATGGGCTATCGAGGATTTCAAACCGTCCATGCGGTAGCGTTGAAAGCGGCACATATTTTTCTTCAGTGGTCTGGTCTACCCAGACACCGTGCCGCTGGCTAAATGTGCCGCGACCGGAATCCTGACCCGACAAACGCACGCCATAGCCTTCGGAAAGCAGCGAACCAAAAGCAAGCGCTTCGCCGGTTGCCCAATCGAAATTTTCGCCAGAGGAGAACATTGTTTTCTTGGCATCAAGAACGCGGCTTAATGTTGGATGGATGTTATGGCCTTCGGGTACAGTCGTCAGCGTACGACCAAGGCTGTCGAATAATTTGCGCGTGATACCCGTAGATACATTGCGCCGAGCCGTTTCCGGGTCAGCGGGCTTCGATAGGCCTGACCAGCGGCCACCAAACCAGTCGGCGGCGTTCGCCTTATAATCTGCGGCGCTGGCAAATTCCTGCTCAAGCGCCTGGACAAAACGCATCGCGTGTTCATTTGACCAATTGGCGTCGATTACACCTTCAGCTTGAAGACGTTGTGCGTAAAGAGTGCTTACGGCCGGATGGTTCTTGATGACTTTGTACATCAATGGTTGCGTAAAGCCGGGTTCATCGCCCTCATTATGGCCAAAGCGGCGGTAGCACCACATGTCGATGACGATATCGCGGTGGAATGTCTGGCGGAATTCAATCGCAATTTTGCACGCGAAGGTCACCGCTTCGGGATCATCGCCATTGACGTGGAAAATCGGCGCCTGAACGCCCTTCGCAACATCTGAAGGATAAGGCGACGACCGCGCATATTGCGGGCTGGTGGTAAAACCGACTTGGTTGTTAACGATGAAGTGCAAGCAACCACCGGTATTATACCCACGAATGCCGGAGAAGCCTAGGCACTCCCACACAATGCCCTGCCCAGCAAAGGCGGCATCACCGTGTAGCAGCACGGGCAATACCTGCTCATGCTTGCCCAGGTCGTCGCGCGCCGTCTGGTTGGCGCGCACTTTGCCCAAGACGACGGGGTTTACGGCCTCAAGGTGCGACGGGTTCGGCACAAGGCTCATATGCACCTTGATACCGTCAAATTCGCGGTCGGTGCTGGTGCCAAGATGGTATTTTACATCGCCTGAACCACCGACATCATCGGGGTTGGCGCTACCGCCTGAAAATTCGTGGAAGATGATGCGATAGGGCTTGGCCATCACGTTGGCGAGCACGTTCAAGCGGCCGCGATGGGGCATCCCATAGACGATTTCGCGCACGCCAAGCTGGCCGCCATATTTGATAACAGCCTCTAGTGCCGGAATCATCGATTCGCCGCCATCAAGGCCGAAACGCTTTGTGCCTACATATTTGCGGCCAAGGAATTTCTCATATTGCTCGGCTTCGATAACCTTGGCGAGAATGGCCTTCTTACCCTCAGGCGTGAACTGAATGGCGGCGTCCTTACCTTCCATCCGTTCTTGCAGAAACCGGCGCTCTTCGACGTCGGAAATATGCATATATTCAAGACCGACCGGCCCGCAATAATTGGCGCGCAGCGTATCTACGAGCTCGCGTACCGTGGTCCATTCCAGACCAAGCGTGCCGCCGACATAGACGCGCTTGTCGAGGTCGGCTCCCGAAAAACCGTGATATTCTGGCGTCAGGTCCGCAGGGATATCCTGCTTCGACAGGCCAAGCGGATCAAGATTGGCGGCCAGATGCCCGCGCACACGGTATGTGCGCACCAGCATCATCGCGCGGATCGAATCGCTTGCTGCTGCAACCGCATCGGACTCGGCCATTGGATTGCCAGCGGCCTTTGCCGCAGCCTTCACCTCGAGCGCCATTTGCGTGGGGTCAAGCGATGCAGTCAAGTCGTCTGTTGCCGACAACGGCCAGTTGGCACGTTCCCAACTCGGTCCGCACTCTAATTCGAAATCCTGGTTTTCTACGCCCATCCAACTTCTCCAATTCCTCCCCGCGAGCGGGGAGGGGAACCATCCAAAGGATGGTGGAGGGGGTGCGCCGCTCTAACCCAGCGTCAGACGGAAGGCCCCTCCGTCACTCGATGCTTACGCACCGGTTTCTTTCTCCCCGCAAGCGGGGAGAGTTAAATTTAACCCTTTAAAACCTCGACCAATGTCTTGCCGAGCAAGGATGGCGATGGCGACACGCGGATGCCCGCGGCTTCCATCGCTGCAATCTTGCTTTCGGCGTCGCCCTTGCCGCCCGATACGATGGCGCCAGCATGGCCCATACGGCGACCCGGAGGTGCTGTGCGTCCGGTGATAAAACCAGCCATTGGCTTTTTGCGACCCTTTTTGGCTTCGTCGATCAGGAACTGTGCGGCTTCTTCTTCTGCGCTGCCGCCAATCTCGCCGATCATGATGATCGACTTGGTGGCATCATCCGCGAGGAACAGCTCAAGGCAATCGATGAAGTTGGTGCCGTTAACTGGATCGCCGCCAATGCCCACCGCAGTGGTTTGGCCAAGACCCTCGGCTGTTGTCTGGAACACCGCTTCGTAAGTCAGCGTGCCAGACCGCGACACAACGCCGACCGACCCTGCCGAGAAAATGCTGCCGGGCATGATGCCGATCTTGCATTCGTTCGGTGTCAAAACGCCGGGGCAGTTTGGACCAATCAGACGCGATTTTGAGCCAGAAAGCGCACGCTTTACCTTGACCATATCAAGCACCGGAATGCCTTCAGTGATACAGACGATCAAAGGAATTTCGGCATCAATGGCTTCAAGAATCGAGTCTGCTGCAAAGGGAGGCGGTACATATACGACCGATGCATCTGCGCCTGTGGCTTCTTTCGCCTCCAGCACCGTGTCGAACATCGGCAAGCCGATATGCGTCGTTCCGCCCTTGCCGGGGGTAACACCACCAACCATTTGCGAGCCATAAGCCAGCGCTTGTTCGGTATGGAATGTACCCGTCGCGCCGGTCATGCCCTGCGTGATGATCTTGGTGTTTTTGTTAACTAGGATGCTCATTGGGATGCCTGTCTTCTCAACATAGTTGTAATTGCGATGGTTGGCGATTTCCGCGACCCGGTAGGTCGGATCAAATAAATCTGTTGTCCTTTGATCATCACCACGCCCCCGTCTTGGGGTACTTCTTTATCAGGGACGATCTGCCTGCGGAGATGCATAAGAGTAGTTGCAAAATCGGCTACCTTTTCCAAACCGGCTGTTACCGAGCAGTTGCCGTCAAGTACCATAAGCAAACTGCGATTATTACTATGGCTTAATATAGTCATGCCCATATCAATGGGCTGACCATCTTTGTTTGAAGCGGTGGCTGGATTCCAACCAAGAGCCTTAGCTACGGCTGCGTCGGTCGGTAGTTTCTCTGATATTGCCACACAAGCCATCGTTGCATTGACAATATCATCGGTACTAGCGGGCCGAAGCGCCGAGTGCGCGGATCCCGCCATGCCTATCAACAATGGCAGGAGAAAAAAGCGAAATCGTCTCACGGAAGAGTCCCATCAATCGCCTTACACGCCACCAGCAATTCTTTAACAGCATCCACGCTCACGGCGAGGTTGGATTTGGCTTCGTCATCCAGAGCAATCTCGACAACCTTCTCAACGCCACCAGCACCGATCATCACCGGAACGCCTACATAGAGATTGTCGACCCCATATTGGCCAGTCAAATGGACAGCCGCAGGAAGGACGCGTTTTTGATCGTAGAGATATGCCTCTGCCATTGCGATGCCGCTGGTAGCGGGCGCGTAATAGGCTGAACCAGTCTTAAGCAAGGCGACGATTTCGCCACCGCCGCTGCGCGTGCGCTGGACAATTGCGTCAATACGCTCCTGCGTAGACATGCCCATTGCGATCAAGTCCGGCACCGGAATGCCGGAGACGGTTGAATATTGAATGACAGGCACCATTGTGTCGCCATGACCACCGAGCACAAAGCTGGTTACGTCCTTGACAGACACATTGAATTCATCAGCGAGGAAATGGCTGAAGCGCGCCGAGTCCAGCACGCCCGCCATTCCAACCACCATGTTATGCGGAAGGCCCGAAAATTCGCGCAATGCCCAAACCATCGCATCGAGTGGGTTGGTGATGCAGATGACAAATGCCTTTGGCGCGTTGGCCGCAATGCCTTCGCCGACGGCCTTCATCACTTTCAGGTTGATACCAAGCAAATCATCTCGGCTCATGCCGGGCTTGCGTGCAACACCAGCGGTGACGATGATGACATCTGCGCCTGCGATATCGGCATAATCATTGGTGCCCGTGATTGTGGCGTCAAAACCTTCAACCGGGCCGCATTGCGACAGGTCAAGCGCCTTGCCTTGGGGAATGCCTTCAACAACGTCGAACAAAACGATGTCGCCCAGCCCCTTTAATGCTGCGAGATGGGCGAGAGTGCCGCCGATGTTACCGGCGCCGATGAGTGCAATTTTCTTGCGAGCCATGAAAAACTGTCCTTGCCTTAGGGCTGTATAGCGGAATTATCGCGGCGTTACGCCGAATCGCCGTGGATAACAACCCAATAAAGGTTCAAAATAAAGGTTTTTGTGATAATAGTTCGCAATAGCTTTAGAGAGTGGAGGCGCAGCGGTCAGGTGCCCGCTACCCGCCGCAACATCTCCATCCAGATAGGCACCTGACCGTGGAAACCTTCGGCCCAGACGCGTTCGTCTAAACCATGGGCGCCTTCCCGTTGACCAACTATGCCCCAAAGGCCGCCGAAGCCATAAACAGGGATGCCGGCGGCGCGCAAAAATGCGCCATCCGTTGCACCAGCGGACTGGAACGGCAGAACGGGCGCATTGGGGAATCTTGTGGCGACTGCCGCCCTATAGGCCTGCAGTATGTCGTCGCGCATGGGCGATGGTGCAGTTTCGGGTGTCTGCGACCCTTCCACAGCGGAAACCGTCACATCTGGTCCCGATAGCGCCTGCAATTGCTGCCGGACTTCTTCGATCTTCACACTGGGAAAAATGCGGCAGTTCACATTGGCTTCGGCCTTTTGCGGCAAGGCATTTGGCGCATGCTCGCCCGACAGCATGGTCGCGACGCAGCGGGTGCGCGTGCTGCCGGGGTCCATCGTTTCCAAAAGGTCTGCGGTTTCGCGGTCCTGCGGGTCGGCCAGAAATCGGCGGACCAGTTCACCATATTGGCGGCTGTCACCCATTGCGAGCATTTCGTAACTGGCACGCGTGGCGTCGTTGATCATCGCGGGGAAGCGGTGCCGTTCAACCGCAGTCAAGGCATAAGCGAGCGCATAGATCGCGTTGTCGGGCCGTGGCGCACTGCTGTGCCCACCGCGATTGACCGCCGTCAGACGGAAATCCGCGTAGGTTTTTTCCGCAATCTGTATACAAAAGCCTTCGACCCGCCCGTCAGGGAATACCGTCCCGCCACCTGCATCGCCATTTAATGCATATTCGGCGTCAATCAGGGCGCGCCATTCACTTGCCGCCCGCCGCGCGCCATTGCCTGTGGTTTCTTCATCACCTGTAAACAGGACGATGATGTCGCGCGTCGGTTCAAATTTTTCGGCGCGCAAAGATTGCAGAGCTAGCACAATGCCGGTTAACGAAGCCTTATTGTCATTCGACCCGCGTCCCAGATAATAGCCACCTTCTTCGCGGAACTGAAACGGCGGATATTTCCAATCACTAGCCTTGGCTGCAACGACATCCATGTGCGCCATCAGCAAAATGGGCTTTTTGCCTGATGGCTTGGCTGCGGGCCAGCGTGCAATCAATGTCTGGGTATTGTCGTGATCCTTGACGATGACGTTTGTGATACCTGCTTTGCGGAATTCGGCTGATAACAGGGTTGTTAGCTTTTTAAACTCCGCAGGCTGTCCATCAACAGTGGGAATTTCAACAATCTTCGCGAAAAGATCGCGTTCGGCGGCTTGCTGCGTACGTTGTGCTTGCGCGTTTGCAGTCGTCGTTAGGGCCAACAAGCCAGCAAAAAATATAGTCTTCCGTCGCATCATCTCTCTCCCTTATGGGCTATGCTAACGCGGGCCATGCCCTTCCGCCAGATAATCCTCCGACTGCATTTCCATCAGGCGGGATACAGTGCGGTCGAATTCAAACCGACCGTCACCTTGCGGGTATAGATGGTCGGGCTCCGCGTCTGCGCTCGCCAGAAACTTCACGCGATACTCGTAGAACGCATCGATCAACGTCACAAAGCGCGCGGCTTCATTTCGATTATGAGGTCCCAAAACCGGAATGCCGACCATGATGACCGTGTGAAATCGTCGGGCGATGGCAAGATAATCTGCAGCACCGCGCGCTTCGGCACAGAGGCGTTTGAACGAGAATACCGCGACACCTTTCAGGGCCTTGGGTACATGCAACATCCTTCCGCCGCCAAGGTCCATTTCTAGGGTTGGCACATGCGCGCGGTCTTCGGGCGGATAATCGGTCATCTTGAAAAAGGTTTCCGACAGCCCTGCGGTGGCATCGGGTCCATTTGGTGTTAGCCAGGTTTTGGCACTCCCCAATCGATCGCGTCGGTAATCGGTTGGGCCATCCAGCGCGATGATATCGAGATTTTCCTTCACCAAATCGATGAAGGGCAAAAACAACTGCCGGTTCAGGCCATCTTTATACAGATCATCGGGGTGACGGTTCGACGTGGTCACAACGGTAACGCCAGCCGCAATCAGACCGGAAAAGAGCCGCGACATAATCGCTGCGTCGGCCATATTGTTTACGACCATTTCGTCAAAGCACAACAACCGCGCTTCGGCGGCCAGTGCTGCGACGATGGGAGGGATCGGGTCGCCTTTTTCCTTCACACGTTCAGCCTTTAGCCGCGCATGAATGTCGATCATGAATTCATGGAAATGCGCGCGGCGCTTACGCTGGATTTGCACGCTGTCGAAAAACAGATCCATCAGCATGGATTTACCGCGCCCAACACCGCCCCATATATATAGCCCCCGTGCCGGTTCGGGCTTGCGTCCCAAGAACCGCCAAATTGTGATACCACGTGCCGGTGCGCCTTCGAGTTCAGCCTGCACTTTAGCAAGGGCACTTACCGCCCTGACCTGATCGGCGTCTGGCCTCAATTCACCAGCCTGGACCAGTGCGGCGTGACGATCCAAAACCGATGTCGACATCATTTCTTCGTCGGTTTTCGAATCGTTCCCGAAAAAGCAGCAACGCGCGATTCGCCCTGCATCACAATGCCGCGCATGAACAACAGACGGCCCGTTTCCTTGAGCAGCTCAACTTCAGCCTCAAGCGGTTCGCCGATCACGCCAGCGCCGATAAACTGCACAGAGAGGTCTAAAGTGACCGCTGCGCCAGCCTCAATTAGGCCGAACATGCGGGACGCGCCGAACATCGCTACGTCGATAAAGCCCAGAGTAACTCCACCGTGCACCGCGTTGCGTAAATTGCTGTGCCGGTGTTCGGGATACATGCGCAAGCGCGCTTTGTTATCGCCCTCACTGCGCACCAGCATTTTGCCAAGCACGGTACCGTTGTAACGGCTGGCGTCAGTCATCTGCCAGTTCAGCCAGCCCGGATTATCGGGGTCAGGGCTGCTGTCAAAAGCGGGTGTATCCAACGACAATCCTAACCGATCAGAGCCTTATGGCGAATTGAAACGCTTACAGGTGGCGTTCAGCTACCATCTTTTTCGTTTCTGCAATGGCCTTCGCCGGGTTCAGGCCCTTGGGGCAGGCGTTCGCACAGTTCATGATTGTGTGGCAGCGGTACAGACGGAATGGATCTTCCAATTCGTCCAGGCGCTCACCAGTCATTTCATCGCGGCTGTCGGCCAACCAACGATAGGCCTGCAGTAAGATGGCAGGTCCTAAAAACTTGTCGCTGTTCCACCAATAAGAAGGGCAGCTGGTCGAGCAACAAGCGCACAAGATGCACTCATACAGACCGTCAAGCTTGGCACGATCCTCTGGCGATTGCAGGCGCTCCTTGCCCGATGGCTCAGGCGTTACCGTCTGCAGCCATGGTTTGATCGACGCATATTGCGCATAGAAATGTGTGAAGTCAGGAACAAGATCCTTGATGACTTCCATATGCGGCAGCGGGGTGATGGTGACCTCGCTTTTGCAATCTTCAATCGCGGTGGTGCAAGCCAGGCCATTCTTGCCGTCGATGTTCATGGAGCAAGACCCGCAAATACCTTCGCGGCATGAACGGCGGAAGGTCAGCGACGAATCCTGCTCACCCTTCATCTTGATCAGCGCATCGAGCACCATTGGACCGCAATTGTCCGTATCAACCTCAAACGTGTCGTAACGTGGGTTTTCCCCGCTATCGGGATCATAGCGGTAAACCTTGAACTTTTTGGTCTTGCCGCTGGTTTTGGCGGCGTGAACAGCGCCCTTCTGGACTTTGCTGTTCTTGGGGAGAAAGAAATCGGCCATATCAATATCCTGTGGACTTTAACGACTTAGTGTTCCGTGTCAGTAAATGCCCTAACCAAGCGATTAAGCAATCACAAGCCCTCAACTGCGTCTTCTCTGATTGCTTTTTCTGCAAGTCGTACGCGTAGCTTATCAATTTTGCGTCCATCCATGTCGACAACTTCAAAGCGCCAGCCTTGATCCGTGAACGCCTCACCTTCGGAAGGCAGATGCCGCAATATATACAAAACATGCCCCGCCGCCGTCGCGTAATCGCGGTCTTCGGGCAGGTCGATGGATAAAGCCTCGGCCATTGCATCGGCCGACATCGAACCAGATACCAGCATCGATCCGTCATCTAGTGTGATGATATTTGGCGCGCTGCCTTGCGCTTGGTCGGACGCAAATTCGCCTGCGATGGCGGCCAAAAGATCATTCGGCGTCACAATTCCTTCGAAATGGCCATATTCATCATGTACCAAAAGCATGGGCACATCCGACGAGCGCAAAATCTCCAGCGCGTCCATGGCATCCAGCTGATCGGGAATAATCTCGGCACGGCGCATCAAACTGCGAATGTCTAGCGCTTCGCCACGAATTTGCGCCGCGACGATGTCGCGTGACTGGACGACTCCAATAATGTCGTCGCCGTCTTCGCCCGTCACAGGCAGCCTTGTGTGTAGTGAATTCAAGAGCGAATCGCGCACGGCTTCTTCGGATGCGTCTGCGGAAATGCGGTCGACATCGGTACGCGGCGTCATGACTTCACGTACCGGACGGTCGGCAAGGCGCACCACACCAGCAATAACCTTATGCTCATGCTCTTCAATAATGCCTGCATGTGTAGCTTCAGCAAAGACCATGCGCAATTCTTCGGCGCTCAGCGCATCGCGCGTGTCGCGGCGAAGCCCAAGCGCGCGAAAGATCGTCGCGCTTGATTTGTCGAGCGTCCACACGATGGGAGCGGTGAGTCGCGCAAGCAGTTCCATTGGACCAGCCATGATAACTGCGATTCGCTCGGGCGCGATAAGAGCAAATTGCTTTGGCACCAGCTCACCCACAACCAGCGACGCATAAGTGGTGATGCTGATCACGATTCCGAAACCCAAGGTTTCCGACCATTCATTATCGACGCCCCATAAGGCAATGCGGTCGGCAACTGGCCCGCCGAGCGTAGATCCTGAATAGGCGCCGGCGATTATGCCGATGAGTGTTATGCCGATTTGCACAGTCGACAGAAATTTTCCGGGGTCGCGCCCAAGACGGAGCGCTGTCGAAGCGCCGCGCTTGCCGTCCTCCGCCATAGCTTTCAGCTTCGCCGTGCGTGCCGATACGATGGCGAGTTCCGACATGGCGAACACGCCATTTAAGGCGATGAGCGCTAATATCGTTGCGGCATCAAACCACGGGAAAGGGTCAAGAGGTTCCATAAGGACGTTTTCGCCATAACGTCAAAAATGGGGGTTTGGCAACAAAATGCACAAAAACGCGTTATGGTGAAATGACGCAGCCAGTTGAAATGATCATCTTGGGTTCATCATCGGTGTCGTTTAAGCGACACATTAGTAGAAAGGGAATATCATGAAAAAAAGCCAAATGATAACGATAGGACTTGTTGTGGCGATGCTGCCGCTGTCGGCCTGTGTGACGGATCCGGAAACGGGGAATCGCACAATTTCTAAAGCCGCCATTGGCGGCATTGGCGGGGCATTGGGCGGCTATCTGCTGGGTGACTTGGTGGGCGGCCGTCGGGATCGTACCGAAAAGATCTTGGGCGCCGGTATTGGCGCAGTGGCGGGTGCCGGCGTTGGCTATTATATGGACGAGCAAGAACGAAAGCTGCGTCAGCAGACCGCGGGCACGGGCATCAATGTCATTCGGGATGGCGACAATCTTGTCCTTGATATGCCATCGGAAATTACCTTTGGTATCGATAGCGCAAATATTGACGCGGGCTTTCGCGACACGCTTAATCAGGTTGCGTCGACACTGACTCAATATGAGAAAACCTATGTCGACGTTTTAGGCCACACCGATTCTAGCGGCTCTGATGCCTATAATCAGGCATTGTCAGAGCGCCGCGCATCTGCGGTTGCCGATTATTTGTCTTCACGCGGTGTGCAATCTGCGCGCTTGGCAACCCGTGGCTATGGCGAAAGCCAGCCAAAGGCGAGCAATTTGGATGCTGCAGGGCGTTCAGCTAACCGTCGAGTTGAAATTCGCCTAGTACCGATAACCTAAGTGTAGCCGGGCTTCAGACTGCTACACCCTGTAGCATTTTGGGCAACGCGCCGCTTTCGCCCCGTGCTTCGGCCATGAAAAAGGCCTTGGCCGGGGCGGTGCGCTGCACCATTGCCATCCCGAAACGCCGGACTGCCGATGCGGTTTTGCCAGGTATAGAAAACAACCGATTCAGCCCGTCGGTCGATACCGCAATTAGCAACGTGTCTATACTGCGCCAACGACCATAGCGACCAAGCAACTGCGCGTCGCCAAAGTCCAGGCCAAGACGCATGCCGTCCACGAGTACCTCAGTTAATGCTGCGACATCGCGCAGGCCCAAATTTAGCCCCTGACCCGCAATCGGGTGAATGCCGTGCGCACTATCCCCGATTAGCACCATGCGCTCCGCCGTAATCGAAGCCGCATGGTGAAAACCCAATTTGTAAGACGACAAAGGCGCGGACAATTCGACCTTTCCTAATAATCCGCCCATGCCCTTTTCAAGTTCAGCAGCATAGCCGCGCGGAGATAGCTTTAGGTAACCCGCTGCATCTTTGGATTCAACGGACCAGACAAGCGCCGAACGGTGGCGGCCGCGTTCGTCGTCCAACATAGGCAAAACGGCAAAGGGCCCTGTGGAGTAAAAGATTTCATAAGCGATATTGTAGTGCGGCCGTTCATGATAAATCGCGCCGACAATGGCGTGATGGTCATATTGCCAATGGGCGATGCGGATCCCCGCTTCTTCGCGGGTCTCGCTCTTGCGGCCTTCGGCAACGATCATCAGGTCTGCGGACAACACTTTCCCACCTTCAAGCGTCACCGTTGCTGCACTGGCATCTCTTGATTTGTCGATGATGTTTGCGGGCATGTGTAGTTGGATTGCCGCATGTTCTTGTGCAGCTTTGTAAAGCACACCGCGCAAATAACGGCTTTCAAACATCTGGCCTAAAAACCCATCATCTTCGGCTGGCGCGAAATCGAGTGACCCTGGTTTTAGGCCATCGCTTACCCAGATCTTTTCAATGGGACAGCCTTTGCCCGCCAAAGCATCGCCAAGGCCCATCACTTCAAACAATTTATAGCTTGAGCTTGAGATCGCAAAGGTCCTGCCATCAAAGCCCGCCTCTAGCATGTTGGCCTGGTCTGCGCGGTCTATGACATGGCTTGTAATGCCTTGCGATGCCAGCGCCAGAGCTTGTGTGAGACCAATGATGCCGCCACCAATGATGATTACGTCTGCCTTGTTTTCCATTTTGTCCTTATGGCGCAACAAAGCGGGGGATTCAAAGAAGGATTTTGACCGTATAAAACCGGCCACGCGACCTTTTGCCTGCAAATACTTGACGAGGAGTCCACTGACGCCGAAAAGGGACGCATTCGGTCCTTTGCGACTTCATACATATCGGCACTCGTAACATGGCCTTGCGCATTTCAAAATTTAGCCCGAAATCGAACCTAGCTAATTGGCGGCAGATGATGCGCGCGTCATTGATCCGCAGCGGTGCATTGCTTGGCGCGGCGGCGTTAGGGCTGTTCGCCATATTTTACGGACTTGCGGTGCTTAGTTATTCGGCAGGCGACGCTGCGTACAATAGCGCGGCGGCCGATGTGCAGCATAATTGGATGGGGCAAAGCGGTGCCTATGTTGCAGATGCGGCGCTTTTCCTGTTCGGCGTACCAGCGATTTTCTTGTTGCCGCTGATGCTTGTGTTTGCGCGGCGTTTGTGGCGCGATGTGCCGCAGCCACAATGGAAACGACAATTATCATTATGCCTGATTGGCATGCTGCTGATCGGCTTTGGCATGGCCTATTGGCAACAGGGCAGTGATATCGGGCTTCCGGCGGGATGGGGCGGGTTGATTGCCCTGCTGTTAGGCAATGCGGCTAGTGCGCTCTTGAGCCAAATCCCAGGTATTTTTGGAACATTGCTTCGGGTGTCCCTCATACTGGGTGCTTTGGCGGGCGGGGTAGCATTGGTCATTAGGTCGCTTCAGCTAGAACGGCCATTGTTGCGTATTCCGACACTGACGATGCCTAAATTTGGAGGCGCAAACGCTGGCATCCAAGCCTTAGCTGGCGATGATCTGCTTGCGCCACAAATTGTTGAACCCAAGCCGCCACGCAAGGCCGTCGAACCAGATCAACGCAAGCCGCCAGTGATTGAGGACCGCACGCTCGCGCCGAAAAAAGCTGCGTTTTCAACTGGCGCTCGGCAAGGTGATTTCTTTGGCAGCTTTACTTTGCCATCGCTTGAATTGCTCGATCCGCCATCCTCGATTTCAGTGCCTAAACTCGACAAGGCGGCCCTGGAGGCTAATGCACGACTGCTCGAGTCGGTTCTCGATGACTTCCATGTGAAGGGACAGATTGTTGCAGTTCGCCCTGGTCCTGTCGTTACGATGTACGAACTTGAGCCAGCGGCGGGTATTAAATCAAGTCGCGTCATTCAGTTGGCCGAAGACATTGCACGCAACATGTCCGCGCTGTCCGCGCGCGTATCGACCATACCTGGGCGAACTGTGATGGGTATCGAGCTTCCCAATGCGCACCGGGAGGCCGTTGTGTTTCAGGAAATGGTGGGATCGGACGCTTTTGCCGAGCAAAAGGGCGCTTTGCCGATAATCTTAGGCAAGAATATCTCCGGCGATCCCGTTATTGCTGACCTCGCGCCAATGCCACATCTTTTGGTCGCAGGGACAACCGGGTCTGGTAAATCGGTTGGCCTGAACTGTATGATCTTGTCGCTGCTCTATCGCCTGACACCGGACCAATGCCGGATGATCATGATCGATCCTAAAATGCTCGAACTGAGCAGCTATGATGACATTCCGCATCTGCTGTCGCCCGTGGTGACCGAGCCTGCAAAGGCCATCCGTGCACTAAAATGGGCTGTTGAGCAGATGGAGGAGCGTTACCGGATGATGTCCTCGCTTGGCGTGCGAAACCTCGCCAACTTCAACGAAAAGGTGCGCGGCGCAAAAGCAAAGGGTGCTCCATTGGGTCGCAAGGTGCAAATCGGATATGATCCGATGACGGGCCAACCACAATATGAGGAAGAGAGCCTCGCGTACGAACCCATGCCGCAGATTGTGATCATCGTTGATGAGTTGGCCGACCTGATGATGACCGCAGGAAAGGAAGTCGAATTTCTTATCCAGCGTCTGGCGCAAAAGGCGCGAGCAGCTGGAATTCACCTGATCATGGCAACGCAGCGCCCCTCGGTCGATGTTATCACGGGCGTCATCAAGGCCAACCTGCCCACCCGCATTTCCTTCCATGTGACGTCAAAAATCGACAGTCGGACCATTCTGGGGGAACAAGGCGCAGAACAGCTGCTGGGCAAGGGCGACATGCTCTATATGGCAGGTGGTCGTGGATTGACGCGTATTCACG
This sequence comes from Sphingorhabdus sp. EL138, assembly GCF_945862485.1. Classification (GTDB taxonomy): domain Bacteria; phylum Pseudomonadota; class Alphaproteobacteria; order Sphingomonadales; family Sphingomonadaceae; genus Sphingorhabdus_B. Next base: position 23,731 of record NZ_CAMAYF010000023.1, read on the forward strand.
GACCTTTTGTTTCTGACGATGAAGTGCGCCGCGTTGCCGACCATTGGCGTGGCCAAGGGCAGCCGGAATATATCCAAGCGGTGACTGAAGAACCCGAAGACGGCGGTTTTGATTTTGGCGGCATGGGCGGCGACGACAGCGAAGAAGATTCGCAGTATCGCAAAGCGTGCCAGATCGTTTTCGAAAGCCAGAAGGCCTCGACAAGTTGGATTCAACGGCAATTGCGCATCGGTTATAACAGCGCGGCACGGTTGATTGACCGGATGGAGGAAGACGGCTTCATCAGCGCGCCAAACCATATTGGCCGCCGGGAAGTGCTGCGCGACCGCAACGGCGAGCCGGTTTAGCGGTTAAGACGGGGTTCAAGGCAGTCTTGATAATGACTGAAGAAATCCATCCCGAGGAAACAAAGATGACTTTTTCAAAATATGCCATGTTGTTTACGCCGATTGCGCTCGTGGCAGCGACGCCTAGCTATGCGCAGTCTTCGTCCGAGCAGATGGCGCGGGTGGTGCAGCATATGAAAGCCGTGGGCACAATGTCAGCCACTTTCACGCAGACAGACCGGAGCGGTGGGACGCTGACCGGCAAGTTGCTGTTGAAGCGGCCTGGACAAGTGCGTTTTGAGTATCAGAAGGATGTGCCCCTGTTGATTGTCGCCGATGGTCGTGCGCTGACGATGGTGGATTATGAGGTGAAGCAAGTGCAGCGTTGGCCGATTCGCAACAGCCCACTGGCCGCCCTCCTTGACCCCGGTCAGGATCTCGCGCGCTTTGGCAAAATACTTCCAACGTCTAATAAGGAGGTTGTTAGTGTCGAAGTCCGCGATCCAAAGCGACCCGAATATGGTACTATCACGATGATATTCGTGGACAAGCCCGGCGCGCCCGGTGGATTGACTTTGAATGGCTGGGTCGCGTTGGATTCCAAAAACAACCGCACCACCATTCGACTAAATAACATCACCTATAATGGCGCCATCACAAACAACGCTTTCACATGGAAAGATCCGCGACCGGTCAGGCGCAAATCCTAAAATTGAGCGATGAACGGAAGCGCACCACCGACAAGTTGCGGTTTACGCTAGTGTTGTTCATCTGAACGACAGGAAAGCCTCAGTATAGATGTCCTATCAGCGACGGAACGTCCGTGTGGATTTCCCCCTGTTGCCCACGAATTAATCATCGCTGATATCCGCGTGACGAACGCAAGCTTGGCCCTCATCCCAAATGCCCCCGGGATGGGGGCTTTGCTTTTTTGACACAAATGTCTTCACCGGCTTGCCCCTGACGCTTCAGACATCTAGGGCTTTTATCTTATGTCCCAGACCATACGCATCGCATCGTGGAATATAAACTCAGTCCGCGCCCGCATCGACATTGTCGAACGCTATCTGAAGGAAGAGGCGCCTGACGTTTTGTGCCTTCAGGAAACAAAAGTCATCGACAGCCTGTTTCCCGAAGGATTGTTTCGGCAATTGGGTTACCGCCATTTTGTCGTTAACGGCATGCCCATGCATCATGGCGTCGCTATCGTCAGCAAACTGCCGTTGATCAACCGTAGGGTGGAGGATTGGCAAGCCAATGGCGAGGCGCGCCATGTCGGCGCAGAGTTAAACATCGACGCAGCCAAGGGCGTACGGATCGACAATGTCTACATTCCTGCAGGCGGCGAAGTCCCCGACAGCGAGGTTAATTCCAAATTCGGCCAGAAACTGGCTTTTTTGAAGCGCATGGCCGAATGGTCGCGTAACGTTACGCAACCGACAATTCTCACGGGTGACTTCAATGTTGCGCCGCTTGAGCAAGATGTTTGGAGCCACAAACAATTGGTCAATGTCGTCAGCCATACGAAAATTGAAATTGAGCATCTGGCGGAAATTCAGGCCGCAGCAGACTGGGTGGATGTTGCGCGGCACTTTGTCGATCCGTCGAAGAAATTATATACATGGTGGAGCTATCGCGCACAGGATTGGGAGACGTCCGACCGCGGACGTAGGCTAGATCATATGTGGATCACCCCTGATCTGAAAGATAAGGCAAAGGCGCATACCGTGCACAAGCATGTGCGCGGCTGGGGCAAGCCATCCGACCACGCGCCGATCGTCACGGAATTCACCTTTTGAACGGGGCGAGCGCCGCGTTGGGAGACTCACGCCGCGCAGCAATGGCGATTGATGCCCTGCGTCGTGGTTGGCCAGTCACCGTTGTGGATCTGGATAAAGCGCTGACTGTGCTTGCGGTTGAAACGGCGCAGGATATTTCCGTCACAAATGCGATATTGCTCTCGGCAAGTCGTGCGGCGACGCTGAAATTAACCAACCAACGTGCCGCGGCCGATGGCGAACTTCCGGTACTTATTAAGGCGCCCGCCGATTTGGATTTGCGGCTCGCGTTGGCTTTAGCTGACCCAAGCCTTGACCTTGCTTATCCGATGAAGGGCCCTTTTGCTGCGCTGCCATTGGATGATGGGCCATCGGCGGCGGCCGCTATCGAACTTGCGCGGTTGGCTGGCTTGCTGCCCGCGTTTCTGGTGTTGGCGAATGCAGGCGAGAACGCCGTTTACGTTAGTCCGCAAGATGTCGCCGCCTTTGACGACAGTGGCGCCTTGCGCATAGCCGCGCGGGCCAAGCTTCCCGTTGCCGCCAATGCCGATGCTGAAATCGTCGCATTCCGGACAGCCGTAGATGCGTCCGATCATGTGGCGTTGCTGATGGGTACGCGCGATTCCTCCCCCCCAGTCGTCCGGTTGCACAGTGAATGCCTGACGGGCGATGTTCTCGGCAGCCTGAAATGCGATTGCGGACCGCAATTACATGAAGCGTTGCAACAGATTTCGGATGCAAGTTGGGGCATATTGTTATATTTGCGGCAAGAAGGGCGCGGCATTGGCTTGATCAACAAGATACGCGCCTATGCGCTTCAGGATCAGGGATTTGATACTGTCGATGCCAATACCAGATTGGGTTTTGCCATTGATGCGCGCGACTTTTCAGTCGCGGCACGGATGCTCGAATTGCTTGGTGTGGAACAGGTGCGCCTGTTGACCAATAATCCTGAAAAGGTGGACGGCTTGCAAAATGCGGGTATCATGGTCGCGGAGCGGCTACCGCTTAAGATCACCGCCAATCCACACAATGCCCATTATCTTGAAACCAAGAAAAGCCGGACCGGGCACGCATTGTAAGTTTTTACGGGACGAAACTGTGAACGCGGATCGCCACGCGCTTTTTCTGGCGTTAGTTATTGATCGCGTCGACCATTTAAGGCCCTTTCGATAAACGCATCATCCAGTGGCTCTGGCGCAGGCTCCGGCGCAACATTGGGGTCTTCCATTGCGGGGGCACCTTCAATCGGCATGCCATTTTCATCGAAAAGCAGCATTTCTTCCCCGTCCAGCAACGACTCCTCACCTTCAAGGGCCTCTGGGAACGTCACCTCAGTTGCGAATTTCTCAACGGGACGTCCGGCAACAGCGACGCGCATATAGGCCGCCCAGGCTTGCGCAGGGGCGCGTCCGCCTTCAAGGCCCCCAATTCGCCTAGCGTCGTCGCGACCCATCCACACGCCCGTTGTAAGGCCGCTGGAGAAGCCCAGGAACCATCCGTCCTTGTTGCTTGAAGTTGTCCCCGTTTTGCCCGCGACGGGTCGGCCGATATTTGCGGCCCTCCCGGTGCCAGTGGCCACAGCGCTTTGCAACAAATCGGTCATTGCGCCTGCAACCCAATCATCAACCAACTGGACCGAGCTTGCTGGCTTTGCGGCATATAGAAGTTCACCGTCAATCGTTGTGACCTTTGTAATGCCATAAGGGGTGACACTGCGCCCACCGGCTGCGACTGCCGCGAACGCCTGGGTCATATCGATAACGCGCGTATCTGATGTGCCCAGAACCATAGATGGTTGCGTATTTACAGGGGTGGTGATCCCGAACCTGCGGGCCATATTAGCGATGCTGCTGGTGCCGACGTCTTGCCCGATTTGGGCAGCGACTGTGTTTTTGGAATAGGCAAAAGCGGTCCGCAGCGAAATCGGGCCAGCAAAATTGCCGCCACTATTTTTAGGCTGCCAGCCTTCGATTTCGACGGGTTTGTCTTCCACCATGTCTTCGGGGCGGTAGCCTGCTTCTAGTGCGGTGAGATAAACGAACAACTTCCAGGCAGAGCCCGGTTGGCGAACCGCGGTTACCGCGCGATTATAATTGCTGGAAACATAATCGGTACCGCCGACCATCGCCTTCACCGCGCCGTCGCGGTCAATTGAAACCAACGCGCCTTGGGCACCGCTGGGGGCATTCGCCGCAATCGCTGCCGTTGCGGCGCGCTGCATTTTAAGGTCCAGCGTCGTCCAGATATCGATGGGCTTTTCAGTTTTATCAATCAGGCCGTCCAACTGCGGCAAAACCCAATCTGTGAAATATCGCACGCTGTCTTGCGGTGCTTCAGCGGCCAAGCGCACTCCGGACAGTTCGACGCCCGCGGCTTCAGCTTGGGTAATCATTCCTGCGTCTTGCATCACTTCAACCACCACCTTCGCTCGGTCCAAGGCGGCCTGCGCATCGGCCGTGGGGGCATAGCGTGAGGGCGCCTTCACAAGACCTGCTATAATCGCGGCCTCGGCAAGACTGATATCTTCGGCGCCATGGTCAAAGAAGCGGCGACTTGCGGCATCGACCCCATAAGCGCCGCCACCGAAATATACTTTATTCAAATAGAGTTCGAGGATCTGGTCTTTTGAGAATTTGGTTTCCATGGCCAAAGCAAGGATAACCTCGCGAATTTTACGGCCAAACTCCTTGTTGCTATTCAGATATATGTTGCGCGCCAATTGTTGCGTGATGGTCGAACCGCCTTGCGTCCAGCGACCTTCAACGGTCCGCACATATACGGACCGCGTAATGCCGATGGGGTCGACACCGGGGTGCATATAGTATCGGCGATCTTCGACGGCGACCATCGCGTCCTTCATTTCGGACGGCAATTGGTCGATGGTCAACCAACGTCCGAAACTCGGGCCAAGTGATTGAATGACAGTGCCGTCCGCGGCACGTATGCGGATCATCTGCCCGTTGGGGGAGGATTTCAGATTTTCAAAACTATCAATTTCGCCACGTGCAATGGCGACAAAAATGCCCAGAACCATGACGCCCAGCAACGCGGCAATGCTGCCTGCTTTGACGATGCGGAGTATCCATGTTCCCATTGGGCCACGTTCTTTCGAAATCTTGCCTGCGCGTGCCATGCTATGGGTGTTACCCAGTCCCGTAACCGCCGACAAGCGCGTTGTTATTCAGGATCGAATGCCAGCGCCGCGCTGTTGATGCAGTAACGCAGGCCTGTCGGCCCGGGCCCATCGGGGAAGACATGGCCCAAATGCCCCTCGCATGCGGCACAGCGCACTTCAATGCGGATCATGCCGTGCGATGTATCGCGATGTTCTTCGACGGCATCATTATCTGCAGGTGCGGTAAAGCTTGGCCATCCTGAACCGCTGTCAAATTTCGTGTCCGACGTGAACAGGCTAGTCCCACAGCCGGCACAGCGAAATGCACCTTCGCGCTTTTCGTCGGTGAGTTTGCCGGCAAAAGCACGTTCCGTGCCGGCCTCGCGCAGAACATGATATTGAACGGGGTCCAATTCTGCCCGCCATTGCGCGTCGGATTTGATAATTTTTTCCATGAAAAGGCACCTTTCGTAACAATCATGTGGGGGCAGCAGCAAAGCGGTTCAAGGTTCTCGCGCAAGAGTGATTTGTTCAAATCTTTGCAACTCGCGCACGGTGCTTAGCCACGGCGCGCGGCGGCACGGGCAATGCGGACAAGCTCTTCTTCCAATATGGTCACGGCAAGCCCGTCGCGGACGTGCATCAACTTTGATTCCACCTCAAGCAAATGGCCGTTCAGCCCAGTAAGCCGAACCGATGGCCAGCGCATCAGCTGCTGCGCGTAGCTGTCGGCATCTTTCCAGAATATCGAACGCGTTGCCTTAACCACTGTGCCGGGATTGGCGCCATTGTCGACTTTTGTCCGCATCGCCGCGAGCATTGTCACGCGACGTTGCATGGCACGGATAATACGAATAGCATCCACCCCCATATCACGCGCGGCGGCCAGTTCGCGACCTGTGCCGCGCAAGTCACCGCCCATCACGACATGGACGAGGCCGTTGATATTTTCTTCACCCGTTTCCGCCGATAAAGCTTCGAATATAGCTATTTCAACGGTGGCGGGGCGTTGCGGTGACGCATCATAATATAGGGATAACTTGTCGATCTCGGCCTGTGCCAGCTTGCGGTCTTGCCCTGTGTAGCGCGCAATGCGTGCGGCAAGAGGCCGATCGATTTTCAATCCGGTGGTGGCGGCATAAGCCATGACTGCGGCGGCGGCGTCGCCTTCTTCGGGTAAGTAACAGATATGCGCCATGGCGCGGGGATGCGCCTCCAGCAACTTACGTAACTTGCTGGCCTTGGTCAGGTTACCGGCGGTCGCGATGACCGGGCTAAGGTCCCCTTCCAGCTCTAGCAGATTTTCCACTGCCGCGAGCCCCTCTTCGCGGCGGAAATTTAGGCGAATATGTCTTTTGTCGCCGAACAGCGATAGGGCAGATGCCTCGTCCGCCAATAAGGCGGGGTCATTGCGGATCCGTTCACTGTCGATATCAATACGTTCCGATCCCGCTAGCTGCGCCGACATTTGCCCGGCAATATCCGCAACCGCCGATTCATCCTGTCCAAATATGAAAAACAGCCGAACATCAGGGCGGGCACTGATGGCATTGATAAAGCTACGTTCTTTTGTGCTACTCATTCGCCGCGCGCGTAAATGGAAAGCCGCGTGACAATCTGATCCGCAACCTTTTGCGTCAGGTTTTCAAGTGCGCTGTTTTCGCCAGCAATCGTTGCATATTCCGAACTGACGACGTCAATGCCCGCGTCCGATCCGGCTGTCGTATCCAGCACAGTCTCACCCGTCGCGACTGAAACAAGCTGATAGCGCGCACGCAATGTCCGGCGTTCGCGCGTAACCGTATCATCGGCCCGCACGCCGAATCCTTCAATTTGGTCATCCAACACAACAACCAAGCGGAATTGAGCAGAATTGCTGTCTTGAGCGCCAAGCCGGTCGGTCAATGCATTGCGCAATAGCCAACCATTTTTGCCCTCGATTGGCGCGACACTAATGGTTCCCAATGTCTGCGCCACCACCCCTCTTGACCCACCACTATACAATGGCTGCAGGCTGCACGCAGGTAGCAGAAAAACAAGCATTACGGTGGCAAAGAAACGTTTCATATGACGATGTTGACCAGCCTGTCGGGAACGACGACAATCTTCTTTATATCGCCGCCGTCCATGGCATGCTGAACCTTTTCGCTGGCCAGCGCAAGCGCCTCCATCTCAGCTGGCGGCAAGCCCTTGGCGACCGTGAGCGTGTCACGCAATTTGCCCCTGACTTGAATGGCGATGGTAACCTCATCCTCTTCCAGCAGGGTCGGATCAACCGCTGGCCATGCAGCATTAGCGATGAGACCGCCGCCCATTTCCGCGCCAAGCTGCGTCCAGGCTTCCTCGGCCAAATGCGGCACCATGGGTGATGACAGCAAGAGAATCGTGCGGATGGCAGCATCGCGACTGGCTGAAGGCGCGGCCTTTTCAATGGCGTTGGCCAGATCGTAAATCTTGGCGACGGCCTTGTTGAAGGCAAGTGCCTCGATATCTGCGCCGACGCCAGCAATCACCTGATGAGTTTTGCGATCCAAGGCCTTGTCGGCGCCATCTGCACCGCGGACCTGCGAAGTCAGGCGCCAAAGACGCTGCACAAAGCGCCAACAGCCTTCAATGCCCGCTTCTGACCATTCCAGATCGCGTTCGGGCGGGCTGTCGGACAGCATGAACCAGCGTACGGCATCTGCACCATATTGATCGACAATGTCATCGGGATCGACGACATTCTTTTTCGACTTGGACATCTTCTCGATACGGCCAGCAACTGCAGGTGCGCCGCTGTCGATGATGGTCCAGACGTCGCCCTCGCGACGCACCTGATCAGGGCTTAGCCAACTGCCCTTTGCGTCCTGATAGGTTTGGTGCGTGACCATGCCTTGCGTGAACAAAGACGCAAATGGCTCCTTCACGTCGATCAAGCCAATATGGCTTAATGCGCGCGTCCAGAAACGGGCATAGAGCAAGTGCAAAATCGCATGCTCGACACCGCCAATATATTGATCCACCGGAAGCCACTTTTCCGCGACTGCGCGATCAAATGGCTTGTCTTTTGGCTGGCTGGCAAAGCGGATGAAATACCAGCTTGAATCGACAAAAGTGTCGAGCGTGTCGGTTTCCCGCCGTGCAGCGTTTCCGCAGCTCGGGCAGTCGACCTTGCTCCAGCTCGGGTGCCGATCCAGCGGGTTGCCGGGAATGTCGAAACTAACATCTTCGGGTAAAGTAACAGGCAATTGGTCATCCGGAACCGGCACCGCGCCGCAGGTCTGGCAATGAATGATGGGAATGGGCGTGCCCCAGTAGCGTTGACGTGAAACGCCCCAGTCGCGCAGGCGATATTGCGTCTGGCCCTTGCCCCAGCCTTCGGCCTGCGCACGTGCGATGACATCGGCCTTGGCCTGGTCAATCGTCATGCCATTCATCCAGTGGGAATTCACAATATTGCCGGGGGCAGTGAATGCAATATTGCCGGCAAAGACGCTATCGGTCACATCGCCATCGGCGACTACGCGGGTGACAGGCAAATCATATTTGCGGGCAAAATCAAGGTCGCGCTGGTCATGTGCAGGGCAGCCAAAGACGGCGCCCGTGCCATAATCCATCAACACGAAATTCGCGACATAGACCGGCAAATGCCAGCTTGCATCCAGCGGATGTTCGACGGTCAGGCCTGTGTTAAAGCCAAGCTTTTCAGCGGTTTCAATGTCGGCGGCGGTGGTGCCGCCCTTGCGGCATTCTTCAACAAAGGCCTGCAAGTCGGGGGCATTGGCTGCCAGCTTTTGCGCGATGGGATGGTCCGCGGCAATGGCAACAAAGCTTGCGCCGAACATGGTATCGGGCCGTGTTGTATATACGTCAATGCCGCCATCGCCGCCTGGGAAACGGAAGGTGCATTTCAAGCCCTGCGATTTGCCGATCCAGTTTTCTTGCATCAACCGCACCTTGTCTGGCCATTGGTCCAGCGAACCAAGGCCGGTCAGCAATTCATCCGCAAAGTCCGTGATTTTTAGGAACCACTGGCTCAACTTGCGGCGTTCAACTGGCGCGCCGGAGCGCCAGCCTTTGCCATCGATAACTTGCTCATTGGCAAGTACGGTCATGTCGACCGGGTCCCAGTTTACCGCGGATTCCTTGCGATAGACAAGGCCAGCGGCATATAGCTTCAGGAATAGCGCCTGTTCATGGCCATAATATTCGGGCTCGCAGGTCGCCAGCTCGCGCTTCCAATCAATTGCAAAGCCAAGCCGCTTTAGCTGCGCCTTCATGTTTGCGATATTGTCACGCGTCCAGCCTCGGGGGTGGACATTCTTTTCCATCGCCGCATTTTCGGCTGGCATGCCAAAGGCGTCCCAGCCCATAGGGTGCAACACCTCATACCCCGTCATCCGTTTGTAGCGCGCCAGGACATCGCCCATCGTATAATTGCGTACATGGCCAATATGGATGCGGCCCGACGGATAGGGAAACATCTCAAGGACATAAGCGCGGGGCTTGGACGAATTGTCATCCGCGACGAAGCTGTTGCGTTCTTCCCAAATATTTTGCCACCGCGCGTCGGCGACGTGCGGGTTAAAGCGCTCTACAGAGGACATAGAATTTACCCAGTGATTGCAGACCGACGAAGGTCACGCGCCTTGGTGAGGATGACGGCTTCAAGCTTTTGCACTGTAGCAGCGCGCAATGGTGCCGCCACCCACTGGCCATTTTGCGAGACTTCGCGGCTGCCGGCCACGCGCAAGGCGTCGGCACGCAGGTCTTGGTCCAGAATCGAAATCGTCAACTTCACACGTTCGCCAGGGCTTTGCGGATTTACATACCAATCGGTGACGATGACGCCGCCGGAGGAATCGGTTTGCAGCAACGGCATGAAGGACAAGGCATCAAGCGATGCGCGCCACAAATAGCTGTTGACGCCAATGGTGGTGACTTGGCTGGCTGCGAGGTCCGCCTTTGGACGCTCCCTGCCGCCGCAGCCGGAAAGCAGGCCTAAGCTTATTAAGCTGCCGGTCGCAACGATGAGTGCCAGGCGAGTGGTGCGCATAAAATGTCCTTGAACAATGGAATATGGGAAACCTCTATAGTGGCTTGCTGTCGGGGGCAAGCTTTCTGGCGGCTGAACGGCGGGGAATTAATGTTGTAGTCAGGTTCCATGCGCTAACTGATTGTGGACATCATGCAACAATCGGCGACAAAACGTGCCATCGGAGCGATTTTGAAATTACGCCTCTTTTGAATCCTTCAAATGAGGCGTAAGACTTCCGAGACTAAAAAGAATCGCTTGAAAAAGGCTATGAACGTGAAGCGGGTACAGAAAGGAAAATACGCGACCTTTGCAGCAGTGATGCTAGCAACGGCTTCGTTTGCCCTTTCACCGATGATTGTGCCTGCCTTTGCCGCAAAGGCATACGGTCCGGAACAAAATGCCGCACCCTCATGGATTGCGATGTTCACGCCTGCTGGCGGTGACAGCGTTCTTGCCCAAAAATTCTCCGCTACACAAATTGCACCCAATACGCGCTTCCCCTTCACGCCTGCGAGCGCTGGTGAAGGCCGCAACCGCACCATTACCGTTGCAGCACGGGCGAACTCGCGTTTGACCGCTGGCGCCGTATCGATACGTAATGTCATCGCACCAAGCGATGTCGGCGCTGGTAAAGGGCTTCGCCTGGCCGCGGTCGACTATCGTTTGACGGCGTCCAAAGGTTGGCAAGATTTTGCCTTACCTAAGGGACATGCGCGCGCGGTAAAGGCGCCTCTGAGCGATGTGGGCAAGGGTGGCTTCCGGCTTGATGATCAAGTGCAGAAGCCAAGCAAGTTCAGCACCAACATTAAACTCGACCAGAATAAAGAAATGGCCCCGCCCGCACGCGGTAGTGCGGCTTCGGGCGACTATAAGCTGGATGTCGGCGGCAGCTTCTCGATAAGCCGCAAAATCGACGTTACCGCAGGCGTCCGGTACGCCAGCGAGAATGACCGCGTCATTCCCTTGGCGGACAACCGTAAGGACAGCGAAGCTGTCTATGTCGGAACCAAAATCCGCTTCTAAGCGGTCTTTTTTCTGAAAGCATCAATTGCCGCCCAACCATGGATTGTCCGTGGACCGAGCATATGCGCGCTTTGACGGGTCATACCCCCCAAAGCGATGACCCGCCTCGGGCCGACAAGCTTTGCAAGCCGCTGAAACATCAATGGCCCCAGCGGTCGTGCGCCGGGGTGGCTGTTGGTATCGAAAAGCGGGGAGAGGAATAAGAGGTCGGTATTGCTGCGTTTTACGTCCGCGATTTCCCGCGCATTGTGGACAGGCGCGCTGTGTAGCAAGCCTGTGTGACCACGACTATGGTGATGAAAGCCGTCGGCATGCCAGCGTAAAGCGGTCCGTGCATCACCCGCCAACAGCAGGATATGGCCGCGTCGACGGCAAATGCGCAGCACTTGGGCGAACAATGCGTGACGTTGTAGAGTAGCTAAATGATAATGGCGGAAAACCACGCCTGATCGCGTCGGCAGCTGTTGAATAGCGCGCAGTTGCTCATCACCAAAACGCGCATCGGTCATGAGCCAGATTTTCGGCAAGGGGTGGCTTCGCGGCATGCAAGTCCCTATAGCGACCCGTTATGCAGGAAGCGACAACAGAAACATCCGCCGACCGTTTGACGGCAATCCGCACGCGCATGAGCGCCGCCGCCAAATTGGCACGGCGTCCGGCGCAGGACATGCACCTTATCGCGGTGTCGAAAACGCGGTCGGCGCAAGACATTGAACCGCTCATATTAGAAGGCCAAATGCTGTTCGGGGAAAACCGTGTTCAGGAAGCGGCCAGCAAATGGCCCGCGCTGAAGGAACGGCATCCGGAGGTTGAACTACACCTCATTGGTCAGTTGCAATCCAACAAGGCCGAAGAGGCGGTCGCGTTGTTTGACGTGATCCATTCGGTTGATCGGCTGTCGCTTGTGACGGCGCTGGGCAAGGCAATGCAGAAACTGGGGCGTGTGGTGCCGTGCTTCATACAAGTCAATATTGGCGCGGAAGAGCAAAAAGGCGGCTGCTCGGTGGCGGAACTCCCCAACCTGTTGAAGGCTGCGCAGGATGCGGGCCTTCCGGTGGCGGGCCTCATGTGTATTCCGCCTGCAGAAATGGAAGCCGCGCCCTTCTTTGCGCTTTTGGCCGAATTGTCCGCGCGGCACAAATTGGCACAATTGAGCATGGGCATGTCCGATGATTTTGAAACCGCGATCATGCTGGGCGCAACCTATGTCCGCGTCGGCACGGCCTTATTTGGCGAACGCCCCGGCTTTGTTTAAGGCAAAACGGGCATAGCCGCTCTGTGTGGCAACCAAGGCCTCAATGCCTTCGCCATCGCTGAGGTCGCACGCCTTTATAATTGCAGCATCCTGCACATCCAGCCCGCCGGTGAGCGCGCCAAAGGCAGGCATAATCATCTTACGCGGCGTTTTCACAAAGCAACGCCGCTTCACCATCCGCCCGCGCAGCACTTGCCGGAACTTGGGATGAAAATGTCCGGAGATTTCGGGATTGGGGTCGCCACTTAAAGCTTCATGCCGAAGCGTGATGCCCGACAATGTCAATTCGTCAAAGGCCTTACCACCCCAGATACCAGATACCGCGCGGTCATGGTTTCCAGTGATCCAGATCCATTCGGTTTTGCACGCCAAATCGACCAATAATGCCGCAGCCGATTCCGCCAGTCGGTGTTCCCCATCATCGTCATGGAAATTGTCACCAAGCGATATGATTTTGGCAGGGCTATAACTGCTGCACAATGCCGCGATATCCTGCAGCGTCGACACGCTGTCATACGGCGGCAGCATCTGGCCATATAAGGCAAAGGCGCTCGCCTTTTCCAGATGCAGATCGGACACCAACAACGCATCTTGCGCGCGCCAATATAACGCCGCCTCTCCGGCTATCTCAAATGTCTGCCCGCCAAATTCGAAACTTTGTGCCATGGCAGAAGGCTATGCGGATTGTGATGCGCGACTGCAAGCGGATGCGCGCAGTTGCCTTTGGCCCAATCTTTATGCGTTTACGGCGTCATCGCCACGCTGGCGAGGCTCTCGGCCTCCATCAACAGTGCGTCGTCCACCGATCCTTGCGCCACACTCTCACGGCCAATCATCACCAGCAATGGCACGGCCAGCGGGCTGACACGCTCCAGATCGACGTGCAGCATCGTATCGGCAGCGCGATCCAATAAATCGCCAAGTCGCCCAACATCGGTTAACCGCGCCCGCGCATCGGCCCATGCGGCCTCCAGCAGCAGATGGTCGGGTTCATATTTGCGCAGCACATCGTAAATCAGGTCAGTGGAAAAGGTGACTTGCCTGCCCGTCTTGCGCTTGCCGGGATGCTGTCGTTCGACAAGCCCGCTGATCACCGCCACTTCGCGAAAGGCGCGTTTGAGAAGGTAGCTTGATTCCACCCAGTCGACAAATTCATCGGCCAATATGTCGGCCGAAAACAAGGGGCCGGGGTCTGTGATGGGTTTGAGGCTCCACACGCCCAAGGCATAATCGCTGGCGACAAAACCCATGGGCATCAGGCCACGGCTCTCCATCCGCCGCGTGATCAGCATGCCAAGCGATTGGTGCGCGTTCCACCCTTCAAATGGATAGGCCACCATATAATGGCGTTTGTCGTGCGGGAAGGTTTCGACCAGCAACTGCCCCGCCTTTGGCATCTGGCTGCGATACGCCTGCATCTCCAACCATTCGCGCACTTCGTCGGGAAAGCGCGCCCATCCTGGCCTGTCGGTCAGCATCTGCCGTACGCGCTCAGCCAGATGCGTGGTCAGCGGCAGGCGCGCACCCATGTAGCTTGGGATATTGGCCGCTGGCTTTGTCGCGGCACGGACGATGAGGTCAAGGTCCTTAATCGATTCGACCTCAAGCGCCATGCCGGCAAAGGTGAAGCAGTTGCCGGGGCTTAAGGTGGTGGCAAAAGCCTCCTCCACCTTGCCCAATTTGCGGCCATTGCGGAACCGGATTTCCAGCATCGGCGCATCGACAATGATGCCCGCGTTAAACCGATGCTGCGCAGCAAATTGCGGGTGTGCCAATCGCCACCGGCCATCGGGGTCTTTGACCAATTTCTTGAAGCGGTCATAGGCTTTCAGCGCATATCCGCCCGTTGCGATAAAGGCGATGACGCGCGCAAAGGTCGCAGCATCGATGGCGGAATAAGGCAAAGCCGATTGCACTTCGGCCAGTAAATCAGCTTCGTCAAATGGCCCCGCGCAGGCGATCCCCATGACATGTTGCGCCAAGACATCATAGCTGCCTGGGCGGAAGGTTTCGCCATCGCGGACGCCCTCTGCCACCGCGTCAAAGGCGGCTTGTGCCTCCAGATATTCGAACCGGTTGCCGGGGACCAG
>NZ_CAMAYF010000024.1 GCF_945862485.1 Sphingorhabdus sp. EL138
TAAGCATCGTTAAATGCATAACCGCTTGCGGCGACTACGCCGCCTTCAACGGTATATGCACCTTCCCAGCTTTCGAAAATACGGAAATAGTGATAAGCGGCAATGGCAGTAACCAAGCCGGAAATGGTAAGCGCAGTCTTGTAGGCTGGGGCCACTTGCGAGCGACTTAACCACAAAAACAGCGTTGCTGCTGCCATAGTGGCAAATGTAAATGAGAATGCATTATAGACCAATGAATATTGGCCAAAAGTAAGATTTTCCACGTTTCTCTCCCCCTTTAGTTGACACCTCTAAGGGTGTCGGGAGCGTAGATTTTAACCTAAGCGTTTGATGTGTCAACCCATCCTTTATAAAGTTTTTTCCCCTATATTGCTTTAAATGGTGGGCCAGTGACGAGAGAAAAAGGGGTGCTGCAATGCATCTTTGTCGGCTCGCAAGTCGCTCGCACAGCCAACGCCCAATGACGCACGAGAGCTCCCGCACCGCGTCCTGCTTATCGACCGGTTAGGTGCAACCACTAACGCAGATACGATCGGTATAGCCATCGAAGCGGGTCTTTAGCCGGCCAAAGCCTATGGCACCAACGGTCGCGGTCTGCAAAAATAAGGCCCGGCAGTCCCCCAACCGCCGAGCCTTTAGCACTGATCCGATGCGTTAGGATCAGTAGCTATAATACATGTCGAACTCGACGGGGCTTGGCGTCATTTCCCAACGGGCGACATCTTCCATCTTAAGTTCGATATAGCTTTCAATCTGGTCCTTGGAGAACACGTCACCCTTCAACAAGAAGTCGTGATCAGCGGCCAGTGCATCGAGTGCCTCGCGGAGTGAGCCGGCAACGGTTGGGACTTGTGCGAGTTCTGCGGGAGGCAGATCGTAAAGATTTTTGTCCATGGCTTCGCCTGGATGGATCTTGTTCTGAATACCATCGAGGCCAGCCATGAACAAAGCAGCGTAGCACAGATATGGGTTGGCCATTGCGTCGGGGAAGCGGACTTCAACGCGCTTTGCCTTGGCACCTGCGCCATAAGGGATTCGGCAAGAGGCCGAACGGTTGCGCGCTGAATATGCAAGCAACACAGGCGCCTCGTAGCCGGGAACCAGGCGCTTGTAGCTGTTGGTGGTCGGGTTGGAGAAAGCGTTAATTGCCTTAGCATGCTTGATGATGCCGCCAATGAAAAACAGGCACATTTCCGACAGGCCAGCATAACCATCGCCCGCGAAGAGCGGTGTCTTGCCTTCCCAGATCGACAAATGGGTGTGCATGCCCGAACCATTATCTTCCTTGATAGGCTTAGGCATGAACGTCGCGGTCTTGCCATAAGCATGCGCTACCTGATGCACGACATATTTGTAGATCTGCATACGGTCAGCGGTCTGCGTCAGCGTACCGAAAGTCAGGCCAAGTTCATGCTGGGCTGCGGCCACTTCATGGTGATGCTTGTCGCATGGCAGGCCCATTTCCAACATGGTCGCAACCATTTCACCGCGGATATCCATTGCGCTGTCGACGGGCGCGACGGGGAAATAACCGCCTTTGGCACGAGGGCGGTGGCCCATATTACCGCTTTCATATTTGGTGCCGCTGTTGGTTGGCAGTTCGATATCATCAATCTTGTAATAAGATGTGTTGTAGCTGTTTTCGAAACGCACATCGTCAAACATGAAGAATTCGGCTTCTGGACCTACATAGACGGTGTCGCCGATGCCCGTGGTTTTCAGATAGGCTTCGGCGCGCTTGGCCGTCGAACGCGGGTCACGGCTGTACAGCTCGCCGGTCGATGGCTCCACAATGTCACAGAAGATAATCATCATCGGCGTTGCCGAGAATGGGTCAACATACACTGCGTCCAGATCAGGCTTTAGGATCATGTCGGATTCATTGATCGCTTTCCAGCCCTCGATCGACGAGCCGTCGAACATCAGGCCGTCTTCCAGCTCATCTTCGCCAATGACGCCCGCGCACATCGTCAAATGCTGCCATTTGCCCTTGGGATCGGTGAAGCGCACATCGACCCATTCGATTTCTTCATCCTTGATGCGCTTGATGATGTCTTTGGCTGAAGTGCCCATAATGCGTTCCTTCTTTCGCTTGTCTTTTTTAGGTGATTTGGATTTTTTAGACGGCATCATTATCGCGTTCGCCGGTGCGGATTCGCAACGCGGTCTCAACTGGGATAACGAAAATCTTGCCATCGCCAATGCGGCCAGTTTGCGCGGCAGCGGCAATCGCCTCAACAACGCGGTCGGCAAGGCCATCTTCGACGACAACCTCAAGCTTTACCTTGGGCAAGAAGTCGACGACATATTCAGCGCCGCGATATAATTCGGTATGGCCCTTCTGCCGGCCAAAGCCTTTGGCTTCGGTCACGGTGATGCCCGATACGCCAACTTCGTGCAGCGCCTCTTTCACTTCGTCCAGCTTGAACGGCTTAATGATCGCTTCGATCTTTTTCATGGCATTTCCTTGTATAACGCTCGAGGCATAGGCTCCGCGCGCACGGATGATGGGATTATCCTATCAAGTATCGTGCCAGATCGGGTGGCGCACAAACGGCGGCCTTTTAGGTGATTGTGGCAATGGCATCTGCCTAAATTTTAGGCAGATGCCAGATTCATGGGCAGCAGATTTTACTTAGCCGCCCTTTTTGCACCTCCGCTCAAAGCCGCGTCATTGGCCTTGGCATAATGCGCTCGGCTGACCACATAAGCGCGCATTTGTTCTGCCTCTTTTGGGCTGAGCACGCTGCTAAAGCTAACCATGCCGTTGCTTTTTAAGATGCCGTCGATCACAACAGATTTCCATGCTGCCGCATCGGCAATCGTGCCGGATTTGCGTAAGTCAGGCAGCACGCCGTTGCCAACCGCGCCGGGGCCGTGGCAGACGAGGCAATAACGTTGATAGTTTGATCCGCCTGCCGCGATATCGGCTGGCGTGCCGAATTGCTTGGTCGGCTTCCACACATAAGGCGGGGTTTCCGGTAAGGCGGGTAAAGCGATTTTGCCGCCCAATTTAAGCACGATCAAGCGCGGCAGGTTCGGCACGGCGGCACTCGTTGCCCCTGCATAGCCCGACACCAAGGGAAAAGCGCCGCCCTTGCTCGTCAGGAACGCCACATATTGTTCGCCATCCACGGTGTAGGTGGACGCGCCAGAGAGCACGCCTGACTGAACATTGATGTTTAGCAATTGCTTGCCCGTATCCGCCGCATAAGCTCGGAATTCGCCCATTGCGGTACCTTGGAACACCAGATTGCCGGCAGTGGTCATGGTGCCGCCATTCCATGATGCAGGATGGTTAACGGTCCATTTGGCTTTGCCCGTCTTGGGATCAAACGCCACCAATTTGCCAGTCGTGGCGGCCTTCACCGCCTTTACGAAGTTGACATCATCCGGGAGGTCCGCCGTCGCCATCGTGCCGCCGACGTTAAAGCCAAGCTTTTTACGCTCCATCTCATTTGGTGCCATTGGCGGGAGATACGCGCCGCCGATATACATGGCTGGAATATAGACCAGGCCCGTTGCCGGGTTGAAGCTCATCGGGTGCCAATTATGCGCACCAAGTGCGGACGGGTTGGCCAGATATAGCTTACCGGTTTTCTCGTACCGCGCTTCCGGGTTTTCAATCGGACGCCCGGTTTTCAGATCGTACCCGGTCGCCCATGTAATGCCGTCAATAAACGGGTTTGCGGACAATAATTTGCCATTCAACCGATCTATCGTGAAGAAAAATCCGTTTTTGGGTGCGTGGTAAAGAACTTTGCGTTCTTTGCCGCCACGCTTCTCGGTGGTCAAGATGATCGGCTGCGTGGCGGTATAGTCCCAGCTTTCGGCAGGGGTTTCCTGATAATGCCAGACATATTCGCCAGTATCGGGTTTCAGCGCGACAATGGAGGAGAGGAACAAATTGTCGCCTTCACCATTTGAACGAATACCATGGTTCCACGGGTTGCCATTGCCAACGCCGAGATACAGCTGATCGAGTTCCGCATCATAGACAATCGCGTCCCACACGGTCCCGCCGCCCCCGCTTTCACGCCAGTCACCCTTTTTGGGTTTCCCGCTCCAGGTTTTGGTTGCTGCGGTTTTGAGGATTTTGTCGCTGGCAGCGTTGTCCGGTTCGCCTTTAGGATTTGGCGTGGTGTAGAAACGCCATGCCTGCTTTCCGGTCGCCGCATCATAAGCGGTGACATAACCGCGTGCGCCAAATTCCGCGCCACCAAAGCCGATAACAACCTTGTCTTTCACCACACGCGGGACGCCCGTGATGGTGCCGTTCGATTCGAGATCAAGCGTCTGCGCGCTCCAATTCTGCTTTCCGGAGCTCGCATTGAGAGAAATCAGGCGACCATCGATGGTGCCGACAAAAACGCTGCCCTTCCAGAAAGCGACCCCGCGGTTGACAACGTCGCAGCAGGCTTTGACGCCGCGCGCTTTGTCGACTTCGGGGTCGAAGCTCCACAATGGCTTTCCGGTTTTGGCATCATAGGCAAAAACCTTTGACCAAGCGGTGGAGACAAACATCTTGCCATCGACCACCACTGGCGTTGCTTCTTGCCCGCGCGCATCTGGTAGGTCGGCAAACCAAGCGATGCCTAAATTTTGCACATTGCTGTCGTTAATCAGCGTCGACGGGCTGTGCCGTTGTTCATCATAATTGAAACCGGTCATCGCCCAATTGGCGCCGTCACCCCCGGTTTTCAAGTAATCACCGTCAATCGCTGCGAAGGCTGGATTGTCCGAGTCCATTGCCGATTTTTGGCACGAACCCAATACCAATGTCGCGCTTAACAATGCAGCAGCGGCCAAAAGCTTTTTTGTCATATTATCTCTCCCCCGAGAGGAGAGGCTATGCCGATGCCGCGCGCACGTCCAGTATGAATTTAATCGGCGGATTAAATTATATGTTGAATGGCCATTTTCATTTCGGAAGCAGCCTTGTCGTAAACGCGCGCGCGCAGATTTTCGACCGTTTCATTTGAGGAACTTTCAAGCGAACCGCCGCCGAAGGGAGGGGCGGGATCATATTCGAGTGCCAATTGGATGGTCCTTGCAACATCTTCGCTAGCAATTGTAGCAATAAGGTTAAGCGCAAAATCAATGCCTGAGGTGACGCCACCGGCGGTTATCAGATTGCCATCATGCACGACTCGCGCTGGCACGTGCGTTGCGCCGAACAGGGGAAGCAACTGTGTATAGGCCCAATGGCACGTTGCCTTTTTGCCTTGGAGCAACCCTGCCGCGCCCAGGATGAACGCGCCAGTACACACGCTGGTGATATAATCGGCACCCTTGGCTTGTTGCCGTACAAAATCGACAATGGCGGTATCTGCAATCGCATCGCGGACGCCATGGCCGCCGGGTACGCATAATATGTCGGCTTGCGGACAATCGGCAAAGCTGGAGCGCGGCAGGATTGAAAAACCGCAGTCGGTCGTGACCGCTTTGCCGTCTTTGGTAACGACGTGCACCTGCGCGCCGGGCAGGCGGGACAAAAACTGCACGGGCCCAGTGAAATCGAGCTGCGTTACATTGTCGAACAGGACGAAAACGATATGCATATAGCCCCGCGTGGTAGCCGTTTAGATCAGCTCAATCGCAAGCGCGGTCGCTTCCCCGCCGCCAATGCACAAGGAGGCGATGCCGCGTGTCTTGCCATGGCGCTGTAGCGCCGCAACTAAGGTTGTAATGATCCGCGCGCCTGACGCGCCAATGGGATGGCCAAGCGCGGTCGCGCCGCCATGCACGTTCACCTTATCATGCGATATGCCAAGATCGTGCATCGCGAACATAGCGACGCAGGCAAAGGCCTCATTCACTTCAAACAGGTCGACATCATCGATGGTCCAACCGGCCTTTTCCAAGCATCTGCTGATCGCGCCGACAGGGGCGGTGGTGAATGCTGAAGGTTCCTGCGCATGCGCGGCATGGGCCACAATGCGGGCAACGGGTGTTTGCCCGTTGGCATCGGCGACCGACTGACGCGTGAGGACAAGCGCTGCCGCGCCATCGGAGATCGATGAGCTGGTTGCCGCCGTAATAGTGCCGTCCTTGGCAAAGGCCGCTTTCAGCGTTGGAATTTTGTCGGGCATACCCTTGCCGGGTTGTTCGTCGGTATCGACAATGACGTCGCCTTTGCGTGTGGCAACGGTCACGGCGACGATTTCCTGCTTGAACGCACCATCGGCAATGGCCTTTTGCGCGCGGCGGAGCGATTCAATCGCGTAGGCATCCTGCGCCTCGCGCGTCAGTTGATACGCATTGGCGGTGTCTTGCGCGAATGTGCCCATGGCGCGGCCAGGCTCATATGCGTCTTCCAAGCCATCCAAGAACATATGGTCATAGGCCGTGTCATGGCCGATGCGCGCGCCGCTGCGATGCTTTTTCAGCAAATAAGGCGCATTGGTCATGCTTTCCATGCCGCCCGCAATGACATAATCGACCGACCCGGCGGCGAGCGCCTCGCTGCCCATGATAACGGTTTGCATACCTGATCCGCATACTTTGTTCACCGTTGTTGCTTGCACCGATTTGGGCAAGTCAGCCTTGATCGCGGCTTGACGGGCGGGCGCTTGGCCCAAGCCAGCGGGAAGGACGCAGCCCATGTAGATGCGCTCAATCATCGCGCCATCGATGCCCGCGCGTTCCACCGCGGCCTTCACTGCGGTCGCGCCAAGGTCGGTTGCGGAAACTTCGGCCAATGCTCCCTGCATCGCGCCCATGGGCGTACGGGCGTAGGACAAGATTACGACGGGATCGGCGTTGCGCATGGGAGATTCCTTTGGTTTCGATTTGGCGTCTTATAGGCCGCCGGGTCATCAAAAACAAATGTGAATCACCCCGCTTGCCCGCTTAGAACAGCGCCTTTAAATCGCGTTTCAGGATCTTGCCATTGGCGTTGCGTGGCAAAGTATCCTGCGTGAAGATGATTTTTACCGGCACCTTGAACTTCGCCAGACGTTCGCTGACATAATGTCGAAGCTCCTCCTCCGTAGCGGTCATGCCGGGTGCTAAATGCACGACGGCTGCGGGTTCTTCGCCTAAGGTTTGATGCGGTATGCCCACCAAAGCAGCGTCGGTAACTGCAGGATGTTCGTAGAGAATGTTTTCAACTTCCGAGGAATAGATATTCTCGCCACCGCGAATGATCATGTCCTTTGCGCGGTCAACAATGAAGCAGAAACCTTCTTCATCTAAGCGCGCAAGGTCGCCTGTACGTACCCAGCCATTGACGAATGTTTCGGCGGTGGCGTCGGGGCGGTTCCAATAGCCTTTAACGATTTGCGGGCCGCGTGCCCATAATTCGCCTACTTCACCAACGGGCAATTCTGTGATGCCATCCTCGGACATGATCTTCAGGTCGGATACCGCGACCGCCGGACCGCAGCTATCCGGACGGTTGAGATAATCTTCGGCCAAGTGTGAAGTTACGGTCGCCATGGTTTCGGTCATGCCCCAGCCATTGCCGGGCAAAGCGCCGAATATTTCGTGAATCTTGCGCACCAATTCCGGCGCAGATGGTGCGCCGCCATAGCTGATCGCGTCTATGGAACTGAGATCATATTTTTCGCGATCGGGATGCTCGATCAACTGCCACGCGATAAACGGCACGCCACCTGTAGCATTGACCTTTTCGCGCTCAATAATCTCGAATGCCTTCACGGTATCCCATTTGTGCAATAATATGATTTTGTGGCCAGCCTGAATGGTGGGGATCATCGATGCTGAACAGGCGGTGACGTGGAACATCGGGATCACAAGCAAGGAAGCCCGAATGCTTGGCTCAGGCAAAGAATCGCCCCGACGCAGCACCGTCGCCGCGCCCGAATAGGCACTAGAAAGGCCATTGGTGAGCAAATTGCGATGTGATCCCAATGCGCCTTTGGGTTTGCCGGTTGTGCCGCTGGTGTAGAAAATAGTGACAGCATCGTCAGGCGCTATTGCGACGTCCGGCAAGGGCAGGTCTGGCAAATCAGAATAGCTTTTTGGTTCGCCAATCACATTTTCGAGCGGAATAGCGGGTTCTGTCATCGCCGCCCTACCGCCACGCGTAACCATCACATGTTGCAGCGCGGGCATTTCGGCATTGTACGGCGCAATCCGGTCCCAGCGTTCTGCATCGCAGATCAAAACGGCTGCGCCCGAATCGGCCATGCCGAAGGCCAGCTCTTCGCCCGTCCACCATGCGTTCAAAGGTACAACAATCGCGCCCGTTGCGGCGGCGGCGAAAAAGGCGACCGGCCATTCGGGTAAGTTACGCATTGCAAGGCCGACGCGGTCGCCCTTTTTAATGCCGCATTCTTTTAGCGTCTGCGCCAATGACGCTACGGCGCGGTACCACGCGTCGTATGTAACGCGCTCATCTTCATACACCACAAATTCGCGGTCACCGAATGCCGCTTTGGCATGTCCGGCCAGCACGGCGAGATTGGGCAACGCGTTTTTCCAGACGCGCGTTGGCACGCCTTCAATCATGGCAGTTTCCATTTCAAATGGCATGCCCGGCGCACACAAGGCAGCCTTTACCTGATCACGGGTCATCACGGGCCAACCGGCAGGTGGCGTCCAATCTTTACCTGGCTCGATTATGGTCTCTCCATTCCGTCGCCACGCTTTGCGCGTGTCCGCCATGTCGATACGCCAAAATGGTTTCAATGTGCAACGCTTCGCGCTAGCAATTGATCAATTGATAAAGGGAGAGAGAAATTGACCGCAAATATGCAGAATGTGCTCGCAAAACAGCGCGCCGCGTTTACCGCCGCCATGCCTGAGGCCATGTCGGTGCGCCGCGACCGCATAGACCGCGCGATTGCGTTGCTGATCGACCATGCCGAAGATTTTGCAAAGGCCGTCTCGGCAGATTTCGGCCATCGCAGCCGTGAACAGACGCTGCTGACCGATATCATGCCCTCTGTTAGCGCGATGAAACATGCCAAGAAGCATTTTGAGAGCTGGGCCAAGGGCGAGAAGCGCAAACCCACCTTTCCGTTGGGCCTTATCGGGGCCAAGGCAGAGGTCGTGTTCCAGCCCAAGGGTGTGGTCGGTGTCGTTGCGCCTTGGAATTTCCCTGTCGGCATGGTGATGGTGCCAATGGCGGGCATCCTCGCCGCCGGTAACCGCGCCATGATAAAGCCATCTGAATTTACAGAGCGGGTGTCGGCCTTGTTTGAAGAACTTGTGCCCAAATATTTCGCTCAAGAGGAAATGGCGGTTTTCACAGGCGGCGCTGACGTCGGTATGGCCTTTTCCAAGCTGGCCTTTGACCATATGATCTTCACTGGTGCGACGAGCGTCGGCAAACATATCATGCGCGCTGCCGCCGACAATCTGGTGCCTGTCACGTTGGAACTTGGCGGCAAGTCGCCGACCATCGTCGGCCGCAGCGCGGACAAGAAAAAAGCAGGCGAACGGATCGCATTGGGCAAGATGATGAACGCTGGCCAAATCTGCCTCGCGCCGGATTATCTGTTGGTGCCGAGCGATCAGGAGCATGATGTGATTGAGGCTGTGAAGGCTGGCGTCACCGCGCAATATCCAAAATTGCTGCACAATGACGATTACACCTCGGTCGTGAACGGCCGCAATTATGAACGGTTGCAAAGCTATCTCGACGATGCGCGCGAAAAGGGCGCGGAGTTGATTGAGATTAACCCAGCCAATGAGGAATTTGCCACGTCCAACGGCAACAAAATGCCGCTGACCATCGTGCGCAAGGTCACCGACGATATGAAGGTGATGCAGGAAGAAATCTTCGGCCCCGTCCTGCCCGTGATGACGTATTCATCGGTGGATGAAGCCATTGATTATGTGAACGCGCATGACCGACCACTTGGCCTCTATTATTTCGGATCGGACAAGGCCGAGGAGGAACGCGTACTGACGCGGACTGTATCCGGCGGAGTTACTGTGAACGATGTGGTCTTCCACAATGCGATGGAAGACCTGCCCTTTGGCGGCATTGGGCCATCGGGCATGGGCAATTATCATGGCGCCGATGGGTTCAAGACGTTCAGCCATATGCGTGCCGTCTATCGCCAGACCGGCGTCGATGTTGCAGGCATGGGTGGCTTCAAGGCTCCTTATGGCAAGGCTACGCTTAAGACACTCGCAAAAGAGCTTAAGAAATAGGGTAAGTGAAGAGATAAGGATGCACTTGCATCATAATGGAGGCTCGGTTAGAGGGGCCTTCGCTTTATCGGGTTCGCTCGGCAAAGATGTGCCCCAGTGGTGGAATGGTAGACGCGCTGGATTCAAAATCCTGTTCCGAAAGGAGTGCCCGTTCGAGTCGGGCCTGGGGCACCACTTATTTTCCAAGCATTGCAGATTCCGGTTTTCCCGAACAGGAAACTAACGGCTTCGGTTCGACTGCACTCTTAGAATTTGATCATGATCCGCCGCACAAGCGCTGGCGAGATTGAATAAATCATCCGCAGAATCTTTACCATGCCGACATTGGCTTCCGGGGCGTTGGTCGCAATGGCATCAATGATTTCAGCTGCACATTGTTTGGCGGAGATTTTGTTGCCGTTGATCCGGCCACGCGTCATTGCGGTGTCGACAACGGGCGGCAGCGCCTCAATGACATGGACATTGGTGCCGCGCAAATTGTGCCGCAGCGATTGGGTGAAACTGCGCAAGCCCGCCTTAGTGGCGCAATAGACAGGGCCGCCAGCGCGTGGTGCAATGGCCAGGCCCGAGGTGACATTGACTATCACCGCCTCTTGCCGTTGTGTCAAACTCGGTAGGAAGTGACCGATCAGATGCAATGGTGCGTTGAGGTTCAGGAATATGGCCTGATCGGTCAGCGCCAAGTCAAGCGGCTCACCGGGACCGAAATTTCCGCTCATTCCGGCATTATTGATGAGCATGTCGATCGGCCTGTCCGCCAAAGCAGCGGCAAGCGTCGCACAGCCAGCGGCGGTGGACAGATCCGCTTGCATGGCCTCAAGACCTTCCGCCCGCGCGGATGCCAGCGCGTCCTCGCGACGGCTGCATACAATCACGCTTGCGCCTTTTGTCCTCAACTGACGCGCGATTTCCAGACCAATGCCGTCTGTTCCGCCCGTCACCAATGCGGTTTTGCCTGTGATTTTCATGCTATGGTTTCCCAGCCTTTTGTTGCGCTTATCGGTCTCATCACGTGACCTGCAGCGCGACAATGTCGCTCGCTTTATGTAGCCGCCAAGCGATCCAAGCAGATATCAAACAGGCTGCTGCAATCATGAACAAAGTGTCGGCAATGCTAAAACCCGCGCTTACGAGCAGGCTGTAAATGATAGCGCCAATGACCATAGCGCCGGAGTTAACAATATTGTTGGCAGCAATGGTCCGGGCGGTTTGCGACTTTGCAACGGTGGTGGTCAGAAACGCATAAAGCGGGACCACGAACATCCCGCCGGCAATGGAGATGCCCAGCAAATCGACAATCATCCGCTCGCCTTTACCAAGCATCAGGAAATCATACCAGTTCATCAACTCTTTACCCACCGGACCCCAATGACTGACGGTCCACCATAGATCGAGAACGAAAAGCCCCATTACAATCACCGAAGCGGGGGCATATTTTGCTGAGACGGTTCCTTTGAGGAGGCGATTTATTGCAATCGATCCAATGGCGATACCAATCGAGAAAAACGCTGTGAACAGGGTTGCGACGGTGTTGTCGCCGCCAATGGCATTCTTAACCATAGGCGGGAAGATCGATCCCAATACGGCGCCAATACCCCAGAAAAAACTGATGGCCATGATTGCCATGAAAAGATGGGGAATATGCATTGTGTCGCGCACCAGCTGCCAGCTGCTGCGGAAAATATTCCAATCCATTTTCGCGGTCGTAGCGTCGTTTTCGGGTGGAGCGTCCGGAACAGACTGGGCGGTCACCCGTCCAATGATGGCAACAATGATGATACCAACGCCGGCAATGTCGCCGGGTATAATGCCACCTGCAATCGTACCGCCCAATATGGCCAAATAGGTACCAGCTTCAACAAGACCAGTGCCACCCAGTACCTCATCTTTCTTCAGATGTTGCGGCAGGATGGCATATTTGATGGGACCAAAAAATGTCGAATGTACGCCCATCGCGAACAAGGCAGCGAGCATCAGCGGAATGTTTTGCAAATAGATGCCCGCCGCCCCAAAAAGCATGATGAATATCTCGGCCGTTTTAACCGTGCGGATGACTTTGGTTTTTTCAATCGTGTCCGCCAATTGCCCTGCCAAGGCGGAAAACAAGAAGAACGGTAGGATGAACAAAGCACCTGCAATCGCGTTGAAATTTGCTTCGCGCGTGGGGTCCGAATAAATCTCATAGGTGACCAGCATCACCATCGCCATTTTGTAGAAATTGTCGTTGAAGGCGTTGAGAAATTGCGTCACGAAAAGCGGAAGAAAACGGCGCTTGTTCATCAAAGACATCGTTGTGGCCATAAATTTACAAGCTTCCCATGCAGAGGATATACCGTGTCTTAGCCTCCGGTTGGAAGCATGGCAAAGCGCATTTCTTTCGACAGGTAAATAGTCAGGTGATTTTGTCCGCGCAGCACGCTATCTATGCGGTATGCTGAGCCTGCCCAATATTCTGACCCTGTCGCGAATTTTCGCCGTGCCCATTTTAGTTTTCCTTTTGTGGCCAGGAACAAAGCCGATGAGCGTGCAACCGATGCCGCTCGATTATGCTTTTGCTTTTGTGTTATATTGCTTGATGGGCATAACCGATTATTTCGACGGCTATCTGGCGCGCGCGCAGGGGACAGTGTCCAAATTGGGTGTTTTTCTTGATCCCATTGCCGACAAAATCATGATTGCGGCAGTCATCCTGATGCTGGTGTTTACGCGCGATGTGGAGGGGTGGCATGTGATAGCCGCTTTGATCATCTTGTTGCGCGAAATGATCGTGTCGGGCTTGCGCGAATTTCTTGCCGGGCTTCAGATTTCGGTGCCAGTGTCCAAACTCGCCAAATGGAAAACGACATTTCAATTGGTCTCGCTTGGTGGAATTATCTTGGCTGGGGCGTTGCCGGATTGGATTTTGCTCAAGCAGCTGGCGTTGCTGTTATTGTGGATAGCGGCGGTGCTGACGATGATTACTGGTTGGGACTATCTACGCGTCGGCATTAAGCATATGGATTGACGCCATGAAATTGGTGTATTTTGCAAGTGTGCGGGAGGCGATTGGGCTGTCATCCGAAGAATGCCATGTGCCACAGGATGCTTGCACAGTAGGCGATCTGGTGGCGAGGATTTCCGAGCTTTCCGAAGATCATGCCCGCGCATTACATGATCTTGACCGCCTGCGTTTCGCGTTGGACCAAGAAATGGTTACAGGCGATACTCTGCTCGGTGCGGCGCAAGAATTGGCGATCTTCCCTCCGGTGACGGGCGGATGAAAATCGTACGGATTAGCAACGCGGCAATTCAGTCTGACGCGGGTTTGGCTGCCTTGGCGGATCTTGGTGGTGGTGGGCTGGCCAGTTTCACCGGCATTGTGCGCGATGATGGCGGTGTAGCCGCGATCGAATTGGAGCATTATCCCAGCATGACCGAGGCAAGCCTCCATCGCCTCATAGACGACGCTACAGCACGATGGTCATTACTGGGTGCCGTTATTACCCACCGCGTCGGAATTGTGCCTGTGGGGGCTCCTGTGGTCGTTGTCGGGGCCGCTTCGCTGCACAGGGCGGAAGCATTGGAAGCAACGGCGTTCCTCATTGATCGGTTGAAGACCGAGGCACCCTTTTGGAAGCGCGAGCATTATGCCGATGGCAGTGCCAAATGGGTTGACGCCAAAGCGAGCGATGACGCCCGCGCCGAGCGCTGGGCCTGACGCTTAGTGTCTGATCCTAGCCTGCGTGCAAACCGCGCAGTGCATCCGCCAGCAGTTCAAATTCCTCTCGCCGCGGACTGTTGGTGCGCCATACCAAAGCAATTTCGCGTGACGCATATTCTGCGTTTAACGGCCGTGCCTGCACATCGGTGCCGTTCAATAACCCTGCTTTAACGGCCATTTCGGGGATGATGGTCAGGCCAAGGCCATTGTCGACCATTTGCACCAGCGTATGTAGCGATGTCCCCAGCATCGTTGCAAAGGCACGCATTTCGGGGCGGTTACATGCGGCTAGAGCATGGTCTTTCAGACAATGGCCATCGACCAGCAACAGCAAGCGGCTTTCGTCGATCAGTTCGGGCTTGATGCTTTCGGGGGGATCGCGCGGGTCGTCCTTTGGAAACGCCACAAACAAGCGGTCATCAAACAACGTCGCTTTTTCAATATCGCCGGCAGCAAAAGGCAGCGCCAGCAATACACAATCCACCTGCCCATGATGCAACGCATCGATTGCGGCGGCGCTGGTTTCCTCGCGCAAATATAGTTTCAGGTCGGGATATTGCTTGCGCAATGCGGGCAATAATTTGGGCAGTAAAAACGGAGCGATGGTTGGAATGACACTCATTCGCAGGTCATCGGCCAGTGGCGTGCCCGCCGAACGCGCCATTTCTGCAAGCTCCTCAGCTTCACGTAATATCCGGTGCGCCTTGGCTACCATCTTGTTACCAAGCGGCGTGAAGCGCACAACGCGGCGCGTGCGCTCAACCAACATCAGGCCAAGCAAAGATTCCAATTCGCGAATACCTGCCGAGAGCGTAGATTGCGTTACAAAACAGGACTCTGCGGCCTTTCCAAAATGGCCATGCTCTTGCAGTGCGACCAGATATTGTAGCTGTTTGAGCGTTGGAAGATATGTGCTCATAAATCGGTCCCGTTAATCAATGGGAAGCGTATAATCGTTTTTACCAATTTTTATATACATAATTATCGGAAAATTGCATCCTTTGCTGGAAAAACTAACCCGAACGTCTTAGCTTGGACACAATCAACGGGTTCGGCAAAAGCCAGAAGTGTCATTATGTTTATTTCTAATCTCATCGATTATCTCGACTCGATCAAAGAACGAGACCCGGCGGCGCGTTCGCGGTGGGAGATATTGTTATATCCCGGTGTTTGGGCGGTCGGCTATCATCGCCTGGCGCATTGGTTGTTTTTGGGTCAGATGTTTTTTCTGGCGCGGCTGGTCAATCATTTTGCGCGTTTCCTGACGGGTATCGATATTCACCCCGGCGCGAAAATCGGCAGTAAATTTTTCCTCGACCATGGCTTTAGTGTTATTGGAGAAACGGCGGAGATCGGTGATAATGTCACCATGTATCAAAATGTCACGCTTGGCGGTACAAACCCGACTACGGGTGTCGGCGGAAAGCGGCATCCGACGATATTGGATAATGTCATCATCGGTTCGGGCGCTCAGATTCTTGGACCCATTACGGTTGGCGAACGAGCACGCATTGGGGCGGCTGCGGTTGTGACAGACGATGTGCCCGCCGGTGCGACTATGATTGGCCAGAAAGCGCGTTCGACTTTGGTAAAAGCCGAAACCTACGCGCGGGATTTCATGCCTTACGGCACGCCTTGCCGCGAAATGTTTGATCCCGCGACCCAAAGCCTTGAGATCATGCAATGTGAGATTGAAAGCTTGCGTAAGAAAGTGGCCGAGTTGATGGCGGAGCGTGATGCGGCGTCCAACGTTACGCCTGCCAAGCCACGTCCAGCCAAAGGACGCAAGGTCAGTTGAGTGCGGTCATCACGCCCTTTCCCGGGGTTAGTCGCCACAATCAGGTCGGCTTTGACAAGAATGAGCTGGCGCAAATCCTGAACCTATATGGCCGGATGGTTGCGGCGGGAAACTGGCGGGATTATGCCATTGACTTAGGCCGCGACGCTGCTGTGTTCAGCATGTTCCGTCGCGCCACCGAACGCCCCGAATATCGCATCGAAAAACGCCCCGCTTTACGCAACCGCCAAGGCATGTGGGCCCTGGTTGGCGAAGGCGGCGCAATCCTAAAACGCGGCCATGATCTGGGGCCGGTGCTAGCACCTGTTGAACGCAAGCTTATGAAGCTGGTCGACGCATAAAAAAGCCCGGCCAAAGACCGGGCTTTTCAAAAAAATATTGGGGTGCCTTAGCCGAGGGCCTGCAACGCCTTCATGACGGCAATCGATTGTTCGCCGCCTGATTGCGGCACCGTTTCGCCGGTGCGGTCGATGATCTTGTCCCATGCTGCGGCGAAACCTTCGACATTGCGGTCTTCCTGACGCAGCGCGACGCCGGGTGTCATAGTGACATAAGCGGCGTGATAACCACCGCCGCCAGCACCGATAATCATGTTCGTCGGCGCATCTTCGCTAACCAGATAGAGCGCGGCCGGAACGACATTTTCGGGGGTGAATTGCTCGAACAGGCCTTCTGGGAAGATATCCTCGGTCATGCGCGTGCCAGCGACGGGCGCCAGCGAGTTTACGCGGACATTATATTTCGCACCTTCCAAATGCAGCGTCTTGGTAAAGCCAGCAAGGCCAAGCTTCGCTGCGCCATAATTGGCCTGACCGAAATTGCCGTACAGACCCGTGGATGATGTCGTCATCAAGATACGGCCATAAGCTTGGTCACGCATCGTGTCCCACACCGCCTTGGTGCAGTTGGCCGAACCCATGACATGGACCTGAAGCACGAGGTCAAAATCAGGCATATCCATTTTGGCAAAGCTCTTATCGCGCAAGATACCTGCATTGTTGATCAATATGTGTACGCCGCCAAAGGCCTCTTTCGCCTTAGCGACCATTTCGACCATTTGTTCATATTCGGTAACGCTGCCGCCATTGGCCATCGCTTCGCCGCCAGCAGATTTGATCTGCTCAACGACTTGCGCTGCTGCGTCGGACGTGCCTGTGCCATCGCGCGCACCGCCCAGATCATTGACCACCACTTTTGCACCGCGCTTGGCGAGTTCAAGTGCATAGGCCTTGCCCAAACCGCCGCCCGCGCCTGTCACAATTGCGACTTTATCTTTAAAACTGATGGTCATTCCCTATCTCCAGTATGTATAACGGACAGAGCCGTGAAATTTGCTCGCGTTTTGGCATGGCTAGTCACTTGACGCAAGCGTAAAGCAAGGGTGAAAAATTGTTACAAAGACGGAATTTAATCTTAATGGATCTGGTACCAAATTGCTTCCCACGCGTCATCGGTTGATGAACCCACCAAGGAAATTGGCGTGAATTCCTACTGTTTTACTGCCGCGATTGCGACGCTGATATGGCTTGGCCTGTCCGCGCCTGCGTTTGCGCAGTCGGCGGATGACGCCCAGCCATCGGCCGATATTTATGCTTCCAAGGCCGCAGAAATGGCATCAGAGTGGCAGCTAAGGCCGCGTTGGCGCGTGCAATATGATGTTGCCAGTATAGGCGGGCCCGATGGCTTGGCGGGTGTGGGAAATTTCCAAGATGTCCGGCGCGCGCGGATCGGGGTCGATCTGGCCATGCCGCATGGTTTTTCGGCGCGGGTTGAAACCGAGTTTACCGCTGATCCTATCGAATTGACTGATGCCTATCTGCAGTGGACCGGCAAGAATGTGAAAGTCATATTGGGCCAACAAAAGGCGCAGTTTCCGCTCGATCAAGAAAGCAGTGATCTCAACACGAGCTTTCTGGAACGCGCTGCGTTTGTCAGTGCCTTTGGCTATACACGGCGCACGGGGATTTCCGGACATTATGTCGCAGGCGATTGGGCAATATCCGGCGGGGTTTATACCGATCCGCTGGTGCGGCCGGATGATGTGGAAACGAACAGCAAATCGGTCGACGTGCGCACATATTGGTCACCGCAACTGGCGAAAACAAAGCTGCATTTCGGCGCGGCATATCATTGGCGCGAGCTGAATGATTTTCAGATGGCATCAACGCTATATCGAAGCCGGCCAGCGTTGCGTATTACCGAAACGCGTTATATCGGGACGCCAGCCTTGGCCGTCGTGAAAGAGCATCGCTTTGGAATGGAGGCGGCCGCGGTTCAAGGCCACTTCCATTTCGCGTCAGAAGCGCATTAGTTAAAGGCGCAGCGTGAGAACCTTCACGACCCGAATTTTTTCGGCGCTTATGCGGAGGTTGGGTTCTTCCTGACCAAAGACAGCCGCCCGTTAAATGGGGGCATGTTTGGCACGATCAACCCCCGCAAACCCATCGGCGGTGGCGGGCTTGGTGCTGTTCAGTTGAACCTGCGCTATGATTATTTGGACCTTAGCAGCGGGACAATCCTAGGCGGCACGCAAAATGCTTATCTCGCGTCGCTTATATGGACGCCAGCCGCGCATTTTCGCCTTATGGGTCAATATACCAAGTTGAAATACACCAACGCAGCCATCGCCGTTGTTGGAGATCGTTCCTACAGCGTCGACATGATTGGTGTGCGCGGCCAGATTTCGTTTTAGACGGCGTCCTGATCAAGCGAATAACCCGCCGAACGCACCGTTCGGATGATGTCGCTATCAAAGCCTTCGTTCAAGGCTTTGCGCAGACGGCGGATATGAACATCTACCGTACGGATTTCGATGTCGCTGTCATGGCCCCATACGCTGTCGAGCAAGCGTTCACGCGAAAAGACATGGCCAGGATATTCAAGGAAATGTTTGAGCAACCGGTATTCGGTAGGCCCTAATGGAACCTGCTTACCGCCGCGTTTCACCTTATGCGCCACGGTGTCCATTTCGACATCGCCGAAGCGCAAGGCTTCGCCAGCCAAGGCAGGGCGGACGCGACGCAACACCGCTTTGGCACGGGCAACGAGTTCGCGTGGTGAAAACGGCTTGGTGACATAATCATCGGCACCGATTTCTAGCCCACGTATCCGATCATCCTCTTCGCCGCGCGCGGTAAGCATGATGATGGGAACATTGGCGGTGTTGTCCGACTTGCGCAATTGGCGGCATACTTCGATGCCGGATAAATTCTCGAGCATCCAATCGAGCAACACCAAATCAGGTGTGCGCTCCTTGGCCATCAAAAGCGCCTCTTCACCGTCGCCAGTGTGTTGGACATCGAATTCCTCACGCTCAAAATGCCAGCGGACCAACTCGGCAAGCGCACTGTCGTCTTCAACCAATAGCAATTGCGCCTTGGGCATATATCTCTCCGCTTTAAGCGTCAGGCAGGTTTTCACCCGTTTCGGTAAAATAAATCATTTGCGCCACATTGGTCGTGTGATCGCCAATTCGTTCGAGGTTTTTTGCGGTGAACAGCAAATGCGCAACTTCTGTCGCGTTTGCGGGGTTTTTGACGACATAAGCGACGAAATCGACAAACAAATCCTTGTTCAGCTGATCCACCACATCATCGCGAATGGTAACTGCGCGCGCCAGATCGACGTCACGCTTGGCATAAGCGTCCATCGCGGTGCGGATCATTTCAACGACGATTTCGCCCATGCGGCCCAATTGCTCCAGCGCGGAGGAAGGAATTTTGCCGCTCATCAGCGGCACCCGCTTGGCGATATTCTTGGCATAATCGCCAATGCGTTCAATGACAGCTGACATTTTGAGCGCGGCGATGAGCTCACGTAAATCATCCGCCATGGGTGCGCGCAAGGCAATGGTCCGGACGACCAATCGTTCTACTTCGGTTTCGAGCACGTCGATGATTTTGTCTTCGGCGCGGATCGTTGCGGCTGTGTCCGTATCATGCTCGCGCAACGCCTTCATCGCGGCAATGACCGCAGCTTCGGCCCGCGCACCCATTTCGGCAATGAGCCCACGGATCTCGTCCATATCGTCGTCAAACGCAGTGATAGTGTGCCTTGTGCCCGTACTCATGTCGCAATGTCCTAACCGTAACGGCCTGTTATATAGTCTTTGGTGCGGTCTTCGCGTGGATTGGTAAATATGTCGGATGTTTCGCCAAATTCAATCAAATGGCCCAAATGGAAAAAGGCAGTGCGTTGCGAAACGCGAGCGGCCTGTTGCATATTGTGGGTCACGATGATGATAGCATATTTTCCGCGCAGGTCGTGAATTAACTCTTCAATCCGCGCCGTGGCGATCGGGTCAAGCGCGGAGCAAGGTTCATCCATCAGTATGACTTCAGGGTCCACCGCAATGGCGCGGGCAATGCATAGACGCTGCTGCTGACCGCCGGAGAGCGCCGTTCCGCTCTCGCTTAGGCGATCCTTGACCTCGGTCCACAATCCAGCGCGGGTGAGTGACGTCTCGACGATTTGATCCAACTCGGCCTTTCCGCTGGCGAGACCGTGGATACGTGGACCATAAGCGACATTGTCGTAAATTGATTTCGGGAATGGATTTGGCTTTTGAAACACCATGCCGACGCGCGCACGCAATTGCACCACGTCCATGCCAGATGCATAAATATCTTCCCCGTCGAGCAGTATCTGGCCTTCCACGCGGGCCCCTGCGACGGTGTCGTTCATCCGGTTCAAAGACCGCAGAAATGTCGACTTTCCGCAGCCGGATGGACCGATAAACGCCGTCACATTTTCCCGATCAACGTCGATCGAAACGTCGTTAATGGCTTGCTTGTCGCCATAATAAACATTCACATTGCGTGTGGATATTTTGGCTATTCCCGGGGTTACGCCCACATTAACGTCCTTTTTGTTCATAGGTCACCAACGCGTTTCGAAACGGTTGCGAAGATAGATGGCAAGGGCGTTCATGCCCAACAAGAATATCAGTAGCACAATGATTGCGGCACTGGTTTTTTCGACAAAGCCCTGATTGACCTCATCCGACCAGAGGTAAATCTGCACTGGCAAAGCGGTTGTGGCGTCGGTGAAACCTTGGGGCGCAGCTGGGATAAAGGCCCGCATGCCAATCATCAGCAGCGGCGCAGTTTCACCCAAGGCACGCGCCATGCCGATAATGGTACCGGTTAGTATGCCCGGAAGGGCAAGCGGAAGAACATGGTGGAACACGACTTGCACAGGCGAGGCTCCAATGCCCAATGCCGCTTCACGGATGGACGGTGGCACGGACTTGACCGCATTGCGGCCCGCAATGACGATGACTGGCATCGTCATCAAAGCAAGCGTTAAGCCGCCAACCAATGCCGACGATCGCGGCATGCCGAACAGGGTGAGGAACACCGCAAGCCCAAGCAAACCAAAAATGATCGACGGGACCGCCGCCAAATTGTTGATCGACACTTCTATCATGTCGGTCAGCTTATTCTTGGTGGCATATTCCTCAAGATATAAAGCCGCTAATACGCCGACTGGGAAGGCAAGCATCAGGGTAATCGCCATGGTCATAAGCGATCCCTTGAACGCCGCCCAGATGCCCACCGCCGATGGGTCTGTTGCATCGGCGCCTGTCAAAAACGTCCAGTTAAAGCCAGTGCGCAACGCATCCTTTTGCGCCAGAGTGGAGACTGTCTGTTCGGCTGCAGGCTCCCCAGCGCGCTTGAACGCGACATCCAATCGCGAGTCCACGGGCAACCAAAGTTGCTGCTTGCCCGTGACCAAAGCTGTATCATCAATCAGCATCTGCCGCACATTGCCTGCAGCACCAGCGGTCAAAAGACCCTCGCTGATTTCGCCATATTGCTGGCTGATGGCAAGTTCGACAATGCCGGGAACATCCATCGAATTGAGCGCAGCATCGGCGTTGGGGCCGCTGATCGAAGCAGCGGTTGTGCCGGACGTTAAAGCGGGAAAGTCAAAATCGACCGCGATCTCCGTGCGCTGAAAACCACGCAAGCCTTGGCCCAGCATCGTGAACAGCAAAAAGGCAAGGAACAAAGTCGACAAGGCAACAGCCAGAAAGCCCATTGCCTTAAAGCGACGCTCGGCCGCATAGCGTCGCGCAATGCGCTTCTGCATGATTTGGCCGTTCCAGTCGGTGGGCGTCGGATTCATGATGGCGTTACTCATATGCTTCCCGATATTTTTTCACGACACGCAAAGCGACATAATTGAGGAAGAATGTCGTCACGAACAATGCAAGGCCCAGCGCAAATGCCGCGAGTGTATGCGGGCTTCCAAAATCCTGGTCACCGGTCAAAAGCGCGACAATCTGAACGGTTACGGTGGTGATGGTTGCAAACGGGTTGGCGGTGAGGTTGGCCGTATAACCCGCCGCCATCACCACGATCATGGTTTCGCCAATGGCGCGGCTCACGGCGAGCAAGACACCGCCGACGACTCCGGGCAGTGCCGCAGGCAACAAAACCTGTTTGATGGTTTCGCTTTTGGTGGCGCCCATGGCGAGGCTGCCGTCGCGCATGGCATTGGGCACGGCGGCGATGCTGTCATCGGACATGGATGACACCAATGGAATAATCATGACGCCCATGACGATACCAGCCGCCAAGGCGTTGTCGGACGCAGCATTGCTAACGCCAAGCAAGACTGCAAAGTCTCGCACAGCAGGTGCCACGGTCAACGCGGCAAAATATCCATACACCACGGTTGGCACACCTGCGAGGATTTCGAGGATCGGCTTCATCCATTTACGCACTGTCGCGGACGCATATTGCGTTAAGAAAATCGCACTCATTAACCCCAATGGAATGGCGACAATCATCGCGATGACCGCGCCGATGAAAATCGTGCCCCAGAATAACGGAATCGCGCCATACCCATTTTCGGCCCCAGGCGTCACAACCGATTTCGGGTTCCATTCGGTACCAAACAAAAATTCAAATGGCGATACCATCGAGAAGAAACGCCATGATTCAAAAATCAACGAGGCAAAAATCCCCAGCGTCGTAAGAATGGCAATCAAGGATGCGACCAGCAACCCGAACATGACAACGCGTTCGACCTTGCTGCGGGCGCGGAAGTCGGGCTTGATGCGGGTGAATGCATAAGCGCCGCCGGCGAAGAGCAGCAATAATGTCGCGGCCACGCCAATCCATTTATAATAAGACAACGCGCTGGCATATAAAGGAACAAGCTTTTCGCTTTCATCCTGAAACGCAGCTGTTTGGAAACCTTGTGCAATCGCCCGCGCTTCCGACAAGATCGCAGCGCGCGCAAAACCTTCTTGGGGCAAGTCAGCCGCCGCAGGGGCAGACAGCACCATGTTGGTCACCAGTGACGGGGAAATCGATTGCCAGATGAACATGAAAACAAGCGCAGGCGCTATGGCGCAGATCGCGACAAACCAGCCGTGATAATAAGGCAGGCTGTTTACGGTGCCGCGCGGACCATTTTTTGCGCTGCGTACAAACGTAGCGGCACGCGCACGCCCAGCGATCCAACCAATCAGGCCGAGACCAAGGACAAGGAAGAGCAATGCCGTTCCAGTCATAAACTTATCCATGCTCCCTTGGACCAGATGATCCGAAACCCGTCATACACAGCGCCCAAAAATGGCATAGGCTTGGATCAACCAGAGATTCGATCCAAGCCCATAGACGCCATCATTGTTGCACTTTTATTTCAAATCCGTGCCCGTCATTGCGGTCAGGCCTGTCGCAGAGTCGCTTGCAGTCTTATAGTCGGCATCACTTGACGCAATCATGCCCAATTTTGTCAGATATCCGCCGACGACACCGCCCTTCAAGAATTCGAGGACGAAATCTTTAATGCCCGGAATTTTGTCGACATGCGCTTTCTTTACATAAATAAACATCTTGCGCGCGCCGGGGTAGCTGCCATCTGAAATCGTGGCGATGGTTGGTACTACACCGTTCATGGTAATGCCATGCACCTTCGATGCATTTTCTTCCATATAGCTATAGCCGAAGACGCCGACCATGTTCGGGTTGGAACTAAGCTTCTGCACAATCAGATTGTCGTTTTCGCCCTGTTCCTTGAACGCACCGTCTGTGCGCACTTCGGTGCATATTGCCTTGAATTTGTCTTCGTCACTATCTTTCAACGCTTTTGTTGCGGCATCGGTATTGCAGCCAGCTTCCATGATCAGTTCATGGAAAGAATCGCGTGTGCCCGAGGTCGTTGGCGGGCCATAGACTGAAATAGGCAATTTCGGCAGGGCAGGGTTGACGTCAGACCAAAGCTTGGCGGTTTGTGGTTTGCCAAAGGGGTTGGCGGCAAGCGCCTTGTAGACATCGGCGGTGGACAAGGCGAACTTCACGCCCTCGTTCGACTGCGCAAGCGCAAGCCCGTCAATACCAACCTGAACTTCGATCACGTCCTTCACGCCATTTTTTTGGCAGTTATCGAACTCGCTCTTTTTCATGCGACGCGAGGCATTTACGATATCGGGCGTATCTGCGCCAACACCCTTGCAGAACTGCTCAATACCGCCGCCGGTGCCAGTCGATTCGAGTACGGGTGATTTGCGCGATGGGTCTGCCTTTGCAAATGCCTCGGATGCGGCCTTCGCAAATGGAAACACGGTCGAAGAACCCACAATCCGGATTTCCTGACGCGAGCCACCCGCAGCGCCGCCGGTGCTGGCTTGGTCATTACATGCCGACAGCGCGAGTGCACTTACGGCCATGAGCGATAATTTCTTCAACATATTGGCAGTCCCCATAGTGGATTTGGCGCGGTTTAAACTACACTTATCAGGGCCATTAGACGACCCGAATGGCTGATAAATGACTCTTGTATTACATTATTATGACGGTCCTGTTGGCGCAACCGGTAACAATATCGCCACAGTCGTGCCTTTGCCGACTGTGCTGCGGATTTCCAGATGCCCGCGATGCCGATCCACGATATGTTTGACGAGGCTTAAGCCTAAGCCCGTTCCGCCAACTAAGCGGCTTCGCCCTGAATCTACACGATAAAAACGTTCGGTTAGGCGTGGCAGATGTTCAGGTGCAATGCCGTCTCCCACGTCCGCCACCGTAAAATTAATCATTGCGCCAGATCGCGAACGCATCAGTGAGACAGTTACGGGCGTACCGGCGCGACCATATTTCAGCGCGTTGTTCAAAATGTTACTCGCCAACTGCCGCAATTGTCCAGCGTCCCCCATAACAGGTGGCAGATCTGTCGTTACGTCGACCACGATATCTGTGCCACGGTCCTTTTGGCTGTTGCGTAACTGCTCAACGGTTTCCATGACGATGTCGGAAAAATCGACTGGCGTTTGCGGTGGGTCATATTTTTCGGCCTCTATCCGGCTCAGCGACATCAGGTCTCGAACAAGCGACTGCATCCGGTCGGTCTCCGTGGCCATGATGCCGAGAAACCGGCTGCGCGTGGCGACGTCATCACCCGCCGCTGGATTATCCAGCGTTTCAATAAAGCCCTTGATAGCGGCCAAAGGTGTCAATAATTCGTGGCTGGCGTTGGCGACAAAATCGACGCGCATTTTTTCGGCTGCTTGCGTTCCGCTGCGGTCGGCAAGATGCACGATTTTCTGCGATGGACCCATGGTCTGAATCCGCATGTCCCACAATTGGTTCTTCTGGCCAATACCGGCCAACCGAATCGGGTGTCCGCTGTGCTGGGCATCTGGGTCGGACAGCCGTTCAATTGCGCCTGCATGACGGAAAGCCATACGCACATTTTGGCCAACAATATTTGCACCAAGCAAACGCAGCGCAACTTGGTTGGCAGCGGTTACGCGGGCATTTTCCACCATCAATATGGCATCAGCAGATGAATCGATGAATGCCTGCAATTGGGGATGTGAGCTAATCGCCGGGACTTCTGTATCCGTTGCTGCCGACTTCACGGTCTGTTGCAATGCATCTTCGCGGTCATGCGGATCAGCGACAATGAATAACGCAACCAACAATGAGACGAAAATAACAAGAACGCGTTCGGCGGATCCCGCCATTTGGCCAGCGAATATGGCCCCGACAAATGCCAAGGCAAAGGCAACAATTATGCGAGGCGACAACCAACTGTTCACTTTGTACCTTGGTGCAATTCCTGTGAGATCGTCCCACATATAGACGCAGCGATTTGGTGCAAGCAACGCCGA
Source organism: Sphingorhabdus sp. EL138 (assembly GCF_945862485.1). Lineage (GTDB taxonomy): Bacteria > Pseudomonadota > Alphaproteobacteria > Sphingomonadales > Sphingomonadaceae > Sphingorhabdus_B. Next base: position 25,750 of record NZ_CAMAYF010000024.1, read on the forward strand.
TGGAAAAATCTAGACAGCCCAGCGCCCTTTCCGTGACCTAATTTCACCCCATGCCTTTTAGGCAATCGAGAAGTTCGTCAAAATGATGGATAATTGCGTCCGCGCCCATATCCTCGACCGGCCCGTGCAAAAACCCGAAGCTAACGGCCACGCTTGGGACGTTGGCATTCTTCGCCGCCATCATATCGTAAATGGAATCGCCGATAAATGCCGCCCGTCCGCCGCCGCAGCGGTTGATCATTTCAAAGATTGGTGCGCCCGAAGGTTTGGCATTTTCCTTACCTAAAGTATCTGCGCCCAAGATGCATCCCATGCGGTGCGCCAAATTTAGGTCCGTGAGCAATTTCAGGGCGAGATTCTCGAACTTGTTGGTCACGACCGCATAACGCACGCCCATATCGTCAAGCGCATCCAGCACCGCCAAAGCGCCATCAAAGGGTCGGCTGTGCACAGAAACATTGGTTTCATAATAAGTCAGCATCTGCCGATAGAGCGGCTTGAAATCATTGTCGGGAATGCCGCCAGTCGCTTCCAAACCCTGTTGCAGCATCAGCTTTGCGCCGCCACCGATATATTGTTTCACCGTTTCCGGCGAGAGTTGCGGCCTGCCGACGCTGTCCAATACATGATTGACCGCCGCCGCCAGATCGCCGCTGGTGTCCAATAATGTGCCGTCCAGGTCAAAGCCAACGATATCGAAAGGAAATTTCAAGCCAAGCTCCCCAATATTCTGTCGGTGTCTCGACTGCGCTCGAACCGAACCGATTATAATATGTTCCACGATTGAAGTGTTGTTCTGGAAACCGCAACAATTTGCTGGCATGATGTTAATTATGACTGAATTAGCCGCCATCATTCTCGCCGCGGGCAAAGGCACGCGCATGAAATCCGACTTGCACAAGGTGCTGCATCCCATCGCCGCTCGGCCAATGCTGATGCATTTAATGGCATCGGTCGACGCCTTAAACCCGAGCAAGAAGATTGTGGTGGTCGGCAGCGGTAAGGCGCAGCTTGAGGCCGCTCTGGCAGGCTCGGCAGAGCTTGCGGTGCAAGAACCCCAATTTGGCACTGGCCATGCCGTGCAGCAGGCGCAAGGCGCTCTGGCGGGGTTTGATGGCGATGTCCTTATCCTTTATGGTGACGTGCCCTTCGTACCGACCGCTACTATGCAGGCGATGGTCGAGCGTTTGAACGCCGCTGATGCGCCAGCGGTGGTCGTGTTGGCGTTCGAGCCAGAAGATCCAACCGGCTATGGCCGCGTAATCGTTGAAGATGGTCGCATCATCAAAATGGTTGAGCAAAAAGATGCGAATGACGCGGAAAAAGCGGTGAAGCTCTCGAATTCCGGCCTGATGGCGGTGAAAGCCCGCGACCTGTTCCCGCTTCTGAATCGCGTCACCGACAACAATGCGCAAAAGGAATATTATCTCACCGATATCGTCAACATCGCTAGCGAAGATGGGCGGATTTGCGTGGCTGTGACAACCGAACCCTACAAGGTCGCGGGCATCAACAGCCGCGCGCAATTGGCCGAGATGGAGCAAGCCTGGCAACAACGCCGCCGGACGCAAGCCATGGATGATGGCGCCACTTTGATTGCGCCCGAAACGGTCTGGTTTGCGTGGGATACGAAGCTTGGCCGCGATGTCCTGATCGAACCCAATGTCTTTTTTGGCCCTGGCGTCAGCATATCCGACAATGTAAAAATCCGCGCAAACAGCCATATTGAAGGCGCGATAATCGGTGAGGGTTGCGAAATCGGCCCCTTTGCCCGGCTCCGGCCCGGAACGGTTTTGGAAGAAAAAGCCAAGATCGGCAATTTCGTCGAAACCAAAAAAGCGCATCTGGGTAAGGGCGCAAAGGCCAATCATCTGACCTATTTGGGCGACGCGACTATTGGCGCGGGCGCGAATATCGGCGCTGGCACCATCACCTGCAATTATGACGGCTACTTCAAATATCAAACCGTCATCGGCGAAGGTGCCTTCATCGGCAGCAACAGCGCCCTCATCGCGCCCGTCAAAATCGGCCGCGATGCGATTGTGGCCGCAGGCAGCGCCGTATCCCGCGACTTAGCCGACGGCGAACTCCGCATGGTCCGCGCCGAACAATTGGTGAAGCCCGGCTGGGCGGATCGGTTTCACGATGCGATGCGGAAGAAGAAGGCCGCCGAAAAAAAGACATATGAGTAAAATTGACATGATATCATGATATGATATCAGTATATCATTATGACTCGTATCCTCGCCGATTTGCCTGATGAAGACATCAAATGGCTTGACCAACTTGCCGCTGAACAGGGCAAGTCGCGTGCGGCTGTTTTGCGGGAGGCTGTAGAGGCATATCGCGCGGACGGGCCCGCATCCGGTAATAGCGATTGGCTTGAGGCGGGCTTCGGTTTGTGGGCAAAATATGGCTTCACAGAAGATGGCATGGATTATCAAAACCGGCTGCGCGCGGAATGGGTTCGCGAATGGGATCCGGAATATGACCCTGCACAACATGGCCCGCTGACCGATGAGAAAGACGCCGCCGCGTGAGCGACATCTATTTCGATACAAATATCATTATCGATGCGTTGGCGAGAAGACCCGAGGCACTTGCAGAGCTTCGCCGCGCTAAGCGTCAGTGGATTAGCCGCATGACGTGGATTGAAGTTCTCGCTGGCATGCCCGTGCCAGCACGAGCTGAAACCGAAGCCTATTTGCAAAATTATTCCATACGCGAGTTATCGCCGGAGATCGCACGACGGGCTGCCGACCTTCGGTTCAACAAACGCTCGCTCAAACTACCGGACGCTGTAATTTTTGCGTCGGCACAAGAGCATGGCGCAATTTTAGTGACGCGCAATGTGAGGGACTTTCCGGCAAATATGCCGGGCATTCGCGTCCCCTACATCACGCCAGATAAGGTTTAGAGTTTATGTGCGGAATTATCGGAATTGTTGGCAAATCTGCGGTTTCTGACCGTCTGGTCGATGGCCTGAAGCGGATGGAATATCGGGGCTATGACAGCGCCGGCGTCTGCACCGTTTTTGACGGCCAACTCATCCGCCGCCGCGCGGAGGGCAAGCTGGCCAATCTTGTTAATGTCCTCAAGACCGATGATGCCGCTGGCGATATCGGCATCGCACACACCCGTTGGGCGACACATGGCGCGCCAACCACAAGCAACGCGCACCCGCACGCCACGGGTGAAGTGGCTTTGGTCCACAATGGCATCATCGAAAATTTCAAACAGCTGCGTGATGAATTAATGGCGCGTGGTCGCACATTCGAAAGCGAGACCGATACGGAAATTGTGGCGCATCTGGTATCCGAACAGGTGGAGGCTGGGCGTGCACCTGCCGATGCGGTCAAAGCGGTGCTGCCGCGTCTGCGCGGCGCATTTGCCCTTGCAATTGCCTTCCGGCAATTTCCCGATTTTCTGATTGGCGCGCGGCTCGGCAGCCCGTTGGTCGTCGGCTATGGTGATGGCGAGACATATTTGGGATCCGACGCGCTGGCGCTTGCCCCATTGACGCAAAAAATTGCCTATCTGGAAGAAGGTGACTGGGTCATAGTTACCCGCGATGGCGCGCAGATTTTCGATAAGGACAATGTCCCTGTAACGCGCGAAATAACCACCTCGGGCGTATCTGCGGCGCAAATCGAGAAGGGCAATTACCGCCATTATATGCAGAAAGAGATTTTTGAGCAGCCCACCGTGGTCGCGCAAACGCTCTCCAGCTATATTCGCCCGTTGGAGCAAACCGTTGCCCTGCCGCAGATGGATTTCGACTTGGCGGGCGTCAAACGCATTACCATCGTTGCCTGCGGCACGTCCTTTTACGCCGGCATGGTGGCGAAATATTGGTTCGAAACCTTCGCCCGCGTGCCCGTCGATATCGATGTCGCGTCTGAGTTTCGGTATCGCGACCCTGTGTTGGAGGAAGGCGGCCTTGCGCTGTTCATTTCCCAATCTGGCGAAACCGCAGACACGCTCGCGGCGTTGCGCCATTGTAAGGAAAATGGCCAGACCATCGCGGTTGTCGTCAACGTGCCGACATCCAGCATGGCACGCGAGGCGGATCTTTTGTTGCCCACCCATGCCGGCCCCGAAATCGGTGTTGCCTCAACCAAGGCATTTACCTGCCAGCTTGCGGTATTGGCTGCGCTGGCCGCGCATCTGGCGCTGGTGAAGGGTAAGTTGAGCGCCGAGGAAGAACGCGAGATTGTGCGTCATCTTATCGAGGCACCCGCTGCGTTGAATGCAGCCCTTGCACATGATGACGACATCGCCGCGATGGCGCATTTGATCGCGCCAGCGCGTGACGTGCTCTACCTTGGCCGTGGCCCGGATTATCCGCTGGCGATGGAAGGTGCGCTCAAGCTGAAAGAGATCAGCTATATCCATGCCGAGGGCTATGCCTCGGGCGAAATGAAGCATGGGCCAATCGCGTTGATCGACGAAGCCGTGCCGGTCATCGTTCTGGCACCAAGTGGGCCGTTGTTTGAAAAAACCGTCAGCAATATGCAAGAGGTCCGCGCGCGGGGCGGCAAGGTCGTGCTGATTTCCGATGCCGAGGGCATAGCAGAAGCTGGCGAAGGTTGCCTCGCCACCATCGAAATGCCGACCGTCCATCCGCTGATCGCGCCGTTGGTTTATGCGGTGCCGGTGCAATTGCTGGCGTACCACGTCGCCTGCGCTAAGGGCACGGACGTGGACCAGCCGCGCAATTTGGCAAAGTCAGTCACAGTGGAGTGAGTGTGCGCAAAGATCGCGCGCCCTGCAGACTTTCGCTTGGTATCAGCGTTGCTCAGGCTCCAAGCAGCCTTATGGATGGCATATGAGTACGCTCGCCAAAATAATCATCATATGCATCCTGCTTTGGGTGGGCGTAC
>NZ_CAMAYF010000025.1 GCF_945862485.1 Sphingorhabdus sp. EL138
GGGCGTTACCCGCACCTTTAGCCAGACACTGGGCGAATTGCGTCGCGTGCTTGATCCGAAAAAGGATGCGGTGCCCTTTGGCATTCACGTCATGGTCGGCAAAACGCACACGACGTTTATTGCCGATACGACAGTGAACGAACGCCCAACTGCAGAAGAATTGGCGCACATCGCCGAAAAGACCGCAGCTGTCGCCCGCCGCATGGGCCATGTGCCGCGCGTGGCGTTCTTGTCATTTTCAACCTTCGGCAATCCTGCCGGAACGTGGCTCAACAATATCCGCGACGCCGTTGCATTGTTGGACGTGCGCCGACCCGATTTCGAATATGAAGGCGACATGCCGCCGGATGTTGCGTTGAACCCGGCGCTGATGAAAAACTACCCATTCTGCCGCCTGTCCGGCCCCGCGAATGTTCTGATCATGCCCGGGCTTCAGTCAGCAAACCTCTCGGCCAAGTTGCTGCGCGAATTGGGCGGGGATCAGGTCATTGGCCCGATGCTGCTGGGCATCGAACGGCAAGTGCAAGTCGCAACCATGGCATCAAGCACGAGCGATTTGGTTACGCTCGCGGTCTTGGCGGCTGCGGGGATTGCGGAGTGAAGGTGAATCTTTAAGTGGCCACCAAAGCCACTAAAGACTCAGTTCGGGCTGTTCGGCGTTGCGCCCTGAGCGCCCCCGGCTCCAACGGCACCGATATTGCCGAAAATTTCTTCAAAGAAGCTGGTGTTCCGGCCCAATGTGGGCGTTTTGTCACCTATCGGGCTGACGCTTGAAATCAATTCCGTGCCCGTTTGGGAGATCGACGCGACGTTGCCTGCGGGGTCAAAACGAACCTTTAGCACATATTGCTTGTCGGCCTTTGGCTGCGAAAATGCCAACTGCTTGGCGTCACGTGAATAATAATACCAGTCATTCTGGTCAAACTGGCCGACAAAGGTTGGGCGGCCAAGCGATGCCTGAACCGATTCCTTGTTATCGACGCCCGGCTGAACCGAACTCAGCAAAGTCTGATCACCAATATAACCCTGATGCGAGCGCAGGCGGGTGCATCCCGTGGACAACGTCAATGCGGCAATCAATGTTGCAAGACCGGCAATTTGCGATGCGCGCATAGACTTCTCCGCTAATCCACTAAACTTGGGCCTTTGCCATTGCATCCTTAAGGCGCAATATCAATATGCAATCCCAGATGAATGCCCGATGAGTAAGGATGAAAACGCCGTTATGACATTATTGAAACGACTGTTCGGCAACGGGCAACCTGACCCCAAAATGAAGCTTGTCCCTTTGTATAACCAGATTGTGGCCAAAGCACGCGAACCGCATTGGTATATCGAAGGCCAAGTGCCGGACAGCCTTGATGGCAGGTTCGACATGGTGGCCACGATATTATCGCTCGTCTTGTTGCGGCTTGAAGAAAGCAACCTCCACGCGCTTGATATGGCGCGGCTGACGGAGGTTTTTGTCGATGACATGGACGGGCAACTGCGCGAGGTTGGCATTGGCGACATGATTGTCGGCAAGCATATTGGCCAGATTATGAGCGCCGTTGGCGGCAGGCTTGGCGCATTGCGGGCGGCGATGAGCGATCATAGCGCCCTTGACGATGCCTTGGTCCGCAACCTCTACCGCAGCGTTGCACCATCGCCAGAGGCGCTTGCGCATACACGTCTGGGCTTGCTTGATGTCGAACGCGCGCTGGGATCGCAACTGTCCGACAAGTTGGTGGAGGGCGACGCCAAATGGTGACCACGAATGAGTTCAGCCATGTCATCAAGCTTTCTGAAGTTGGCAGCCACAGCCGCAAACTGCAACTGTCGGCGGACGATGCGGCGCGCGCTGGCCTGATGGCGCGTTTTGATTTGGCTGCATTGGTGTCGTTACAGGCGGAAATATCTCTCGCTTTTGACGCAGAAGGCGTTGTCGCAACGGGCCGCTTCACCGCGGACCTTGCGCAATATTGCATTGCCTCGCATGACCCTGTTCCTGCCAAAATGGACGAGGCTATACATATCCGTTTCATCCCCGAACCTGTTGTGAACGGCGAAGTTGAGCTTGAGTTGGAAGCCGACGATTGCGACACGATGTTCCATGATGGCCAGACCATTGATCTGGGCGAGGCCGTGGCCCAATCGCTTGGCCTTGCGCTGAACCCCTATCCGCGCAGTCCGGAGGCGGAGAAAATGCTCAAGGCTGCTGGCGTAAAAAGCGAGGAAGATGTGATCCCGACAGGCGCTTTAGCTGGCCTTAAGGACTTATTGGCCAAAAAATGACAGGTGCGCGCCATGTTTGATGTGGCCCTACGCCGGTTCGTCGACCCTGCACTTATCCGCGTAGCGGGCTGGATGGCCAACACACGCATGTCGGCAAATATGTTGACCATCAGCGGCGCAGGGCTTGCGCTCGGCGCTGCTTTTTTCGTCACCCAGTCAAATTTCATAGCGGCTTTAGGCTTTATCCTGCTGAACCGGATTGTTGACGGGCTGGATGGCGCGGTGGCGCGCATCAATGGTCCGACCGAATTGGGCGGCTATCTCGACACCATCTGCGATTATATTTTCTATATCTCGATACCTGTCGCGTTCGGGTTCATTGACCCCGTCAACCACATACCTGCTTTGCTATTGGTCGCGAGCTTCACCCTGACCGCTGTCAGCTTTCTCGCCTTTGCTGCTATTGCCGCGCGACGCGCGCGCGACGAAGGCGCGCATGGGCCCAAGGCATTTTTATACTCAACCGGATTGATGGAGGGCGGCGAGACTATAGCGTTTTTTGCGCTCTTCTGCCTGTTCCCAAGCTTTTTCCCGACGCTGGCGATTATCTTCGCTGCATTGTGCCTGCTGACGGTCGTGCAGCGTTTCATTCTCGCGGCAAAAAGCTTCCGCTAACCGCGCTGCCAGCGGAACCAGCGTTCTGCCCATTTCAACAAGCCCACAGGCTTGCGCGCCAACCCAAATTGCCCCGCGGCATATTTGTTCGCTTCCGCCCAAGTGGGATAAGGGTGAATGGTCTGGAGGATTTTGCGCAAGCCCATATTGTGCTTCATGGCAAAGGTAACCTCGGCAAGAATTTCGCCCGCATTCTGGCCAATGATTGTCGCGCCCAATATCCGGTCGCTACCCTTCGCGGTTAGGATTTTCACAAAGCCATGCGCCTCGCTTTCGGCAATGGCGCGGTCAAGGTCATCCAAATCGTACCGCGTGATATCAAAAAAAAGGCCCTGCGCTTCAGCTTCGGCTTGCGTCAGACCCACCGTCGCCAACTCCGGCTCAGTATAGGTCACGCGCGGCAGGACGCGATAATCGGTGCGGTATTTTTTGAAGGGCCGCGCCAACGCATTCACGCTGGCATACCAAGCCTCGTGACTGCCGCCATGGGTAAGCTGTTGCCGCCCCGCGACATCGCCCGCGCATAAAATATGTGGCAAGTTGGTACGTAGAAATGCGTCATTTTCTAGCCGCCCATCGACGATCAGACCCAGCGCTTCCAAACCAAAGCCTGCAATGCGAGGTTTGCGCCCGACCGCGATGATAATGTCATCATAGGCAATTGTGGTTTCGCCGTCCGGTCCCGCAACGACCAAATTCTTGCCCGCCGCAAACCGCAACGCGCGGTGGTTGTTGCGGACGGATACGCCTTCGGATTCGAGGCGCGCCGTCACCAATGCCGCGGCATCAGCCTCTTCCTTCAACAGCAAGCGTTCGGCCATTTCGACAATCGTAACCTGCGAACCCAGCCGCTGAAACGCTTGCGCCAGTTCACAGCCGATCGGCCCGCCACCCAAGATGACCAGCCGAGCTGGCGCGGCGGACCGTGCGGCCATGGCGTCCCATAATGTTTCGCTGGTCAGGTATCCGCTATCCTCAACACCGGGCAAAGCCGGAATAAAGGGCGCTGCGCCTGTGGCAATAATGAACGACTTTGCTGTCAATCGCCGTGCGCCGTCAATCTCGACCGTCCATGGGTCGATGAAGCGCGCATATCCCTTTACACAATCGACCCCAAGGCCTGTAAAGCGTTCAACGCTGTCATGTGGTTCAATCGCGGTGATGACGTCCCGCACGCGGCGCATGACGGCGGGGAAGTCAATAATGGGTGCGCCAACGTCAATGCCAAAGCGCGCGGCATCGGCAATTTGATGCGCAACTTTGGCGCTTTTGATCAACGCTTTCGAAGGCACGCATCCGGTGTTCAGGCAGTCTCCGCCCATCTCATGCGCTTCAATCAACGTCACCTTGGCCTTCACCATGGCCGCGATATAGGCCGAGACGAGGCCCGCAGAGCCAGCGCCAATCACGATAAGATTGCGGTCGAACCTTTTGGGTTTTTGCCAGTTTTCAGCCACGGCTGCGCTGCACCAAAGCGACAATGCCCTTGGCCGCCCAAGGGAAGAGGGCAAGCGCGACAAAAGACGCGATCAGCGTCGGCGACAACAGGCCAGCGGTGCTTTCAATATAGCTGATCTGCGTACCCGCATTCACGAACACGATGGTCGCAGGCAACATGCCCAATTGGCTGACCCAGAAAAATGTCCGCGTTTTTATCCGCGTCAGGCCCATCAGCAAATTGATCACGAAAAATGGAAACACGGGAATCAGGCGCAGCGTAAAGAGATAGAAGGCGCCATCCTTTTCAAGGCCTTCATCAATCGCGCGCAGACGTTCGCCAAATTTGCCCTGCACCCAATCGCGCAGCACGAAACGCGCGCTCAAAAATGCCAAAGTCGCGCCTATCGTGGATGCAAAGGAAACGATGATTGTGCCGACCAGCACACCAAATAACGCGCCCGCAATCAATGTCATGATTGCAGCGCCGGGTATAGAAAGCCCCGTCACCGCGACATATAAGATGAAAAACCCTGTGACATAGAGAACGGGATTGGCGTCCTTCGCCGCGACGATATCCACTTGGCTGGCCTTAAAGTTTTCGAGGCTTAGAATCTGGCCAAGATCGAAAACGAAATAGGCGACGAGCGCGCCAAGCAGAACAAGGACCAAGATTGCTTTTTTCATCATGGCCCCTGCTCATTGCCCCTCATGTGCAATCAAAACGGTACGTCGTCGTCAAGATCATTGTCAAAGTCGCCGCCGCCAAAGCCGCCCGAACTTGCGCTGCCGCCGCTGCTGCCACCGCTTGCACCCCAATTGTTGCCGCCGGATGCGCCGCCACTGCTCCAGCCGTCGCCTCCACCTGAGCCACCCTTGGGGCCATCGAGCATCACCAACTTGCCATCAAAACCAGCCACCGATACTTCGGTCGTGTAACGGTCATTGCCAGATGCATCCTGCCACTTACGCGTGCGCAATTGGCCTTCAATATACACCTTGCTACCTTTTTTCAAGAAGCGCTCGGCCACGCCGACAAGGCCATCCGAATTGAGCACAACGCTATGCCATTCGGTACGTTCTTTCTTCTCGCCCGTGGTCCGGTCTTTCCAATCTTCCGACGTTGCGATGCGCAAATTACAGATGCGTCCGCCGTTCTGGAATGATTTGACTTCAGGATCCGCGCCCAAATTGCCAACGATGATGACTTTATTGACGCTTCCCGCCATGTTCCCGTCCTTTGAATAAAATTTTCTATCAGACCGCTATAAGCCGAAGGAACGCGCTGTCCAATATGTAATCCCAGCAGCCGCATATGCCAGCGCAAAAAGATAGCTGACCATGAAGATCGGCCATTTCCAGCCATTGGTTTCCCGCCGTGTCACAGCAATGGTTGAGATGCATTGCGGCGCAAAAACGAACCAAGCGAGGAAAGCCAAAGCCGTCGCCAGCGACCAGTCCGCCGCAAGCTTTGGCCCAAGGCTGGTTGCGGCGGCGTCTTCATCCGCAGCGTCAATGGCATAGACTGTGGCGAGTGCCGATACCGCAACTTCGCGCGCAGCCATTGCCGGAATGAGCGCAAGAGCAATATCATGGTTGAACCCAATCGGGCGAACAATGGGTTCAAGCCCGTCGGCAATGCGGCCAGCAACCGAATATTCGACTTGCGACACATTGCTGCCCTCAGGTGCCTTAGGAAAGCTCAATAGCGCCCACAAGATAACCGTGGCGGCAAAGATGATCGTCCCTGCGCGGCGCAAAAACACCCATGCGCGCTGCCATAGGTTGATCGCAATATCACCAGGGCGCGGCCATTGGTAACGCGGCATTTCGATAAGGAAACTGCTCGTACGGCTTTGCGTCACAAAGCGTTGGATGACTGCTGCGGCCAGCATCGCGCCTAATATGCCTGCAATGTATAGGCCGAACAGGACAAGCCCCTGAAGCCCGATGCCGAGGCCAACGCTGGACGCCGGAATAAACGCGCCAATGATGACGGTATAGACCGGCAGACGCGCCGAGCAGGTCATCAACGGCGCGATGAGGATCGTCGCCAGCCGCTCCTTTTGGTCCATGATTGTCCGCGTCGCCATGATGCCCGGAATGGCACAAGCGAAGGACGATAATAAAGGAATGAAACTATGTCCCGAGAGGCCGACGGCTGCCATCATCCTATCCATCACAAAGGCAGCGCGGGTCATGTAGCCCGATGCCTCAAGCAACAAGATGAAGAGGAACAGGATCAGAATTTGCGGTAAGAATACGACCACGGAACCGACGCCGGCGATCACGCCATCGGTCAAAAACGAGCGCAGATATCCGTCGGGCATGGCATTTTTGATGCCATCGCTGAGCAAAGCAAAACCGCTTTCAATCCAACCAATCGGCGCTTCGGACCATCCGTACACCGCCTGAAACATCAGGAACAAGAGCGCCAGCAATATGACGACGCCGCCCACCGGATGCAGCAGGATCGCGTCCAGCCTGCGTGTCCATTGGCGGCCTGCGGTTTCGCTGATGATGGCCGAACGGGCAATGTCACGTGCGCGCTGATTCTGAGCGCCAAAGGATGTCGCCACGGGTTCAATTGGCGCAACAGGATTTTTGAGCGCGCCATCAAGCGCGGACATCAAGGGTTCAAGCCCACGACGGCGCACGGCGACGGTTTCAATCACCGGCACGCCAAGCGCGCGGGCCAGTGCCTGCGCATCGAGCCGAAGGCCATCGCGCTCCGCAAGATCGATCATATTCAGCGCAACTACCGTCGGCAGGCCCAGCGCAATCAGTTCAAGCGCAAAGCGCAAATGATTGTCCAGATTGCCCGCATCGAGCACGATCACCAAAGCGTCAGGGCGGCGGTGCCCCGAAAGATTGCCCAAGACAACATCGCGCGTGACGGCTTCGTCAAGGCTGTCGGGATCCAGACTATATGCGCCGGGCAAGTCGATCATTTCGACCGCACGCCCATCGGCAAAGGACGCGCGACCCGATTTACGTTCGACTGTCACGCCGGGATAATTGGCAATTTTCTGCCGCGCGCCGGTCAATGCATTAAACAATGCACTTTTGCCGGCATTGGGGTTGCCAACCAATGCGACCAGAGGCGGCATTTGCGTCATACGGATAACTCGCAATCAATCGCGGCGGCAACATTCGTGCGCAACGCGACAGTCATGCGGCCAACGCGGACCGCCAATGGGTCACGCCACATAAATATGCCCTTATGCAATGCCTCGATTGTCACGCCAGGCTCGAAACCCAGCGAGCGCAAACGATGCCCCTCTTGATCGGGCAAGGATTCCCAATCAATGGACCGAATGACGGCGATTTGATTCAGCGGAAGGTGGTCAAGTTGCACGGACGCTATTTGCAAAAGATTCGCAATAACATCAATAGCGATTTGCGTTAACGCGCGGGATAGCGCAGACGGCCAATGAATCGCGAGAGACTTGGCGTATATTCTTGGCGCTGTTTCGCCTGATATTTGACCTTTTCAATCTGCATCACATTGTCGATCCGACGGTCCAGAAAAGCGCGTGTGTCGGCAAAGTTTTCGCTGTCGTCATTGACGAAAACGCTCAAGGTGCTTCCATATACCGCTGACAGCGTCATACGCTTGGTGTAATGGTTGAGGTCCGTGGCGCTATCGCCCGCCAGCCGCCACATGCGATCCGCCGACCGCCATCCCATTTTTGCAGCCCGCGGCAGATTTTGTGGCATCGCCATGATCGCCAGCGCACGACGTAGCGATTCGCGGTCCGGCGCCATGATCTCCAACCGCGTAGCTAACAATGCAGTGATCCGGTCCCGAATTTTCATCGCATTTAGTTTTTCGGCTGGCAGGCGGCGGGCGAGTTCCAGATCAACGCCTTCGACCCACGCGTCAATCATGTCGATGGCCTTGCCCTTAAACGCCAGCACAGCAACGTCGCGGTCCACACCCACCTCATCAGCAGCGGCATGAACGGCCGCTTCGGACCATCCGTCAAAGCCGGCATGGCGACCAATGACGGGCGCAAGGGCGACGCGAATTTCGTCGAGCGTCGGGACAGCGGAAAGAGCGTTTTTAGACATGAATGATATGTAGGCGTTCGGTGCGTTCAAGAAAAGGTCTATTGCTTACGCACAAGAACCAACGCGATCATGATCAGCGCGCTGCCCATAAAATCCATCGCGGTTAGCATCTCACCAAAGGCCAACCAGCCAGCCGTCGCGGACAAAGCGGGTTGCAAAAGCAAGGCCAAGCCAATCACCAGCGGACTGAAATGCGGCAAAGCATATGTAAGGCAACCTTGGCCGAAAAATTGCGAGGTAAAGGCGAGCAGCAGGACGGGCCACCAAACCGTGGGGATGATCTGTTCCCCTGCAAACAAGGCGCCGATGAAAAGGACAACTGCCGCAATGGCACTGGCCATGCCAAGTGCGCCCCAGCTTTCGGTGTTTTGCCGCATCTTCATCATCAGCACCAAATAGACGGTGTAGGTCAGCCCAGCGCCAAGCGACAAAAGATCGCCGGAAAAGTGGCGCGGCGACAACTCAAGGCTTTGTCCCATCAATAATGCCGCGCCCACAAAAGCGAACAGCACGGCCATGCCCTCCCATTTTGACGGCATTTTGCGGGCGACAATGACGCCATAAATGACCAACAAGAGACTCGCGCAATTGGCGAACAGTGTCGCATTGGCCATTTTTGTCTGAAAAATGCCAATATGCCACAAGATGATATCAACGCCGAAAAACAGCCCCGCGACGATAGCAACCCAATAGGTCGGGCGGCTGACCGCCGAAAAGCGAAACCCGAAACGATAGCCAACGAAGAACAAAAACGGCGTAGCGAGTGCCAAGCGCCAGAAGCCCGTCGCAATCGGACCGCTATCAGCATAGCGCACAAGCAGCGGGCCAAAAGCAATCGCGATATTGCCCGCAAGCAACGCGGCAAAGGCAAGCAGGCTTGGCGACTGCTGATGGAAAATCTTCTGCTGCATAAACCCCCGTTGCAATTTGCAACTTTCATCCGCATCTTGGCATCAAAGCATCGCCTTAATGACAAGAAATCCTATGACTGCAACTTTGTTCGACCCAATTACACTTGGTGCCATCGCCGCACCTAATCGCATATTGATGGCGCCGTTAACGCGGGGACGGAGTGAAGGCGGACATGTGCCTTTGTCAGACCTAAAGGCAGAATATTACAGCCAGCGCAGCAGTGCAGGCCTGATCATCGCCGAAGCAACCGGCATTAGCCAAGAAGGCCTTGGCTGGCCATCGGCGCCCGGCATCTGGTCCGACGCGCAAATCACAGCATGGAAACCCGTGACGCAAGCTGTTCATGACGCGGGCGGACGGATCATCCTGCAGTTGTGGCACATGGGCCGTCTTGTGCATCCGGATTTCCTGGGTGGCGCGCCATGCGTTTCGGCTTCGGCCACCACGGCGCCTGGTTATGCACATACGGCAGAGGGCAAGAAAAATTATACCGAAGCCCGCGCGCTGGATATCTCAGAAATGCCGCGCATCGTTGCGGACTATGTAAACGCTGCGAAAAACGCGATGGCCGCAGGTTTTGACGGTGTGCAAATTCACGCAGCCAATGGCTATCTGATTGACCAGTTCCTGCGCGACAACACCAATTTGCGTACCGACGATTATGGAGGCCCAATCGAAAATCGCATCCGCTTGCTGCGCGAAGTGACACAAGCCGTTGTGGACGCCGTGGGCGCGGATCGGACATCGGTGCGCTTGTCCCCCAATGGCGAGACCCAAGGGGCGAACGACAGCAACCCCGTTGCATTGTTCACCGCTGCGGCCGCCGCGTTGCAGGATATCGGCATCGCCTTCCTCGAGCTGCGCGAAATCAAACCTTATGGCAATTTCGGACGAACCGAAGTGCCGCGCGTGTCGCCTGAAATCCGGAAAATATTCAAAGGCCCGCTGGTTCTCAACCAAGAATATACCAAGGAATTAACAGACGCCGATTTGGCCTCGGGCCTTGCCGACGCAATTAGCTTTGGCCGTCCGTACATCAGCAACCCCGACCTTGTGGAACGGTTGCGCGTTGGCGCGGAACTGACGCCCGATAATTTCAAGACCTGGTATGCGCCCGCTGCGGAAGGATATACCGATTATCCCTTCCTTGAACAGGCGGACGCATAACGCCCATGATACAGGCGGGGCTTGGCCACTATGCGATAGCCATCCCCGCCTTGCTGCTTGTGCTGCTCGCAAGCGTCGAAGCGATTTGGCCGCGTCGCGCGTTGGTATTAGGCCGAAATCCACGATGGCGAACGCACGCATTATTCTTCCTCAGCAACGCCATTATGGGCCGATTTTTGTCCTTTTTGGTCGTGGTCGGCGTGGCTGCAAATTGGGCCAATGTGCATCATTTTGGCGCGCTGAATCTGGCGGCCTTGCCCTTTTGGGTTGAAGCCGCAATCGCCTTTGTCATTCTCGATTTTGCGGTCTGGTTTCAGCATTTTTTGATGCACCGCAGCCCGTTGCTCTGGCGTATCCATGCTGTGCATCATAGTGATCGTGATCTGGACGTGACCACGGCATTGCGGTTCCACCCGTTCGAACTGATCTTGTCGACATTCTATAAATCCGCGATCGTCGCTTTGCTTGGCGTGCCCTTGCTGGTCGCTTTGGCATTTGAAACATGGCTCAACGCCAATGCTTTATTCAATCACAGCAATATCCGTCTGCCCCGCAAGCTTGACCGCATATTACGGCTGTTTTTGGTGACACCGGACATGCATCTGGTCCACCACAGTATTTTGGTTGATGAACAGAAACATAATTTCGGTTTCGCCCTGACGATTTGGGACCGCTTATTTGGTACCTATCGGATAGAGTCGATATTAGGATCCGAAAGCCAGAAAATAGGGCTGGCTGAGATTGACGATGCCCGTCCATCAGGTTTCATTTGGAGTATGAAACAACCCCTGACGTAGCGGAATATAACGCCGTCTTGACCCGCGCGATTTTCCGTCGCATTTTCGTTTAAGGGGAGTTGAAAATGGCCAGAATACGCAAGATCATATTGGGCAGCGTTGCCGTCGTAGCGATAGGCGCAGGTTTAACCTACGGGTGGCAGCAATATCGCGACAAAAGCATCATGGACGATTCACGCACGGCGCAAATATCGTCCGATGCCGAAGTCACGTCTGGCCCTGCCAACACGTTGCTTTGGGGCGACACCCATCTTCATACCTCCAATTCCATCGACGCCTTTGGCTTTGGCGTAAAGCTTGGACCAGAAGAAGCGCTTCGTTTTGCGCGAGGGGAAGAGGTTACGTCTACTGGTGGGATGAAAGCCAAGTTGGAACGTCCGCTTGATTTCCTTGTGATCGCCGATCACTCCGGCGGACTTGGGGCAACCAAGGCTCTGTAAGATGCGCTCGGATTTCTCGTCCGCGACCCAACGCTGAAGCGTTGGCACACCGAAATGCATAAGGGGCAAGAGGGCATGCAGCGCGTGACCGGCGAACTCATCGACCGCGTGGGCCGCAACACGCTTCCCGCTGCGCTGACCAATCCCGAAAGGCAACGCAAAACAGCAACCAATATCTGGACAGGTCATAGCACGCTTGTCGAACGCTATAATGAACCCGGAAAGTTCTCGGCCTTCATGGGTTTTGAATATACGTTGATGCCCGGCGGCAACAATTTGCACCGCGTCGTCATGTTCCGTGACGGCAAAAGCCGCACCGACAAGGTTCTGCCCTACGACCCTGGCCAAGGCGACACGCCGGTCAGCCAATTGTGGGACTATATGGACAATTATGAGAAGGTCACTGGCGGCAAGGTGCTGGCGATCCCGCATAACAGCAACCTGTCCAATGGCTTGATGTTCGAACTGGTTGGTCCCGGCGGTGGTCCCATGACCGCAGCCTATGCACGCCGGCGCGCCGCGCGCGAGCCAGTGACCGAAATCACCCAAATCAAAGGCGATAGTGAATCGCACCCGTTTTTGTCGCCGAACGACGAGTTTTCCGGTTTCGGCACCGCGGGTTGGGACCTTGGCAATTTGACCATGCAGGCCGCGAAGAAGCCGCAGGATTATGCCGGCGAATATATTCGTGAGGCGTTGAAGCGTGGTTTGGCGATTGAAGCGCGCACTGGCGTGAACCCCTATAAATTCGGGGTCATCGGATCAACCGACAGTCATACCGCGCTGGCCACTGGCGACGAAGACAACTTTTTTGGCAAGCATTCAGGCGGCGAACCTAACGCCGACCGCGCTGCGCAGGCCCAAAATCTCGGCACTCGGAAAGGACGTATTGGTTGGCACTATCTGGCGGGTGGCTATGCCGCCGTATGGGCCACAGCCAATACACGGGCCGCGATATTTGACGCAATGACGCAGCGCGAAGTGTACGCCACAACGGGCCCGCGGATGAAAGTGCGTTTCTTTGGCGGCTGGGATTTCAATGAAAAGGATTTCGCAGGCGACTGGGTAAAGGCCGGATATGCCAAGGGCGTGCCCATGGGCGCAGACCTTAAGTCCGGCAACGGCGCGCCAAAGTTCATGATTTCGGCGTTGAAAGACCCGATGGGGGCAAATCTCGATCGCGTTCAAGTCGTCAAAGGCTGGGTAGATTCCTCCGGCGCATTGCAAGAGAAGGTCTTTGACGTTGTCTGGGGTGATGCCGACAAACGACGCAAGGGCGCCAATGGCAAAGTCCCCAAGGTCGGCGACACCGTCAACATTGCGAAGGCCAGCTATACCAACAGCATTGGCGATCCGGAATTGCGGACGGTGTGGACCGATCCGGAATTTAACCGCAACGTCCGTGCATTTTATTATGTTCGGGTCATCGAAATTCCGACACCTCGCTGGGTGTTGTTTGATGCCTTGCGTTATGGTGCGAAATTGCTGCCGGGGACGGAGTTAAAGGCGCAGGAGCGGGCGTATTCATCACCCATTTGGTATAACCCCAAAAAAGCAAGCTAGGGTCAGGACCTATTCGAATTCAAATCCGGACAGCGCGGACTCAGGGTCAGCGATCCCCATCAAGCGGCGCATGGCCAACCGCGCAAGCCGCTGCGTTTCGGTTTTCCGGCGTGCCGGGGCGAGCGGCGTCAATCCGGCCGGCCGCGCGATTTCCGCGTCATAGGCGTCGGCAATAATCAACCCAGCGCGTTCGGGCATGAATGCAACGCTTTGCAGCGGGCCAATGTCAAACTCGGCCGGCACTGCCCAGAAAAAACGGTCACAATATTCCAGATATTCCGGCCATTTCTGATCGCCCAAAAGGTCGGCGCGCGAACATTTGATTTCGACGATGATAATCTCGCCTTTATTACTGAGGCCCATAAGATCAGCGCGGCGATTGTTACGCAGGCTGACCTCGGGCTGCACCACAATCTGGTTGCGCAGAAACAACCGCGAAACGCCCCGTGCGACCGCAGACGCACCGGAAATAGATGAAGAATAAAGGGCTTGATCCATTCTTCAAGCGTAGAACAAACATCGAACAAAATAAAGGCCCCATATGGGGCCCTTATCGTTCATACTGGTCGCTATGATCAGCGGTAGAAGATATGATTGTCTACGCTGCCAAGTCGCGTCAAACGCCAGCCAGGCGAAACATGGCGCGCATGGAAGAACAATGCGCCCTCCACGGGGCTTTTCCATTTATTGTCGAGCGCAATGTTGCTGATCGCAACGGCGTTGCGCCAATGCATGCTGCCCGTTTGGATAGGCGGCAAGCTTGCGCCACGAACGAAGGAAAACTGACCTTTTTGGAAGACAACCCCGCATAATGTGCTGGGAAAGCGACCCGAATTCGCGCGGGCCAACACCACGCGTGCCACAGCCAATTGGCCGGCAAGCGATTCGCCCTTGGCTTCGAAATAGACCGCGCTGGCAAGGCACCGCTCTTCGTTGCTTAAGCTGTCATCGACAGCTTGCGTGCGCACGAGATCTGTGAGTGACGATGCGGTTGCCGCATCTGCATCGGTTGGGTTTAGAGGCAATTTTGGCATAATGCCGTTGCTTGGAACATATATAATGTCGCCATTGTCGGCGATCGTCGCCGTCACTTTACCGCTTTTCGCCAGATCCAACTGCGCCTGTTCGGCGGTGGTCTGCATAGGGTCGTTGGTGGTGGTATCGGCACTTAACTGTGCGCGTTGGTTATTCCCGATAGCAGCCCCGGAACCGGCGGCAATGACTGAGGAAACCAGGGTACAAGATACGGCTACCAAAGAGGCAGCCCGAAAAAATTTCAACATGAACTATACATTAAAGCGGCGGCAGCAGCAGACGAAACTCTATCACTTTATCATTGTTCGTCTTTTGTTGTCTCCGACTCGCGTGTTTGTCTGGCCACCTCATTTGTGCCCTATATGACAACCTTCGCTACTCGATGGATGCGCATCTATGGCGCGGCGCCGCAAAGTCAAATAAACATGGTTAGAAGTCCGTCCAACCGTGCTCCGGACGCGACATCCAGTTCAAAAACCCACAAATCCGGATCGCGCGCGCATCGTTTTTGCCAATAATCCTGCACCGCATCCCCGCTAGATTCCTTCAAATCTATCGCCTGCCAGGCAGTCTGGCCGTCTAATGAGGGATAGCGTTCGTATAATTTGGGGTCGGCACCACGAACCTGCCCGATGAGCAATATGGCACCGGACACCGCATCGCCCTTTTTCAGAACGGTTGCGAAGTCACCCTCGGTTTCCACCATGCGCTTGATTGCGGAGATAAGAACACCGCTGGCAAGCCGCGGCTCAATCAAGCGGCGTCACGCTCTTCTGATAAGGTCAACACCGCAAACATCGCTGACGAATCTGCGGCACCGCGCAATTGCGCGCGGAATTTCTCGTCGCGAAACAGGCGTGAAACCTCTGCCAATGCACGCAAATGCGAGGCACCGTCCTGCGCCGGTGAAACCAACGCGCAAACCAGATCAACCGGCTCATCGTCGACAGCATCATAAGGCACCGGCTTCAAAAGTCGGACAAACACGGCCACAGGAATGTCGATACCCGACACCTTGCAATGCGGAATCGCTGTTCCGCCGCCAAAACCCGTCGGGCCAAGTCGCTCGCGCTCAATCATGCCGTCCAGAACAGCATCGGCGTCGACAAAATAATTTTTAGCCGCGATAGCCGATAGCTGCACCAACAGGTCGGATTTTCCCGAACATAGCAAGTCAGCAGCAACGGCTCCCTCAACGAGCCTGGTAGAAAGTCTAATCATATTTTGTTCAAAAGCACCCGGTGCGACCGGTGGCGCAATCCTTAAATATTTGAATTTATATAGAAAATTAATTTACGTCAGCCGAGGTCTAAGGTGCAGATTTTGGTTCAACCCACCCGATCGTGCCGTCTTCGCGGCGGTAAACCATATTATGTCGCCCAGTTCCAGTGTTTTTGAACAACAAGGCTGGGGTATTGCGCAAATCCATTAACATAACCGCATCGGAGACCGTTGATTCAGGAATATCTACACGCATTTCCGCAACAATTACTGGCGCATCAGGTAATGGCATTTCCTCCTCACCATCACCTGCATCAAACACGGTATATGCGGCTACCTCTTGCGCCATTGCATAAGCGGTTTGCACATGACGATCTTGCAGTCTGCGCATGTAACGGCGCAATTGTTTCTCAATACGTTCTGCGGCGCGGTCAAAGGCAATATGTGCATCTTGCGCTTCGCCGCGACCTTTCAGCACGAGGCCCTGCATCACATGCATCACAATATCGCTTGTAAAGCCGTCATGCGGCGCACGGCCAAAAGTCGCGTGTGATGACAAGGCTTTGGAGAAATATTTTTCGGCGATGGAACCAAGTCGTGTTTCCACATGGGTCTGGAGCGCTGCACCGGTGTCGACCTGATGTCCTGAAACCCTGATGTCCAATGCCTGTCTCCTTTTTGTTAAAGCGTTGACCCCGGCTGGAGCCAAAGTGCGTCCTTAATCTTTGCCACAAATTCGGCATGGCGCGCCAATTCTTCCGCTGAGGCAGAATGTGTGCGCGCAGCCCGAAATATCTTTGTTGTCTGAATGCTGTTAACGTCTATTTGGCCTGTTATTTTATTGGAACCATCATCGTCAGAGAGGCCAAGGCCAATTTGCCGACCGCCAGTCAGTTCAATATACAATTGCGCCAGCAATTCGGCATCCAGCAACGCGCCATGCTTTACCCGGTGGCTACGGTCGATGCCATAACGGGTACACAAAGCGTCCAAGGACAGCTTTGCGCCTGGATTTTTAACCCGTGCCAGGGCCACTGTGTCAACCATACGGTCCATCGACACAGGTGGGCGACCGCAATGCTGCAATTCGTGATTGAGAAAGCCAAAATCAAAGCTGGCATTATGCGCGACGAGTGGGCTGTCGCCCAAAAATGCAAGCAGCTCATCCGCCCTTTCGCCAAAAGTCGGCTTGTCAGACAGAAAACGGTCCGAAAGGCCGTGTACTTGTTCGGCAGCGGCTGGCATCGGGCGCTGCGGGTTGAAATAGGCGTGGTAATGCTTACCCGTCATTACTCGGCTGACCATTTCTATGCAGCCAATTTCAACCATCCGATCCCCCGTTGCAGGATCAAAGCCAGTTGTTTCCGTATCGAATATTATTTCGCGCATTCTATGTATAGATGTGAGCCTATTTAATGGCTTATGCAAGTCCTGCCCGCAGCTTTTTGACAAGAGCGCGCACATCGGCCCGAGTCTCTTTAATGTCCTTGCCAGTATCGATCACATGGTCCGCGCCCGCGCGCTTGTCGGCATCGTTCATTTGTAGCGCCAAAATATGTTCGAACTTGTCTGGGGTCATATTCGACCGTGCGAGCACACGTTCCCGTTGAACCGGGGCAGGTGCACTTACAACGACAACCGTATCGACCCCAGCCTGTCCGCCCTTTTCAAACAATAAGGGGATATCGAATAAAATCATGTCTCTACCTTGATGTGATTCCAGAAACATCTTTCGGCGTTCGCCTACGGCGGGATGAATAATCGATTCCAACAGTGCCAACCGGTCTCGGTCGCCAAAAACAGCAGCACCAAGCGCTTTACGGTCAACGCCATCTGGTCCAGTCGTTCCGGGAAAGGCCGATTCAATGGCCGGCACAAGCGCACCGCCAGCCTTTTGCAGGTCATGCACCGTGGCATCGGCATCAAAAACCGGAACACCTTCGTCAGCGAACATCGCCGCAACAGCGGATTTGCCCATACCAATCGAGCCTGTCAGGCCAATGATCATCGGTTTTTTCATTTCAACAACAATGCTCGCAATGCATCCTCATTATCTTCGGGCGGCGCAACGCCGAAAAACAATTCAAACGCGATCGCCGCCTGCCCCACCAGCATCTCAAGGCCATCGACCGTTTCCAGATCGCGCAGGCGCGCGGCCTTTAACAATGGTGTCTCTATCGGCGCGTAGACGAGGTCATAGACAATGGCATGTTCAGGCAAAGGTGACAGGTCAATCTCAAGTGTTTCCTGCCCGACCATTCCCAAGGGGCTTGCATTCACCAGCAACGCGGCATCCGGCAAGCGCGCGTCAAAACCAATCACTTTGCCTTTCAAGCCGAAATGCGCGAGCAAGCCCGCCGCCTTCAAACCATTGCGTGCAACCAAAACGACTTCGCCAATATCCGCCTGCGCAAGGGCAAAAAGAACAGCGCGCGCCGCCCCGCCTGCACCGATGACAACAGCCGTTTCACCTGCAATGGGGATATCCGCGATGGGGCCATAAAAGCCGCCAACATCGGTATTGGTCGCGACAAGCGCGCCGGCATCATTGCGAAAGACCGTGTTAATCGCCCCGATCGAGCTGCGCACATCGCCGGGGTCGGCGACAAAATCGAGCGCTGCAATCTTATGCGGTATCGTGATGTTGCACCCACGCCATGCGGCGTCGGCCGCGCGCTCAGCGAAATAACGCTCCAGATCATCGGGTAGCACCGCATGCGCCCGATAATCGCCGACCATGCCCAATAGTTGGAGCCAAAAATTGTGAATTAGCGGCGATTTGGAATGCGATATCGGTTGTCCGATCACTTCAGCATAATAAGTCATGATGGTAAAAGGCCTTTCACGCGCAGATAATCCAACAGCGGAAGCAATGGCATTCCGATGATCGTAAATTGGCTGCCGCTAACGCTTGCGAACAATTGTGCGCCTTCGGCTTCAATCCGGTAACAGCCGACGCAGTGGCGGATTTTATCCCAATAAGTTTCGACATAATCGTCGATATATTGCGGACTTAAGCTGCGCATCGTCATTTGGGCGGTGTCGATAACACGCCATACGGGTTCGCCATTCTCGCAAATAACAGCCGCGCTGATGAGCCGGTGCACCTTGCCCGAAAGCTGCGCTAGATGCGCGCGCGCATCGTCCGGCGTTTCGGGTTTGTCAAAAATATGTCCATCGGGACCAACGCAAATCTGGTCGCATCCCAACACCATCGCGGTTGGCATTTTGCGCGACAGTTTGCGCGCCTTTGCTTCTGCCAGGGCGTCGGCAATATCACGCGGCTTGGCGCCCGCCTGGGCCAATGATGTTTTGATGCTCTGTTCATCAACCAAGGCCGGAACCGCTTGTACCGACACGCCAGCGGCGTTCAACATCGCGATCCGGCCCGCGCTTTGTGATGCAAGGACAAGAGTCACGAAGCCACTACCTGCGCCAGTTCGCGTTCGTTGAATAAATTGATAATCGCCGCAGCACTTTCTTCAATTGACCGGCGGGTTACGTCCAATACTGGCCAGCCATTGTCTGCAAACATACGCCGCGCATGGGCGACTTCAGCGCGCACCTTTTCCTCATCAACATAATCTGTATCTGGTGACTGGTTCAGGGAAAGCAAGCGGTTGCGTCGCACCTGAACCAAACGCTCTGCGCTGGTAACAAGGCCAATGACCATGGGGTGCTTCAGTTGGAACAATATCATTGGTGGTGGCGATTCTGGCACGATCGGGATATTCGCCGTCTTATATCCTCGGTTGGCGAGATAAATGCTTGTGGGCGTTTTTGAGGTCCGCGATACCCCCGCCAACACAATGTCCGCCTCTTCCCAATTTTGGGCATTAATGCCGTCGTCATGGGCAATAGTGAACTGGATCGCATCAACCCGCGCGAAATAGGCAGCGTCCATAACATGTTGCCGACCGGGGCGTGCTTTAGCTTCCTGGCCCAACATGTTTGACATCGCGTCACTCACTGCATCGAGCGCAGCAACCGCGGGCAAGCCCAAAACCTTACATCTCGTCTCCAATTTGCGTCGTATATCCCGATTCACCAGAGTGAACAGAACAAGCCCCGGATTAGCAGCCACATCCGTCAATATCCGGTCCAAATGGCTTTCCGAACGCACCATGGGCCAGAAATGCTTGACCACATCCTCTGTGCCGTCAAACTGCGCCAATGCCGCTTTGGCGATGTTTTCCAAAGTTTCGCCGGTAGAGTCCGACAATAAATGTAAATGAAAGCGCTGACTCATGACTGACAGTCATGTTGGTAGGCTGGGGATAAATCAAGGGACAAGTTTTAGGTCGTGCATTCTTGCTTATTACCCCGAATTTACCGCGCGATTCGGGCACAGCCTGTCCACAGGCACATTCCATTATGCACAGCTTGTGGATAATGGGGAATAAATTTGCGACTCTGTTTCCACCCGTGCGTCCACACGCGTCAAGATGTTGGCAATATCCGCAAAAGCTTTTAAGGCCCCAAATATCAACAGCGCATCATCTTTCATCATCCTTTATATAAATATATATTTTGATTGGATCTCTCGTTTCTATGTCTGCGCAAAGCCCGAAAAAACTCTTAAACGTCCTGCGGGGTAACCAAGAAACAATTCCGCCGATGTGGCTCATGCGCCAAGCGGGCCGGTATCTGCCAGAATATCGTGCATTGCGTGCGGAAAAAGGCGGTTTTCTGGCGCTGGCCTATGATAGCGATGCGGCGTGTGAAATTACTTTGCAACCGATCCGGCGCTTTGGATTTGACGGTGCAATTCTGTTTTCCGACATTCTGGTAATCCCACATGCCATGGGTCAGGATCTCTGGTTCGAAACAGGTGAGGGTCCTCGGCTTGCACCGCGCCTAGCGGAATCGCGGCTTGAGGATTTTGTGCCAGCACCGCAGCGGCTTGTTCCCGTCATTGATACGGTGCGCAAGGTGTCAGCAGAGCTTCCACCCGAAACAACCTTCCTGGGCTTCGCTGGAAGCCCGTGGACGGTCGCTACCTATATGGTGCATGGTCAGGGTAGCAAAGACCAAGCAGAGGCCCGCAGGATGGCCCATGCGGAGCCTGAACGTTTTGGCGCGCTCATCGATGCCATCATTTCCGCAACCGTCGATTATTTAGGTGATCAGATTGATGCCGGTGTTGATGCCGTGCAATTGTTCGACAGTTGGGCTGGCTCATTGTCGCCCGCGCAATTCGAAAAATGGGTCATTGCCCCCAATGCCGAAATCGTCCGCCGGTTAAAGGCGCGCAATCCCAATGCTGTTATCATCGGCTTTCCTAAAGGTGCAGGCGGCAAGCTTGCAGCTTATGCCGAAGGAACGGGCGTGGACGCTTTAGGATTGGATGAAACCGTTGATCCGCATTGGGCAAACCGCGAATTACCCAAGGGACTGCCTGTGCAAGGCAACCTTGACCCGCTGGCATTGATTGCTGGCGGTGATGTGTTGAAAGACGCCGTGAAGAATATCCTCAGCGCGTTTGAAGACCGGCCACATATCTTCAATCTTGGACATGGCATATTGCCGGATACCCCCATTGAAAATGTTGAAATACTTATTAATCTGGTCCGCAAGGCTTAGCCCATAAAGGTCGTTTTTATGACGGAAACTCTATCTGTGCTTTATATTTGGCTGAAATCCGCTCACATTATCTTTGTCATTTTCTGGATGGCGGGTTTGTTCATGATCCCGCGCTTCTTCGTCTATCATCAGGAAAGCGCAGAAGGATCCGAAGAGGCTGCCAAATGGGTGGACCGCGAATCCAAGCTAATCAAAATCATACTCAACCCCTCCATCATTGTGGTCTGGGTCTTGGGACTGGTACTGGCGTGGAATATTGGCGCCATGGCGCAAGGTTGGTTCCATGCCAAATTGTTGCTTGTTTTGGGACTGTCGGCTTATCACGGCTGGACTGTCGGCTACGCCAAGAAACTGGCGCGCGGGGAACGGCAGCTAACGGGTAAGCAATTGCGGCTTTTGAACGAAGTCCCCGGTGTTGCGTCCGCGATTATCGTCATATTGGTTGTCGCTAAGCCGTTTTAAGACTGTTTTCTAAGGGTATTTTCAGAACGGTTGACGCGGCCACCGCCACTGCGTATTTATGTCGTCAAGCCCGACCTGGGCAAGAGGCGCGACCCTCACAACAACCGCGCCACCAACTTTTCATTATTCGACCGGTTGTCTTTTTTAATCCGGTTTTCATAACGGGCGGTTTGCCCATTCACAATGCGGACTCACGGTCCATCCAACGGAATTATCTATGCATTTGAAAGAGCTGAAAAGCAAAAATCCCGCTGACCTCGTATCGATGGCTGAAGAGCTTGGTGTGGAAGGCGCATCGACCTTGCGTAAGCAGGATCTGATGTTCGCGATCCTGAAAGAGCTTGCCGAAGACGGCGAACAGATCATGGGTCTTGGCACGATTGAGGTTTTGCCCGACAGCTTCGGTTTCTTGCGTTCACCGGAAGCCAATTATTTGGCAGGTCCGGACGATATTTACGTGTCGCCGAACATGGTACGCCAATTTGGTTTGCGCACAGGCGATACTGTCGAAGGCGAAATTCGCGCACCTAAGGATGGGGAGCGTTATTTTGCCCTGACCAAGGTGATGAAAATCAACTTTGATGATCCTGACGCCGTCCGCCACCGCGTCAATTTTGATAACCTCACGCCGCTGTATCCGGATTCAAAGCTCACGCTGGATTCGCTTGATCCAACCGTCAAGGATAAGTCTGCGCGCGTCATTGATATCGTCAGCCCGCAGGGCAAGGGCCAGCGCGCCTTGATCGTTGCGCCGCCACGCACGGGTAAGACGGTGCTGCTACAAAATATCGCGCGCGCCATTACCGAAAACCATCCCGAGGTATTCTTGATCGTTCTTCTGATTGACGAACGGCCTGAAGAAGTCACCGACATGCAGCGTTCGGTGAAGGGTGAAGTTGTATCTTCCACCTTTGATGAGCCCGCGACGCGCCACGTGCAAGTCGCCGAAATGGTCATTGAAAAGGCAAAGCGTCTGGTTGAGCATAAGCATGACGTTGTCATCTTGCTCGATTCCATCACCCGCCTTGGCCGCGCCTATAACACCGTTGTGCCATCATCGGGCAAGGTGCTGACCGGTGGTGTCGACGCCAACGCGCTGCAACGTCCAAAGCGTTTCTTCGGCGCCGCGCGGAACATCGAAGAAGGTGGGTCCTTGTCCATCATCGCGACCGCTTTGATCGACACCGGCAGCCGCATGGACGAAGTTATCTTCGAAGAATTCAAGGGTACGGGTAACTCCGAAATCGTGCTGGATCGCAAGGTCGCTGACAAGCGCATCTTCCCAGCCTTGGATGTCGGCAAATCCGGTACGCGTAAGGAAGAGTTGCTGGTCGAGGAAAGCAAGCTCAAGAAAATGTGGGTACTTCGCCGCATCCTCATGCAAATGGGCACCATCGACGCGATGGAGTTCCTGCTCGACAAAATGAAGGATTCGAAGACCAACGAAGACTTTTTTGACTCGATGAACCAGTAAGCACGTTTAATGATTATCGAGCATGCTTTGCTGTCTGTTCGCCAAGGCGAGGAACTGGCGTTTGAAGCAGCAATGGTAGAAGCAAAGCCGTTGATTTCAGCATCACCGGGTTTTGTCAGCATTGAAGTCCGGCCAGCCGTGGTAGCTGCAGGAACCTACTTGCTCCATCGCTTCTATGATCCTATGCCATCTGTCAGTTATTTCGGAGATCCTTTGTGATTGATTTTCTCTTGGTCGCGTCGACCGTCACCAACCTGGGTGGGCCCGCCGATATTTGGGCGGCCATCATCAAGGATTTTTCCAACATCACCGAACCTGCGGCTTTTGCGGCCTTCATTCAAGTGTTGTTGATCGACCTCGTGCTCGCTGGCGACAACGCCGTTGTTGTCGGCGCTTTGGCGGCTGGCTTGCCTGCGGATCAGCGTAAGAAGGTTATCCTCATCGGTGTTCTTGCGGCTTTGGTGTTACGCATCATCTTTGCGCTGATGGTGACATGGTTGCTGGGTATCGTCGGTTTGGTGCTCGCAGGTGGCTTATTGCTGCTGTGGGTCGCCTGGCGCATGTATCGCGACATTAAGGGCCATGCCGGTGAATCCTCTGGTTCCCCTGAAATTGTGGGTGACGAGCATTCGGGCATAAAGTCGACCAAAACCTTTGCGGGTGCCGCATGGGGCGTTGCAGTCGCCGACGTGTCGATGAGCCTCGATAATGTTCTGGCGGTCGCAGGGGCCGCGCGCGAACATCCCGGAATCCTGATTGTCGGGCTTATTTTTGCGGTCGCATTGATGGGCATCGCCGCGAATATCATTGCCCAATATATTGAGCGGTATCGCTGGATCGCTTGGGTTGGCCTGGTGGTGATCGTCTATGTTGCGGGCAAGATGATAGTCGAAGGCTGGATGGAAGTGCAGCCTTACGCCATGAGCTTTGCTGGCTTGTAATGCATAAGGGCTCCTGCGAAGGGAGCCCTTATTTTTTCAGCCCAAATGCGCGGCGAAAAAGGCCGCTGTCCGTCCGTCCGCCAATTCTGCGCCTTCGGTGTCCCGGCGATTGCCCATTTCGGCTGCGAAGCCATGATCAAGGCCCTCATAATCATGCAGCGTCACCTTGGGGTGATTACCAAGGCCGGCGTGAATCGCGGCCTGCGCCTCTGGCCCGACAAAATGGTCCGCGGTTGGAATATGTAGCATCAACGGATTGGCGATGGCGTGGCTTTCGTCCAACATCTGGTCGATCATGACGCCATAATAGCCCACCGAAGCGCTGATGTCGGTCCGTGCGGCTGCCATATAGGCAAGCCGACCACCTAAACAATATCCGACAGCACCCACTTTTTCGAGCGGGGCTTGGCCAGACAGGCCAGAGCGGGTGGCGTGGATCACCGCCTCAATATCGCGCACACCATCATCGGCATCATATTGCCCGAAATAGCCGAACGCTTCTTGAAGCTCCGCCTCGATATCGGGATTGAGTTCCACCCCCGGAGCAAAGCGCCAGAAAATGTCGGGCGCGACCGCGAGATAACCGGCACCTGCCAACAGATCGCATTTCTGTCGAATGCCGGCATTCACACCAAATATCTCTGGAATAACGATAATCGCGGCACGCGCGTGGCTAGATGGCACGGCGACATAGGCAGGAAACAGCGCATCCTCGCCCAGCGCGTCAATCTTCACATATTCACCCATATAATGCTCCTTGGCGGATATTCTCCGCAATTGCGTGATTCGACTTAGCCTTTATAGTGATCTTATCGGCAATTAGGAGGGCGCGGCCCATGAAGATGAACATTGAAATCGATTGTTCCCCTGAAGAGGCCCGCGCGTTGCTCGGTCTTCCCGATGTTACCAAAGCAAATGAGGCTTATGTCGAGAAGGTCACCAACCTTATGAACGGCGCGGGCGGCATTGACCAGCTACAGGAGCTGGGAAAGCAAATCGCACCCATGGGCCAAATGGGACTGCAATTGTTTCAGCAACTCATTGAAACAGGCGCCAAGGCCGCAATGTCTGGCCTGAACAAGAACGACAAAAAATAGCTTTGGGATGACAACCGCTGACACGATTTTCGCGCTGTCCAGCGGCGCGCCGCCGGCTGCTATTGCCATTATGCGGATTAGCGGACCTTCTGCTTTTGACATATTGCAAGGCCTGGCAGGACGAACCCCGCCACCGCGCCGGGCGTCTGTATGCACCCTGCGTTCGCTGGACACGCAAGAAATATTAGATCAGGCGCTGGTGCTTGTTTTTCCTGGCCCAGACACAGCCACGGGCGAGGATCTGGTGGAGCTCCATCTGCATGGTGGCCGCGCCGTGGTGCGTGCCCTTGAACATGCGATCGCCAATTTTTCCGGAGCAAGGCGCGCCGAGGCGGGAGAATTCACCCGACGCGCCTTTACCAATGGACGCATGGATTTGAATGAAGCCGAAGGATTGGCGGATCTGTTGGCCGCCGAAACCGAATGGCAACGCCGCTCAGCCACCAAGATGTTCGGCGGGGCCTTTAGCGCAGCCATCGACGCATATCGGCAAGATGTGCTCCGATTGTCTGCGCTCACCGAAGCGGAGCTAGATTTTTCGGATGAGGGCGACGTAGAATCACAAAATAATATAGTAATTAAATATGGTTGTGCGGAATTACGGCAGAAAATAGTGCAATTGCTGGCCAGTCCCCCTGCCGAAAAGTTAAAAGACGGGTTACGCATCGTCTTGGCCGGCCCGCCCAATAGCGGCAAATCCACTTTGTTGAATGCGTTGGTCGGGCGCGAGGCGGCCATTGTTTCTGATCTTGCCGGAACTACGCGCGATATGATTGAAGTGCCTGTGGCGGTTGAAGGCGTGGCTTTGCTGTTCACAGACACCGCTGGGTTGCGCGATGATAGCGCTGACGTCATCGAACGCATTGGCATCGACAGAAGCCACGCCGCAATGCAGCAGGCAGACATATTGTTATGGCTTGGTCCGGAAGGTGCGGGACCCATACACCCGAGTCTCATTGAAATATCAGCGAAAAATGATGTGGCAGAAAGTCCGTTAAAGTCTACGGACGCTATTTCTGTGTCCGCTCAGACGGGCGCAGGAATAGCTGAGCTTCTCCAAATCGTGGCGGCACGGGCCAAAACGCTTCTCCCGCCGCCGGATCAGTTTGCCATCAATGCGCGGCAACGTGCATTTTTGGCTGATGCCGCGACTGCGCTTGCGGCGTGCGGTGAATCCGAAGACTGGCTGATTATCGCGGAAAATTTGCGGCAAGCGCGACTCGCGCTCGATGCCCTGACCGGACGCGCCCATACCGAAGATCTTCTCGACACTGTCTTTGGAAAATTCTGCGTAGGCAAATAGTCTGTTTCACGTGAAACAGAACAGCACTCTTTTTTTGACCAGCGGACATAGTTGGTATATGCGCGACGCATGAAAACCGATTTTGACATCATTGTTGTGGGTGGCGGCCATGCGGGCACGGAGGCAGCCGCTGTTGGGGCACGCATGGGTTTGCGGGTGGCGTTGGTTAGTTTTGACAAGGTCATGATCGGCGCG
>NZ_CAMAYF010000026.1 GCF_945862485.1 Sphingorhabdus sp. EL138
CGGATCGCGACGGGCTGGCGGCTGCGACAAATACTGCCGAGTGTCATTGTGTGCACGCACGCGCAGACGCAAGAGGCGATATTGGCCCCGAAGACTATCGATAGTGCCGACCTAATGGCGGCAGCGGAAATGGGCGAGCAAATCGCCGCAGGCCTGCAAATGGGTATCTACTGAAGGTCAGCCGCGTTTGTCAGCCTTACGATGCTCGCTCTTAACCCAACGGACGGTGCCAGATGAGGCGCGCATCACGACACTTTCGGTGGTGACACGGCCATCGCGCAAGGTTTTCACGCCCTCCAGCAAGGAACCATGGGTCACGCCCGTGGCGGCAAAGATACAATCGCCCTTGGCTAATTCTTCAAGGTCGTAGATCTTGTCCAAATCTTCGATGCCCCATTTGCGCGCGCGCAGCCGCTCGTCATCGTTGCGGAAAAGCAAGCGGCCCTTGAACTGGCCACCGACGCAGCGCAAAGCCGCGGCCGCAAGAACGCCCTCCGGCGCGCCGCCGCTGCCCATGTAGATGTCGACAGTCGTGTCGGGGTTGGTGGTCGCGATGACGCCCGCAACGTCACCATCGGGGATCAGCATGACGCCGCAGCCAATTGCGCGCAGTTCGGCGATCATCTTTTCATGACGGGGACGGTCGAGGACGCAGACAATCAATTCATGCGGCGGCACGCCTTTTTCGGCGGCAACGGCGGCGACATTTTCTGCTATTGATTTGTCGAGATTAACGATGTTTGGGGAGTAGCCAGGGCCAACCGCGATTTTGTCCATGTACACATCGGGCGCGTTGAGCAAATTACCTTCTTCGGCCACAGCCAGAACCGCCAGTGCGTTGGGGCCGGCCTTTGCGGTGATCGTCGTGCCTTCCAATGGATCCAGCGCGATGTCGATTTTGGGACCCGTACCAATCGCGGAACCGACCTTTTCACCAATGAAGAGCATCGGCGCTTCGTCCCGTTCGCCTTCGCCGATGACAACCGTTCCATCCATGTAAAGCTCGTTCAGGGCAGCGCGCATCGCTTCGACAGCGGCAGCATCAGCGGCCTTTTCATCACCGCGACCAATCAACTTCGCCGCTGCGATGGCTGCAGCTTCCGTCACGCGGACCATTTCCAAAACAAGGACGCGGTCAAGGATTTGGCTTGCTGTAGTCATTTGAATTTCCTAGCTATTTGAAATATCGGGTTTCTGGGGAAAGAAATTTCGGCATCTGGGGCGTTAAAGTCGGCACTGCGGTTCCGATAGGGAAGGCGTAACCAAATGTCGAGATTACTTGTCGCCGCCGTGGCACTTTCTGCCTCCGTCGTTTCTGCGCAGCCCGTGAGCGATGACGAAATTGCGGAACAGATCGAAAAAGCCCGGCGACTGGTCGCCGTCGATGCCGAGGGCTGCGTCAAATATCCGCAGAATGAAGAGATTTTTGTATGCGGCGAAAACCCCGACAATAAAAGCCAACGCATATTTCGCGATACGCAAGGAACGGACGAAGACCGCATACGCCGCGGGGAGGCTATTTCCAGCAAACGTGCTGCGGCTTGCTTGCCTGGCGATACTAACTGCAAGATTTACATGAAGGGCGTGGGCATGGGTTTTGGCTATGTCCCACCAGTCGCCATTCCGCTGGAAGAAGTGCTAAAAGGGTTGCCTGAACCTGATATGATTGTCACTGATGGCGAGAACGCTCCACCCTGATCATTCGCCCAAGATGTGCATCACCATCGGCTCGCCAAGCAAGCTGTCCGAACTTGCTAACGCATTTATGGTGTCGTTAATGGCTTGTTCTGGTCCGGCATGCGTAACCATGGCGATCAACGCCGAACCATCGTCACCTGCCTCGGTTTGGATGAGGCTTTCAATCGACAACCCCGCATCGCGCATGGCTGCCGTGATTTCTGCGAGCACGCCGACGCGATCCGCCACTAGCATGCGCAAATAGGTTTTGCTGATTCGGTGCGCCGAGGCTGCGCGCGGCAGCTTTTCAAGTTCAGCCGACGGCATGGAGAATGCAGGGCCGGTTTCCTTGCGCGCAATGTCAACCAAATCGGCGACGACCGCTGACGCTGTTGGCTTGTCGCCTGCGCCGGCGCCTTGGAACAGCAGGCGGCCGGAGAAATTGCCTTCTGCAACGACGGCGTTGGTTGCGCCTGTGACAACTGCGAGCGGGTGGCTGAGCGGCACGAGGCACGGCTCAACGCGCTGAAAAATAGTTGACGATCCATTGTCGCCGTCAATTTCGGCAAGGCCGATCAGCCGGATACGATAGCCCAAGGTTTTGGCCTGCGCGATGTCCGCTGCCAGGATTTTACGCACACCGCGCGCCTCAACTCCGCCAAAATCAATGACCGTGCCAAAGCTGAGCGACGCAAGAATTGAAAGCTTATGGGCAGCATCAATGCCGTCAATGTCGAACGAAGGGTCCGCCTCTGCAAAACCCTTGGCTTGCGCATCGGCAAGAACATGCGCAAAATCGAGGCCGTCGCGCTCCATAGTGGATAGAATAAAATTACATGTGCCATTGAGAATGCCATAAACGCGGTCAATGCGGTTGGCGGCGGCACCATCGCGCAGACCTTGAATAACAGGAATACCTCCGGCAACAGCCGCTTCAAATTTGAGCGCGGCCTGTTTGCTTTCGGCCAAAGCTGCAAGCTCGGCACCATGATGCGCGATCATCGCCTTGTTGGCGGTCACCAAAGCGCGTCCGTTGGACAAAGTCTCACGCGCCAAGGTCAGGGCAGGGCCGTCGGATCCCCCGACAAGCTCAACCACAACGTCAACATCGTCCGCCGTGGCAAGCTGCTCCATGTCGTCGACCCAGCGGTACGGCGACAAATCAAGGCCGCGATCCTTTGTCCGGTCACGCGCGGTGATAGCTACAATCTTGATCTCGCGGCCGGCCCTGCGCGCAATAAGCCCCGCATTCTCCTCAATCAGGCGAATGACACCGCTGCCGACGGTTCCAAGTCCCGCGAGGCCCACGTTAAGGGGTGCATGACGAACTGCTGTGGACATGGCTAAAAAACTTTCTGCCGGAAACATTATGGATTAATGCCGCGCTTAAGTGGAATTTGATGGAAACGCTAGCCCAAGCTTGTTGTGCGCTGAGCTGAAACAATAGAAACTACTGGGGTGATTAGATGTGCGCAAGGCTAGCGCTGTGGCCTGGCCTTCGCTAGGGCCAACATATCGTCTTTAAACGGAGTAAAAAAATGCGTGCAGTGGGTGTTATCGGTGCGGGTCAAATGGGTGCGGGTATAGCGCAAGTGAGCGCTGCTGCTGGCTATCATGTCTATCTGTCCGACCTTGATTTGGCCAAGGCCGAAGCAGGAAAAGCAAGTATTGCAAACGCCTTGACCCGCTTAGTTGCCAAAGAGAAAATGGGGCAAGTTGAAGCCGACGCATTGTTGTTACGCATTGAACCCGTCGCCAGCTATGACCCGATGGCTGATGCTGGGCTGATCATCGAAGCGGCGACTGAGCGCGAGGACATTAAGCGCAAGATATTTGAGGCAGTGGGCAAAATCCTTGGCCAGCACGCGGTGTTGGCGTCGAACACATCGTCGATTCCGATCACACGATTGGCGCAATCATCGCCCGACCCGAAACGCTTTATCGGCGTCCATTTCTTCAATCCCGTGCCCGTCATGGGCCTTATTGAAATCATTCGGGGGCTTGCGACGACCGACGCTACCGTCGACGTTGTACGCCAATATGGAGAGGCGCTGGGCAAGCAATTGGTGTTTGCCAATGATGCGCCGGGCTTCATCGTCAACCGCGTGTTGATGCCCATGATTAACGAAGCCATCTTTGCGCTTGGCGAAGGCGTGGCCAACATGCGCGATATCGATACTGCGTGCCAGCTTGGCCTCAATCACCCCATGGGGCCGCTGACCTTGGCGGATTTTATCGGGCTCGATACCTGTCTTGAAATCACCAAGGTGCTGTTTCAATCGACGGGCGACCCAAAGTTCCGCCCCGCACCCTTGCTGCAAAAATATGTCGAGGCCGGATGGTATGGCCGCAAGGTAAAGCGCGGATTTTACGATTATTCCGGGGATGTGCCGGTGCCGACGCGCTGAGGCTCTGCGGCATCGGCTTTTGTCGTCAGATTTAACCCGACGGCCCCGACCAAGATCAGCATGATAAACCCAAGCTGGACAGGTTGCAGGCTTTGTTTAAACACCAGCCAACCGATGATGGTAATCGCCAGTATCCCCATCCCGGACCAGATCGCATAGGTTACACCTACCGGAATGCTCTTCATCGCCACGGCAAGGAAGGCGAAGCACACCCAATAACAAGCCATTGAACCGATACCGAAGCCGATGCGGGCAAATCCGTCCGACGCTTTCAGCAGGCTGGTTCCGGCAATTTCAAAGGCAATGGCGATTGCCAGATATATCCATGCGCTCATTTCAATCTCCCTTTTTGTAAGCTTCAAAACTAGGCAGCGTCCCGCCCCGCATGATGCGCGCCGTCGTGGCGCGTTTCATGAAATCCCATACCGACTTGTCGAAACCCGGATCGGGTGCGCCCTCGCCCATCCATTGATCCATTTCGTCATACATTTTCATAGTTGATTGCCACATGTCAGGCGTGCTGACCGCAGAAAAGGGCTTGAGCAGCTCAAACCACTCATCGACAAAGCCCTGCGCGAGTTCTCTTTCGGGCTCCATTGGCATCGCGGCCTTGATGCGGTCGCCCAAACTCTTCCACTGCGCATCATAGGATCGCGCATCGAAGTCGGCATCGATCAATTGGCATGCCCTTGCCCATTTTGCTTTTTCGTCCTGCGAAAAATAGCGATCGGTTATGGCTTGCCATTCCCTTGACTCTTGAGTCGTCATCCGCTGTCCAGATTCGATGAGCGCACAAAATGTCGCGGGGTCGATCCGTTCGCCGTCGTCGACGCGCGACATTGCAAAGCGAATGATTTGGCGCGCGCTTTTTATCTGCGCGGCCTCTTCATCAAGCATTTTCAGCTGAGCGGTCAACATCGCCGACAAATCGACGCTATGCCCTGCGAACAGACGCTGCATTTGCGATAGACTCAACCCAGCCGATTTCAGGACGGCGATCTGATGCAAGCGCGACAATTCGCGTGCACCGAATATCCTGCGCCCTGAAGCAGTGCGCAGTGGTGCGACGAGCCCCTTGGTTTCGTAAAAACGCAATGTGCGGCTCGTCAGGCCAGTGCGGCGTACAACTTCGTTTATCGGAAGCATATCAGTCATTTATACTGTATGCATCTTGACGCTGGGTCAACTTCAAGCATTTATTTGCCTGAGCGTGACTTTTCAATCGGCGTTAGGACAAGGTTCTACTCTCACGGAAGGCTGCCTCAAGGTCAGCGATCAAGTCGTCGGTGTCTTCCAAGCCGATCTGTAGCCGAATGAGGGTGCCTTCCTTGTCCCAAGGCACTGCTGAACGGTATTTTTCAGGCTGGACGGGCAAAGCAAGGCTTTCAAAGCCGCCCCAGCTGTAGCCAATGCCGAATAGGCCGAGGGCGTCTACAAAGGCGGCGGCGGTTGCGGCGTCACCTTTATGGATGAAGGAGAATAGGCCCGACGCGCCCGTAAAGTCACGCTTCCAAATGTCATGTCCCGGACTGTCTGGCAGCGCGGGGTGGAAGACGCTCGCAACATCTGGCTGGGCCTGTAACCATTTGGCGATCTGCAGCGCCGACGCCTCATGCGCCTTCAACCTGACGGATAAGGTACGCAGGCCGCGGCTGGCGAGATAGGCATCGTCGGGTGACACTGTCTGACCAAGCTGCTGCGCGGTTTGGCGCAATTTCGTCCAATATTTCGCATGCGTGGTGACGCTGCCCATCATCACATCGCTATGGCCCACAATATATTTGGTGCACGATAAGATCGCCATATCGATGCCCTTATCGAGCGCCGTATGGAAATAAGATGTCGCCCACGTGTTATCGAGCAAAGTGACCACATTATGTTTTTTGGCCGCTGCGCAAATGGCGCGAATATCTTGCACCTCAAAGGTCAGGCTTCCCGGAGACTCCAACAAGATCGCCTTGGTGCGGTCGCAAAACAGCGTGTCATAATCCGCGGTCAGCGGGTCAAAATAGCGTGTCTCAACCCCGAAACGCTTCAGAAATCCGTCGGCCAATGACCGGCTTGGATCATAAGCATTGTCCGTCATCAACAGCACATCGCCAGCCTTTAAAACCGACAATAACGCGCACGCAATAGCGGCTACGCCAGAGGGATAGAGCATCGTGCCATGCGCGCCGGGCTCCATCTCGGTCAGCGCTTCGGCTAGCGACCATTGCGTCGGTGATCCACGGCGACCGTAGAAAAAGCGACCATCTTCGTTCGATGTCTTGCCAGCTTCAAGCGCGGCGACATTGGGGTATAAATGCGTGCTCGCGCGCCAAATGGGTACATTGACAACCGAGCCGGTTAGCGCTTCCCGTCGTCCCGCAGTGACTATTTTAGTAGTGGGCTTTTGGAGCTTTTCAGAACTCAAGCCGCACCCTGCGCTTTGGGGGTGTCGGCATCAAGGCCCCATTCGGACCAGCTTCCGTCATATAAAGCAACATCGGTCTTGCCGGTCATACGTGCGCCAAAAAGGACAACAGCAGCCGTCATGCCTGACCCGCAAGTGGTGATCATGGGTTTGTTCAGATCCACGCCAGCGTTGGTAAAGGCTTGGGTCAATTCCGCGCCGCGCTTCCATGTTCCATCTGCGTTGAAAAGCTGACCAAAAGGTAAGTTGCGGCTGCCCGGAATATGGCCTGACGCCATTTCGGGCCGTGGCTCGGCCTCTTCACCCGTAAAACGGCCAGCACCGCGTGCATCGACGACATCTGCGTCCTTGCTGTGCAAATTGGCGAGCATGTCAGCCTTGTTGCGCACGGCCTTGTCATCTTTCCACACGGTAAAATGGCGGTGGCGCAAGCTGGGTTTGCCGGCCTCCAGCGGGCGGCCTTCGGCTTTCCACTTGGCGATCCCGCCATCCAGAATTGCCACATCATGCGCACCGAAAAGCGTGAGCATCCACCATGCGCGGGTAGCAGACTTGAACGGGCTGTCATCATAGACCACGATACGGCTGCCATCCCCAAGCCCAAGCGATTGCATACGGCTCGCGAATTTTTCAGGTGGCGGCAATGTATTTGGTAGGCTGCTATTGGCGTCAGCAAGTTCTTCCAAATCCATGAACACGGCCGATGGAATATGCCCGCCTTCATATTCTGCCCGTGCATTGCGGCCCGCATCGGGCATGAACCATGTTGCATCGACCACGCGAAGGTCGGATGCGCCGATTTCATTCGCCAACCAATCGGTGCTTACTAACAATTCCATGATTTCGTCCTTGCCCGCATGTTTGATTCTTATGTGGGGCAGGATAAGCCGCTTTTACAAACTATCCAAGTGTTTCCAGAAACTGTTGCGCATGGCTGCGAAGCTTTTCTTTATCTGCGTCCGTCATCCGCTCCCAATTTTTATATGGCATCGCCATACGGGGATTTTTGCGAAGCTTGACTTCGTTCCGGGCAATGAAATCCCAGTATAATGCGTTGAAAGGGCATGCTTTTGGACCAACGCGTTGCTTGACGTCATAACGGCAATATGTACAATAATCGGACATGCGATTGATATAGGCACCGCTCGCCGCATAAGGTTTGGACGCGAGCATCCCGCTATCGGCAAACTGGCTCATGCCGAGGCTGTTGGGCAATTCTACCCATTCATAGGCATCGGCATAGACCGCTAAATACCATTCATGCACTTGCTTAGGGTCGAGTCCGGCCAGCAAAGCAAAATTACCAGTGATCATTAGCCGTTGGATATGATGGGCGTAGCTATGCGCGATCGTCTGCCCAATGGCCTGCGACAGGCAATGCATGTCGGTTTTGCCCGTCCAGTAAAACGCAGGCAGGGATCGCGTTGCGTCAAGCGCGTTGCTCTCAACATATTCGGGGCCCGCATGCCAATAAATGCCGCGCACATATTCGCGCCAGCCAATGACTTGCCGGATAAAGCCCTCAGCAGCGTTAATTGGAACCTTTCCCGCCCGATATTGCACCTCAACCGCGCGGCACAATTCCAGCGGGTCAAGCAAGCCCGAATTGATATAGGGTGAAAGAATCGCGTGCCATAAAAACGGCTCGTCCGTGAGCATCGCGTCCTGATAATCGCCAAAATGGGGCAAAGCATGCGCCAGGAAATGCTGTTGCTGCCGCAATGCATCTGCACGGGTCACGGCGAAGCCGAACTGGGCCGTCTGTCCTATGTTATCCCCATATCGATCCTCGACCATCTGGATGACGTCTTGCGTCACTGCATTGGGCGGAAAATGCAGCGGCCTTGGCATCGTCAGATCGCGCTTGGCGGGTTTGCGGTTCTCGGCGTCAAAATTCCATTGCCCACCTTCGGGCGCATCGCCGTGCATGAGCAGGCCGGATTTACGGCGCATATCGCGATAGAAGAACTCCATACGCAACTGCTTGCGGTCCTTGGTCCAGCGTTCAAATTCGCCATGCGTGCACAAAAACCGGTCGTCAGGCAGGATAGTCACCGGAACATCAAAACGGTCGGACCAGCTATCGAGCATGGCCTTTACGCGCCATTCGCCCGCCTCGGTCACGCGCAGTGCGGAGATTTTGTGCCGCTCAATTGCGCGCGCGACTTCACCGGTCAAGCTACCGCTATTGTTTGCATCAGTCAGTTTTACATAGTCGACGGTCCAGCCTGCGTTGCGCAGATCCTCAGCATGATGGCGCATAGCGGACAGAATATACGCCATTTTGGATTTATGGTGCGGCACATATTCGGTTTCTTCGTCCACCTCCGCCATTAAGATGACGCAGGCTTTTTTGTCCTGCCCCGCCAAAGAGGACAGGCCGTGGCAGAGCTGGTCACCAAATATGGGAATCAAAATTGTCATGTCTGCGCCATAGCGCGGCGCACATACAAGGGCGATACAGGGTTTCCAGAAAGACAAAGGCGGCCTGCTTGGATGCATTCCGCCCTCTTTATTCGCGAACCATTGGCGCTATCTGGCATCACCCGTTTGCTTCGTGCTCCGAAACCGCTAAATGCGCGATCATGACTGACACATTAAAGCCCAAATTTCTTGGTGCGCACAGCGCGCTTCCGCAAACACCTGAAGAGGCGCAACTGGATTATGTTCCCAATCCGCGCCCTGATATGCTGTATCTCGCGCGCTTTGCGGTGCCGGAATTTACCTCGCTCTGCCCCGTCACGGCGCAGCCGGATTTTGCGCATCTGGTGATCGATTATGCCCCAGATGCGACTATCGTCGAATCAAAATCGTTGAAGCTATTCTTGGGCTCATTCCGCAATCATGCCGCCTTTCATGAGGACTGCACCGTTGGCATCGGCCAGCGTCTGTTCTCGGAAATGAAGCCCCATTGGTTGCGGATCGGCGGCTATTGGTATCCGCGCGGCGGCATACCCATTGATGTGTTCTGGCAATCCGGCGAGCCGCCCAAGGGTTTGTGGATACCCGATCAAGGTGTGCAGCCCTATCGCGGTCGCGGCTAGGACATTCAACCTGCCCGCTTAATAATGCGTCAGTAGCCACGCAGGTCACTGCTGCCGCATGCTACTTCCTCATCTCGTCGACGCTCAAGAATCGTTCGTCGCAAAATATCGGTAAATGCTGTTCTCGACGGAGGGCCTGCTTTATCGCTTCTGCATGGCCAATACATTAAGAGTTCGGGAAAACCGCATCCAAGGCGTCGGTCGCAAAGGCATGGCCTTATTAGCAATATTGTCCCTGTTGTCGGCATGTGTTGCTGCAGAGCGCGCGCCGACACGAACACCTGCACCAGCCGCGAAAAAGGCGCTGCCTGTGCAAAAGCCTGCGACGCCTGCCCTTCCGGTTCGTCCAGCGGTTATTCGCGCACCTGTCGGATTGGAAAATCTGCTGAACGACCAATGGCGCATTTTTCCGGGTCGCACGGGCGTTGCTATTATGCGTATTGATGGTGGCGAATGGATAACCGGAAAACGTGGGGATGAGCTTTTTCCCCAACAAAGCGTATCCAAAACATGGGTTGCATTGACGATTTTGGACTTGGTCGACCAAGGGAAGATCAGGCTGGATCAGAAAATACGTATTACACGCGATGACCTTGCGGTCTTTCATCAACCCATTCGCGATCGCGTTATCGCCAATGGCGAGATTGAAGTAACGGTGCTGTCGCTTCTCGAGCAAGCGATCATCAGTAGTGATAACACCGCCAATGATTCTCTGCTGCGCACAGCAGGTGGTCCGCAGGCCGTAAAGAATTTCTTAATGCGCAAAAAACTGGGCGCCATTCGTTTTGGTCCGGGTGAGCGTGTGATGCAAAGCGCAATAGCCGGGCTGGAATGGCGTCAAGAATATGCAATTGGACGGCGTTTTTATGCTGCGCGCGGAGAGGTTCCCCTAGCGACACGGAAAGCAGCGTTGGACCGCTATCTTGCTGATCCCGTTGACGGGGCTAGTCCTGAGGCGATTGTTCGCGCGCTTGCGAAATTGGCGAAGGGCGAATTGCTCTCTCCTGCATCGACGCGCCTTATCTTGGGAATCATGTCACGTACATCAAGCGGTCCGAACCGGTTGAGGGCAGGGGTACCTGCAGGGTGGCAGTTTGTGCACAAGACGGGGACAGGGCAAATACTGCCGCCGGTTTCAACTGGCTATAATGATATCGGTATCATGACGGCGCCTGACGGCACGCGCTATGCCGTGGCCGTTATGATGGGCAGCACCACCGCGCCCATACCCGAACGTATGGCATTCATGCAGTTTGTGTCGCGTACTGTCGCCACATATCACGGACAATGATCGCAGATATGAATTCTGCTTACCAAAGTCAGAGTTCAACCCTGTCGTAGACAAAGAAAAGGGCCGTCCTGTAAACAGGACAGCCCTTATCAAATGCTTTCGCTTAGAAAGCGCGAATATTACTTCGCAGCTTCTTTCGCAGCGTCTGCAGCGGCGCCAGCTTCTGCAGCAGGTGCAGCAGCGTCAGCAGCAGGTGCAGCAGCGTCAGTTGCAGCAGCGTCAGTTGCAGCAGCGTCAGTAGCTACTTCAGCACCTTCAACAGCGGCGTCAGCAGCTTCTGTGGTTGCTTCTGTTGTGGCTTCTGTGGTTGCTTCTTCAGCACCTGAGCAAGCGGCCAAACCGAGCGAAGCGGCAAGAACGAGAGATACAGCAATTTTCTTCATATGGGAAACCCCCTAGCAAAACTTATGAAAACCTGACAGGCACGTTGCAAGAAATGCAGCTTGCCTGCGAAAAACCCTCTAGCTCGTTCATAATTCGCTGGCAATGCGCTTTTTCACTTCGGCAAAATGTTACATAGCTGTTTGAGGATTATGTCTACTATAACGGTAGAAAATACGGCTAATTTGTGCGGATTGACTTGATATAAAGAATTCTTTATATCCGTCTCAAATGATCAGTTTGTCAAACATCATGCGGGCTTTGGCTGACCCTACACGGTTACGAATCGTGTTTCTAGTGCGTCGGCTGGAGCTATCGGTGGGCGAATTGGTCCAGATACTCGACCAAAGTCAGCCCCGCGTTTCCCGGCATATCCGGATTCTGGATGAAGCTGGGCTTTTGGAGCGTCGCAAGGAAGGTAGCTGGGTATTCTTAAGGCCTAGCGGGATGTTAACGGACGGCTCCCTTGCATCCTTATTGGCAGAAGCCGATGTGTCGCAGGCAAAGGCGTTCCAGCGGGACCTGCTGCGACTGGATGAAGTCCGTAACGCACGCACCGATATGGCGGCGCAATATTTTGCGGCACATGCTGATGAGTGGGACTCGCTCAGATCATTGCATATTGCCGATTCCGAAGTTGAAGCGCGCTTGGCGCAAGTCCTGCACAGTGCCCCCTTAGGTCGGGTCCTTGATGTAGGCACGGGCACTGGGCGCATTGTGGAATTGTTTGCAGCCGATTCCAGACGGCTTGTGGCGATAGATAGCAGCCCCGAAATGCTTCGGCTCGCACGCGCAAAAATTGCGAATTTAAGTCCCGAAATCGCCAGTAAAATTGACATAAAGCTGGGTGATTTTAACAATCTGCCCGTGGGCGCTGGTGAATTTGACACTGCCATCTTTCACCAAGTCTTGCATTATGCCCAGCACCCCGAAGCGGTTATCGCCGAAGCAATCCGCACGCTTGCGCCAGGTGGCCGGCTCGTCATCGTTGATTTTGCGGCGCATGATCTAGAAGAACTCCGCACGGTACATGCCCACGCCCGGCTTGGCTTTTCGGATGATTTCATGAAAAAGGCATTTATTAGTCATGGCCTGCAGATGGTGCACCAAACCGCACTTGAAGCTGGCGCATTGGTGGTAAAGGTCTGGATGGGCGAAAAGCTCCCCACTCAGCAACCGCGTCCCACAGATAATCTCAATCCTAAAAACAATTTAAGGATCGTCGCATGATTCTCCCACTTGCACAGATGCAGGAGGCCAGCCGGGCTGTTGCCTCGCCCCTTTTTGCTGGGCTTCCCGGTGATTGCGAGATCAGCTTCGAATTCTTCCCGCCCAAAACGGAAAAGATGGAGGAGCAATTATGGGATTCGGTCGTGACGCTAGCGCCGCTGGGACCACGCTTTGTTTCGGTCACCTATGGCGCAGGCGGCACAACCCGCGAACGCACCCATAACACGGTGGCGCGCATTGCCCGCGAAACCGATATTCCAGCGGCAGCACATTTAACCTGCGTCGAAGCGTCCAAGGGCGAAATTGCCGATGTCGCCAGCGCCTATTGGGAAGCAGGGGTCCGACATATCGTCG
The DNA here is from genome assembly GCF_945862485.1 of Sphingorhabdus sp. EL138. Classification (GTDB taxonomy): domain Bacteria; phylum Pseudomonadota; class Alphaproteobacteria; order Sphingomonadales; family Sphingomonadaceae; genus Sphingorhabdus_B. Next base: position 12,799 of record NZ_CAMAYF010000026.1, read on the forward strand.
CGCTGCGCGGGGACGCGCCCAGTTCCGACGGACAATTTGTTCCGCATCCCGACGGCTATGCGAGTGCCGCGGAGCTGGTCGAAGGTTTGCGCAAACTGCACCCGTTCGAAATATCGGTCAGCGCCTATCCCGAAACCCATCCAGAGGCCCTGTCGGCAGCGTCAGACATTGATTTTCTAAAACGTAAGTTGGACGCCGGGGCGAGCCGCGCAATTACGCAGTTCTTTTTTGAACCCGAAACCTTCTTCCGTTTCCGGGATGCAGTTGCCGCGGCCGGCATTGATGCGGAGATCGTGCCGGGCATCATGCCCGTATCGAATTTTGCCGCGATCACGCGCATGTCGCAAATGACCGGCACGTCTATACCAGATTGGATGGCGGACCTGTTCAGTGGATTGGATGATCATCCATCCGCCCGGCAATTGGTGGCTGCTACTGTCTCGGCAGAAATGTGCCGGAAATTATATGCTGGCGGTGTTCGGGAATTTCACTTCTACACCCTGAACCGAGCGGAACTGTCCTATGCGATTTGCCATTTGTTGGGCAAGCGGCCCACCGCATTAGCGCAAAAGGCCGCAGCATGAGTGCGCGTGAAACCTTCATCGCCCGTGCGGCGCAACAGATATTGGTGTTCGACGGGGGCTATGGCACCGCGATCCAAGGCTATAAATTGTCCGAGGCAGATTATCGCGGCGATCTTGAGCTGACGCATGATCAAAAGGGTAATAATGACCTATTGTCGATTACGCGGCCAGACGTCGTTGGCGCGATCCATAGCGCCTATCTCGACGCAGGCGCCGACATGATCGAAACCAATACCTTCAGCGCGACAAAGATCAGCATGGCCGATTATGGCTGCGAACATTTGGTGTGGCAGTTGAACATGGAGTCAGCGAAGCAGGCCCGCGCCTGTTGCGATGCGGCAGAGGCGAAGGATGGCATAAAGCGGTTCGTTGCCGGGTCGATTGGCCCGACCAACAAAACCTTGTCCTTGTCACCCGACGTCAACGATCCCGGCTATCGTGAGATAGACTTTGATTATCTGAAAGATGTCTATCGCGAACAATGCGATGCGTTGATTGAAGGTGGCGTCGATTTTCTGTTGATCGAAACCATTTTCGACACGCTCAACGCCAAATGCGCGGCGATGGCGGCGCAAGAGGCTGCTGCAGCCTGTGGGCGTGATGTGCCGTTGATGATATCCATGACCATCACCGATATGGCGGGTCGTAATCTTTCGGGCCATACGGTGGAAGCATTCTGGGCCGCGATCCGCCATGTTAAACCGCTGACCATCGGCTTGAATTGCTCCTTTGGCGCGGACCTCTTGCGCCCGCATCTGGCGGCATTGTCCAAGCAAGCCGACACGCTTGTGATGGCCTACCCCAATGCAGGCCTGCCCAATGATTTGGCTGAATATGATGAACTACCCGAAACCACGGCACAATTGATTGGCCAATGGCTTGACGATGGGTTGGTGAACATCGTTGGCGGCTGTTGCGGCACCACGCCTGCGCATATCGCCGCGATAGCCAAGGCGGTGGCGCATCGTGCACCACGCGCCATTCCCAAGGCGGATGTCGTGACCCGGCTGGCGGGGCTTGAACCCTTCGTCATGGCCGCCTGAACCTTAAAGAGCAGAACAAAAATGTCCTCCACCACGTCCTCTTCCCGCTTCGTCAACATTGGCGAGCGCACCAACGTCACAGGCAGTACCAAGTTCAAAAAGCTGATCCTCGCTGGTGATTATGAAGCTGCCGTTGAGGTGGCACGCGACCAGGTCGAAAATGGCGCGCAGATTATCGATATCAACATGGATGAAGGCCTGCTGGACGCGCATGAGGCGATGACCACTTTCATCAAGCGTATCGCGGCAGAGCCCGATATCGCCCGCGTGCCGTTAATGATCGACAGTTCAAAATGGAGCGTGATTGAGGCTGGACTGAAATGCGTCTCCGGTAAACCCATCGTGAATTCGATCTCGATGAAAGAAGGCGAAGAGGCTTTCTTACATCACGCGCGCCTCTGCATGGCTTATGGTGCTGCTGTCGTGGTCATGGCGTTCGATGAAACTGGCCAAGCCGACACGCAAGCCCGCAAGGTCGAGATTTGCAAGCGCGCCTACGACCTTTTGATCGGCATTGGCTTTCCGCCTGAGGACATTATCTTTGATCCCAATATCTTTGCCGTGGCAACGGGGATTGAGGAGCATAATAATTACGGCGTCGACTTTATCGAGGCCGTGAAAGAACTGCGCGTCTTGTGCCCGCATGCCCATTATTCTGGCGGGCTTTCCAACCTGTCGTTTAGCTTCCGTGGCAATGAACCCGTGCGCCGCGCAATGCACTCGATCTTTCTCTATCACGCCATCCCTGCAGGGCTTGATATGGCCATCGTTAATGCGGGGCAGTTGGACATTTACGATGACATTGACACGGAGCTGCGCGTGGCGTGCGAAGATGTCATCCTTAACAGCGATCCAGATGCGACAGAGCGCCTGATCGCGCTTGCAGAAAAATATCGCGGGACCGACGTTGCACAGGAAAAGGCCGAGGCCGAATGGCGCGGCTGGCCGGTGACCAAAAGGTTGGAGCATGCCTTGGTCAAAGGCATTGATGCGCATATTGTCGAGGATACAGAAGAAGCCCGGCTGGCCATCAAAACGGCTGGCGGTCGCCCGATTGAGGTTATTGAAGGGCCGTTGATGGACGGCATGAATGTCGTGGGCGACCTGTTTGGATCAGGCCGTATGTTCTTGCCGCAAGTGGTGAAATCTGCGCGTGTGATGAAGAAAGCGGTTGCGCATCTGTTCCCTTATATTGAAGCCGAAAAAGAGGCTGGTGCCAAAGGCAAGGGCAAGATCATCATGGCGACCGTGAAGGGCGACGTGCATGATATTGGCAAGAACATTGTCGGCGTTGTCCTGCAATGTAATGGTTTCGAGATTGTCGATCTCGGCGTGATGGTCCCGTGGCCGACAATTTTGCAAGCAGCCGTCGAACATGATGCCGATATGATCGGGCTTTCGGGCCTTATCACCCCTTCACTCGATGAAATGGTGACCGTTGCCGAGGAAATGGAAAAAGCAGGCATGTCGATGCCGCTGATGATCGGCGGCGCTACCACCTCGAAAACGCATACGGCCTTGCGCATTGAACCCGTCTATTCTGGCCCCGTCATTCACGTGCTGGATGCTTCGCGCGCTGTCGGTGTCGCGGGCACATTGGTTAGCGATACGATGGCGGACAAGTTCGTTGCGGACACCCGCGCCGAATATAGCCACATCCGCGATGCCCGTGCTGGCAAGACGGCGAAGCCGCTTGCCACGCTGGAAGAAGCGCGCGCGAATGCCTTTGAAATAGATGAAAGTTTAAAACCAGCCGCGCCGCAAAAGCCGGGTGTTCATGTCTATGATGATTGGGATCTGGCTGACCTGCGCAAGTATATCGATTGGACCCCATTTTTCCGCGCGTGGGAATTGCATGGCAATTACCCCGCGATTTTGACCGATGAAGTTGTCGGTGAAAGCGCAACCAGCCTTTTTGCTGATGCCAATGCGATGCTCGACAAAATCATCAACGAAAAATGGTTGCGCGCCAAGGGCGTGGCTGGCCTGTGGCCTTGTCGGCGCGATGGCGATGATGTGCTTGTCTATTGCGACAAGACGCAGGCGCATGTCCGCTTGCCGTTCTTGCGCCAGCAAATCACGAAGCGCGAAGGCAAAGCGAACATGTGCTTAGCCGATTTCATAAGCCGAGATGGTGACTGGATTGGCGGCTTTGCGGTCACAACTGGCCATGGTATCGAAGCGCATCTGGCAGGATTCAAAGCCAATATCGACGATTATTCGGACATCATGCTGAAGGCGCTGGCTGACCGCTTGGCAGAGGCCTTTGCCGAGCGGATGCACGAACATGTTCGTAAGGATCTATGGGGCTATGCCCCCGATGAACAATTCACGCCCGAGGCCCTGAACCGCGAAGAATATCGCGGTATCCGGCCAGCCCCCGGCTACCCCGCCTGTCCGGACCATAGCCTGAAGCCGACATTGTTCGATTTGCTGGATGCGACTTCTACAACCGGCATTACCTTGACCGAAAGCTTTGCCATGTTGCCGACCGCTGCTGTGAGCGGCCTGTATTTCGGTCACCCGCAATCCGAATATTTCGGTGTCGCGCGCATTGGCGATGATCAAGTGTCGGATTATGCCGCACGCCGAGGGTTGGACCTTGATCGTGCACGGCAATATTTGCGGCCCAATTTGAATGAGTGAGGATATATTTAGTCCCCACCGTCAACGCGCATCGGGCATGGTCTAAAGCCGGTTGAAGACAAATCCGGCAAACCAACCGAGCAGCAATGAGACAAGCACTGCCATTGCACCATAAAATAGCGCATAATCCTGTGCCAAGACAGTTACCAATTGTTCGAACCCGGTTTTGCGGATCCGGACTTCAACATTGTCGTCGGCGACAATCACGCGGCCATCACGAATGAGCAAAGTTTCAGCCGTGTAAACACCGACCGGAACGCTGGATGGAATATTGAGGCGCGCCCGATACAGCACCTGATCGGTGATTTCGACCGTGCCCGCCTCTTGGCGGAAAAGACCATTGCGGCGATTTAAGTCGACCAATCCATCGACAAAGCGGCGCTGTTCGGCGGCATTGACCTCGCCACTGGGAGATAATTGTAGGCGATCAAGGCCAAGCTCGTAAATCGCGGCTGTTTTGCTGTTGACGATTTGATCCAGTGGCCGTGATGACGCGATGGCATAATATGCCGGGACGGACCGGAAATCGCTGCTATCGGCGTTGACCCAGATACCGGCAATTTTCTGCTTTTCCCGTAACGTGACGGACCGCGCTGGCCCGCGCAGAACAACCGCAACATCAACTTTCCCCTCTGGCGCCACGCCGCGCGGGTAGATGATGGCGCCGAATAACAGCATTTCGGCGCCCGTGAAGCCCGACTGAATATTGATCTGCCTTTGCGAGACATCCGGCACCAGCTTGGGCACATTTTGCGCGCTCGCGCTCATCGGTAGCAAAAACAAGAGCAGGGCGAATAAACGGATCATAGGGCCTGCAAGGTATAAATTTCGTCGGGACGCCAGCCGAGTCCAAGCGCCATGCGGATGGCCACAAGCAGAACAATCGCGGCGAGAAAGAGGCGCAGATATTCTGGCCGCATGCGCTGCGCCAGACGTGCCCCGATTTGCGCACCCGTCACACTGCCAATGAGCAAGAATACGGCAAGCACGATATCAACCGCTTTAGTGGTCAGGCTGTGCATCATCGTTGATGCCATCGTCACGAACAAAATCTGGAACAAGGAGGTCCCAACTACAACCTGCGCGCCCATGCCCAACAGATAGAGCATGGCGGGCACCATGATGAAGCCGCCGCCTACGCCAAGCAGCATGGTCATGATGCCTGTGATAAAGCCCAATATCAGTGGCGCGATAGGCGAAATATACAAACCGGAACGATAGAAACGCCAGCGCATGGGCAAATTGGCGACCAACGGATGGTGGCGGCGTTTGGCTGCGGCGACTGGCTTTCCTGCCCGCACGGCCAAAACGCTGGTTAAGCTCTCCTTGGCCATTAAGCCACCGATGCTGCCCAACATCAGCACATAAAGGATGTTGATGACGGTATCGATCTGGCCAAGCGACTCCAATATTTCAAATATCGCTGCGCCCGCGCCCGTGCCGAATATACCGCCAACCACGAGCACGCCACCCATCTGAAAATCGACCCCGCCGCGTTTCATATGTGCAAATACGCCAGAGACGCTGGCCCCCGTCACCTGCGTGGATGCCGACGCCGCGGCAACCGCTGGCGGGATTCCATAGAATATGAGCAAAGGCGTGGTCAGGAAGCCGCCACCGACGCCGAACATCCCCGACAACACGCCGACGCCGCCACCCAGAAGGATGATCACCAGCGCGTTGACTGACAGATTGGCTATGGGAAGATAAATATCCATGATCGACCTTTGGACCCTAACGGCATTTGACGGCAGGATAAAGGCTAGGCTTAGGGGCAGGACCACTTAATTGGTCGCGACCCTAGAAACTGGTCGACAAGGTGACCGCCGGACTATCGCCTGGCCGTGCGTTGCCGCTCCCTTAACTAAGGTTATAAACCTAGATACGCTGCTAAGGCAAGGCAATTGCTGTATTTTTCGCCTTTGCTTGCCATCTTTTGGCCGAGTCGCCATAAGCAATCGCGATGATTGGAACCGCACAACAGCACACCAAAACTTCTGCGTTGCGGGCGTTTTTGTCGAGTGAAGCCGCTGGCGGTCTTTTGTTGATGGCCGCCGCCGCATTGGCCATGATTCTTGCCAATTCGCCAATTGCTGAAAGCTATGGTCATTTTTTACATTTGGTTATCGGGCCGGAGTTGACACCAAAGCTTGGCCCGATGACCGTTCACCTTTGGATAAATGACGGCTTGATGGCGATTTTCTTCTTGCTTGTTGGGCTGGAGATTAAGCGCGAGTTTGTGGACGGGCATTTGTCGACTTGGGCCGACCGCGCGCTTCCCATGGTTGCCGCTGCGGCAGGGATGATTGTTCCGGCGATGATATATCTTGCTGTTGCAGGGAGCGATCCTGCGTTGCAGCGTGGCTGGGCCATACCGGCCGCTACTGATATTGCATTTGCCATTGGCGTGCTTGCGCTTTTGGGCAGCCGGGCGCCCGCTTCGCTGAAACTGTTCCTGACAACCGTTGCCATTGTAGACGACATGGGCGCGGTGGCGATCATAGCTTTATTCTATACAGCCGCGTTGAACATCACCGCGCTGACTGCTGCTGGCGGCCTTTGGTTGGCGATGATGCTGCTGAACCGTTTTCGGATAAATGCCCTGTGGCCATATCTCATCCTCGCCGCCCTGTTATGGTATGCGACTTTATTATCCGGCGTGCATGCGACCATTGCGGGCGTGCTGGCGGCATTTGCCATTCCCTTCCGCCGAACGCTCGCCGCACCTGATGCGGAAGATTCGGCACTTCACCGGCTTGAACATGCACTGGTAAAGCCAGTTGCTTTTCTGATCATCCCGATCTTTGGGTTCGCCAATGCGGGTGTTTCTGTAGCCGGTGTAAACCTAGCTGCCTTGGCTGCACCGCTGCCGCTTGGTATCGCGATGGGCCTGTTTTTGGGCAAACAAGTTGGAATTTTTACCAGCGTCTGGGTGTCGGTCAAACTTGGCATTGCTGCGCGTCCTTCACATGCAAGCTGGCTGCAAGTCTATGGTGTCGCCTTGCTGTGCGGTATCGGCTTTACGATGAGCTTGTTTATCGGCGGCCTCGCCTTTACTGGCCCTGATCAGGCGGACGATGTCAAAATTGGGGTTCTTATGGGCTCTATGCTGTCGGCTATTTTGGGCTATCTTGTTTTGCGCTTTGCCGCGCCACAAAAAATTATATCTGAAAGCACCATATGAACCTTCGCCATATCATCATTCCGATGCTGCTGCTTGCGCCGGGTTGCGCCACCGCGACTTCATTGGTCCCCGCAAATATCACTGCGCCGGCGATGTCGATTGCTGACATTTCCGATGCCTATATCCGGCTAACGCTTGAGGCGGGTACCCATGAAGCGGAATATGTGGATGCTTATTATGGGCCACCCGCATTACAGGCAGCAGCCAAAGCAAATCCGCGGTCATTGGTACAATTGATAGCCGAAGCCCGCACACTGACCGCGGCGATTGATGCCGCTTTGCCTTCAATCACTGTAGATTCGGACCGCCGCCGCGCAGTTGCGCTGCGCGGCATTTTGATTGCGGCGGATACGCGGTTGCAAATGCTTCAGGGGCGGAAATTTGCATTTAATGATGAAGCCCGAGGTCAGTTTGCAACTGTGCCCGACTTGAAACCTTTGGCGCATTTTGACGCCATATTGGCCAATCTTGAAACGCTGATTCCCGGCAATGGACCGCTCGCCGCACGCGTCGATGCCTTTAATGAGCGCTATGTCATTCCTAAGGACCGCTTGCAGCCTGTGTTTGATGTCGCCATTGCCGAATGTAAGCGCCGCACAGCGCAATTTATCCAATTGCCCGCGGGCGAGACGTTTGTGATGGAGTTCGTCACGGGCAAGCCTTGGTCAGGCTATAATTATTATAAGGGCAATTATAAAAGCCTTATCCAAATCAATACCGACCTACCCATCCGCATCAGCCGCGCGGTCGATCTGGGTTGTCACGAAGGCTATCCGGGTCACCATGTGCTGAACCTGATGGTTGAAGAACGTCTGGCGCGCAAAAACGGGTGGAAGGAATATGAAGTTAATCCGCTCTACAGCCCGACTAGCGTATTATCCGAAGGCAGCGCCAATTACGGCATTGATCTCGCCTTTCCAGCAGCGGAACGCTTGGCATTTGAACGCGATATTCTGTATCCGATAGCTGGCCTTGATCGCAATTCTGCGGAAGCGTTTTGGAAAATGCAGCAAATGACCGAAGCGTTGTCGGGCGCGCGTTTGACCATTGCGAAAATGTATCTCGATGGCGAAATTACGCGGCCGCAGGCGCTCGAATTAACGCAGAAATATCTCTTACTCTCCCCCGCGCGCGCCGAACAATCGGTAAAGTTCACCGATCATTATCGCAGCTATGTGATCAACTATGGCTGGGGCAAAGATCTGGTCCGCGCTTATATCGAACGCGGCAATCCAGTTACGACCGAGCGGTGGCGCAGAATGGAGAAAATATTGAGCGAACCCACCGTGCCAGCGGACTTGCTGCCTTAACCGAGCTGTTCGCAGAATCAGGCGGCGCTTTCGTCTTCAGCTGGTGTTCAACCTCTAGGGCAAGCGGAAATAGACATCGTTCTGGTAATAAGACACCAATGGCTGACCCGTTGCATCAAGCGCTGGCGAAAAACGCGCGCGCCGCATGACAGATTTGCAAACCGCATTGTCAAATTCTTTGGGACGCGTTGTCGCCTGGATGTGGCAAGCCGTCGGCACACCGTCCGGCCCAATGCTGAGCCGGAAGTTTACCAACGCTGGCTGGCCAGCGGATAGCATGTTGGATGGATAGTCGGACGACACAATCCACTTTTCAGGAGAATCCAACGGCGTGACCGCGCGGCCTAGCGTCTTATGCTTTTCAATATCCACGCCCCAGCTGGTGAGAAGATTGTCGATGCAGGTATCGAGCGCCGACAATGGCCCGCGCATAGAACCTGTTTCCAGCATCACGGGTTTGCGCAACGGTTTCCCTACCCGCAAATGGCGTACTGCCTTTTGACGGTCTTCACTTATGGGCTGAACCACGACCCATTCGGTTTTTGCCCGATTTTTGATCGCCAATAGTTCCGCCGCGCTTGGCGGCGCTATCCGTGCGCTGCTTGTAAAAACCAAGGCCGGGTCCTCACCAAGATTTCCCTTCAGAAATGCAAGCTGCTGTTTCTGCTCACTGGGTCCGAACTGAATATCGGCATCCCCTTTTTCGACGAATGTTTTAACTAGCGGCCCCGAAATCGTCAGACGGAAAGAGTCCGTAGGTGCAAAACGGTCCATGATCAAAAAAACGGTTTGCTTGCCTTCGCCAAATTGACGTGCGAGTCGGCACCGTTCGTTGGCATAGTCGACTTGCCATGCCGATGTGGGCTTCAAAATCAACGGCGCAGGCGCGGCAGCAGAAGCCAGCGACGGCATATTGAGAGCTAATATAACAAGCGATGCGACGAATGATTTTGCCATGACCAGCAAGCTACACTGCACAAGCTCGTCGTCACAAGCAAAAAGGGCGGACATTTCTGCCCGCCCTTAAAATTTACATTTGATTGCAAGCTACTACAGCTTCCCAACAAGCTCCGGCACGACCGTGAACAGGTCACCAACAAGGCCTATATCCGCAACTTGGAATATCGGCGCGTCTTCGTCCTTGTTGATCGCGATGATGACCTTGGAATCCTTCATGCCCGCCAAATGCTGAATCGCGCCGGAGATGCCGACCGCGACATAGACCTCTGGGGCGACGATCTTGCCGGTCTGGCCAACCTGATA
>NZ_CAMAYF010000027.1 GCF_945862485.1 Sphingorhabdus sp. EL138
CACGGTTTCCGGCGACTGTTTGGACCTTGAGAACATCTGGATTTGCCTCCAAAAACTTACGCGGGTTAATCGCCTGACCGTTTAGGCGCACCTCGAAATGCAGATGGCTGCCGGTCGACCGACCCGTGCTGCCCATCCGTCCGATTTGAACGCCGCGATCAACCATTTGCCCCCGTCTGACATTTAAGCCTGACAAATGTGCATAGCGTGTAACGAGCCCGTTTGCATGTCTAATTTCGATCGTGTTGCCATAGCCCCCGTTGAAGCCAGCCAACACAACCTTGCCTTTTGCGGCGGCAAGGATGGGGGTGCCAACAGGGCCTTTAAAGTCGAGACCGGCATGCATCGCACCGCCACCAGTGAAGGGATCACTACGATAGCCAAAGCCGCTCGAAATCATCATCGAAGCGGCCGGCATTGCGGTGGGAATTGCGGCTAGAGCGCGTTCCATCGCGTCCATGCGGCCCAACGCGGCGGCGAGATTCAAGAAACGCGGGTCGCGGACATCCTTTTTGCCTTTGCCAAAAAAGGGTTCGAACAGACCACCTTGCGCGTTGCGGGCTTGGCGGGCCAAGATTTCGGGGTTGAGCCCGAATTGGCGTATGGCGGATTCTGCCTTCAATGTTCGCGCTTGCGCCATTTTAGTCATCTTTTCGGCGAAGCGAATTTGCCGTGCCTCAATACGCACAAGGCCAGCGGCTTCGGGGACCATCGCGCTAATGGTCTTTACGGCCTTTTCTTCTGCGCGCGAGTCGGCCGAGGCGGCGGGTGCTTGCGCTTCGCCTTCCGATAAATCACCAAGATATTGGTCGCCTAGGCTTTCCAGCATTTCCTGCCGGCGTTCCAAATCCTTCGTCACTTCGTCGATAGAACCACGATAGCTGGCGACGCGTTCTTCAGCGGATTCAACCTTTGCCTCTTGCTCGCTCAGCGCAAGCCGCTGCGCGGTGACGGTCATTTGATTGATGGCCATGCCAAAAGTGACCAGCAACCAGATACCGATAACCGACGCCAGGGTCACGGCGGTGCGGCGTTGCAATTGCGCAGATATTTTTAAAAACCGGACTTGGCCATTGGCCCGCATGAAAAATTCGCGGTCAATAAACCATCCAGCTATCCGGTCTTTCCAACCGGACATTCTGACTTTTAGCGACACGAACCACCCCGTTATTTTGGATAGCTGCGCCTAGCAGAGGAGATGGAGCCCGGCGAATCATCGAAGGACGACTCGTGACGAGTCGGTTGAGTCGTGCGATGAGCTGTGGAAAACTCTACCAAATACCCCCTCAGATATGTCCGAATCGGTATACATTGTTCAATTCAAGAGCGTAAAATTACGTAAATTTAACCATATATGTTCGATTCGCATTTGTTCCATATTTGATGAACGCGAAACAGGGACGATTGCTTTCCCTTTTGGAGCCATTTCTCTACGAGTATCAGGCTATGACAGGCAGCAATATGTTGATGATCGATCTCACGGCCAAGGCGCGCATTGCGGCGCGGCATTTGGCGGGCGTGGATGACGCGGTGAAGGCGGCAGCTTTGAAGGGCGCGGCGCAGGCATTGCGCGACGGCATGGCAGATATTCTTGCAGCCAATGCCAAGGATGTTGCCGCTGCGGCCGCGGCTGGCATTTCGCCTGCAATGCTCGACCGACTGACGCTGGATGCCGCGCGTGTCGCGTCTATGGCGTCTGCGGTCGAACAGGTCGCAACGCTGGAAGACCCAGTGGGCCAAGTCATCGACCGCCGCGAACGGCCGAACGGCCTGCGGATGGAGCGCGTTCGCGTGCCGGTCGGCGTGTTGGGCATCATTTATGAAAGCCGGCCCAATGTAACCGCTGATGCCGCGGCCTTGGGGCTGCGGTCGGGCAATGCCGTTATCCTGCGCGGCGGTAGCGAAGCGGTGCACAGCAATCGCGCGATCCATGCAGCGATGGTGCAAGGCGTCACGCAGGCTGGTCTTCCCACCGACGCGATTCAGCTTGTCCCGACGCAGGACCGTGCGCTGGTCGGCGACATGCTGCGCGCGCAAGGCGCGATTGACATGATCATCCCGCGCGGCGGCAAGTCGCTGGTTGCGCGCGTCCAGGACGAGGCCCGCGTGCCCGTGCTCGCGCATCTCGACGGCATCTGCCACAGCTATGTGCATAAGGATGCGGATCCAGACATGGCGCAAGCAATAGTGGTCAACGCCAAGATGCGGCGCACCGGCATTTGCGGCGCAACCGAAACGCTGTTGATTGATCAGGATTATCCCGCACCTGCCGCGTTGATTACAGCATTGCTCGATGCAGGGTGCGAAGTGCGGGCGGACGATGTGCTGATGGAGCTGGATGCGCGGACCGTTTCTGCCGATGCGCAGGATTGGGATACCGAATATCTCGACTCGGTCATTTCGGCCTGCGTCGTGTCTGGCCTAGATGAGGCCATGGCCCATATTGCCCGCCATGGATCGCACCATACCGACGCGATCATCACGCAAGATGCATCCGCCGCCGCGCGTTTCTTGGCAGAGGTCGACAGCGCGATTGTCATGCACAATGCCTCCACCCAATTTGCCGATGGCGGCGAATTTGGCTTGGGCGCGGAAATCGGCATCGCGACGGGCCGCTTGCATGCCCGCGGCCCGGTCGCGTTGGAGGGGCTGACCACATATAAGTGGATCGTGCGCGGGCAGGGCCAGACTCGCCCTTGAAAACTATTGGCCTCATGGGGGGATCGTTCAACCCCGCGCACGGGGGGCACCGCGCGATCAGCCTGTTCGCGATGGATTCGCTTGGCCTTGATGCATTTTATTGGATGGTGTCGCCGGGTAATCCGTTGAAACCGAAATCGGACATGGCACCATTGTCCGCACGCATGGCATCGGCCAAGGTGCAGACGCGCCGCACCCCGATTAAGGTCACCGCCATCGAACGCGAACTTGGCACCGTTTACACAGTCGAAAGCTTGCAAAAGCTGGTCGCACGTTATCCGAAAACGCAGTTCATCTGGATCATTGGTGCGGACAATTTGATGCAATTTCACCACTGGCGGCGCTGGCGTGATATCGCACGGTTGATGCCGATTGCAGTTATCGCCAGACCCGGCTATAAGCCCCATGTCGTTGCGGGTCCCGCAATGGCCTGGTTCAGACGGTTTGTCCGGCGTCCGGAACAGCGTCATCACTGGACGAAATGGAGTACGCCAGCGCTTGTCTTTTTGCGCTTTCGTCCAGATCCGCGTTCGGCCACCGCTTTACGGCGCGCTGACCCATATTGGTTTCACCGATATAAGGAACTTGGAACGCGTGACGGCGTTACCCGAAATATTGTGCTTTAAGGAGCCATCTTGATCGACACTGCTTCCGTTTCTGCGCCGACTGCAAAGTCCAAGGAACCCATATTGACCCCCGACGCGCTACATGCGTTGATCCTCCAATCGCTTGATGATGATCAAGCGCAAGAGGTCGTCACCATCCCACTTGAAGGGAAAAGCAACATTGCCGACCATATGGTCGTCGCATCTGGCCGCTCGTCGCGCCAAGTCGCGTCCATGGCGCAGAAACTTGCCGAGCGTATCAAAAAGGCCGGTCGTCATGCCCGCATTGAAGGTCTGCCGTCGGCGGACTGGGTGCTCATTGATGCCGAAGATGTCATCGTGCACCTGTTCCGTCCCGAAGTCCGCAGCTTCTATAATTTGGAACGCATGTGGGCCTTTGGTGACGCGCCCGAAGTCGCGTCGCAATAAGACGGATTGTCCGCGCCGATGGCGATGCGCCTGCACATCATCGCGCGCGGCAAAATTGGCCGCTCCCCAGAATCGGAACTGGTCGACCGCTATCTGAAACGTATTAGCTGGCCCACAAGACATAGTGAACTGCCGGATAAGGGCGGGGATCTTCCAGCGTCGGACTCCCCGCATAAAACGATCATGATGGATGAAAAGGGCGCGCAGTTGAGCTCGGTCGAACTGGCGCACTTGCTGGAACGTTGGCGCGACGATGGCGTGCGCGAAGTCCGCTTTCTCATCGGTGCCGCCGACGGCTTTGATGATGCGGCGCGTGCAAGCGCTGACCAGCTCATTGCCTTTGGCAAAGCGACATGGCCGCATCTGATGGCGCGTGCCATGCTGGCGGAGCAATTGTTCCGCGCGACATCGATTATTGCCAACCATCCTTATCATCGTGAGGGATGAAGGCCGCGCCTGTTGCAAAGCTGCTTTCACACAAGGTTAAGGCAAGATATAGCAGCGACAATATGATGAAATGGACATTATCTATGAAGAACCGTTTGCTGCCCTCCACTTTGGCTATTGTGGCGGCCATAGCCGTGCCCGGCACGGTCCTTATTGCACAGAATATGCAGCAACAACAATATGAGGCGCAGCAGATTGAGGATCTCGACGCATTTCTTGCTGTCTACCAAAAGGTCAAATCCAGCTATGTCGACAAGGTCGACGACAAAAAGTTGATGGAAGGCGCGATTCAGGGGATGCTGTCCAGCCTGGATCCGCATAGCGGTTTTCTAGATCGCTCCGACTTTAATTCGCTGCGGACGCAAATTGATGGCGAATATGGCGGTCTTGGGCTTTCGGTAACGCTGGAGGACGAAGCGGTCAAAGTCATCGCACCGACGAAAGACACGCCCGCTGACAAGGCTGGCATTAAGTCCGGCGACTTCATCACCCATCTGGACGGCAAGCTGATTGTCGGCGGCACCTTGGACGAGGCGGTGGAAGCCATGCGCGGCGTGCCGGGCACGACGATTAAGCTCACAATCTTCCGCCCTGGCCGCGATAGGCCATTTGACGTGACGCTGACGCGGGCGATTATCGACCTGAAACCCGTGCAATGGGAAGTGAAAGACCGCATCGGCATTATCTCCGTCACGGGCTTTTCCGAACAGACCGGTGCGGATGTTGTTGCCGCGGTGGCGGGTATCAAGAAAAGTGTGGGCGGTAATCCGCTGGGATATATCATTGACCTGCGCTCCAACCCGGGCGGCATATTGGATGAGGCGGTGGTCGTGTCCGATGCGTTTTTGACGAAAGGCGAGATTGTCTCCGAACGGGGCCGCGACCCGCGCAATGTGGACCGTTGGTGGGCCGAACGCGCCGTCCCCGGTGACGTGACCGGCGGCGCGCCGATCATTGTGTTGGTGGATGCCGGCTCGGCTTCGGCCTCTGAAATCGTGGCGGGCGCCTTGCAAGACCATCATCGCGGCCTCGTCATGGGGGAACGCAGCTTTGGTAAGGGGTCGGTGCAGAATGTCCTGCCCCTCACGCGTGACACGGGCCTGCGCCTGACGGTTGCGCGCTACCATTTGCCATCGGGGCGTTCGGTGCAGGAAGGCGGCATTAAGCCAGACATTCGCGTGCCACAGTTGACGGACCCTGATTACAAAAGCCGCGTGTCGATCCGCGAATCCGACCTGCGCCGTCATTTGGTCAATGAATTGAAAGACAATAATAAGGATCTGGAACAGGACATCACCGACGATCCCCGCTTCGCCATGACAGCCGAGCAATTGAAGGCAAAGGGCATAGAGGATTTCCAACTCTATTACGCGATGGAAACGCTGCAGCGGCTTGGACCCCGGACGATGAAGCTCGCGGCAAAGCCCATGCAGGGTAAAGCTAAGAATTGAGGGTGGCTCCCTCTTCCCTTTCATGCTGGAACCGAAGAGAATTCAAACCCGCGTCATGCTGAACTTGTTTCAGCATCCATCGTGCAGCAAACTCTGGGTATGCGAGGCGAAATGGACCCTGGAGCCGAGGGCGTGCAGCGCACAAACAAGTTCAGGGTGACAGTGTGGGGGAGAGCGGCATCGCAGTTACGCTCAACGCGTTTCACCACCTTACTTTTGCCGCGGCGCTGTATTAAGATGCTCAAATACATTCAGCATAACGGTTCTCTAGGTATCACCACATATGACACCAAAATTCGATAAGGCCCATTGGTTGGCATTTTTGTTACCCGCCGCGTTGCTGGCTGGGGCTTATGGATCGCAATATATTGGCGGCCTTTTCCCGTGCGAAATGTGTTGGTGGCAGCGTTATCCGCATTTTGCCGCCGTGGTGATTGCGCTCGTCGCTTTTGGTGTCAGCAATGCGGTCTATCGCAAGGTCTTGGTCGCGCTGGCGGCGTTGGCGATTGCCACTAGCGGCCTGATTGGCGGATTTCATGCGGGCGTCGAATATGGCTATTGGGAAGGCCTGACCGCTTGTACCGCGACGATTTCGGGTAGCGGAGACGATTTGCTCCAGTCGATTATGAACGCGCCTTTGGTGCGTTGCGACGTTGCGCCGTGGACATTGTTTGGCATTTCTCTCGCTGGGTATAATTTTCTCTTGTCGTTCGGCGGCGCAATGCTCATCTTGGAAATGATATGGCGCAGCAAGAAACTCTGAAAACCGCCGCACAGCGGGCACGGGCAATGGAACGCATGATCCGCGTAAACCAAGCGGGCGAGTTTGGCGCGAAACGGATTTACGCCGGACAGCTTGCGGTGATGGGCGATCGCACCCCTGCGGCGCGCAGCATCGCGCATATGGCCGAACAAGAGGAACGCCACCTCAGCGCCTTTGACAAAATGATGGCTGAACGCGGCGTCCGCCCCACGGCTTTGCACCCGATTTGGAATGTTGCGGGCTTTGCGCTGGGCGCTGTGTCTGCGGCCATCGGGCCGGAGGCTGCCATGGCGTGCACCGTTGCCGTCGAAACCGAAATTGACCGCCATTATAGCGAACAACTCGCCGAAATTGGTGACAGTGACCCCGAATTATCGGCGATGATACTGGATTTCCAAGCCGATGAGTTGGAACATAAGGCCACGGCCTTGGCGCAAGGCGCGGAACGCGCGCCCGCTTATCCGGTGATGAGCGCTTTGGTCCGCATGGGGTGCCGCACCGCCATTGCCGTGTCGAAACATATATAGGCTTCATACAGCATTCAGCCTGCGATGTCCAAAAGCAGGCAAACAGGTATTTGGAGATGATCTCGTGAAAGCAATAACCAGAATTTCGCTCGCGAGCATCGCCTTGATGCTATCGGTTCAGGCGCCGGCGCAGGGTGCACCAGTTGCCAAGCCTGGCGATGAAAAAATCAATCAGCTTATCATCTACGGCGATGACAAATGCCCCGAAAGCGTTGGTGATGAAATCGTCGTTTGCGCCCGCATGGGGGAGGCGGACCGTTATCGCATCCCAACCAATTTGCGCGGCGATCCCAATGACTCGCGCAACCAAGCCATGTCTGAGCGGATTAAGTCTTACGAATATGTCGCGGCAAGCGGCACGATGAGCTGCTCACCATCGGGCGCTGGCGGTTTTACGGGCTGCGGCTTGGCGGAGATTAACAAGGCTTATGCCGAAAAGGCGCAAGACCCCGGTATCACTTTTGGTCGCTTAATTGCAGCCGAGCGCGCCAAGCGCATGGCAGGCATTGACGCCGAAGCTGCCGAAGTGGAAGCGCGCGTTGTCGAATTTGAAAAAGGCCGCGCTGAGCGGGAGGCGAAGCTGCAAGCTGAGCTGGACGCCAAAGAAGCGGCCAATGCAGAGGCCGAGCCGCTTCCCCAGCCAAAAGGCTAAATCAGCCCTTCGCTTTTTCCGCCGCAATCCAGTCCTTAATCTGCTGCTCCAGCACGTCTAGGGGCACAGACCCTTGGCCAAGTACCGCATCATGGAACGCTGCCAGATCAAATTTTGCCCCGAGTTCCTTCGTCGCCATGTTGCGCAATTCGCGGATTTTCAGTTCGCCCAATTTGTAAGCCAATGCTTGACCCGGCCAGCTGATATAGCGGTTTACCTCAGCCTCGATATTCGCGGCAGACAAGGCGCTATTGTCGGTCATGAAGGCGATGGCCTGTTGCTTGCTCCAACCCTTGGCATGAATCCCGGTGTCGACGACCAAGCGGCACGCACGCCACATTTCATAGGACAACCTACCCATATCCTTGGCGGGCGTGTCATATAGTCCCATTTCAATACCTAGCCGTTCGGAATACAGCCCCCAGCCTTCGGTAAACGCCGTGAACGACACGCCATATTTGCGGAAATCGGACAAAGGCAGTTCTTGCTGCAATGCAATCTGGTGGTGATGCCCCGGCACCCCTTCATGCACCGATAGTGCCGGAATTTCCCAGAACGGGCGCTGGCTCAATTTCGATGTGTTGACAAAATAGGTGCCAGATATCCCGATTTCAGGCGATCCCGGATTATAATAAGCCGTGGTCGTGCCCTCGGCTGTTTCCGCTGGAATTTCCTTTATGCCATAGGGCAAGCGGGGCAGGCGGCCGAACAGGCTAGGCATTTTGCCATCGATGATCTTGGTCACCCGCGCGACCTTCTCCATCAGCTCCTCTGGCGTTTTGGCATAATATTGCGGGTCCGTACGCAAATGTTCGATAAAGGCTTCGCGGCTGGGATAGCCTGCCTTTTTTGCGACCTCGACCATTTCCGCGCGAATACGGGCAACTTCGCTCAGGCCAATTTGGTGGATTTGCTCCGCCGTCAAATTGGTGGTGGTTTCTTCACGGATGCGAAAGGCGTAATAGGCCGCGCCATTGGGCTGCGCCGAAACGCCGGGGACCTTGGCACAAGCGGGCTTGTAGCTTGCGGTGTACCAGGCCAACTGCTTGGTCAGCGCCGGGTGGATGACGTTGCCGATGGTCGCCGCTGCTTCTGCTGCGAGCGTTGCGAAGTCACTTTCCGAAATGCTCTCGGGGCGCTTTGCCGCATAAGGACCATAAAAACGCGACTGGCGAATGTCGGATGTGATAAGTCCGCGCACGGTTCCTTCAAAACCGGTCAGCGTTTCGCAAGGCTGCGTAAATTTGCCCTTGATAGCGACATTGGCGACCGCGATATTCTCGTCATTGACGCGGCCATATTGCGCAAGCCGGGCATTGTAGCTTTCAAAATCCGTCTTGGTCTTGAACGGCAAGTTGCGCGACATGCTGGCGAGTTGTTGGTGCCAGCTTGAATAGGTCGTGAAGTTGATGGCGCGTTGGCCGAATTGATTGCCTTCGATGGTAGACACTAACGCGCGCCGCAATATGCCAGCCTCCACCTTGGACGCTGCACTCAACGCATCCGCGGGAATCGTATCCAAACGGGCGAGGAACTTTGCCGCATCGGCGGCTCTACGGTCCTGCGCGGCCAGCGTATAATCGCCCAATTCACGGGCATAATCATTCACGCCCAGCGCGCTCGCGTAAACAGGCGCCTCTTTCAATGTCGTCGCCCAGACGTCATCCACCAAAATGGTGAGCTCCTTATTGGCATCGGCATAAGCAGGCGCCGAAAGCGCAAATAAGGATCCGGCGATTAACAGGCTACGCATAAATAAGGCTTCTCCGTCACAAGTCGAGGTGACGAATAAAGCAGGGAAAGCAGCAATTGGCCAGCGGCGATTCCCTATACATATGAGGCCCGGCGGCCCGCATCACATCTTATTTTACTCGGCAGCTTCCAACGCTTCATGGTCGGACAAAGGTTGGCTAAGCCGCGTAAGCATTTCCTTCGGGCAAATCTGCCAGAATTCGCCGCGCCTACGGTCCCAATCTTCAAGGATCGATTTCGACCAAGCGCTGTCGGTTTTTTCGGCATGCGCAGTGATCAGGGCCTTAAGCTCTGCTTCCCAATAGCTGCTTTCAAGCCGTTGCCATACGATGCTGTCTGGGTTCGCCATGTCGCCAAAGCTGCCTTCGGTATCGAGCACAAAGGCCATGCCGCCAGTCATGCCCGCGCCGAAATTGCTGCCGACTTTGCCTAAGATAACCGCCATGCCGCCGGTCATATATTCAAGACCATTGGATCCGCAGCCTTCAACCACGACATGCGCGCCGGAATTGCGAACCGCAAAACGTTCGCCGGCTTGTCCTGCCGCGAACAAATGGCCGGATGTTGCGCCATAGAGCACGGTGTTACCAATGATGCTATTTTGCTGGCTAGTCAGCGGGCTGCTGACCGTTGGGCGAACGATGATTGTCCCGCCCGACAGGCCCTTGCCGACATAGTCATTGGCATCGCCAAAGACTTCCAAGGTAATACCTTGGCACAAAAATGCGCCAAGCGACTGCCCAGCGGAACCCCGCAATCGGACATGGACATGCCCCTCGGACAGGTCCTTCATGCCATAAAGTCGCGTGATTTCGGAGCTGAACCGCGTGCCCACGGCACGGTGCGTGTTGCGGACATTATAGGTCAGTTGCATCTTCTCACGCCGTTCAAACACAGGGTGCGCATCATGGATCATCTGCGCATCAAGGCTGTCGGGCACGTCGTTGCGGAAGGTCGGGATGCTGAAGCGGCGCGCGCTGTCGGGCGCATCGACCTTGGCCAAAATCGGGTTGAGGTCGAGATCGTCGAGATGCTCAGCCCCGCGGCTGACTTGGCGCAGCAATTCGGTGCGGCCAATGACTTCATCTAGGCTGCGATAGCCAAGCTTCGCCAAAATTTCGCGTACTTCTTCGGCGATGAAGGTCATCAAGTTGATGACCTTTTCCGGGGTGCCCGTGAATTTCTTACGCAAGGCCTCATCCTGAACACACACGCCAACGGGGCAGGTGTTCGAATGGCATTGCCGCACCATGATGCAGCCCATAGCGACAAGGCTGAGTGTGCCGATGCCAAATTCCTCAGCACCCAGTATTGCGGCAATCACAATGTCGCGTCCGGTTTTCAAACCGCCATCGGTCCGCAGCTTCACGCGGTGGCGAAGGCCGTTGAGCGTCAGCACTTGGTTCGCTTCGGATAGCCCCATTTCCCATGGCGTGCCCGCATATTTGATGCTGGTTTGCGGGCTTGCACCCGTGCCGCCGACATTGCCGGAGACCAGGATGACATCGGCATGCGCCTTGGCCACGCCTGCCGCGATGGTGCCAATGCCCGCCGCACTGACGAGCTTCACGCAAACCCGCGCGCGCGGGTTGATTTGCTTGAGGTCGTAAATCAACTGCGCCAGATCTTCGATCGAGTAAATGTCGTGATGCGGCGGCGGTGAAATCAGCGTTACGCCCGGTGTTGAATGCCTCAGACGCGCGATCATTTCAGTTACCTTGAAACCCGGCAGTTGCCCGCCTTCACCGGGCTTTGCGCCCTGTGCGACCTTGATTTCGATTTCTTCGCAGGCGCCGAGATATTCGGCGGTCACGCCGAAGCGGCCGCTGGCGATCTGCTTAATCACGCTATTCGCATTGTCGCCATTTTCATAAGGCTTGAAACGCTTGCTGTCTTCGCCGCCTTCACCCGATACGGCCTTTGCGCCAATGCGGTTCATGGCGATGGCAAGTGTCTCATGCGCCTCTGGCGACAGCGCGCCAAGTGACATTCCGGGCGTGACAAAGCGCTTGCGGATTTCGGTGATTGCCTCAACCTCGTCAATCGCTGCGGGTTCTTTGGCGAAGTTGAATTCCAGCAAATCGCGCAAGTAAATCGGTGGCAGTTCCTTCACGCCTTGCGCAAATTGCGTGTAGGTCGAGTAGCTGTCATTCGCGACCGCGCTTTGCAGCAAATGCATCAGGCCAGCGGAATAGGCATGTTCTTCACCGCCGTTGCGTTGCTTGTAAAATCCGCCGACGGGCAGGCGCGCAACAGCCGCATCGAACGCGTCATCATGACGGTCGCGCGCGTTGACATATAAGGAGTGATAGCCTTCGCCCGAAATCTTGTTCGGCATGCCAGGGAAGAAGTCGTTGACCAATGCCCGCGACAGGCCAACCGCCTCAAAATTATAACCGCCACGGTAGCTGGAGATGACGGCAATGCCCATTTTGGACATGATCTTCAGCAGACCTTCGTTGATCGCGGTGCGGTAATTTTCGACAGCTTGCTCTAAGCTATAGCCATCGAGCAGGCCGCGTCCATGCCGGTCGGCAATGACGGCTTCGGCAAGATATGCGTTCACTGTGGTCGCACCCACGCCGATGAGTACGGCGAAATAATGCGTGTCCAAGCACTCGGCAGAACGGACATTGATTGACGAATAGCTGCGCAGGCCATTGCGGACCAAATGCGTGTGGACGGCAGCAGCGGCAAGGATCATCGCGATACCGACGCGGTCGGCGCTAATATTCTCGTCGGTCAGGAACAGTTCGGATTTGCCCATCCGCACAGCCGCAACCGCCTCCTCACGAATACGTGTGATCGCGGCACGCAGGCCCTCTTGTCCGGTGGAGATATCGTAGGTGCAGTCAATCTCGGCACCCAGTGGTCCGAACGCCGCTTTCAACCTGCGCCAATCACGCGCCGTCAGGACGGGGCTATCGAGCACCAAGACATCGGCATTCTGGCTCTTTTCTTCCAAGATATTGGCAAGGTTGGAAAAGCGCGTTTTCAGGCTCATCACATGCCGTTCGCGCAAGCTGTCGATGGGCGGGTTGGTAACTTGGCTGAAATTCTGCCGGAAGAATTGGCTGATTAGACGCGGCTTATCGCTGATTACGGCTAATGGCGTATCGTCGCCCATGGACCCAATGGCTTCCTTGCCATCTTCGATCATCGGCGCGAGGATCATTTCGACATCTTCCAATGTCATGCCAGCAGCAATCTGACGCTTCGTCAATTCCGCACGTGACCATGCATTCGGGCTATCCTCGCCCGCGTCCGGCAAATCGGTGATGCGACGGAAGCCGCCGACCAATGCGCCATAATCCTGCTCGGCCGAAATGCGGTCCTTCAACTCGCCATCGCGGTATAATTTGCCTTCGTCCAAATTGACGGCAATCATTTGCCCTGGGCCAAGGCGGCCTTTTTCCAATATCGTCGTTTCGGGCAGGACGACCATTCCGGTTTCCGAACCGATCACCAGCAAATTGTCCGACGTCCGGCTGTAGCGCAACGGACGCAGCGCATTGCGGTCAACGCCAGCAACGGCCCATTGGCCATCGGTCATCGCCAAAGCAGCCGGACCGTCCCATGGTTCCATGACGCTGGCCATATATTCATACATAGCGCGGTGGTTTGCGGGCAAATTCGGGTTCGACTGCCATGCTTCGGGGATGAGCATGAGCTTGGCCGTCGGCGCTTCCTTGCCCGAACGGACCAAGGTTTCGAACACGGCGTCCAATGCGGCAGTGTCTGATGAGCCCGCTGGAATGACAGGCTTGATATCATCCGACTGCGCGCCAAAGGCGATGCTGGCCATCTTGATCTCGTGGCTCTTCATCCAATTCTGGTTACCGCGAATGGTGTTTATTTCACCATTATGCGCAAGGCCGCGGAAGGGCTGTGCCAGCCACCATTGTGGGAATGTGTTGGTCGAATAACGCTGATGGAAAATCGCGACACGGCTTTCAAAACGGTCATCTTGCAGGTCGGGGTAAAATACCGACAGCGACTCTGCAAGGAACAGACCCTTATAGACAATCGACCGGCACGACAGCGAACAGATATAGAAATCGCGGATTTGCGCCGCGATGATTTTCTTTTCGATCCGGCGGCGGACGAGATATAGATTCTTTTCAAACTCGGTCGCGCCCACCTCGTCGGGCATTGGCCCGGCAATCATGATCTGCTCAATCTCGGGCCGCGTGGCTTGCGCTTTATCGCCGATCACAGACACATCGACAGGCACCTGACGCCAGCCATAAATGGTGTAGCCAGCATCGATAATCTCCGCCTCAACAATCGTGCGGCAATTCTCTTGTGCGCTCAGGTCTGTGCGCGGCAGGAACACCATGCCGACCGCCAACCGGTTCGGCATTGGCCGGTGGCCGCTGTCCGAAATCGCATCGTCAAAGAAACGGACGGGCAAGTCGATATGCAGGCCTGCGCCATCACCCGTCTTGCCATCGGCATCGACAGCGCCGCGATGCCACACAGCTTTCAGCGCCTCAATCCCCGCCGCGACAACACGGCGCGATGGCTTGCCATCGGTCGCCGCAATCAAGCCCACGCCGCAGGCATCGCCTTCGGACTCAGGATGATACATGCCTTCACGGGCAAGGCGTTCATGTTCGGGGGTGGGGAAAAATATGGTCATGCTGCAACCTTTTCGCGGCTCGCTTTTGATTTCAAATAAGTGTGCATATGCTGCGTCACATCGCGGCCATCGCGGATTGCCCAGACGACAAGGCTTGCCCCGCGCACGATGTCGCCAATGGCAAACACCCCATCGAGGTTTGTCATCTGCGTTGTATGGTCGACGCGAATTGTGCCCCAGCGTGTAACGTTCAGGTCAGGCGCATTAAATAAGACGGGTAAGTCTTCGGCCTCAAAGCCCAAAGCGGTGATCACCATATCGGCGTTCAGCGTGAAGTCGCCTTCCGGGTCATTCTCCGGTGTGCGGCGGCCAGAGGCGTCGGGGGCCGCGAGCCGCATCTTCGCGACATGTACGCGTTCAACCTTGCCATTGCCGTCAAAGCCCTTGGGGCCGGACAGCCAGACAAACTCAACGCCTTCTTCTTCAGCATTGGTCACTTCGCGCTGCGACCCCGGCATATTCTCGCGGTCGCGGCGGTAAAGGCACTTTACGGATTTTGCGCCTTGGCGGATGGCGGTGCGGACACAATCCATCGCGGTATCACCGCCGCCAATGACGACGACGTCTTTGCCATGCGCATTCATCGCCCCGCTTTCAAATGCAGGCACCGCATCGTCAAAGCCCTTGCGGTTGGATGTGGTGAGATAATCCAGCGCCGGGATTATGCCCTCCAGCCCGATACCCGGTGTCGTAATTTCGCGCGCTTTATACACGCCCGTGGCGATCAACACCGCGTCATGTTTCGCCCGCAAATCGTCCAGCGAGGCATCGCGGCCCACCTCAAAATTGGCGTGAAAATGGATGCCCGCATCCTCAAGCCTTTTGACGCGGCGCATGACAATGTCTTTTTCCAACTTAAAACCCGGGATGCCATAGGTCAGCAATCCGCCCATGCGGTCATAGCGGTCGTAAACATGGACGTCATAACCCGCGACACGCAGATATTCTGCTGTCGTCAGCCCGCCGGGGCCCGCGCCGATGATGCCCACCGATTGGCCGCGCGATGGGCCAACTTCGACGGGTTCAACCCAGCCCTGCTCCCATGCAGTATCGGTGATATATTTTTCCACCGAGCCAATGGTGACAGCGTCATGGCCTGAAAATTCAATAACGCAATTGCCCTCGCACAAACGATCCTGCGGGCAAATACGGCCGCAGATTTCAGGCATGGTGCTGGTCAGGCTCGACATCTCATAGGCCTCGCGCAATCGCCCCTCGGCGGTCAGGCGTAACCAATCGGGAATATGATTGTGTAACGGGCAATGGACCGAACAATAAGGCACGCCGCATTGCGAACAACGCGACGCCTGATCCGCTGCTGCGGCCGGCGCATAACGATCCGCGATTTCGGCAAAATCCTCCGCGCGCAGTTCGGCTTCCCGCTTATGCGGATAAGCCTGCGGCTTTGAGATAAATTTTAGCATTGGATCTTTTGCCACAACACGCTCCTTCAGAAGCGCTGCGCGTAACGTGGCAAACACATGCTGTCACGCAGAAATCCCATAATAGGGCAGCTTTATTGACTAAATTAGGTTTTTTGAGACTATAATTTAATGTCGCGCAATTTTATTTCACGTTAAAGAGGCCACATCGGAACTTATCTTAGGTAGAGCCATATCAACGCCGCTGATCCCGCGATGATTCGGTAATAAGCAAAAGGGGCAAAACCATATTTGCCGACAATGGCGACAAACGCCTTCACCACGACCACCGCGACCAGAAACGCCATTGTGAACCCAATTCCGATCATCCCCAAATCGTCCGCGTTCAAAAGCGCCCTGTCTTTCCACAAGGCATATACCGTGGCCGCCAACATCGTGGGCACCGCCAAGAAAAAGGAAAATTCCGCCGCTGTCTTGCGCTCCACGCCCATCATCAGGCCGCCCATGATCGTCGCGCCGGAACGGCTCACGCCCGGCAACATCGCCGTGCATTGGACAAGGCCAATCGCCAAAGCCGTGCCGAAGGGGATTTCCTCAACCGCATGAAAGCGCACCGTCTTCACCACGCGCTCCAACAACAATATGATGATGCCGCCGACTATCAACGCGATGGCTACTATCTCGGGTGTCTGCATTGCCGCGCGAATGGCATCATAGGCCACCACGCCAATCACTAACGCAGGCGCAAAGCCCAACATGATATTGCGCGTGAACGCGATAGGGCCAGCTTCCCGCTTGAGTAGACCGGTTCCAACCGCCCAAAATCGCCGCCAATATACCAAAAGCACCGCCAAGATCGCACCGAGCTGGATTGCGATTTTAAAGGCGACTGAGCTATTGTCGGTAAAGCCGACAAGCTCGCCCGCCAAGATAAGATGCCCCGTGGAAGATACCGGCAAAAATTCTGTTAGCCCCTCAATAAAGCCGAGGAGTAAAGCGATCATCGTATCGCTCATGCTTTGGGACTGCTGCCAAAGCGGCCATGCTTGCGGTAAATGTGCAACCAATCGGCGGCTATGACATCCAATGGTGTCGGCACGATGCCATAAGCCGCCAGCCCGTCGATACCGGTCACCACATTGTCACGGCCCAGCATCTTAAACTGGTCATCGGTAATTGGCGCGCCGGGCATCCAGCCTGTGCCCTTGGCGAGCATCTGAGCAGCAATATCGGGAACTTCAATAAACAGGGGGTCCCGGCCAATCGCTTTGGCGATCCAGCGGTTGAGTTCCATCATCGAGAATATCTCCGGCCCGCCAAGCTCCAGCACCCGGCCATCCTGATGCACCAAAGCAGCAGCAACCGCCTTGGCAATATCGCCAACAAAGACAGGCTGAAACTTCGTGGCGGCCCCAATAACCGGAACGACCAGCAGCATACGGATGAGACCTGCAAAACGGTTGATAAATTGGTCTTCGCGGCCAAACACAATCGACGGACGCAAAATGACAGCCGATGGAAACGCGGCATGCACCGCAGCTTCGCCGCCCGCTTTACTTTTGCCATATTCGGCGTCGCTGGCGGCGTCGGCACCAATCGCCGAGATGTGGACCAAAGCGCTAACGCCTGCGTCTGCAGCAGCCTGCGCCACGATGCCTGCACCGACATTCTGAACGGCATTCATATCGGCAAAGCTGCCCACCAGATTGACCACGGCGTCAGCGTCCATCACAGCGCGCGCAACGCTGGCTGGTTTGCGGATATCGGTTGGCATCAACTGCACTTGGCCCAAATTGCCCAGCGGCTTGATATGATTGGCGCTATTGGCGTTACGGCACGCAATACGCAGCCGCGCGCCTTGATGAAGCAACGCCTGCGCGACGTAGCGGCCCAAAAATCCGCCGCCACCAAAAACCGTTATCAACTTGCCTTGCATACATGCTCCGTCAGCCAGCGAGAAATCCTGCGCGCGCTTTGCACCACCGCTAAGCAGCTTTCAAGGCCGACCTGCGCCTGGCCTGCGCGGCAGGGACATTTAATCCGCCGCGCGCGCGGCACAGACGTTGACAATATTACCTGATCGCTTAAAGGAGCGCGCCTACCCGACATGCGGAAAATCTGCGTGTCTCGTGCCCGGATGGCGGAATTGGTAGACGCACCAGCTTCAGGTGCTGGCGCTGGCAACGGCGTGGAGGTTCGAGTCCTCTTCCGGGCACCATTTTTCTGTTCGAATATGTTCATCCTTGGCCTTGAAAGGCCCGGAAAACATGCCTATTTTACTTTCGTTGTTCGTTGCCGTTCTGGACCGTTCGCCTACATACCCCCGCAAATGGGGGTATAATTGGGGGTATTTTCGGGATCAGGGGTTAACACTGTGAAAGATACCCCCAATGGCATTAACTGATACACAAGCCCGTAACGCGAAACCTCAAGCAAAGCCTTACAAATTGGCAGCAATGTTAGTGGTTGGTGATTAAATGTTTAACTTTGCTGAACCAGTGAGCGCGAAAAGAATTAAGCACGCAGTGGCATTGCCGCGCCACTGATCACTGCCGCGTCATCTATTTGTCACTTTGAGTTAGTAGCCAAAGTCAAAGAATCAC
>NZ_CAMAYF010000028.1 GCF_945862485.1 Sphingorhabdus sp. EL138
ACTGGGTCGCCATCGCTAAAGCAGCACAGGAACGGCTTGTCCCATTGCTCAAACACCTGCCAAGCACGCTTCTGATCGGGAATCGCGACATTGTTCTCGAAAGGAACGAAGGTCGGGAATATACGGGCTCCAGCCTTGTAGCTGCTGTCTGGGAACGGCGCGTCATAAGCGGCAATCTCGGCAGCGCTCAGCGCGCGCTTTGCCCCAGCGTTGACGATTCTGCCGATCGGAAAGAACGGGCTCCATTGGGAAAAGGCGCGCCAAACGGCAAAAGCGCGCGGTGCCGGACCGCCTTCGGGTAAGCCCCCATTGGACAAAACGACGCCGGCAAAGCGATCGGGCATGTCCGCGACAAGGCGCAGGCCGATCAGCGACCCCCAATCCTGACAGACGAGCGTCATGTTATTCAGGTCAAGCGCCTCAATCCACTGACGCATCCAGCCCACATGGCGTGCATAGCTATAGTCTGTTTTTTGGGTTGGCTTGTCCGATTTGCCGAAACCAATCAGGTCGGGTGCGACTACGCGAAAGCCTGCCGCGACGACCGGGCCAATCATGTGGCGATAGAGGTAGCTCCAGCTTGGTTCGCCATGCATCATCAACACCACCGGCGCATCGCGCGGCCCTTCATCCACATAATGCACGCGCAATGGCGTTCCATCCGAGGGATCCGCAATTTCCACATAATTTGGCGCAAAAGGAAAATCGTGGATATTGGCAAAGGCGCTATCGGGTGTGCGAAGGACTTTCAAAGGTTAACCCCTTAAGTTAAATTATATTGACACTTTAAGTGCCATATTGTGAATGACAGGTCAAGAAGCTGGCCCAACCTTCTTCGTATCAACCAACCTAAACCCGATATGGTCGGTCCCTAGCCCCCGCTCTTGAAACTGACGCGCGGCGGGACGATAGCGTGCGCAATAATTGGCGGCGCAGAGATAAGATCCGCCTTTGATGATATTCACCGGTTCGCTGGCGTCGGCGCGCGATCCGCTGGCGCTCGTCCATTCCCAGACATTACCAATCATATCATACAGACCAAATCCGTTGGGTTGGAAACAGCCCACAGGCGCGCGACCGACATAGCCATCGGTGTTCAGATTTTTGACCGGAAAGACACCTTGATAATAATTTGCTTGCGGTCGGCCCTTTGCATCAACCGGCTCCGGCAATGCCGCTGCGCCGCCGCGCGCCGCATATTCCCACTGTGCCTCGCTCGGTAATTGTTTCCCTACCCATTTCGCATAGGCCTCTGCATCCTGATAGGCGATCTGGACAACGGGTTCCTTGTCTCGACCAACAATGCTCTCTTTTTGCCCGGAAGGGTGTCGCCATTGCGCCCCTGTGACCCAGCGCCACCAACGCGGGTCGGCGTCCGAGGGGACATTGAACACAGCAGAGCCCGGAACAAGCATGTCTGGCGGCGCGTCGGGCAGCTTGGGAGGATTACGTTCCGCTATGGTCTTGTAACCAGTCGCCATAACAAAGGCCGCAAATTCCGCGTTGGTCACTTCCTGGGCGCCGATCCAGAACCCCTTGACCGTGACTGTCTGCGGCGGACCTTCCTCGGGGTAATGCGGATTGTCACCCATAACGAAGCTGCCGCCGGGCACCCAGACCATATCACTGCCCGACAGACCAGTGCAGATTTTATCGGGCGACTTGGGTGCATCGCTGCAACCAGACAGCAGCACCAAGCCGAGAACAAACCCAAAGCGTTGCATCAATCCTCCGGCATGCTCGATATAGCATCGCTGAGCAAACGCCGCACGACAGCCTTGGCGTCCTCAAAAGGCAGTTCCTGATCATGCCTTAGCAGTCGCCATGTTTGGAAACTCAATATGACATTGAGGCCACGGGTGCCCACCACATCGGCCTTTACCGCCAAAGGCAAATGTGCCTCGGCAGTCTCTTGTTCGAGCCGCAGTGTCCGGCGATAGTCCTGCATCAGATAAGGCGACTGGAAACGTTTGAGATTGGCTGAAATCCGATAAGGCAAAATGGTCTCGAAAACCATCGCACGACGATCAGCGATGTCGAAGAGCTTTTCCCTCCATGTCGCGCCAGTGGGCGGTTCAAGGATAATGGGCATCACCTGCGTCTCAATCGCCTCGCCCATTTCGCGGTAAAGCTCATCCATATCATCAAAGTGTCGGAAAACCGAGCGGAGCCCGACGCCTGCCACCTCTGCAACACCCGCAGCGCTGGGGGCGACTTCGCCCTTGCCAACCAAGTCGAGCAATGCAGCAACGATCTTTGAGCGGCTAGACCGGCTGCGTTCGCGGCGGCCATCGGCGTGCTGCGCTGTCGGGCGTGCTGTCATTTTGTGCGATGCGTTGATCATACCGCCGTGTTTTGCGGCAAAAAGGCGCTGACGCAAGCGACAAAAGCGATTGCAAATATATTTTGGCACAATTAATGCCACAATATTGAACTGCGTTGTTGAAAGAGGATGAAGCTAAAAATGGCAAAAGCAGCACTTATTGTGGCGGCGTCTGGCCTTCTGTTTTCTGGTGCGCCGCTTTTGGCACAGGACAGTGTGCGCGAAGCGTGCATGCCCGATATCCGTAAATATTGCTCTGCAGAATTGGGAAGCTTTAGCCGGGAAAAGGTCCGCGCCTGCCTTATCAAAAATATCAAGAAAACTTCGCCCTCCTGTCAAGAAGCGGCAAGGGCACGGCGCGATGCCGAGCGCGCCCAGAAGGCAGGCAGTTAGAACTATGACACTATGGATGATCTGGGGCACGGCGTTGCTTGCGTATGGCCTATTTCGAATCTGGTATGATAATTGGTCCGGCCCACTGAAACCTGCTGAAATTGATGCGATTCTTGCGCAACTGGCGGGACGTTTCGAGGGCACAGGAAATAGCCCTGACGTTTTACGGACTTTCCTTGAAGCCGATGATGGCCGCGAGTTTGTCATGCTCAATCTGGTTAAAGCGCAGATGGAGCAAGTTGAGGACCCCAAAACGGGGCAAATGGTTCAAGGCTTCGATCTGCTCAAGCGCTATTCAAAACGCTTCATTACGGTGTTGTTCAGAACAGGCGGCCATCCCGGCATGGTCGGACGCAAGGTCGGCGGATATATTGATGCGTGGAACACCGAGGCGGATCCCGATTGGACGATCTTTGGCCTGATGCGCTACCGCAGTCGGCGCGATATGATGAAGCTGGTGATGGATCCCGCATTTATGGAAGGCCATCCTGACAAGCTGCTGGGTACGCTGGCGACTTTTTCTTTCCCAACTCAGCGTGTGGTGTCCTTTTATGTAAGCCCGCGGGTCACCGTGGCATTATTGCTGGCGCTGCTTGCGGCACTGGCACATATCATATGGTTGACGTGCAGCGCATGAATTCCGCGCTACATTCGAGGCAAGAGACGCGCTGGAACCGGCGGCTATGGATGCGGCTTGCCACGGTCAACGCGCTCGCATCTGTCATCGCGCTTATATTCTCTGGGCATGTGACGGAAGATGTCTCATCGATTATAAGGCTAGGTGCCCAAGTTCAGTTCATGCACAGCATGGCGAGCATCGCCTGTGCTACGTTCATGAATGTTGGCGCATTCGGCGCGCGCCATGCCCCGGCCTTCCTCCTTGGCGGGTCGCTCTTGTTTGCCTTGCTTCAGTATATAGCAGCCTTAGGGTTTTGGGACGTAGCCAACTGGATGACGGGAACTGCAGCGGTCCTAATGGCAATTGGTTGGTTGATTATGTTTGCGGCGGGACGGAATATAGACACATAAAGCAAGTAGTCGGGAGACATTGGCGATGCGAAAACTCAAATGGATCGTTGCGTTAGCCCTGATCATTAGCACATGCTATTTCGTCCTTCAGAAGTACTGGATATTCATTCCCGGAATGGTCGCACAGTTAAGCGAACCCATTGCCGAAAACCGTCCCATTGAATGGGCGCAGGGTCCCTCGGTGGCACCCCCTGGCAAACGCCCGCCTAATGTCATCCTGATTGTCGCCGATGATTTGGGGATGAACGACATTTCGCTGTATGGCGGCGGGGTCGCCAGTGGAGCGGTGCCGACCCCCAATATCGATTCGATTGCCAAACAGGGCGTCAGCTTTGCCAATGGCTATGCCGCCAACGCCACCTGCTCGCCTTCGCGCGCGGCCTTGATGACGGGGCGCTATCCGACACGGTTCGGTTTTGAATTTACCTCGGTTCCTGCGGCTTTCGTGTCAAACCTAGCGCATATCGACAGCACGTCGCCTTATCCGACAATCTATCATAAAGAATTGAACCATGACCTGCCTGCTTATGCCGACATGGGGGTGCCCAATGCAGAAATCATGTTGCCCGAGGTGCTGAAAGCCAAGGGTTATCATAATATCCACATCGGCAAATGGCATCTGGGTGAAGCCAAAGCATTGCGGCCAACGTCACAAGGTTTCGACGAAAGCCTCGGCATGCGTTCCGGCGGGGATTTGTTCATGGCCGAAGATGACCCACAGGTCGTCAATGCAAAGCTGCCATGGGATCCAATAGACCGCTTTTTATGGGCCAATTTGCCTTATGCCGTCTATTGGGGGGACAGTCAGCGCTTTCGTCCCAAAGGCCATCTGACCGATTATTTCACCGACAATGCGCTGGCCGCAATCGAGGCCAACAAGAACCGGCCCTTCTTCATGTATCTCGCTTATAATGCGCCGCATACTCCGCTGCAGGCGCTGAAATCGGATTATGATGCCCTGCCGCAGATCAAGGATCATACCCAGCGCGTCTATGGCGCGATGATGCGCCAACTTGACCGGCGGATTGGCGATGTGCTGCAAAAACTGAAGGACACCGGACTTGAAGAGAATACGTTGGTTATCTTTACCAGTGACAATGGCGGTGCATGGTACACGGGCATAAAGGACCACAACACACCCTATCGCGGGTATAAAGGCACCTTCTTTGAAGGTGGTATTCGCGTGCCGATGCTGATGCGCTGGCCGGGCAGAATCGCGCCGGGGACGGTTCGCAAGGATGTTGCCCAGCATCTGGATATGTTTGCGACGATTGCAGCAACAACCGGCGCTAAGTTGCCAAATGATCGCAAGATGGACAGCTTCAACCTCCTTGGCGCAGGGCCAAAACGCGAAATCACTTTCTGGCGTTCGGGGCATTATCGCGTTATCCGCGCGGGCGAATGGAAATTGCAAATTTCCAAACGTCCTGACAAGGTGTGGCTGTTCAACCTCGCCACCGATCCTACGGAGCAAATCAATTTGGCTGCTAAGGATCCGGCGCGCGTGGCGGAACTGCGCGCGTTGATTGAAGCACAAAATGCTGGACTTCCCAAACCTTTATGGCCCGGCTTACTCGAAGGCGCGATCCGCATCGATGTTCCGCTCAATGCCCCTTGGAAGAAAGATCAGGAATATGTCTATTGGGCCAATTGATGGCGCAGTGCTGCTCAGGTAATATCGTTAATTATCACCGCAGAATTCCTGTCCAGCCGCTTATAGTATGCGCGAAACTGGTCTCGCGGCGACGCAACCAACCCGAATTATGATGGCCCTTGGGTATTCCAACGCGGGCAGAGTGTTTTTACACATCATCGCATAGGCTTCTGTCGGGCTGTTGGCGCGCTGGATCGCTAGCGCATGTGTTTCTATGTACAACGCTTCATCTTCCTCGCATTTGCAGATCATTACCAATCAGCCACTTTTTTACCGCTGATTTTCTCACCGAGCAATCTTGCGCGATAACTTCGAAAAACCGTTTGGCAAATCCGTGACATTAGGTTCAACATTTCTCGACCGAACTGCTGCTTTCCCATCGCACCCCATCCAGATAGGTATCATGACGATTAGGTCCAAACATTATAATCACATGCTTTTCGTGGTATGCGCTAAAGTGGGGATATTCGCGCATGGAAGAATGTCTTGTTTGCCCGATGCAATGGCGCCCGGCTATGAGGGTCATAGAAAGAGAAACAAACTATGACTAAATCACTGACGCATCTTGAGCGCCTTGAGGCTGAAGCTATCCATATAATGCGGGAGGTTATTGCGGACGCAGAAAAGCCGGTAATGCTATACAGCGTGGGTAAAGACAGCGCCGTGATGCTGCATTTGGCGCGCAAGGCATTTTACCCGTCGTCCCCGCCATTTCCGTTGTTGCATATCGACACCACATGGAAGTTCAAGGCGATGTATGCATTGCGCGAGAAGGCTGCGCGCGATGCCGGTATGGAGTTATTGGTCCACCAAAACCCCGAGGCGACCGCGCGCGGCATCAACCCATTCGATCACGGGTCACTACATACCGATATGTGGAAAACCGAAGGGCTGAAACAAGCGCTCGACCAACATGGTTTCGACGTTACCTTTGGCGGAGCGCGGCGTGACGAAGAAAAAAGCCGGGCTAAGGAACGCATATTCTCTTTCCGCACCGCGACGCATATTTGGGACCCAAAGAACCAGCGGCCCGAATTATGGAATTTATACAATACGCGCAAAGCGAAAGCCGAGAGCATCAGGGTCTTTCCGATCTCCAACTGGACCGAGCTCGATATCTGGCAATATATTCACCTTGAGAATATCGAGATTGTACCGCTATATTTCAGCGCACCGCGCCCCACCGTAACCCGCGACGGGATGTTGCTGATGGTTGATGACGAACGCTTCCCGTTAAAAGACGGCGAGGTTCCGGTTGAACGTTCCATCCGTTTCCGGACGCTGGGATGCTACCCACTGACGGGCGCGGTCGAAAGCCATGCCACAACCTTACCCGAAATTATCCAGGAAATGCTGCTGACCACCACCTCAGAACGGCAGGGGCGCGCCATCGACCATGATCAGGCCGCCAGCATGGAGAAGAAGAAGCAGGAGGGATACTTCTGATGTCGCATGTGAAAACCGACCATGTCATATACAAAACCGATGACCTTATTGCTTCAGACATTGACGCCTATCTGAATGTCCACCAGCATAAGTCGCTGTTGCGGTTTATCACCTGCGGATCTGTCGATGACGGTAAATCGACGCTTATCGGTCGATTACTGTACGATTCCAAAATGATTTTTGAAGATCAGCTTGCGACTTTGCAGTCCGATTCCAAACGGATGGGAACGCAGGGCGAAGACATCGACTTTGCGTTGCTTGTTGACGGTCTTGCAGCCGAGCGAGAGCAAGGCATCACGATCGACGTCGCCTACCGGTTTTTCGCCACGGAGAAGCGGAAATTCATCGTCGCCGATTGCCCGGGCCATGAACAATATACACGGAATATGGTAACTGGCGCGTCAACCGCGGACCTTGCGGTGATCCTGATCGATGCGCGTAAAGGCGTTCTGGTCCAGACACGGCGCCATAGCTATCTCGTTAAACTATTGGGTATAAGAAACATTGTCCTTGCCGTTAACAAGATGGACCTGATCGACTATGATCAGGCGACATATGACGCAATCGTCACCGAATATACCGCATTTGCCGCAAGCATTGGGATACACGATTTTACTGCCATGCCGATTTCCGGCTTCAAAGGCGATAACATCACGGAGCGTTCCGTCCATATGCCATGGTATATGGGTCAGCCCCTAATTGCGCATTTGGAGACCGTCGCACTTGATAATGACGCGGACCAGGCCAAGCCACTGCGTATGCCGGTACAATGGGTCAACCGGCCCAATCTCGATTTTCGAGGGTTTTCCGGCCAGATCGCCACGGGCATCGTGCGTCCGGGCGATGCCATTCGCGTGCTACCGTCAGGTAAGACTTCAACGATCAGCAAGATTGTCACGCTTGACGGCGAACTCAGCAAAGCTGTTGCAGGCCAATCGGTTACGCTTTGCTTTACAGACGAAATTGACTGTTCGCGCGGGGACGTGATTGCCGCTGCAGACAATCCACCTGAAGTGTCCGACCAGTTTGAAAGCACCATTGTCTGGATGGCAGACGATCCTTTAATTCCAGGGCGTGCTTATTGGCTGAAGCTTGGGACACAAACTGTATCGGCTACAGTGCAATCGCCCAAATTCACCGTCAATGTAAACAATATGGAGCATATGGCGGCCAAGACTTTGGAACTCAACGCTATTGGCGTGGCGGAAATATTAACCGACAAACCTATTGTGTTCGAACCATATATGAACAACCATGTTTTGGGCGGATATATTCTGATCGACAAGATCTCCAATGCCACCGTCGCCGCGGGCATGCTGCACTTTTCTTTGCGGCGCGCACAAAATGTCCATTGGCAAGCGACCGACATTGGCCGCGAAGCGCATGCCGCACTCAAAAACCAAAAGCCCAAGATACTGTGGTTCACGGGCCTTTCTGGTTCAGGCAAATCGACGATTGCCAATGAAGTGGAAAAGACACTCCATCTGCTGAACCGGCATACATTTTTGCTCGATGGCGACAATATCCGCCATGGCCTCAATAAGGATTTGGGCTTTACCGAAACCGACCGAATTGAAAACATTCGCCGGGTGGGCGAAGTGGCAAAGCTGATGGCAGATGCAGGCCTCATTGTTCTGACTGCGTTTATTTCGCCATTCCGCGCAGAACGTGATATGGTGCGCGCGATGATGCCGGAAGGTGAGTTTGTCGAAATATTCGTCGACACGCCACTTGCGGTCGCCGAAGCGCGCGATGTAAAGGGGCTTTATAAAAAGGCCCGTGCCGGACAGTTAAAGAATTTTACAGGAATCGACAGTCCCTATGAACCACCTGAAAAGCCCGATATCAAGGTGAACACGGTCGAAATGAGCGCTGCCGAAGCCGCTGAACATATCGTTCGCCAGCTGATGCCACTAAAATGAGCATTATCGCCGACGATAGCGCATTGGCAGCGCATTTGGCAGAAACTGCTGGAAAATTGCTTTTGCAAGTGCGCGACAGCGGACTGCTGTCATTGCAGGCGCTTGGCAAGGCTGGGGACCAAACCGCCAACCAGTTTTTGATCCATGCCATTGCCGAACAACGTCCTGACGACGGATTGTTGTCTGAAGAAAGCAAGGATACCAAGGCGCGCCTATCAAAATCCCGAGTGTGGATCATTGATCCGGTCGATGGCACCCGCGAATATAGTGAAGGCCGCACCGATTGGGCCGTCCATGTCGCGCTTGCCATAAATGGCGCGCCGGTGATTGGCGCGGTTGCCCTTCCCGGATTGGGCGTGGTTCTAAGAAGCGATCAGCCAACCGAAATCCCTCCTGCCCCAGCAAAACCGCGCATGGTGGTCAGCCGCACTAGACCCGCGGCAGAAGCCATGGCGGTGGCAAACGCTTTAGGCGCTGAATGCATCCCTATGGGTTCTGCAGGCGCAAAAGCGATGGCGGTCGTGCGCGGTGATGCGGACATTTACCTGCACAATGGCGGCCAGTATGAATGGGACAATTGCGCACCCGCAGCTGTCGCTGCCGCCTTTGGCCTGCACGTCAGCCGTATCGATGGTAGCCCTTTGGTCTATAATCAGGCGGATACATATATCCCGGACCTACTCATTTGTCGCAAACAGCATGCCCAAAGCGTGTTGGACGCGCTAAAAGCGGCGACCTGAGCGCATCCCAGACGATGTTTTAGAACAATCCAGGCACCTCACGTTGCGCGGTGCTGGCGTTTGTCGGCGCAGGCAAAACACGACGTTCATTTCGTGAATTTGTGCTCTGGGCGCTTTGGGCGAGCGCTATTGGCGTGCAACTACGTCCCGCCACGAAATCGAGCGCCGTGCGGAGCGATGCCTCTTGCGGGTCGCCTAATGGCCGGGTGATATCGTCTGCCGCCGCACAAGTGGAGCGCATGGTGCCCGCAAGGCCCGAGAAATAATCACCCTGCCCAGCCGCATTCTCTTTCGCAAAAGCAACAACGCGAATTCGGTCATCGCAGGCGGTTAGATCAAGCCCGATCTGCCCGACGGGCTTACCGAAACTGTTGCTTCCAATCAAAGCAGCGTTGGTCCCGAGAAACGGCGCGAAGCTCGCCGCCACCAACTCGCTGGCAGACGCCGTGGCGTTGGTGGAGATGAAGGCGATCTTCACGGGTGACACCGATTGTGACTGCGGCGCAAAGCGACGCGTTTCATTTTCCGATGACTTGGATGCGCGGAAACGCGTGACTGAGAAAATGTCGCTGCTAGATCGATTGCCGCCAAGCAAGTCGCCCATTATTTCCGCTGTTGAGACAAGCCCGCCGCCATTATAGCGGAAATCGATAACAAAGTTTGTGACGCCCTGTGCGCGGAAATCCGAAAACGCTGTCCGCAACTGATCGTTAGCAGTAGAAATGAACGTGCGCATGTTGATGTATCCAACGCGCTGTCCACCGCCATTGTCGATTATCTTTACCCCATAACGCGATGAAAGCGGCCTAACATCATATTCCGCTTTGGCCACGGTGACATTGCGCGTACCCGTTGAGTCAGTAATCCGGAAGACACGGCTAGTCCCAACGGTATTCGGACCTAAAGCGCTAGATACCCCCGCAGAGCCCTGTGTCGCCAATATATCAGCTACCGAACGGATATTTGAAGAATCGGTTCCGATTCCGACAATTTCCGTCCCACGGTCAATGCCAGTGGTAAGCGCTGGCGCGCCCTCAAAGGCTTCTATTACGAATAAGCGCGAACCTTGATACGAAAGACGCACGCCAAACCCGGCTGTCGCACCTGACGAGAAGTAGGCGTTTTCCTCTTGAATAGAAGTAACGTAGGTGAAAAATCGGTCACGCCCCTGACTACGTGCAGTCGCGGTTAAGGCGTCAATATAGGCGTCGACTGAACTGTAAGCCGATGGGTTAAGCGAAGTTGGCAGCGTTTCTGGAAACAAATACCATTCATTCAGCACGGACCCCGCAAAATTCTGCCGATTAAGTAAACTACAAGTTGAAGTGGGCGGAGGCGGTGGAGGTGGGGGTGGAGGCGTTACACTAGTGGGTGGAACGGTGACTGTATCGCCACCTGAACCACTTCCGCCACCGCCACATGCCGAAACGCCTACAGCCAAAATAAGTATGATGCTGTTTAACGCACGTTTTTTCATAGCCTGCTCCTTTTGTGCTTGCACCATCCCAATGCCACATAAGTGCACGGGTTGTGATCCATTCACAAGTAACATTTCTGTCTCAAACCTCGGAATAGCGGCTATTTCTTGTAAATTCTTTTGGCACTTTATCTTCCGGAACGGCGTGGAGCATCTCATCCAGAAACTGTCCTTGTCTGATAGCCGCGATTATATACCCCCTGATTTATTTGCATCCAAGGGGCGGCGCCAGGTAACTGGCGCATTCCGCCCTCAGATGCCTTGTTTGCAAAGCGTAAACTGCGTGGCGTATTTTTATTGGCCAACTAGCTAAAGACGCGTGTGGACATGAGCAAGATACTTGTGCGCTATTGGTGTGCTATTTTCGCCTTGGGCAGCGGCACATTACAACATTAATTATCGACAAAAACGATTAGTCATTGCAAAAAGCGTTGCTAGACTAAATCAAGAAAATCGTGTTCAGACACGTCAGTCCAAATCAACATCTCTTCAACTAAAAGGGTAATTCACATGGGTATCATTGGTTCAAGCCTTAAGCCATTCACCGCGCAATCATATAAAGCGGGCAAATTTGTCGAAGTGTCGGACACCGACGTTAAGGGCAAATGGGCCGTCTTTTTCTTCTATCCAGCCGACTGGACCTTCGTCTGCCCAACCGAACTCGAAGATCTCGCTAACCAATATGCAGACCTGCAAGGCATGGGCGTAGAGGTCTATTCAGTATCGACCGACACCCATTTCAGCCACAAAGCATGGCATGATGGTTCACCAGCGATCGGCAAGATCAACTTCCACATGCTTGGCGACCAGAACCATGTGATCAGCAACAATTTCGGCGTTTTGCGCGAAGGCCAAGGCCTCGCCGACCGCGCGACCTTCGTAGTCGATCCAGACGGCGTGATCCAAGTCATGGAAATCACATGCGAAGGCGTTGGCCGTAACGCGGTTGAACTCGTCCGCAAGATTAAGGCCGCGATCTACGTGCGTGAAAACCCAGGTCAGGTTTGCCCTGCAAAGTGGGAAGAAGGCGGCGAAACGCTTGCACCTTCGATCGACCTCGTCGGTAAGATCTAAATATACATATTGGGTGCTGCGTGAACGGCGTGGCACCCAATGTAACGCTTTTCGAAGAATTTCGGCCGCGTTTTTGCGCGGCACGCCTGTGCTTGCTTACAAAAGGCCTCTCCGATGCTTGATGCTGCTACAACTGCCCAGCTAAAAACCTATCTAGCAAATCTGCGCACGCCCGTTGAACTGATCGCGACTTTGGACGACAGCCCAAAGTCACGGGAAATGCGCACGCTGGTAGAAAGCGTAGTTGAACAATCGCCTTTGTTGTCGGCGCGCTATGACGGTCATGCAGACCGCTCGCCGTCCTTTGCTATTCGCCGCGCCGATGGAACTGCTGAAACGCACTTTGCTGGCCTGCCGCTTGGCCATGAATTTACATCATTGGTGCTCGCATTGTTGCACATGGGTGGTCATCCGCCAAAAGAAGAAGCCGAGCTGCTCGATTCTGTGAAGGCGCTTGAGGGCAGTTTCAAATTCGAAACATTTTTCTCCTTGTCCTGCCAGAATTGCCCTGATGTTATTCAGGCCATCAACATCATGGCGGCCCTCAATCCCGGCGTGAGTCATGTGGCCATTGACGGCGCGATTTTCCGTGAGGAGGTCGAGACACGCAAGGTCATGGCAGTGCCAGCGGTTTACTTAAACGGCGAACCATTTGGCCAAGGCCGCATGGACCTGTCGCAAATCATGGCAAAGCTGGATACCGGCACGCTTGCCCGTGCAGCGGAAAAGATTGCCGCCAAGGAGCCATTTGAGGTTCTGGTCGTCGGCGGTGGACCTGCTGGTGCGGCAGCAGCGATTTACGCCGCGCGTAAGGGTATTCGTACGGGTATTGTGGCTGAACGCTTTGGCGGCCAAGTGCTCGATACTATGGGTATCGAAAACTTCAT
The DNA here is from genome assembly GCF_945862485.1 of Sphingorhabdus sp. EL138. GTDB lineage: Bacteria > Pseudomonadota > Alphaproteobacteria > Sphingomonadales > Sphingomonadaceae > Sphingorhabdus_B. The sequence goes on from NZ_CAMAYF010000028.1 coordinate 12,946, forward strand.
TTCAGTCCAACACACAGAAGGGCCGAAGCTCGCCGCCCAGTTGGAACAGCATGTTCGTGAATATGACGTGGACATTATGAACTTGCAAACGGCGGCGGAACTCATCCCCGCTGGCTCCGATGGATTACACGAAGTCAAACTCGCCAGCGGCGCATCGTTGAAGGCGCGGACTTTGATCCTGTCGACCGGTGCGCGCTGGCGGCAGATGGGCGTCCCCGGCGAAGAGGAATATCGCAACCGAGGCGTTGCTTATTGCCCACATTGCGATGGACCTTTGTATAAGGGAAAGCGGACGGCGGTCATTGGTGGTGGGAACTCTGGCGTTGAGGCCGCGATCGACCTTGCCGGTATCGTCGCGCATGTCACATTGATCGAATTTGACTCACAGTTGCGCGCCGATGCTGTGTTGCAGAAGAAACTCCGCAGCCTACCCAACGTCGATATCATTACATCCGCGCTCAGCACGGAAGTCATTGGCGACGGCGAGAAGGTTCAGGCTTTGGTCTATACTGACAGAAACACGGATGAGTCGCATCGCATCGATCTGGATGGCATTTTCGTACAGATTGGCTTGGTTCCCAATACCGAATGGCTTAAGGGCCCGCTAACTTTGTCACCGCGCGGCGAAATAGACATCGACGCCCACAACGCGACCAATCTTCCAGGTGTGTTTGCGGCAGGTGATGTCACAACTGTCCCGTATAAGCAGATTATCGTCGCGATGGGCGAAGGGACGAAGGCGGCTCTTTCCGCGTTTGACCATATCATCCGGCATTGATGGAAAGATAAAACTAAGCAGCCGAGCGCTGCCGGCTTGCTACCAAAAAGCGTTTTCGCAAAGAAAAGCTTTGTTTGTCGAAAATGACTGGTCGATTGGTATAAGTTCCGCCAACAGCAAGTTTGAGTTGTTTCTCTTTCTGAATCCCCAATCGGTGATAAAATGCGTAAGCCAATTACTAAGCCAATCATTCTGTCATTGATGTTCTGTGTAGCCGCATGTGGTGGCAGCGAAGAAAAGCGCGAGCGCCCTACCCCACTGGTTACCATCGACGCGGCATCCTCACATGAATTTTCGGACGTGTATGTCGCCGTGGGAACGGCTAATGCAAATGAGCAAGTTTCGGTCCGCGCGCCTGTGACCGAACGGATAACGCAGCTTGGCTTTTCGGACGGCGACTATGTACAAAGGGGACAGATGCTCGCGGTTCTTGCGCAAGGTCAGGAAACGGCATCGCTTGCTAGTGCGCAAGCCCGGGCACGCGAAGCCGAGCAGCAACTAACGCGTATCAGCGAATTGCATCGCCGCGGCTTTGCAACCAACGCAAGTTTGGACGCGCAAACGGCATCTGCAAACGCGGCAAAGGCGTTAGCAAATGAGGCGCGTGCCTCGATTGGCGACCGTGTCGTGCGCGCGCCTTTTTCCGGCTACGTATCGTTACGGCGCATCTCCGTTGGCGCAGTGGTTAGCGCGGGAGATGAAATCGCTGCAGTGAGCGATCTGAGTTCAATTAAGCTCGACTTTTCCGTGCCAGAGACAATGCTTACCAATGTCCGAGTAGGACAGGTCATAACGGCAAAAGCCGCGGCCTTTCCAGACTATGTCGCGTCGGGCCAGATTACCGCTATTGACCCCGTTATCAATCCACAAAACCGCACCGCGACATTGCGTGCAGTTTTGCCCAACCGCGATGCCATGTTGAAACCCGGCATGCTGTTATCCGTCACAATAGCATCGAAAAATCGCACTGCCCCGGCCGTGCCCGAGCTGTCCTTGGTCCGCGAAGGTGATACCAGCTTTGTCTACACGGTTGGATCCGATCTTAAAGTGAAGCGCACGCCCGTCAAAACCGGCACGCGCGACAGCAACTTAGTTGAAGTTGTTGAAGGCCTGACAGCGGGTACCAAAATTGTCACCGAAGGCGTGGTAAAGCTCTCCGATGGCGCCACCGTGCGGACTGGCCCCGCAAAGGCCAACGTCTCCCCAGTGAAATCGCGCTGATATTGGTCTGACATGAAGCTTTCTGACATCTCCGTCCGCAGACCCGTATTCGCAGCCGTCATTGCGATTTTAATGGTACTCGTGGGTATTGTCGGGTTCTTAAGTCTGCCCGTCCGCGAATATCCCGACACGGAACCGCCAATCGTGTCTGTCGGGACAACCTACACAGGTGCAGCAGCCACAGTCGTTGAATCGCGCGTCACGCAAGTCCTTGAAAATTCACTTGCTGGTATTGAGGGGATACAGACCATTACATCGCGTTCACGCGATGGGCAGTCGGATATTACAATCGAATTTACGCCGGGCCGGTCGGTAGACAGCGCCGCCAATGATGTCCGTGACCGTGTCGGGGGCGCAGCCGACGACTTGCCAGAAGAAGTGCTACCGCCCGAAGTGCGCAAGGTCGATGCCGACGCGTCACCAATTCTGTTCCTTGTCGTGTCGAGGCCGGGCTGGTCGCGACTTGAGCTCAGTGATTATGTCGACCGCAATCTCGTTGACCGCTTTTCATCCTTAGACGGCGTTGCGCGAGTATTTGTGGGCGGCGAAGCACGCCCCTCAATGCGGATATGGCTTCAGCCGGATCGTTTGGCCGCCTTGGGCCTTACGCCAATAGACATTGAAAATTCCCTGCGCAGCCAGAATGTCGAGCTTCCTGCGGGCCGACTTGAATCCACCGATCAAAATGTCACACTGCGGGTGAGCCGCCCCTTTGGTGATGAAGCCGAATTTCGCCAATTGATCGTCGCGCGTGGCGCAGACGGATCGTTGACGCGATTAGGTGATGTTGCGCGTATCGAGACCGGTCCGGAAAATCCTTACGCAGCATTTCGCCTTAATGGAGAGTCTGCACTAGGCATGGGTATTGTGCGCCAATCCGGCGCGAATACCTTGGCTGTAGCCGAAAGCGCAAAGGCACTTGCCGAACAAATAAAGCCTTCGCTGCCACAGGGCATGACGATCACGGCAGGCTCCGATGACTCCTTGTTCATTAGCAAGGCGATCAGTAGCGTGTGGGTTACCTTGGCAGAAGCAGCAGCGCTGGTTGTCTTGGTCATCTTCCTGTTTTTGGGGAGCTGGCGTGCGACCATTATTCCTGCTGTCACGGTCCCTATTTGCTTGCTCGCAACTTTTGCGGTCCTCTGGTTGCTCGGTTTTTCGATTAACTTGCTGACACTATTGGCAATGGTGCTAGCCATTGGCCTTGTGGTCGATGACGCCATTGTTGTGCTTGAAAACGTCTATCACCGTATTGAAAAAGTGGAGCCGCCTTTGGTCGCGGCCGTAACCGGAACGCGGCAAGTGGCGTTTGCCGTAGTCTCGACGACTGTCGTCGTTTGTGCCGTCTTTGTGCCAGTGATGTTTCTGGCTGGCCAGACGGGCTTGCTGTTCCGCGAATTGGCTGGTGCGATGATTGCAGCCATTGCCTTTTCCGGCTTTATCGCGCTTAGCCTCGCGCCAATGTTGTGTTCAAAGCTTTTGAAGAAGCAAGAACGTGGACGGGTTGCACAATGGGTAGATGACAAGTTCCAGAGGCTTGAGAAGCGTTATGCCAATCTGCTTTCGCGGGTTATCGCAAGGCCTTTAGTCGCCTCGCTAGGCGTGCTTGGATTTCTTCTGTTCGCCGGATTTCTGTTTACAACGTTACAGTCCGAACTGGCGCCAGCCGAGGATGTCGGCAATCTGAACGTAAGTGTTTCCGCGTCTGAGGGCACTGGTTACGAAACTATGGACAAAT
>NZ_CAMAYF010000029.1 GCF_945862485.1 Sphingorhabdus sp. EL138
ATCTTCGTCTTCGTCGTCGCCTTCGTCTTCGTCTTCGTCTTCGTCTTCGTCTTCGTCTTCGTCGTCGCCTTCGTCGTCGCCTTCGTCTTCGTCTTCGTCTTCGTCACCCTCATCAATGGGATCCGGTTGATCGGCATTATCATCTGTAACTGTCACTTCGTCGAGTTTACAGAGGTCTTGGTTCCAAATCTCCTCCGTGTCGCCATCACTGTAAACGAACTGGATGTCATATTCGCATTCTTCCAAATTTGGTTCAGTGAAGTCTATGTCGTCATTGGGGGCAATCGTGCCCTCAAGCGTGTTCTCACCCCAACTCGGATCCGACGAACCGCTAAAGCGAATTTCTACAATTTCCTTGTCGCCGTTATTGTTTATCGTAAAGTTGACTTCCTGGCCAACTTTAGCAACTGCTGCGGCAGCAAAGCAAAGCGCCACTATCGACGATGCGACCCTTAGATTTTTTTTCAGATTCATATTAATTATCCCCCTAGATTATGCAAAAATGCAGTATTGAAAATTGGCTTCCGTCACAAGCAACGGTATTTAAATGGTTTTTAAACGGTCAGCGGGTCCGTTTTTTTGCGCCCATATTTGAAATACGCAAACACGATTGCTCCAGCACCTATGAGCAGGCCGGCCGAGAGCATCGGCCGGACAAAAAACCAACCGATAGCAATAACAATCCCGCCGACGACTAACGCTAGGACAAAGGAAACTAGTCCAGTGGCGAAGCCGACTAAGGAACCGACGAAGGGGATGACATCCCCCAAAACGCTGAGGATCCTAAAAATCAAAATGAATCCAACAAACAGGGCCACAATCCCGCCTGCCCTGATTACCCAGGTCAGGGTCGCATTGTCATCTTCCCCTCTGGCAAACATTACTTTGGCGGACTTAAGGCCCGCGTCTAAAAGAAATAAGCTGTTCTGATTTTTAGTGGTGTACTCTGAAATGCTCGTACCGTTTTGCATGCCCACGACACTCGCCTCGGGAAGTATCATCTCTTCAAAGGTGATTTTGGTGTCTCCAATCTCTGGAGCACTTTCGTTCTCGCCGAAGTAGAGCGCCCCATTCACGGCACGGCCTTCTCCGGGATAGCCTAATGACTCGGAAGCAGCATTCGCTTCATCAGCAGAAATTGGGTGAGGTTTAGATGTGGCAACTCCCGCCAACTTTTGACCCGATAGGTTAAATGCGCCCAGCCTTGCGGCATCAACATAAGTCGTTGAGGATGGAAGCCAGAACTCTGGGTTCGCCTCTTCTTGGGGTTGCTTAAATTGAGATGACGCAACGGCAACGTCGCTCCATTCTTTTTCATAGCTATAGGTTTTGACCTCTTCTTCACCGCCGCCAAGCTTCTTTTCCGTCTTGGTGCTCTCGGTTTCCACCCATTGATACATTTCAACATGCCGCACCATCCCGACAGCTCCAGGCCCGGTTATTCCGGTCTCTGGATCGGCCACATCGGCATTCGGTATAACTCTGCTTTGAATGTGGATCAGTTTCCCTTCGAGGGCTGGGTCAACCTTCGCGGCATCTGTCGACACCACAGCAGCAAGGCCCTCTTGCAGCGATTGATAGGTCGCAACCGACCGGCCTTCGTTCCAAAACAATAAAACAATAGCGCCGATTAAAAGCGCAAGACCAAATAAGGCCCCCGTCAGTGCGCCCCCGATGCGTGAAAACCAAGAAGTAGACGTCCGTTCTATGATAGCCATTCTAAGTCTCCTTAAGCCCTAAAATTCAAACCCTCGTCCTTCTGAAGAGGAAATTTTTTCATAGTTAACGAGCCAAAATGACTATTTCATTACTGTTTTCAGTCGCAGCCAAAAAAGCTATTTCCTACTACCAACCGATCGAAAACAATACAGTAAAACACCTTATGTAAATTTCCGGGATCAACAATAATCTCGTGCATCATATGCCCTGCTAGGCTCAGGACCGACTGATTGATTTAAAAGATGTGGTTGCGGCGATTGTTATGGCAGACATGAAGGCGTGGGCGCATCACCCAGCGGGGGTAGTCAGTATTCCACTATAAGCTCGACTAGGGAACTTCCCCCTTCCAAGACCTACACAAAGAGAACCCACCGGGGTGGCACGCCCTGCTCTGGTTGACGGCACCCACAATTTCTTCTTACATAATATTCTATGGGTCTGGTTGACCTATGCAACCCCAACTACTTCTTGATAGAATTCTTCCGTGTACTTAGTGGGTGGATATGCTGTGGTTGAGACCCATAAGGAGATGTCATAATGCTTTTGATGTTTTTACTGGCGCAAGCGACGAATTGCTCTGAGCTAATTACCCAAATGGAAATGAACCACTGCGCGTCAGCAGATCATCAGCGAGAAGACACTGCAATGACAGCACAGTGGCGAAAAACGCTCGCGTATATGCGCAAACAAGAACGCTATACGACACCCAATACCGACAAGCGGCGAAGCTATAGTGACACCCTTCTAGATTCTCAGCGCGCTTGGTTGCGCTATCGCGATACGCAATGTGCTATAGAGGGGTATGTTGCTCGTGGGGGGTCTATGGAACCCATGCTTATTGCCGCCTGTAAAGCTAACCTAACGGCTGCGCGGCGAAGGGATCTGGCCGAACTCATGGTGGAATACTGACGATGCGTGAAAACTCCTCCGCTTGGGTCGATATTGGGCGTTGAGTTTGCGGTGTTGCAAGAGACGATAGTCCGTCGTTTGATCCTTTCAGGTTGTTAGATGATGGTTTGTGCATCAATCAGCCCTGACCCTAGTTCAAATTGAACCGATCACCCCCTGCTCCACTAGCGCAAGAGCTGCCAGAACACTGATCTGTGTATGCTGGACCGAGACGTCGATCTGCTGGCTATATACCTTTGAGCGCCAATTTTCCTGCGGTTCGGCCAATTAGAAACAAGTTGCAGTCATACTAACAATGTGATCAGCCTCTTTTCAACATTCATGGAGGTTGTTTCAATGCTTCGCCTATTGCTCGTCTTTTTCGCCTTTTTTGCGATTGCAGGGGCGGCATCTGCGCAGACGGCAGATACCGTCATCTTGATTAGTATAGACGGCTTTCGTCCTGATTACCTAGATCGGGGGGTTGCCCCCAATCTCAATGCTATTGCCAAGACCGGTGTGCTGGCAGCGGGCATGCGACCGAGTTTTCCTTCAATCACTTTCCCAAACCACTACACCCTTGTTACAGGTAAGCGTCCTGATCGAAACGGCGTTGTCAGTAATGCGATGGAAGATCAGACGATCCCGGGCGTTAGGTTTAGTATGTCTAATCGCGATGCCGTGATGGATAGGCGTTGGTGGGACGAAGCCGAACCTATCTGGGTAACGGCCGAGAAGAATAATATACGGACTGCAACCATGTTCTGGCCGGGATCCGAAGCGCCCGTTCAAGGGGTGCGCCCGCATGATTGGCGTATCTTTGATGGTTCGTTTGCCGCTGAAAGGCGTGTGCAAACAGTCATTGATTGGCTGGCGCGTCCGGTCGGTGAACGCCCTAAGTTTGTGACGCTCTATTTCGATGATGTGGACCATGCAGGCCATGTGTACGGACCCGAGGCCAAGGAGACGAACGATGCTATAGCTAAAGTGGACGCCGCCATTGGCAATCTTTGGAATGCCACTTCTAAGCTCAATCTGAAAGCTAATATGATCGTGGTTTCGGACCACGGGATGGCCGAGGTCAACGAAAAGCGTACAATCCGCCTCGACCAGATCGCTCCTGCAGGCAGCTATCGCATGCTTTATGGCGGAGCCTACGCTGCGCTCGAACCCACGGCAGGGCGGAAGGCGGCGCTTAACAGTGCACTCTTCCAACCTCACCCGCATATGCAGTGTTGGCCCAAGGAAAACATCCCAAGCCAGTTTCACTATGGCCAAAATCCGCGCGTGCCGGCTTTCATCTGCCTGGCTGAAACGGGGTGGCAGATCTTAGACCGCGCGCCGAAGTCGGGTTTCTCCGGCGGCGGCCACGGCTTTGATCCGAACGCACCTGAGATGCGCGCGCTGTTTCTTGCCGCTGGGCCCAGCTTTCTGAGCGGGGCGAAGATAGGAGTGTTTGACAATGTGGATGTTTATGCGCTCATCATGAAACTACTGAAGCTCCCAGCAGAACCGAATGATGGCTCTCTTGAAGCTTTTCATGCCTCGCTCAAACCTTAGCTTTCCTCATAGGCCGACAACTTTAATCTCAAGTTGCCAATGTGGAAGAGATCTTCACGGCCTTGTCCATCGTCAGAACATTTGACACTGATTTACGAAGATTTATTTCTCCTACTAAATTGCAGAATTTACCGGTTCTATGCCGAAGAACACACCGTCGCTAGCGTGCGCTAACGTAAAGCTGAGCGGCTACATTTGGGCCGGGAGCGGACAGGCAGCTTTCGGATCGATAAACCGGCAAAGCGGCACTTCAGCGGGCGACCGCTCCCCGCGATACATTACGTGCGCTCCGTTGATCGAAGGTAGCTCGAAGCGGTCTGATACGACCATGCTGGTCAGTATCGCCGCTATTGGAAACAGAACAAACTGCACGTTGGCATTGATATGCTGAACCTGTTTGCAATGCGGGATGACAACCTCACATTTTTCTACTATAGGGCTCGCCCATGAACGCATGGGTCCGAGATACGAAGAGTGGGAAGTCGCTTTTTGCGATTGCTGTGCTGCTTGCACTCTCCCTGCGTGTACTGATCCCCTCTGGCTTTATGCCAGTGGTTGGCTCGCAAGGCTTGGTCGTCCAGCTTTGCACAGGCATGGGCGTCGAGACGATTACGATCGACATCGGGAAAGAGCTACCAAGCGAGGAGCCACAACACACCGCTGAAAGTCCGTGTGTATTCGCAACAGGCCTTGGTCATAGCTTACTGGCTAACGCCGAGCTGACGACCATTCTGCCTTTTGTTTACGGCCTGACTATCTTCGTCGGAACGGCCATTGCCGATCTGACGATCAGCCGCCTTGCGGCCCCGCCGCCTCCCTCTCAAGGCCCGCCTGCGCTGAGCTAAGCTCGCGCAGCGGACAAATTACACCTCGTTCGCTGCTAACTGCGCTCAGGCTGTGCCTGCGCGCGCGTCTGTCATCCGTTTCGGACGATCAGGCTTAAGTGAACAGGTTTCATCATGTCTACACATACGAGGGCGATATCGCCCAAAATAGAACAACTTCGTTTCGTTCGGCGCTTGGCCTGGCGACTGGTTGTTATACTCTTGCTGATCCACTTCGCGGCGAGCGCTGCACACGATCTGCTTTTCGGAGACCCCGGTTTCCTTCTGGTCAAGGTGGGCTAAAATTATGCCGTATCTCAGCCAAAAACGCAGCTGGTGTAGCTCGATGAAGGGCGGCTGGCATTCCGGCAATTACCCAGCCCATGCTCATGCCAGGAGCGCCTACCCATCGGCTTGTAAATAGGGACCACAGAATGGCGCGCGATCGCGCCGTAAATGCAACACACGCTGCAATCGCAGCGGATCTAAATTCTAATTGAAGGTTATAATACTATGAAGGTTTCCATGATCGCGCTGGTTGCAGCGCTGACGTCAACTTCTGCATTTGCTGAAGAGGCTGCTACAGTGGCCGGTGACGACAAAGCTAATGATACTATTCTTGTCGTTGGTCAAAATGATGCACCGATCACAGTCGTGCCGCGCGGGCTATCTGTCTCGCTGGGGCAGGAAGAGTTCGATGCGGTTAACGCGCTAAATGTCGAAGATCTTATGAAATACGCGCCGAATTTCTTCGTCCGCAAGCGTTTTGCAGGGGATGACAATGCGGTGGTCGCACTGCGCGGAGCCAACACCATCCAGAGTGCGCGAACTATCGTAATGGTCGATGGTTTTGTGGTCTCCAACTTCCTGGGCAATCGATGGGACTTTCCGCCCAAATGGAATGTCGTCGGCCCTGCCGAGGTGCGCCAGTTCGATATCGTCTATGGTCCGTATTCTGCGCGCTATGGTGGTAATTCCATGGGGGGGGTCATCTCTGTGACAACGCAGGAGCCTAAAGAAACCTCCGCATATGCGACAGCTCAAACCATGATCATGCCGTTCAAGGAATATGGCTTTGACGAAACCTTCAAGGGGTACAGCCTTGAAGGTGGCATTAACTGGAAACAAAAAGATGGCCCTTGGTCTGTCCGGATTTCTGGTCGCCATTTTGAAAACACGGGCCAATCGATGACCTACAATTTGCTCACAACAACGACCGGCACTGGAACCGCCGTGACTGGCGCGTATGTAGACCCGCGTCTCGCTACGCCCGTGTTTGGCGCTGCTTCGCCAGTTGACGTAACTCAAGATCAAGCAAGGCTGCGCATAGGTTACGACACGGCAGGCGGTTGGCAGATCGACGCGCTTGGCATGATCTGGTTGACGAAGCAGGACCTGACCGACCCCCGCAGCTGGCTGGTAAACGCCAGCACAGGCGAGCCTGTTTACCAAGGCAAGGTAAGCTTCGGCGGAAGGGTCTGGAATGCGACTGGCGTTACTATGTCAAAAACACGCCGAACCGAATATCTGGCAGGCCTGAAGCTAGCTGGTCCTGCAGCGGGGTGGGACGTGTCTCTTAACCTGTCGCGATATTGGATCCCCGAATGGGATACGCGCACCTCAAAGGACTACGCAACAGGTGCCGCGCTGGGGCAAGGCACGCGCTCCCTCGCCAACACTCCCGGCTGGTATACCGGAGACCTCACCATTGAGCGTGAGTTTGGCCTGCACAAGGTCGCCTTTGGTGCCAATGCCAACCTTTATGAAACGTCGACGGATAGCTTTGCGACGACAAACTGGGAAGCCGCCACCGCACCAACTTATTCCACGTCGACATATGGAAAAACCAGCTTGTGGGGACTATGGCTTGAAGATGCCATCAACCTTGGAAGCAGTTGGGTTTTAACTGGGGGTATCCGATATGACGGATGGCGCGCTTATGACGGCGGCATCGCGAAGATCTATACAGGTGCACGCAAAGATGATCGCTATCCTTCGCGCACAGACAGCAGCTTCAGCCCGAAGCTGAGCCTGCAAGGCGAGCTGAGTGATGCACTGGCGGTCCAGATTAGCGTTGGTACTGCGAAGCGTTTTCCAACTGTCGGTGAATTATATCAGGGGCGGTTTGATGACATCTCACAGGCCATCGACCCGCAGAGCTTCGACCCCAATTTGAAAGCTGAACGCTCGGATGACGCAAACCTGATCCTGCGGCATCGTTCCGGAAAAGTGCAAACAACGCTCAGCATCTTTTACCAGAACATCGAGGATGCGATCTTTAGCTTCAGTGGCCTCAATCAGTTCGGCACGGTCATCACCAGCTACAAGAATGTCGATCAGGTTCGGCAATACGGCGCTGAGTTAATGGTCGAGGCCAAGGACATACTGTTCGATGGCCTTGATGTCGACGCCAACGTCGCGTGGATCGATGCCAAGACGGTCAAAAACGTTGCTAATCCAGCCGCTGAAGGGGTTCAGTTCCCCCGTATTCCGGAATGGCGGTCCAACGGGAACATTCGGTATCGTGTGGCTGATCCGGTCAAAGCTTCAATTGGGTGGCGTTATGCATCACGGCCCAATTCTGATTTGTTCGGGCTTGTACGGGGCGATGCCTATGGCTTTCAGACCGAATATTTCACAGTCGATACCCGCCTGACTTGGCAACTGAGCAAACAGCTCGAACTCGGCGCTGGGATCGATAATCTTTTCAACGATCAGTCTTATGTGTCACATCCGTTGCCGCAGCGGACGTTCGTTGTTGACCTGAAAGCGAAGTGGTAAAATCATGAACAAGCTGACGAGAATGGCTTCGCTCTATCGGATGATCTGGCGCTGGCATTTCTATGCCGGCTTGTTCGTTGTACCCATGATCTTGATCTTGGCTTTGACCGGCGCAGCCTATCTGTTCAAACCACAGGTAGAGCGCTGGGAAGAGCGGGCTTGGCAAGGGCTGGCAACCGAGAATGCCGTGACGCCCGAACAGCAGTACCATGCCGTACTCTCGGCCTATCCCGGCGCCAAGTTCCATTCATACCGGGTTCCCAATTCGCCCGGCGATGCCGCGATGATCCACGTGGGTTTGCCCGGATCAGGGCGCCAAATGCTGGATGTATTTGTTTCACCACAAGGTCGAGTTGTTGGGTCACTCGTTCCAGATGAGCGGATTATGGAAGTCGTAAAAGACATTCACGGACAGCTGCTCATGGGGAAACGTGGGAGTTTGCTCGTTGAGCTTGCTGCAAGCTGGGCGATCGTGATGGTTCTAACAGGGCTTTACCTTTGGTGGCCACGCGGCCGCGGTATATCAGGTGTTTTGTGGCCGAGGCTCTCACAAGGAGGGCGAACCGCATGGCGCGATATGCATGCCGTAACGGGCTTTTGGGTGTCAGGTCTTGCTCTAGTCCTGCTGCTGACCGGCTTACCTTGGGCAGAAGTATGGGGAAGTTCATTCAAAGCCGTTCGTGCGGAAATGGGCTGGGTCAAAGGCGCACAGGACTGGACTATTGGCGGAGAGACCCCAGTTTCTCCTGATCATGCAGAGCATGACCATGCGGCCATGATGGGGACAAGCCCTGCCATGCCTGAGGTTAATGATAGCCAGATCGTAACAGAAGCGACGGCAGGCCTCTCTCAAATGGTGATGTTAGCAAAGCAAGAAAACCTAGCATTTCCTGTCCTTGTTACACCCCCTGGGGCGCCGGGGCGATTTGGCAAAAAGGGAGCAGATGGCTGGACCATCCGATCGGATAGTCAGGATCGCACGCTCAGGACCACAATAACATATGATGCAAAAACGGGTCAGGAGTTAACGCGCGAAACCTTTGCCGATGATCATGTTATCGATCGCGTTGTCGGTTATGGCGTCTCTTGGCACGAAGGACAGCTGTTCGGCTGGATTAATCAACTGATCGGCGTGATCTCGGCGTTGATGCTCGTAACGCTGTCGATCACTGGCTTCGTCATGTGGCGACGGCGTAAGCCCCAAGGGCAGCTTGGAGCACCGCCTGTGGCGACGTCACCAACCAAGCTCAAGGGTGTTGCAGCACTGTTCTTCGTGCTCGCCGCCTTCTTGCCCCTGCTGGCCGCATCGCTGCTGGCTATCTGGCTTGTCGAGTTCTTAATCATTCGTCGAATGGCAAACGTGGCGCGATGGCTCGGTATGCCGAGCGACAAGCACCATTCAATTGAGCAGTAGGGCTATGATCCATTCCCGATTGTTAACTCTTCTATGGCTTCTCCCCGCTGCACCAGTCTTTGCTGAGGATCTGATAAAATCAACGGATAACGATATCATCGTCTATGGTCGGGCTATTGAGCAGATTGGCGTCGCGTCTTCCGCATCGGAGGGCACCGCAGGGTTTTGTCTCTCGTGGCTTCGTCGGTTTCCAGTTCCGAATAGCCAAGTCTGTCATTAGCGCCATAGTCGAACCCTTCCCCGAGAATGGTTTCTCGGGATACACTTGGGATACACTTATTCAGTCGCTTCTGGAAGATGTCATGATACAACCATCTACAAATGGATATATAAAACATTGATTTAATGTTATTATAATATGCATAAGATGTTGATCTGGAACATACTATTGGTCCCACCCTGTCCGCCAAATATCGCTGCCTCTCGCGCTCTTATTTCTCCGGCGTCAATTTCGCGCCGCTTTCGATGTTCTCATTAAAGCTGGTGACGATCGAGTCGACAATCATCTGGATTTCTTCCGATGCAAACTTCTCCGCTTCGGTCTGGCTTGATCCAAAAGAACGCTCTGACTTTACAAGGATTTCCTTATACGCCGCGCGCTCCATCGGGCATGCCGCGTCAGAGGTTTGGATGAAAGCTCTCGGGCTCGCTTTTTCGTCAACTGCGGTGTTGTGCACTTCGATCATACAATTGTTGAACGATTTACGGGCCGTGTCCATGGCGTCGCCCTTCATAGCGGCCATGCTAAGCAGTGCAGTTGCGATGATGGTTATCATGATTCAAATCCCTGATGTTGTTGACCTGATGGTTCTTCGACCTCTGATACACTCAGTTTACACAACCGTCATTGTGCAATCAATGCACTATGACGATTAGACCAATCCGAATTATTGCACGACCTTGCCGCCCTTAATCACGGCATCGACCGATTCCAGTCCGCGCACATCAGCCAAGGGATTTCCATCCACGGCGATGATATCGGCAAAACGGCCAACTGCGATGGCGCCCACATCTTTCTCACGATCAAGCGCCTGCGCCGCATTGCGGCTAGCTGCTTGAATGGCTTCCATTGGTGTCATGCCATATTGCACCATGGTCTTGAACTGGCCGCCAACCAAGCCGTGCGGCATCACGCCCGCGTCGGAAGCAAAGACCATCCGGACGCCGGCCTTGTGGGCTTTACGGAAATTGTCGCGCTGTATTTGCGCGACCTCGCGGTCTTTGCGCAAATTATCCTCAAGCACGCCATTTTTGGCGCCTTCGGCCTGCGTATAATCAGTGTTGTATATATCCATGGAGAACCAGACCGGACGCGGCCGTGCCACGGCAAGTTTAATCCCCTCATCATCGACAAGGCTGGCATGTTCGATGGTATCAATACCGCCCTTTATCGCCGCCTTGATACCCTCTGCGCCATGCGCGTGCGCTGCTACGCGCAAGCCCCATTGATGCGCCTCATCCGCAATTACGCGGAGCTCGCGCTCGGAAAGCTGTTGTTGGCCGGGCTCGGTGTTGCGGGAGAATACCCCTCCTGTTGCGCACACCTTGATGACCTCAGCGCCATATTTACGCTGACGGCGCACCTGGTACCGCAATTCGTCTTCGCTGTCGGCGATACCTTCTTCCTTGCCGGATTTTTCGAGGCTTGGTGGTAGGAAGGTCGAGTCACAATGGCCACCTGTTGCCCCTAAAGCATAGCCAGCGGGCACAATGCGCGGGCCCGTCGCATATCCGTTTTCTATGGCTTGTTTCAAACCAATATCGTTGCGGTTGCTTGAACCGACGTTGCGGACGGTGGTAAAACCAGCCTTGAGCATTGCCTGCGCCGATCCCACCGCCGTCATGCCCCAGAAACTGTCGGTGAATTCAAGCCCACGATAACCGCCGATATCAGCAGGACCATCCAGATGGACATGCATGTCAATTAGACCAGGCAAAAGGGTTTTGCCGGACATGTTGATATGCGTGACATCGCTGCCCCATTTGACGGTGCGCGCGTCAGCTATGCTGGTGATGCGGCCGTCTGGGCCGACAAAAACTGCTGGAAAGTCGACGGTTTTACCCGTCAAAACGTCGATCATCTTGTCGGCAGTAATGACAGCTGTTTGCGCCTGTGCTGCGCCAGACAAAAGTGCTGCGCCCGTTAACACCGCGACTCGCATATTCCGTCGTAAATTAGCCATTAACCGCATGTTTTAAGTCCCATATTTAATCAGTGGACTGTAAGATGACAAATTACCGGCATGTAGGACAGTAAAAGTTAGCGCCCCGCGTTCTAAAACTTTTGGACAGTTGGGTCTTTGCTCTGCCGTCGCTCCTTGCGGAAGGAAATGACTGCTGCGGCCATTAACGCAAAAGACGTCCCAAGCATCCATCCGCCAATGACATCTGTCGGCCAATGGACATTTAGCAAAATACGGGAAAGACCCGTAAGCAAAATCATAGCCGCAGCAGCCAATTGCCAAGCAGGATGGTGCGCTTGCGGAACGAGCATGATGAATAGCAGATAGACCACAGCTGCGTTGGTTGCATGGCCGCTTGGAAAAGCCGGGCTGCTGATCGGATCAAGTTGCGGGATTAGATCAGGACGAACACGCGCGAAAAAGTTTTTTAGTATGTCGGACGTCATTGCGGAGGCTAAGGTCGCAACCGCCATTGCCATTGCTGCCTCCCAACCCCACCAGCGCCAAAGCGCAAGGGCAAGAATGCCAACGATGACATAGCGCTGAATACCGCCGCCAATCCAGCTAAAGCCTTGCATGACAAGGATGAGCCAATCAGGCGAAACGCCGCGTTGCATTTTTAGGGCATGTGATAGGGCAATGTCAAAATCATGAAAACGCCCTGCCGTGACAGCAAAGCCCAAAGCAATCACTGCCGCAAAGAGCAGCAAGGCAGATGCAAACAGTCGCGCGGACAAAGTCACATGTGCAACATCTTGCCATAAGCGCTCAAGACGCTTTCGTGCATCATCTCGCTTAACGTCGGATGCGGGAAAACGGTGTGCATGAAGTCCGCTTCAACCAGTTCGGCGGTTTTACCGATGGTGTAGCCTTGAATAAGCTCAGTCACCTCCGCGCCGATCATATGCGCGCCAAGCAACTCGCCAGTTTTGGCATCGAACACGGTTTTGATGAAGCCTTCCGCCTCACCCAAAGCAATCGCCTTGCCATTTCCCATGAACGGGAAATTGCCAACCTTGACGTCAAAGCCAGCCTCTTTGGCTTTGGCTTCGGTGAGGCCGACGCTTGCGACCTGCGGATGGCAATAGGTGCAGCCGGGGATGTTCAGCGGGTCCATCGCGTGCGGATGCCCGCCAGCAATAGTTTCGGCGGCAATCGCGCCTTCATGGCTTGCCTTATGCGCCAACCAAGGCGGGGCGGTGATGTCGCCAATCGCCCACAGGCCGAGCACGTTGGTGCGGCAGTTGGCATCGGTTTTTAGGAAGCCGCGATCCATCTCTACGCCAAGCGCTTCCAACCCGATTTTCTCGGTATTGGGGACTATGCCAATGGCGACAATGCAATGCGTGAACTCAGATGCCACTACTTTGCCATCCTTGCCCTTGATCGATGCCGAAACACCCGCCGCGGTGGCCTTTAGGCTTTCGACCCCTGCCCCGGTCATGATGGTCATGCGCTGCTTTGTGAGCGCCTTTTCAAGGAAGGCCGAGACATCAGCATCCTCGACCGGCACGATGCGATCGAGCATTTCAACCACGGTGACATCTGCCCCCATATCATTGTAAAAGCTTGCGAATTCTATACCAATCGCGCCGGAACCAATAACAAGTAGCTTTTTCGGCATCTCGGGCGGCACCATCGCGTGGCGATAGGTCCAGATGCGCTTTCCGTCTGCAGGCGCAAACGGCAAATCGCGCGCGCGCGCGCCGGTCGCGATGATGATATTCTTCGCGGTTAGTTCCTCGGTCTTGCCATCCTTGGTGACCGAGAGTGTGTTCGCCGCAAGCAACTTTCCATCGCCCATATGGACGGTGATCTTGTTCTTTTTCATCAGATGCGTGACGCCTTGGTTCAGTTGCTTGGCAACGCCACGGGACCGCTTCACCACTGCGTCAATATCCGCGCTGATATTGGCTGCCGTCAGGCCATAATCGCCGGCATGCTGCATATAATGATAAATCTCCGCTGAGCGCAACAGGGCCTTGGTCGGAATGCAGCCCCAGTTTAGGCAAATTCCGCCGAGATTTTCACGCTCGACAATCGCAACTTTCAACCCAAGTTGCGCCGCACGAATTGCGGCAACATATCCACCCGGGCCCGAGCCGAGGACGACCAGATCATAATCAGCCATTTTACGCCACCAGGCCCAAAGGCTTCTCTACAAGTTCCTTGAACGCCTTCATGAACATCGCTCCGTCTGCGCCGTCGATGGCGCGGTGGTCGAACGAACCGGTTGCGCTCATGACCGTCGCGATAGCGAGGGCGTCATCGACAATATAAGGCCGTTTTTCGCCTGCTCCGACTGCTAGGATCATGCCTTGCGGCGGGTTGATCACTGCATCGAATTGCTTGATATCCATCATGCCCATGTTGGAAATCGATGCCGTGCCGCCCTGATATTCATGCAGTTGCAATTTACCTTCCTTGGCGCGGGCAGCAAGTTCGCCCACTTCGGTCGAGATTTTGGACAGCGACTTGTTCGCAGCGTCCGTAATGATTGGCGTTATAAGGCCGGTAGGTACCGAAACAGCAACGCTGATGTCGGCGCGCGTATATTGCAGCATATTGTCACCGGCAAAGCTTACATTGCACTTCGGCACCTGAACCAGCGCCAACGCCAGTGCCTTGATCAGCATATCGTTTACCGACAGCTTGATACCGCGCGCCTCCAATGACGCATTGAGATCTCCGCGCAGTTTAAGCAGTGCGTCAAGGCGCACATCGACGGTCAGATAGATATGCGGCACCTGTTGCTTGGACTCGGTCAGGCGGCGCGCAATAGTTTTACGCATATTGCTGAGTTTGATAAGCTCGTGCGGGATGTCTGTATCTATAGCAGCATGAGGAGCTGGCAACGGCAACGGCGGTGAGGAATGTACGGCACTTGTTCCAGATACTCCGGCGGCAAACGCTTCGACGTCAGCCTTAACGATACGGCCATTGGGCCCACTGCCCTTTACTGATGTAAGGTCCAACCCCTTGTTTACGGCTATCCGCTTGGCCAATGGGCTGGCTATGATCCGTTCGTCACCGGAGGATTGTTTCTGCACATCGGTTTTTGATATTGTTATCGGCGTCTCAATCGACTTTGACACGACTTGCACTGTTTTTGAAGCTTCGGGTAACGCAGCTGCTGGTGCGGTTGATTTCGGCGCAGGTGCTGCGTCCTCATCCTCACCCTGAATCATTGCGATTACCGTGCCAACCTTTACGCCGTCGGTTCCGGCGGCCACGAGCAGTTTTGTCACGATCCCGTCATCAATCGCTTCGAACTCCATAGTCGCCTTATCTGTCTCGATCTCTGCCAACAAATCGCCTGAAGAAACGCTGTCGCCTTCCTTCACAAGCCACCGCGACAATGTGCCTTCTTCCATGGTAGGGGAAAGCGCGGGCATTTTGAGTTCGATGGGCATTGGATAACAGCCTTTTTTGGACTTCGTTGATAACCCCGAATAGCCAAGCTTTCCCAAGCGTCAAGCGTGATAAGGTTGCCAATCATGCAATTTTCGCGCAGTCTATCTTAAATCACAAATGGCTGGCGACAAAGCCGGTGTCGGGGGGCATGCATGCGGACATATCTGGTGGTCATCGACGAAACCGAAGAAGCGCGCCTCGCTCTGCGTTTTGCGTCACGTCGTGCTGCCAAAACCGGAGGCGAAGTGCATATCTTGGCTCTCGTTGAGCAGGCTGACTTTGTCGCATGGGGCGGCGTTCAGGCAACCATGGAAGAAGATGCCCGCGATCGGGCAGAGCAGCTTGTGACTGCTGCTGCGGGTTCAATTTTCGATGAAATGGGCGTTCGCCCTGCCATCACCGTCAAACCCGGCGAAGCAATCGACGTGGTGAAGGTCATGCTCGAGGAGCATCCGGGCATCGCTGCACTTGTGCTGGGCTCCGCGGCGCACGGCGCGCCTGGGCCGCTGATAGCGCACTTTACCGGCGTCAATGCCGGAACACTGCCCTGCCCGGTCATGGTGATTCCGGGATCACTCAGCGACGCACAATTGGATGATTTGAGTTAGTTGCCAATATTGCGCAAGGCGGCGTTGGAGTTTAGCGCTTTTTCCCTTGATGGCGAATATTACCTGGACGCCCGCGCTTCCCGGCATCATATTTTCCAGACCTAGGCTTGCCTTTATGTTTGAATCGGTCAGGCGAATAGCTGCCACCTTCTGGCAACTCGAACCGCAGAGACCCTGAAATCGGGTTTGCCTCCGCCAGCCTCAGTTCCAGTCGCATTCCTGGGCGATATTCCTGCCGCGTTTTTTCACCGACTAATGTTTGGCTCGCCTGGTCATAATGGAAATAGTCTTTGCCCAAGGTTGAGACTGGAACCAAGCCATCGCCGCCAACACCTTCAACTGTCGCGAAAAATCCGAAATTCTGCACGCCAGTGATACGCGCCTGAATGATTTGTCCGACCTGCGCGGAGAGATACGCTGCGATATAGCGGTCGGTCGTCTCACGCTCTGCCTCCATCGCGCGGCGTTCGGTGCGGCTAATGGCTTCGGCAGTTGCCGCCAGCTTCATAATGGCGGCCTCGGTGAGGCCAGTCGTCGGCTCAACATCCTTCAACTTGGGTTTGGGCATCTCAAGCCCATAAGAACTCACCAGCGCCCGGTGCACAATAAGGTCGGCATAACGGCGGATTGGGGACGTGAAATGTGCATAGCTACCAAGTGAAAGGCCAAAATGGCCTACATTATTGGGGCCATAATAAGCCTGCGTCTGGCTGCGAAGCACCGCCTCCATGACCTGCGGGCGGACCTCCTCGTCAACGATTTTCTCAAGGATTGCGTTGAATGTCTCTGGCTTGACCACTTGGCCCAACGCGAAGTCGATTTCAAAGGTCTTGAGATATTCCTTGAGTGCAACAAGCTGTTCGCGGCTTGGCGGTTCATGGGCCCGGTAAATCAAGGATGATTTTTTGGCTTCCAATGCCTTGGCCGCGGCGACATTTGCAGCGATCATGAAATCTTCCACCAAACGATGGGCTTCAAGTTGCTCGCGCACGGCAACTCCGGTGACGCGGCCCTGTTCGTCCAGCGTAATTCGCTTCTCGGGTAAGTTAAGCTCCAATGGCCCGCGCTTATCTCGCGCGTTGGCGAGAAGCCGCCAACACGCCCAAAGCGGCTTAAGCGCCGTTTCGAGCAACGGGTTTTCCATTTGCCCATTAATTGCAGCTTGCGCGTCGGGATA
>NZ_CAMAYF010000030.1 GCF_945862485.1 Sphingorhabdus sp. EL138
CAAATTTAGCTTTTGCCATTTTCTCAAACCTTCTTTCGATTAGGTAATATTTTGATCAGGTGGGACGACGCCGTCTGAATCAGGCGCCGCCATTAGTCGGCTTTTGCCTATCAGGCAAGCTTCTCCTTGATTTCGGCTGCAACGTTCGACGGCACTTCATCATAATGATTGAAGAACATCGAGTAGTTTGCACGTCCTTGCGTGAACGAGCGGAGCTGATTCACATAGCCGAACATGTTGGCCAAAGGCACCATGGACTCGACAACCTGCGCATTACCGCGGCTGTCAGTGCCCTGGATTTGGCCACGACGTGAGTTCATGTCGCCGATAACATCGCCCAGATATTCCTCAGGCGATACAACTTCGACCTTCATGATGGGTTCAAGCAGCTTGATACCTGCTTTTTGAGCGGCTTCGCGCATACCGGCACGACCCGCGATTTCGAAAGCCAGCGCCGACGAATCGACATCATGGTACGCGCCGTCATACAAAGTGATTTCGAAGTCGATGATCGGGAAGCCGATGAGTGAACCGGATTCGGCTGTTTCACGCATGCCCTTTTCAACTGAGGGGATATATTCCTTCGGAATGTTACCGCCCTTGACTTCATCCTTGAAGATGATGCCCGTACCGCGCTCGCCCGGCTTTACCGTGAACTTGATACGACCAAACTGACCCGAACCACCCGACTGCTTCTTGTGGGTGTAATCGACATCAACTTCACGTGCTAAATATTCGCGATACGCAACTTGCGGCGCGCCGACATTTGCTTCGACCTTGAATTCGCGACGCATACGATCAACGATGATGTCGAGGTGAAGTTCACCCATGCCCTTAATGATCGTCTGGCCCGATTCATGGTCAGTCGAAACGCGGAACGACGGATCTTCGGCGGACAGGCGATTGAGCGCAATGCCCATCTTTTCTTGGTCAGCCTTAGTCTTTGGTTCCACCGACAGTTCGATAACTGGCTCAGGAAACTCCATACGCTCCAGAATGATTGGGAAACGTTCAGCACACAATGTGTCGCCCGTCGTCGTTTCCTTCATGCCGGCTAGCGCAATGATGTCGCCTGCAAATGCTTCATCAACGTCCTTACGTTCGTTGGCGTGCATTTCCAGCATACGCCCGACCTTTTCCTTCTTATCCTTTACCGAGTTCAGATAGGTGCCCTTGACGAGGCTACCTGAATAGATGCGGATGAAGGTCAGCGAACCGACGAATGGATCGTTCATGACCTTGAACGCGAGTGCAGAGAATGGCGCATCATCAGTCGCTGGACGGCTGTCTGGCTCAAGCGTGTCCATGTGGACACCCTGAACATCGGCAATGTCGAGCGGCGAAGGCAGATAATCGACAACCGCGTCGAGCAAAGGCTGAACGCCCTTATTCTTGAACGCCGAACCACAGCAAACAGGTACGAACGACTGGTTCAACGTGCCCTTACGGATCAGCGCCTTCAGCGTCGCAACATCAGGCTCATTGCCCTCAAGATATGCTTCCATGGCGACATCGTCTTGCTCAACAGCAAGCTCGATCAGCTCGCTACGATATTTCGCAGCTTCTGCAGCCAAGTCCGCAGGGATATCTTCGTAGAAGAAGTCCGCACCAAGGGATTCATCTTTCCAGATGATTGCGCGGTTGTGCACGAGGTCAACAAGACCCTTCAAATCAGCTTCAAGGCCGATTGGAATGTACAAAACAGCTGGCTTTGCACCGAGACGATCAATGATCGATTGCACGCAATATTTGAAGTTTGCGCCCGTACGGTCGAGCTTGTTGATGAAGCACATGCGTGGAACGCCATACTTATCGGCCTGACGCCATACGGTTTCAGACTGAGGCTCGACGCCAGCAACGCCGTCGAAGCACGCAACCGCGCCATCGAGAACACGCAGCGAACGCTCAACTTCAATCGTGAAGTCAACGTGGCCTGGCGTATCAATGATGTTGATGCGGTGATCGTTCCAGAAGCAGGTGGTAGCAGCTGAAGTGATCGTGATACCACGCTCTTGCTCTTGCTCCATCCAATCCATGGTGGCAGCGCCATCATGCACTTCGCCGATTTTGTAGGACTTGCCGGTGTAGAAAAGGATACGCTCGGTGGTCGTGGTTTTACCGGCGTCGATATGCGCCATGATGCCGATGTTGCGATACATATTGAGTGGATGGCTGCGTGCCATAATCTTTACTCCGAAGTATGAGCCACCGAAGTGGCTCGAATGGGTTTACCAGCGGTAGTGAGCGAACGCGCGGTTGGCTT
This sequence comes from Sphingorhabdus sp. EL138, assembly GCF_945862485.1. Classification (GTDB taxonomy): domain Bacteria; phylum Pseudomonadota; class Alphaproteobacteria; order Sphingomonadales; family Sphingomonadaceae; genus Sphingorhabdus_B. The sequence goes on from NZ_CAMAYF010000030.1 coordinate 2,264, forward strand.
CTGCCATACGGTGCGTATCTTCACGTTTTTTGACAGCGTTGCCACGGTTCGATGCGGCATCCATCAGTTCACCCGACAAACGGGCAGCCATAGTGGTTTCGCTGCGGTTTCGGGCAGCGCCGATCAACCAACGGATCGCAAGTGCCTGCGCGCGCTCTGGACGCACTTCGCAAGGAACCTGATACGTTGCACCACCCACACGGCGGCTGCGGACTTCAATGCCTGGCTTTACGTTATCCAGCGCTTCATGGAAGGTCTGGATAGGATCTTTCTTGGCGCGGGCCTCAACAGTTTCCAAAGCACCATAAACGATCCGCTCTGCTGCTGACTTCTTACCGTCAAGCATCAGGTTGTTCATGAACTTCGAAAGCACAATATCACCGAATTTGGGATCGGGAAGGATGATGCGCTTTTCGGGACGACGACGACGTGACATATTTTATTTCCTTTATCTCATGGGACCAATGGCAGCGCAGATGCGCGCCAATCGGGTCGGCCAATGGTGACGTTCGAATTACTTCGGACGCTTTGCACCATATTTGGAACGCGATTGCTTGCGGTCCTTGACACCCTGCGTATCGAGTACGCCGCGAAGCACGTGGTACCGCACGCCGGGAAGGTCGCGTACGCGGCCGCCACGGATAAGCACAACGCTATGCTCTTGAAGGTTGTGACCTTCGCCAGGGATATAGGAAATAACTTCGCGCTGGTTTGTCAGGCGAATCTTCGCAACCTTACGCAAAGCCGAGTTCGGCTTTTTCGGGGTGGTTGTGTAAACGCGGGTACAAACGCCGCGCTTTTGTGGATTTTGGTCCATCGCAGGGACCTTTGACTTGGTCTTCTGCGGGGTCCGGCCCTTGCGGACCAGCTGGTTAATCGTTGGCATATCTTCACCTTTATTAAGCGGTTACTTTGGATGGGCAGCCGTTTACTGCGGTGGAGGCTCAGCCTTTGGCCCACCCGGCCGATCACACAATGTGCTGCTATTCTGAGTATTTCCCACGGACCAGAGAGAATCATCCCTTCGGTCACGGGAATGCGGGCCATTAGCGCCGGCTGACTGGCGGGTCAAGTAGTGCGGTCACGCTCCGTCAGCACGTCATTTTCGATCCTGATCCGCCACCATAAAAGTGCAGCGTTCATTATGGAGAAAGTAATCGCCATCGCGGGCGCACCCAAAAGAAGGGGCAGCAAAGCAATCTCCACAACTACCAAAGCATAATTGGGGTGCTTGATAAAACGATAGGGTCCTCGCTTGACCCGCGGAAAATTTGGCGCGCTGATGATCCGCGTGGTCCACCAACGGCCAATACTCGCTAGCATCCAGAAGCGGAACGTCTGGCTGGCGATGAAGATGTTTAGCAAAAGCAGGTTAGGCGCCATATCGGGCTTTGCGAACAGCATGATAGCGATCAGCCAACCGCTGTGTAGAACGATAAACAAAGGATAATGCTTCGCCCCATGCTCACGACCACCTTCAGCTAGCAAGCGGCGGGTGTTGGCACTGGCATAGACAAGTTCCGCCAGTCGCTGAATAATGACATAACCAAAGATGATGAGCGCCCACAACGGCCAATCAAACATCGTCATGGCGTCAACACTCCCATAGCGCCTACAAAGCCAGGCCCAAGCGCGGTCAACAAGGTGGGCTTTGCAATCGGTCCTGCGCCGAGCAATGCTTCCAACACAAACAAAACCGTCGGCGAGCTCATATTGCCATGATCGCGCAAGATTGTGCGCGTCGCGGACAGATCATGACTGAGATAATCGGATAGCGCATCGACCACGCGTCCACCGCCCGGGTGGCAGGCGGGTTCAGCCATATCTGCTTTGGTCAGGCCTTGCCGTGCGATAAAATCATCGCAGACGGGGGCAAAATGGCTATTCACGAAAACGGGTATATCGCGCGCTAACACCAGATCAAATCCTGTATCGCCAATCTGCCAGCCCATCATATCGAGCGTGTCGGGCCAGACATGGCTCGAAAATGCCGCCAATTGGGGGCCAGGCCCTGCGCCTATGACCGCAGCGGCACAGCCATCGGCAAACAAGGCCAGTGCGACCATATCTTTTTTATCCATGCGCGCATGGTCGTAAGCGATGCTGCACAGTTCAAGGCTGACCAGCAGGACTGGTTTGTCTGGGCACGCCCGGAATAGATCAGCAGCAACGCCAAGGCCAATAACACCACCTGCACAACCGTAGCCAAATAAGGGCACGCAGCGCGTGTCGGGCGCGAAACCCATTGTCGCAATCATCCGGCTTGGTAGGCTGGGCGTCATCGTTCCCGTGGTGGACACAAAAACAATCTGACCTATGTCGGCGGCCTGCAAGTTTGCGCGCGCTAAAGCCTGCATGGCCGCCGCTTTAAAAATCTGCGCGGCGGCAGTTTCATAAACGCACGCGCGCGATGTCCAACTTCTTGGGCCAAAATAAAATTCGGGCGGCATGGCTATATGGCGCTGCGAGATGCCCGTGTTGCCTAATATCTCTGCCATCCGCGGCGGCAGGTCCTGTCCTTTGGCCTGCGCCAAAATCGACAGGACATCATCTTGCGTGATGCGGTGCGGCGGCACGGCGGTGCCAAGGGAAATCAGCCGAGGTAAAATCTGCGCCATCAACCCCAACGCTTAGGCCTGTTCAAAGGTTTCCGCTAGGCAGACTTTACCCTACCCCACGGTCCAGTGATCGCCAGCGTCATAGTCGGCTCCATCATATTGACAAACATTGTCGAGCCATCCGGTGAGAAGCAGCCGCCGGCAAATTCGGTTTGCACACGGCTTCGGGCGATCATGTACGTCTGACCCTGCGCATTGACGCCGCGCAAATGATTGTCTGAAATGTCGGTATATTGATCCTCACACACCAACAAATGGCCTGTCGGCATCACAGCGATATTGTCGCCATAATTGTAAAAGGCAGGATTAGCCGATTCCATGAACAAGTCGATGATCCCCGGCGCTTCGGCCTCACGCGGGGACCCTTCGTTTATCGAAGGAGCATAGCGGAAAATCTGGCCATATTTTGCAGCGCCGCCATTGGTGCAAGCGAAGAACAACTCGCTTTTCCCCCAGAAAATTCCTTCGCCGCGTGCGAACAATGCTGCTCCCTTGGCAGCGCCCTGTTTACGCAAGTCATCTTCGGGGCTTTCAGGGCTGGAAAGCGATATCCATTTCGCCTGATATTGGCGGCCCTTGCTAACCTGAACCTCAGTCCAGTTGCGCGTGTCAGTAATGTCATTCTGAACAAAGGCCAAAGCCTCCAACCGGCCACCTTTGGCAAGCTGTCCCTTTTCGTTAGGAATGAACCGGTAGAGCAGGCTGTCGCCGCGATCTTCGGTCAAATAAACAATGCCCGTCCGCGGATCGACGCATGCGGCCTCATGGTTGAAACGGCCCATGTCTTTTAGGGGCACTGGTTTAACGAGGCCTTTTTGAGTGGCGGGAACTTCAAAAATATAGCCATGGTCTCTCCCAACGCCGTTTCCAGCGCGGGTGACATTTTCCTCGCAGCTAAGCCAGCTTCCCCATGGCGTAATCCCGCCAGAGCAATTGCGGATCGTGCCAACAAGGCTCAAAAACTCACTGTCGCGTTGGCCAGTCTTCATATCATATATCAAAGTTGTAGTGCCACCAGGCAAGGGCATCGATTTGTCATCCGCCATCCTGTCATAAGCAGGAAGATTCTTCGGCACATTACCTTTAAATGGACCGAAATCCTGCTCCTTGATGCCCAGTTCATGGTTGCGAATCAGCGCAATTTTTCCTTTGCCCAAATCAATTGCGCCCATACCATCGGCGGAATTTGGCACGAGATATCCGTCATCCATGATATTGCCCAACCGGGAAATGACGCGATAATCAAAGCCTCTGGGCAGGTCGATCAGGTTATTCGGGTCGCGCACCAAAGGGCCATAGCCATATACTTCATTGGCTCCCGCGGCGGGTGCCTGCGCAATGGCACGCGCGGCAAGCCCCGCAAACGCGATGCTACCAAGACCAAATCCGAACTGCCGCCTGCTCAACGAAATATGGCTGCTTTGCATGATCCGCTCCAATACCTTTGACCCTTAACTGCACCGGAAAGATGACAATGCCGTTGCAGCTTGATAGAGCGCGGGCAAACCAAACCAAAGGCATTTGTTTCTCATGAAAGTACGTACCCGCGTCGCACCATCCCCCACCGGCGAACCACATGTCGGCACCGCATATATTGCGCTCATCAACTATTGCTTTGCTAAGAAGCATGGGGGCGAATTTTTGTTGCGGATTGAGGATACGGATCAGGCACGATCAACGCCGCAATCAGAAAAAATGATCCTAGAATCGCTGCGTTGGCTAGGCCTTAGCTGGGACGAGGGCCCGGATGTTGGCGGCCCGCATGGCCCCTATCGCCAGTCAGAACGCAGCGCGATTTACACCGCGCATTGCGACCAGTTGCTGGCCGATGGCCATGCGTTCAAATGCTATTGTACGCCAGAAAAGCTTGCGGCATCACGCGCCGCGCAAATGGCAGCGAAGCAACCACCAAAATATGATGGCGCATGCCTTTCGCTGACTGCTGACGATATCGCAAAGCTCGACAGTGAAGGCGTTTCGCACGTTGTCCGGATGAAAATTCCAACGACGGGCACATGCATTGTGCAAGATACGCTGCGCGGCGAAATTGCGTTCGAATATGCGGTTGTTGACATGCAGGTGCTGATGAAGTCGGACGGCCTGCCGACGTACCATCTCGCCAATGTTGTCGACGACCATCTGATGGGCATCACGCATGTCATGCGCGGGGAGGAGTGGATTTCTTCGGCACCAAAGCATTTGTTGCTCTATCAATATTTCGGTTGGGAACCGCCCGTGCTTACGCATTTGCCGTTGCTCCGCAATGCCGACAAATCGAAGCTGTCGAAGCGCAAAAATCCAACCAGCATCTTATATTATCAACGTGCAGGTTACCTACCGCAGGCGATGCAGAACTTCTTGGGCCTTTTCATCAAATCGGCCAGCGAAGAAGATGAGAAAACCTCGCTACAAACGCTTATTGATGAATTTGACGTGCACAATATCTCGCTCGGCGGCCCCGTGTTCGACACGTCGAAGCTAGACTGGCTCAATGGCCGCTATTTGCGCGAAGAACTCAGCGTTTCGGAATTCTTGGATGCCGTGAAAGCATGGTCGCTGAATGATAGCTACCTCACCCCTATCGCTGAAATGGCGCAGGCGCGGATTACCAAAATGTCCGACTTGGGCGGCCTGACCGCAATGTTCTTCATGAACCGGATTGACGGCATGACCGTGGAGCGCCTGCGCGACGGCGTGAAGCTGGAACAAGATTTGCAGCGTGCGGCCTACACCCTTGGTTTGCAGCAGTTCGATAATATGATCGAGTGGAACCGCGAAGGCATTGAAGCGACGTTGCGCCGCACTGCCGAGGTTCTCGACGCCAAATTGAAAGACGTCATTCGTCCCTTCTACATCGCCATCACCGGCAGTGCGCAGGGCGTGCCCTTGTTCGATGCGATCACGCATTTGGGCCGCGACATCATTCGTGAGCGGCTGCGCCATGCAATGGAATTGCTGGGCCCTGCCACGTCTAAAGAAGCGAAGGCCTGGGCCGATTTGCTGACCGCGCCGCCAAAGGCCGAATGACCGCATTTTTGCTACCGCAGGATTGGCGGACGGCACTGCAGGCGGCGCTTACCACACGAGAAACGGCGGCGCTCCAAGGCTTTCTCGACGCCGAACTCGCCGCAGGCAAGACGATTTTCCCGCCGCAGGGCGCATGGTTCCGCGCGCTTGAGTTGACGCCGCTGGACAAAGTGCGCGTCGTCATTTTGGGGCAAGACCCGTATCATGGGCCGGGGCAAGCGCATGGCCTGTGTTTCAGCGTGCCGCCGGATGTGCGTCTGCCGCCCAGTCTTAATAATATTTACAGTGAGTTAGAAAGCGACTTGGGCCTCCCGCGCCCGCGTCATGGCTTTTTGGAGCATTGGGCGCGGCAAGGCGTGTTGCTGCTCAACAGCGTCCTCACGGTCGAAATGGCCAAGGCCGCGTCGCATAGCAAAAAGGGGTGGGAGCCATTTACGGATGCGATTATTGCGCACGTGAACGACAAGGCAGAGCCAGTCGTTTTCATGCTGTGGGGCGCTTATGCCCACAAAAAGGCGGCGAATGTGGATAGCAGCCGCCATCTGCTGCTCAAGGCCGCGCATCCATCGCCCTTGTCGGCGCATAACGGCTTTTTGGGCTGCAAACATTTCTCGCAATGCAACGCCTTTTTGGTTAGCAATGGACACCCGCCGATTGATTGGATACTGCCCAATGTCGTTCGATGAGCAGCCCCACCGTCGTTTCAACCCATTGAAAAATGAATGGATTTTAGTGTCTCCGCACCGCGCCAAAAGGCCATGGCAGGGGCAACAGGATATGCCCGACACCGCCGTCCGGCTAGCGCATGATCCCGATTGTTATTTGTGCGCGGGCAATGAACGCGCAGGCGGATTGCGCAATCCTGACTACAAAAATGTCTTTATTTTCGACAATGACTTTGCCGCATTGATGCCCAATGCAGGGTGTAGAGTAGAAAAAGACAAACCCTTGTTTCGTGCGGCTCTCGCCGATGGAGCCTGCAGAGTCATGGCCTTTCGCCCGTCCATGGAAAGACCCTGCCTGATAGGCCCGCGCGCGGCATGTCATGACCGAAAATCAGCGCACCTTGGACGCCGCCGATGCGCTTGCCAAAAGCGACCTTGTCGCACTTGATGTGCTGATGGCGCAAAGCCATAAATCGATGCGCGACGATTTCGAAATCACTGTTCCGGCGATGGATGATTTGGTAGCGATCCTGCAGTATGCGATTGGCGATCAAGGGGGCGCACGGATGACGGGTGGAGGATTTGGCGGCGCAGCAGTGGCGATCATGCCGCAGGCGCGCGTGGCAGATGTGCAGGCCAAAATACAATCAGCCTATGAAACGCCCAAGGGCGACGCGCCGCTGATCATGGTGGAACGTCCTGGCCCCGGGGTTAGCATATTATGATATATGATTGGATGAAGCAGGCCCTGCGGGAGCCTTTGGTGCATTTCCTTGGCGCAGGGTCGGCCCTGTTTCTGCTCATGGGGCAGTTTGGCGGGGAAGACAGCCTCGACCGCAGCATCACCATCAATGAGGCAGACGTTGCGCGGCTCGCGTCAGTATGGGAACAGACATGGCGGCGCGCGCCCACCCAAGAGCAACTCGACAGCCTGATCCGCGATTATATCAAGGAAGAAATCTATTTTCGCGAAGGCATGCGCCTTGGCCTCGACGTCGATGATCCCGTCATCCGCCGCCGTCTGCGCGCCAAAATGGAATTTCTGGCAAATGCCGAAATCCAGAATATGGAGCCAACCGAAGCCGCGTTGCAAAGCTTCTATGCCGCTAACACAATCCGCTATGCCGAAAAACCGGCCTTCAGTTTTGACCAGATATTTTTGGGCGACGATGCAGACGCCGCCAAAGCATCCATCCTTGCCCTGAACGCCGGAAAGCAAGTGCAGGCGCAAAAGTTGAGCGTATCTGCAAGCATGGAAAAGGCGGCGTCGGACAGCATTGGCCGCGAATTTGGCGATGGCTTTGCCGACAGTCTGCGCAATTTGCCCAAAGGGCGTTGGAGCGGACCAGTCCAATCTGGTTTCGGCTGGCACGCCGTGCGCGTCCGCGACATTGTAGCGTCAGGGACACCGCCTTTGTCCGACATTCGTCAGCGCGTGTCCAACGACTGGCGTGCCGAAACGCAGACCGTACGCGAAGCGGCTGCCTATCAGGCGCTGCTCGACGGATATGACATTCGTATCGCCAAGCCGTGATTGTCCGCTTTCTCCTTTTGCTCCTGCTCGCCACGGGCTGCACGTCAGTTACCCGCGCGGACGATTTGCAGCCGGGCTATCTGGAAATCCGCGAGCGGGAAACCGCAGCGCACCAATATAAAATTACTTGGAAAGCACCGATCCGGCCCGGCCTTGCCGCGCGCGTCGTGCCGATATTCCCGCGCGATTGCGTAGCAACCGAACCCGTACGCAGTATGGACGCCGCCGCTTTGCTGGCGCGTTGGGATATTGACTGCGACGCGACTTTGGCGGGCCGTTCGGTCCGCTTAAGCGGGATGGAAAATACCCCAGCCGACGCCTTGCTGCGTTATCAATCCGCTTATGGCATCACGCAGGCGGCGCGGCTAACGCCCGCCAGCCCATCGGCTATGATCCTGCAAAAGGCCGACCGATGGCAGGTCGCGCGGACCTATTTTGTGACCGGCGTCGAACATATTTTGATGGGATATGACCATTTATTGTTCTTGCTCTGCCTTGTGCTTTTGCTCAATGGTGCATGGCGCGTGGCGGCAACGGTGACGGCCTTCACGATAGCGCATTCGCTGACCTTGGTGGCCACAACGCTTGAACTTATCAGCGTTCCGGGCCCGCCGGTTGAAGCCGCAATCGCCTTATCGATTGTCTTCCTCGCCGTCGAAATACTGAAGCGCAAACCCGATGAATTGCGCTTGTCAGAACGTTTTCCATGGGTCGTCGCCTTTCTCTTTGGCTTGCTCCATGGCTTTGGCTTTGCAGGGGCATTGGCCGAAATCGGATTGCCGCAGGGCGAAGTGCCCATGGCATTGCTGACCTTCAATCTGGGCGTTGAGGCGGGGCAGCTTGTCATCGTCGCCGTGGCGATGTTGGTCCTATGGGCGCTCCGCCGCGTACATGCGCTCTACGCCGCCCGCGTGCAGACGATCAGCGCTTATGCCATTGGCAGCATATCCGTCATGTGGTTGCTGCAGCGCGTCCTACCCGCTTGAGCGGCAGACAAAGGCGACATATCTGCTTTTGGGGTAACGCGTCCGGTCAAAAGCCGCTAAGCCAAGGGTCAAGCGCAGTTGGGGTGAAAATGGCATGGCGGTTTTGCAGCAGGGGCAGGGATTAATCGGCATCGCGTTGATCCTGACATTGGCATGGGCCTTGTCCGAAGATCGCGCCGCACGCCCGTCATGGCGTTGGATATTTGGCGCACTTTTTGTGCAAATTGCCCTTGCGCTCGCGGTCACCCGCGTGCCGTTCATCTGGACCTTGGTCGGCTATGCCAATAATGCCGTGGCAGCCGTGGAAAAGGCGACATTGGTCGGATCGAGCTATATGTTTGGCTATACGGGCGGCGCGCCGATCCCTTTTGTGCTCAAGCCCGGGGTGGAACAGCCCGTGATCGTTGCGTTTCAAATATTGCCGCTCATCATCGTTTTTTCCGCGCTCTCGGCCTTGTTGTGGCATTGGGGCATATTACGCGCGGCCGTTCGTGGCCTGTCATGGGCCTTACGCAAGACCTTAGGCGTCAGCGGCGTCGTTGGACTGGGCGGCGGCGCGACCATGTTTTTGGGCGTGGTCGAAACCCCGCTGGTGTTGCGGGCATGGTTTGAACGGATGAACCGTTCCGAATTGTTCATGATCATGGTGTTGATCATGGCCACCATCTCCGGCGCGATCCTTGTCCTTTATGCCACCACCTTGTCCAAGACGGTGCCGAACGCCGTGGGCCATATGATTGTCGCCTCCCTGATTTCCTTACCCGCCGCCGTGCTCATTGCGCGGCTGATGGTCCCTGGCGATGGCAGCATCAGCGCAGAAGATGCCGACGCAGATCTGAAATATGAAAGCAGCATGGACGCAGTCATCAAAGGGACGATGGAAGGCATTCAATTGGTGCTGGCGGTCATCGCGATCATCATCGTCGTATTTGCCTTGGTCAATTTGACCGACCAATTGCTGGCCCTGCTGCCCCAAATGGATGCACAGCCCCTTACCCTCAAACGCATTTTTGGTTGGCTGTTCGCGCCTTTGATGTGGAGCATTGGCATTCCATGGGAGCAAGCGCCAGCGGCAGGGGCATTGATGGGCACAAAGACTATCCTCAACGAATATGTCGCGTATCTTGATCTCGCCGCCCTGCCCGCCGACAGCTTTGACGCGCGCAGCAAGCTGATCATCACTTATGCTTTATGCGGGGTGGCAAACCTTGCCAGCGTCGGCCTGTTGGTATCCACCATCGCCACGCTCGCGCCCACACGGCGCGCAGAGGTGTCAGCTTTGGGCATGAAAAGCTGGGTCGCGGGCAATATGGCCTCTGCCATGACCGGCGCGGTCATTGGACTTGTCACCTTGGCGTGAACCCTGAGCAGATTGCAATTTGCTGTCGGGCGGCTTTATCTCTAAGGCGCTGTTTACGGTAATCCTTGGCTCAAGCTGCGGCGCCCATCACACCCAATGGATAACACAAAAATATGCCTTCATATAAAGAGCCGTCGTTTCAAGAGCGGGCAGCCTTAGCCAATAAGGCGAAGCTGGACGCCGTTAACAAGCTGCGCGCAAAGCCAAAGCTGGACGAAGCAACGCTTGCCGCACGGCGCGCCGCCGCCGAAGCGCGCGAACAGGCGCAAGCAAAAGCACGTGCAGAAAAGCTAGCGGCCCGCGAACTGGAAAAAGCCGCGAAGCTAGAACGGGCGCACATGTCGGCAGAACCCGCCGTGCCGACAAAAACCGAAGAAGAACGCAAGCTGGAACGCGATGCCAAATATGCCGCCCGCAAAGGCCGCAAAGGCAAGAAATAGCGGGCGCTTGTCAGAACCCGACGAAGCGGACATTGCCTTCCACTGGTTCGCGCTGCCGCTCAAAGGCGTTCACCGCCGCCTCTTCGTCTCTATAGCCAATGGCGATGCCGCAGAAGAAAATGTGGCTTTCATCCGAAACACCAATAAATTCCTTGATAAGCTTTGCATGCATGGAGAGGAATTCCTGAGGGCAGGTGTCCAGCCCTTCCTCACGCAGCAATAACATGATTGTCTGAAGCCACATCCCGACATCCGACCATTGCGGCGACCCCATGCGGCGATCAAAATAGCATAGCAACACCGCGGGGGCATTGAACGACATCACATTGTTGCGCACAAAATCGGTGCGGGCATCAGCGTCAGAGCGGCCAATGCCCATCGCTTGATACATGGATGCGCCGACTTGCGCCAAACGCGCCTTGCATTCCGGAATGACCTCTGGTTCGGACCATGAATATTCCGGCGGGTCCTGCATCGGCGAAACCAGCATTTTCTGCTGCAGTTCCGCAAGCGGCGCGCCTGTCAGGATCGTTGCTTCCCATGGTTGGAAATTACAACCCGATGGCGCCCATCGCGCCTTGTCCATGACCCGATGGAGCAGGTCCAACGAGACGGGTTGCGGTGTAAACGCGCGGACAGAACGACGCGAGAGAACGGCTTGGCTGACAGTTAATTGGTTCATGCAGGGTTCACTGCATATCTAACGGCAATCGGTCAAGTCCAGGCAGCGTTTTTCTCTGCAGGCCAGATTGTGTGATCACAGCAAATATCGGAAAAATGGTGCCGCCTATAGGATTCGAACCTACGACCCCCGCATTACGAATAATGCACAAACCTAGCAAAACCAGTGCTTTTATCACATAGTTGTATAGTTTGTTGTATAGTATTAATTATAAAAATACCATATTTTCAATATGTTGGTCGTGTTTACCCGATCATATTTTATGCGAAATTACAGGCAGATAAGTCGCAGCGTCAGCTTAGCTGATGCTATAAATCTGCGAAATATTCACGTTGTCGGGCAACACGACCCACACATCACTTTTGCACTTTCCTGATTGGGCGCGTTAACCCCATCTCTGAGAGCAAAGCATCCAACTCACCCGCATTGATAGCGGCAATGATCTTGTCGATTGTCGGGATAAGCTGGTCGGGTTTCCCGACAATGATAGCGCCCTTACCCTTCTCTAGTTCAAGCACCTTGTTGCCATACCTTATCGCAAGCAGACAGTTACCTACCGCATCCTGAAACCACCAACGCTTGATGCGTTTAGGCACATCGACAAGTGCCTTAGAACCACTGTCTGTCGAAACCCAACGACGGTGCATAATGTTCGGCAGGTTTCCGTCACGATCGGCTTCAGCAATCAACTTTTGCTCAGCAAGTTTAGTGACGAGTTTGTTCCGTCGGTGCTGCTCGGGGCTCATCCGTTGTGTTGTCGGGAGAACCGACAGCGAAAGGCTTTTCAGGATATTCATAGTCATCGTTACATCTCCTTATTGAGATGACGATCATGCTGCCGTTGGAGCTATGATCCTAGCCTGATCCTTACCAAACATATGATACTTAGTGATAAATACACTCATCAAGGAGTGTAAAATATGGACGCACGAGAAGAATTGAAACGGTGGATTGCTATGGTGGTGCAGCTATCGTCAGAGGAAGAGAGCAAGACGATCAAGCAGGACATTGACCTGTTTCTGTCTGTGGCAGGGGA
>NZ_CAMAYF010000031.1 GCF_945862485.1 Sphingorhabdus sp. EL138
GTGAGGCCCAAAATTACGCTGCGAGAGCAAGTGCTTCGTTATCGTTTGCACCTATTGGTTATGAACCATTTCACGGCTTATTCATGCCGGGCAAAAACAATGCTTTTCAACGCACGTCGATCCTAGTTCAGCCCCTCCAAGACCTCTGATAAACAGAGATTTTGGTGGAGCTGCCGGGTACCGCCCCCGGGTCCGCTGCACCTATTGCACATCGCAATTTATCACCATAGCCGAGCGAACTCGGCGATGACACATATAGGCGCTTTTTCGTGAATGGGAAGTGGAGGCCGTTAAAGACCCTGCATATTTCGGCTTTCAGCCGGTACATGGACGACCAGCCCGTCGAGACCTGGCGTCAAGATGATTTGGCACGACAGGCGGCTCGTGCGCCGTGCCCCCGTGGCGAGATCGAGCATATCTTCTTCATCCTCAATCGCAGATGGGAGCTTATCAAACCAACCCTTGTCGATGATTACATGGCAAGTGGAGCAAGCCATCTGGCCTTCGCACGTACCCTCAAGCGGCTGTCCAGCGGCCTGCGCGAGATCCAGCAGGCTCTGGCCGTCGACCCCATGAACCTCTTGCGAATCGCCCTCGGCATTGATGAACGTGACTATGATCATAACATCGCCTCTGCTGCTCGGTTGATAGCCTCGGCTGCAATATCAATCTCTTCCGCCGACGTATAGCGGCCAAAGCCCAGTCGGATGGAAGATTTTGCCTGCGCGTCATTCAGGCCAATCGCGCGCAGCACATGGCTTGGACGCCCAGAGCCACTTGCACATGCACTGCCGGCCGAAAATGCAATGTGCCGGCATTCGGAAATCAGCCGCGCCGCGTCAACGCCATCCCGGCGGATGTTAAGATTACCTTTATAGCGCTCGGTCGTTGCACCATTGGTCATCCAATCTGCAAAGGCTGCCGTGGCGCGATCCCAAAGCATGGCAACATGCGCCGCGTCAGCTTCCATCCGTTGTGCTGCCAATTTCGCCGCAGCGCCAAAGCCTGCACATAATGCAGGTGAAAGCGTGCCGGAGCGCATGCCTTGCTCTTGCCCCCCGCCCAGCATTTGTGGGGCCAGTGACACGCCATCGCGCACCCACAAAGCGCCAATGCCCTTTGGCCCATGAATTTTATGCGCGGATATTGCGATCATGTCAGGGCCATCCGGAATGGGCATCCGGCCAAAGGCTTGGACGGCATCGCATAGGAATAGCTTGTTTTGCGCGTGAGCAGCGGCGGCAAGATCGGCAATAGCTTGAATGGTTCCAATCTCGTTGTTGACGAGCATGACCGCCTGCAACGCCGCATGTGTCTTCGGGTGATCGACGAGGCCATCGTTTCGGACAGGCAACACATCACCGCCCAAATGCTGCACACAATCCAACACCGCAGCGTGCTCGGTCGCAGCGGCGCTCACGGATAGACCAGATCCTAATATCGCCAGATTAATCGCTTCTGTTGCGCCGGAGGTAAAGATCACGCGCCCGCCGGGCGGTAGCAAAGCCGCCACCTGATCACGGGCGACCTCCACCGCCGCTGCAGCTGCCCTGCCCGCTGCATGCGCGCTGTGCGGGTTCGCAAATCCGGTCTTAAGCCAGGGCTCCATTGCCGCGAATGCTTCGGGGGCGAGCGGCGTTGTGGCTTGATAGTCTAGATAAATCATGCGGCTTTTGCGCGGATGGAGATGCTGCGCCAGACATCGATGAAGCGCGTGATGTCAACGTCATTCGTGGCAGCGCCAAAGCTGACGCGGATGACTTCGGACGCAGATTTTTCATCCCAGCCCATGGCGCCAAGCACATGGCTTGTTTTGAGTGTTCCCGAAGAACACGCACTGCCAGCAGAAACGGCGACTCCTGCCATGTCGAAGTTGATAAGTTGGCTCGACGCGGCAACGCCCGGCATCCGGTAACTGCCGATGGTCGCGAGCCGGTTGCTCTCCGACGCAACAACAACACCACCAGATTCAACAATAGTATTATCTAATATTCTGCGCAGGCGGACCGCGTTTTCCATCCACAAAAACCCTGCCTCAAGCGCCACTGCAAATCCGATCGCAGCAGGCAAATTCTCCGTCCCGCGTCGATAGCCTTGCTCTTGACCACCCGTCGGGGATAACAATCCAAGATTGCGCACGAGCAATGCCCCCATGCCCGGCGGCCCACCCAATTTATGCGCCGAGACCGCAATCATATCAGCATCGGGAAGCGGCAGTTTTCCAGCGCTTTGCGAACAATCAGCGAAGAATATGCCGCCAACATCGCGCACAGCGCCCGCAATTTCCGCCATGGGTTGGATAATGCCGGTTTCATTGTTCACAGATTGAACAGCAAATCGTGCTTCACCAGTGATTGCACCAATATCGACTTGTCCACCTGCTCCTACCGGCAAACGGTTCGGCCCAGCCACCGCCAACACCGCATCATGCTCCACCGCACTTGCCACCGCCGCCGTGCCGCGAAGGCCCAACGCAATTGCTTCACTGGCTCCACTCGTCAGGATGACTTCACCATCCCAATTCAGCGCGGCTGCAATCCGCCGACGCGCCTCCTCAAGCGCAAAGCGGGCAGCTCTGCCTTCTTGATGCGGCGAGGATGGATTAGCCCAATGCACCATGGCTTCAGCCATCGCCGCGCGCGCCGCCGGAATGACGGGCGTCGTGGCGGCATGATCAAGATAGATGCGGCTTTGGTCGGGCATAATTTCCATGACAGTTGCGAAAATCGTCATTGCTTCTATATAGCGCTTCCAATTCCTGCAAAGCCCGAACCGTCGGGTAAAGCTCGGCACACATTCTTAGAATCGAAATTTTATATGCCCGCCATTGCTATTCCCGGTCCAGAAGGTCGCCTCGAAGCTCGTTTTTCACCGCCGCCACGTCCACGAGCACCCATTGCAATGATATTGCATCCGCACCCGCAAGCGGGCGGAACAATGAACGACCGTATCACGCAACAGCTTTACAAAACCTTCGTAGCGCGCGGTTTTGGCGTTTTACGCTTCAACTTTCGCGGCGTTGGTCGAAGCGAAGGCGAATTTGACAACGGAATCGGCGAATTGTCTGACGCAGCCTCCGCGCTCGATTGGGTTCAAAGCTTTCACCCCGAAGCTTCGACCACATGGATCGCAGGTTTCAGCTTTGGCGCGTGGATCGGTATGCAGCTTTTAATGCGCCGTCCGGAAATCCGCGGATTCATTTCGGTTGCGCCGCCAGCCAACATGTATGATTTCAGCTTTCTGGCACCCTGCCCATCATCGGGCATCATCATTCAAGGCGTTAATGATGAGGTTGTGACCCCGAACGCGTTACAAAAGCTTGTCGATAAATTGCGGACGCAGCGGCACATCACCATCCATCACGATGAAATTCCGCGCGCGAACCATTTCTTCGAAAATGAAATGGAATTGCTGATGGCGTCGGTGAACGGCTATCTCGATTTCCGTTTGGATCCGAACTGTCCTATTAAGTGATTTTGATCGCCCTGAGCGGTCGATGCAAAGGTTCCAATTAGGTTATTCTGCTATGGTTTCAGGGCGTGTCCGCCGCGCCTGTTACCAGTGAATGCCCCTTTTTATCGGGCACGACCCAAATCGCCACATTGGCGAATATTACTAAGGCTGCAGCAACCATAAGCCACATTTGCTGGCTAGCGCCGTCGCGCCGCCAGCGCTTCCCTGCCCCATAGAGCAATAGGAAAGCAGACAGCATAGCGACGGACAATATGGCATTAAGCATCGCTGCACCCATAAAGGCGGTGGATAAGCTGCGCAATCGTGGAAATTCGGCATGGCCTTTTGCGGCGTGCTCCCATAGGGGAGGCATAGATCGACTCAAGCTGCTACAGGATGTGCCATGCGTATCGCCATCGCCTCAGATCATGCTGCTCTCGCGCTGAAATCAGCGCTAGCTGAATATCTGCGCTCTGCTGGGCATGATGTCACCGACCTTGGCCCACATGACGAAGCGTCCGTCGACTATCCCGATTATGGATACAAGCTTGCGCGCGCAATTGCCGATGGCTCGGCGGAACGCGGCGTGGCCTTATGCGGATCGGGCATTGGTATTTCCATCGCCGTGAACCGCAACCCTGCCGCGCGCGCTGCTCTTGTATCTGAACCACTTTCGGCACGCTTGTCCCGCGAACATAATGACGCAAATGTCATTGCCATGGGCGCGCGCCTGATCGGAATTGAAATGGCGAAGGCCTGCATTGATACATTTCTCTCAACCGAATTTGGTGGCGACCGGCACCAACGGCGCGTTGATAAGTTATCCAACCCTATCATGACTAAGGAACCAGCATGAGCACGCGCCCCGCACACGATCTTTCCGATGTTCAGCCCGACGGCTTTTTTACACGTGGTTTGACCGAAACCGATGCTGAAGTGTTTGCCGGCCTTACCCATGAACTAGACCGCGAGCAGAACCAGATCGAGTTGATCGCGTCCGAAAACATCGTATCGAAAGCCGTGCTCGAGGCGCAGGGGTCGGTATTCACCAACAAATATGCCGAAGGGTATCCCGGCAAGCGTTATTACCAGGGCTGTGCGCCCTCAGACGAAGTTGAAACATTAGCCATTGAACGCGCCAAGAAGTTATTCAACGCTGGCTTTGCCAATGTGCAACCGCATTCCGGCGCGCAGGCCAATGGCGCAGTCATGCTTGCGCTCGTAAAGCCAGGCGACACGATATTGGGTATGAGCCTGGATGCAGGGGGGCATTTAACGCACGGCGCAAAGGCGGCCATGTCCGGCAAATGGTTCAATGCTGTGCAATTCGGCGTGCATCCTGAAACGCACCTTATTGATTTCGACGAAGTCGAGCGTCTTGCCAAAGAACATCGCCCGAAAATCATCATCGCTGGTGGTTCGGCTTATCCACGCATCATCGATTTTGCGCGCTTCCGCGCTATTGCCGACGAAGTCGGCGCAATCTTTCATGTGGATATGGCCCACTTTGCGGGCTTGGTTGCAGGCGGCGTTCATCCCAACCCGCTTGAGCATGCCCATGTTGTAACCAATACCACGCATAAAACGCTCCGTGGGCCTCGTGGCGGCATGATCATGACGAATGATGAAGCCATCGCCAAGAAGGTCAACTCTGCGGTCTTCCCAGGGCTCCAGGGCGGTCCATTGATGCACGTCATCGCTGCTAAGGCTGTCGCTTTTGGTGAGGCGCTGCGCCCGGATTTCAAAACTTATGCTGCAGCGACGATTACCAATGCGAAGGCTCTGGCCGCAACATTGCATGAACGCGGCGCTAATTTGGTTTCCGGTGGTACGGATACCCATTTGGCCTTGGTCGACCTGACCCCGCTCGGCATTACCGGGCGTGATGCTGACGAAGCGTTGGAGCGCGCGTCAATCACCTGCAATAAAAACGGCATTCCCAATGATCCCCTGCCACCGATGAAAACCAGCGGCATTCGGGTTGGCTCGCCTGCCGGAACGACACGCGGTTTTGGCGTTACCGAATTCCAAGAGATTGGTCACATGATCTCGGACGTGCTGGAAGGCTTGCGCCAAAAGGGCGAGCATGGCGATGCTGCGGTCGAGGCCGAGGTCCGTCTTCGTGTTCGCGAATTGTGTAGCCGCTTCCCAATTTACCCATCTTGAATTATACAGGTGACTTACCCATCTAATACACAGAAGGGAAATGACCATGGGATTTTGTAACGAATGTGATTCGGCATATGGAGACGGCGCGAAGTTTTGTGCCAATTGCGGTGCAAAAACGCCTGAACAACGGGCCGCCGAAAGCATACCCAATCAGGCACGGCATTATGTCGGTGAGGCCGCAGACGAGCTATGGGGCGCAACAAAAGACGCGTTTCACACTGGCAAGCATCTCGCCGATCAAGACACAGTTAAGAAGGTTGCTGGCGGTGCAGCGATTGGCGCAGCTGCAGGCATAATCGCTCCAATCGGGCTTGCAACCGGCGCGTTGATTGGTGCAGGCATTGTCGCGTATCGGCATGTGAACAAGAAAAAGAATCAGGAAAAGTAATTGCGCTGCCCATTTTGCGGACATGAAGATAGCCAAGTAAAGGACAGCCGTCCGACTGAAGACAATAGCGCGATCCGCCGTCGGCGGCAGTGCGAGGGTTGCGGCGGGCGGTTCACAACTTTTGAGCGCATTCAACTGCGTGAGCTGGTGGTAATCAAAAGCGAGGGCAAGCGCGAACCGTTCGATAGGGAGAAGCTGGAACGTTCGCTGTCCGTCGCGTGCCGAAAGCGCCCAGTGGACAATACGCAAATTGAAAAGCTCGCGTCCGCTATCCAGCGCCAGCTTGAAACCCTTGGCGAAAGCGAAATCGAAACCAAACGCATTGGCGAATTTGTCATGGATGGTCTGAAGGCGCTGGATAGCGTTGCCTATATCCGCTTCGCGTCGGTGTATAAGGACTTTAACGAAGCCAAGGATTTTGAAGATTTCGCAGGAAGCGTGGTCGAAGCGGCGCTGAAATGAGCGCGCCGCCCATTATCATTCTTTGCCGTCCGCAATTGGGCGAAAATATCGGCAAGGCGGCGCGCGCCATGCTCAACTTCGGCCTGACCGAAATGCGTCTTGTCGCCCCGCGCGACGGATGGCCCAATCCCAATGCAGGTCCAGCGGCATCGGGCGCGGACATTGTGTTGGCGAACGCCAAAGTTTTCCCGACGCTGGCGGAGGCAACCGCGGACATTGCCCATGTTTATGCGACAACGGTGCGCAAGCGCGGCGTTACCAAGCCGGTTATAACACCCGAAGTGGCCGCTGGAGAGATATTCAGTAACACGGGACGAAGCGCGATTTTATTCGGGGCCGAACGATCAGGTCTGGACAGCGACGAGGTCAATGTTGCCCGCGCTATCATTACGGTGCCGATTAATCCTGCATTTGGTTCGCTAAATTTGGCGCAAGCGGTCATTCTGTGCGCCTATGAATGGTCGAAAACGCAGACGCTGGCGAGTCCGCCCAAAACGGATTTGGAGCCACCTGCCACGCAGTTCGAACTGGATGGCCTGATTGCACAATTGGACGCCATGCTAGCGCCGTTAAATTATTTCACACCCATTGACCGCGCGCCCGTCACCCGCCGCACATTGCGCAATTTGCTGACAAAGCCCGCATGGAATGCGCTTGAGGTTAGGACACTACGCGGCGTTTTGACAACTTTGGATAAAGTACGACGGGCCGAGAAATAGGCAATTGGCTGCAATGGTGTCGATGGGCTATATCCCCACCTCTAAGGAGCATTTCTGATGATTAGCACAATGATACTAACGCTATTTCTTGCTGGAGCGGCCGCTTCTGAAACCCCGCAGCGCACTGCCAGTGTTGGCGCCGGTGTTACAGCGCAAGATGAGAAGAAAGCCAAACCAAAGAAAATCTGCCGGTCGACGAAGTTCACAGGCAGCCGCATTACAAAAGCAACATGCAAAACCCAGGAACAATGGGACCAGGCAGAATATGCCGCTGAATTGTCCGTTAAGGGTAGAGCTGGAACAACAGCGCCACCGCAAATGAACACAAATATGTAAATGCCAGACTGTTTGATGTCAGGCGCGCACGGCGTCCCATTTTTCTAGTTCATATGCGATGGAGCCTTCAACTAGGCGTTCCCACAAATCGGCAACGACTTCGACCGGGATACCGGCTTCGCGCGCGGCCTTTTGCACGTGCGCCAAAACCTGTTGCTTGCGCGCTTCATCACGGACCGCAGCGCGTTGTACTTTAATCCGAGCGGCAGCATCCATGTAAGCGAAGCGAACGGCCAATAGCTCCACCAATTGCGCGTCAACCGCATCAACGCCTGCGCGTACTTCGGTCATATCATTGCATTTGGCGGGTTCAACTGGGCTTGGGGTGCTGGTCATGGCCGCGCCTTTACGTTTCCGCACCTGTAAAGTCGAGCCAGATGTTGACATAAGGCCTATCAAAGGCCATAGGCTCCGCTTCGCAATCGACCCTGCATTCCGGTGAAGCAGGTGTCCGGCACATCTCAGATGTGTCGCGCGGTACCGGAAACAACGTTGTTAGCAATTGGAGACTGAATATGTCGATGCGCAAAAGCTCGAAGTATAAACTTGACCGCCGGATGGGTGAAAACATCTGGGG
This sequence comes from Sphingorhabdus sp. EL138, assembly GCF_945862485.1. Lineage (GTDB taxonomy): Bacteria > Pseudomonadota > Alphaproteobacteria > Sphingomonadales > Sphingomonadaceae > Sphingorhabdus_B. The sequence goes on from NZ_CAMAYF010000031.1 coordinate 8,105, forward strand.
CCGTCCAAAATCCCCTGTAAATAAGCGCGAATATGGCCCAGGCCAGCATGGTCAGCGCCGCAAAGGCAAGCTGTCCGATTACGGCATCCAGCTACGCGCAAAGCAGAAGCTTAAGGGCTATTATGGCGACGTGACTGAAAAGCAGTTCAAGCGCGCCTATCAAGAAGCCAGCAACATGAAGGGCGATACTTCGCAGAACCTTATCGGTCTGTTGGAGCGTCGTTTGGACATGGTTGTGTATCGCGCCAAGTTCGCACCAACCATTTTTGCTGCACGTCAGATTGTTAGCCATGGCCACATTCGCGTTAACGGCGTGAAGTGCAATATCGCCAGCCGTCAGGTTGCCGTTGGTGACGTCATCAGCCTTGGACCGAAAGCTAAGGAAATGGCGTTGGTAATCGAAGCTCAAGGTCTCGCCGAGCGTGACATTCCTGAATATGTTGCCGTTGATGGCAACGATAAGGTAACCTTCGCACGCGTACCTACGCTTGATGAGGTGCCTTATCCTGTGAAGATGGAACCAAATCTGGTCGTCGAATTCTATTCGCGTTAATCTTCTCACACAGATTACAAATAAGGCGGTCCATGTGGCCGCCTTTTTTATGCGCGTAAACCATGTCGGCCCGCAGAGTTTGCTTAGTAAGACAGCGTAAGCCGGCACATTCGTCCTGCAAATCTTTTTCGTTTGAGCGGTACGGATGGGTCTGGCACAAGGCGCGCATTCATCGTTCCCTCATAGGAGAATTCTATGCGCCTGCTTTCCTTGGCACTTGTTTCCGCGTTTGCCCTTACAGGTGCGTGCCCGACGGTAGCATCGTCAGATACTAAAACATCTGCATTACCACAGATTATGGTTCCTACTTTGTCGGAACAGACAATGAAGGACATCACCCGCGAGTTGTCGCTTGATACATATGAAGGCCGCGCACCTGGGTCTATTGGCGAAGAAAAGACCGTCGCCCACCTGATTACGAAGTTCAAAGCGGCAGGGCTCGAGCCAGGAAATAATGGCAGTTGGACGCAGGACGTCCCCCTGATCGAAATTACCGCGCAAAACGTCTCTGCCCTAAACATTGGCGACCGGAACGGAAAAGCCATGTCCTTTGCCTATGGCAGTGAATATGTCATCGGCAGCTACCGCGAAACGCCGAAAACCGAAATTAAGCAAAGCGAAATGATCTTTGTCGGTCATGGCATCGTTGCCCCTGAAAAGGGATGGAACGATTATGCTGGTGTTGATGTGAAGGGAAAAGCCGTTGTCGTGATGGTCAACGATCCCGATTTCGAAAACAAAGGCCTTGATGGTCCCTTCGGCGGCAAAGCCATGTCCTATTATGGTCGCTGGACCTACAAATATGAAGAGGCTGCCCGTCAGGGTGCCGCTGCCGTTCTGATCATCCACGATACTGCGCCGGCCGCTTATGGATGGAATGTTGTCAATTCTAGTTGGACGGGCACGCAGTTCCTCGCGCAATCCAAAGATGGCGGCAAAAGCCAGACTCAGGCCAATGGCTGGATTCAGAAATCGGTTGCCAAGGAAATTTTCGCTGCAGCAGGCCAGAATCTGGAAATGCAAATGGCGGCTGCAAAGCAAAAGGGCTTCAAGGCCGTGCCTTTGAACCTCACCGCCTCTTTAAACTTCGACAACGATATCTCGCGCAAGGCCAGTAAGAATGTGATCGGTGTAATGAAGGGTGCGAAGCGGCCCGATGAGTATGTGCTTTACACCGCGCATTGGGACCATCTGGGGCGCTGCACGGCGGCAGCAGATGGCGATGACATTTGCAACGGCGCCGTTGATAATGCGACGGGAACAGCCGCGCTGGTCGCACTTGCGGAGGGCTATACCAAAGCTGGCGCTCCAGACCGGTCGGTCGTGTTTCTTGCGGTCACCGCCGAAGAAAGCGGCCTGCTCGGTTCCAAATTTTATGCGGAAAACCCTGTATTTCCTCTGTCCCAGACCGTTGGGGGTGTAAATATGGATGCCTTTTCGATGTCCGGCCCTGCCAAAAACCTTACCGTCATTGGCAAAGGCAAGTCGCAACTTGATCTCTATTTGGACGCAGCGGCGAAATCGGAAGGTCGTACACCTGAAATGGAGCCTACGCCCGAAAAGGGGTTCTATTATCGTTCCGACCATTTCAGCTTCGCCAAGCTTGGCGTGCCTATGGTCTATTTCGAAGGTGGCGATGATCTGGTAATTGGCGGTAAAGCAGCTGCCCAAGCAGCGGCAGATGACTATGAAAAGAACCGGTATCACGCCCCCGACGATGAATTTGACGAAAATTGGGATTGGTCGGGCGTAATGTCCGATTTGAAACTTTATTATAGGGTTGGCCGGATGCTTGCGATGACAAATGCATGGCCGAACTGGAACGAAGGCGATGAATTCCGCGCCGTTCGCGACAAAAGCCGCAGAGGAAAGTAAACCATGGCGTTTCGCATGCCTGCGGAATGGGCGCCCCATGAGTCTGTCTGGATTGGCTTTCCCAGTTCAGCCGATGCGTGGGGCAAACCACTACATCGCGCCCAGCAACAAATTGCGGCATTTGCTAATGCTGTCCATGCCTCTGGCCGCGGCGAGCGCGTCCATTTGGTTGCAGGTAGCGCCGAAGCTGCCGCAATTGCCGCGGACCTTGTGGAGAGCGGGGTTCATGTCGAGCAGCGCCTCATAGGTGACATTTGGCTACGTGACACGGCTTGTATCATCGTAAAGGACAGTAATCGCCGCATCGCACGCAATTTTGGCTTTAATGGCTGGGGTGGCCGTTTTGACTATCCGGGCGACAAAAGCATTGGCCACGATCTCGCCATTGCTGCGGGATTTGACGTCGCGACGGCGGACTGGATTTTGGAAGGCGGCTCCATCGATGTGGACGGTGAAGGGCTTGCCGCGACCACTGTTGATTGCCTGTTGAATCCCAACCGCAACCCTATGCTCGGTCAGGATGCGATTGAAGCCAGACTTCGCGATGACCTTGGCATTCAACGCCTTCTGTGGCTGGGCGACGGATTGGCGAATGACCACACCGACGGGCATATCGACAATCTCGCACGCTTTGTGGGTATAAACCATATCCTCATTCCGCAAGGCGCAGGGTCCGATGACCCTAATGAAGCTGTTTTTGAAGATGCGCGGAAACGCGCCGATGCATTTGGATGCCGGGTCAGCCGCATGCCTTCAGTGGGGCGCTTCTTGCAAGATGGGGAAATCGTTCCGGCAAGCTATATGAATTTCTACATCGGCAACGCCGCAATTGTCGTGCCCCTGTATGGCGCGCAGAATGACGATGCCGCGATTGCCACCTTAGCTTCATTGTTTCCGGACCGAGAGGTTGTCGGTGTCATGGCCGACGCCGTTTTAACTGGCGGAGGCAGTTTCCATTGCTCCAGCCAACAAGTGCCGACGTAACTCTATTCGAATTTAAAGCGCAAATACCCATATCCAGAGCATGTAACCAAGAAGAGGATTTCAGATGAAAAAAGCTTTTCTACTCGCCCTTGCCGCCGTCAGTATGGCTGCCCCAGCCTTAGCAGAACACCATGGCGCCAAATCAGCCGACCATGGCAAGATGCATAAGGCGCACCAAGAACGTCTTGCAAAAATCCTTGCTGACCCTGCCCGTGCCAATGATGCCAAACGCGACCAATATCGCCACCCATCCGAAACATTTGAATTTTTCCGCGTCTATCCGGATCATGTCATTGGTGAATATGCCCCCGGCGGGGCCTGGGTGTCGCGTATTCTCGGCCGCTATGTTAACGAAAATGGTAAATATACTGGCTTGTATTTCGGTACAAAAACCCATTTTAGCGACCAGCAAAAACAGGGAATTGCTTCTGCGATTGCCAAATTTCCGTCTGATGTTGCGGCTGTATCGGGTCGACCTGCAACTGATTTCAATGCATTTTCCCTCAGCGAAATTCCTGAAGGCGCAAAGGGCAGCTTTGACCGTATCGTGATTATGCGGATGGTGCACAATATGATCAACTGGAACATCGCAGACGCGGAGATAAAAGCCATGCGCGATCTGTTGAAGCCAGATGGCCTGATCGGCATTGAACAGCATCGTGCGAAGGCAGACGCCCCGTATAGCTATACCAATGGCAGCAAGGGCTATATGCGCGAAGCGGACATTATTAACTTCATGGAAATCCATGGCTTTGAACTTGTCGCCAAGAGCGAAGTGAACGCCAACCCCAAGGACAGCGCAAATTGGCCTGACGGCGTGTGGACATTACCGCCAGCACTGCGTTTGAAGGATGTGGATCGCGCAAAATATGAGGCGATTGGCGAAACCGACCGGATGACATTGTTGTTCAAAAAGCGCGACTGATTATTTTGCGGCGGCAGCGGCGCGTATGCGTGTCGCTGCCATCACAAAACCCACAAAATATGCGGTCCGAAGACAATCATGATTGCGGCGCGTTTCTGCGTGCGGCTATAGACACGGTATGACCAGAAATATCACTGTAGCCGCGTTGCAATTGCCTTTGTCGGCTAGCGAAGCCGAAAACATCGACGCCGTCAGCGAACTTGTCGCGCAGGCGGCCGACCTTGGCGCGCATATTGTCCTGCCGCCTGAACTTTTTTCAGGCCCTTATTTCTGTAAAACCCAGGAGGAAGCGCATTTCGCGCTCGCGCGACCGACCCTCGAGCACCCTGCGATCAAGGCTATGGCGAAACTGGCCAAGCGCCTTAATGTTGCCATTCCGGCAAGCTTCTTCGAACGCGACGGCGCGCATTTCTACAACAGCATCGCCATGATCGATGCCAATGGCGAAATCATGGGCGTGTACCGCAAGAGCCATATTCCCGACGGCCCCGGTTATCAGGAGAAATATTATTTCCGCCCCGGCAATACAGGGTTCAAAGTCTGGGACGTCTTCGGTACGCGCATTGGTATAGGCATCTGTTGGGACCAGTGGTACCCCGAATGCGCACGCGCCATGGCGTTGATGGGCGCTGAGCTTTTATTCTATCCTACGGCCATCGGTGCAGAGCCGCAGGATGCAACACTGGATACACGGCATATGTGGCGGCGGGCTATGATTGGCCATGCGGTATCGAACTGTATGCCGGTCATTGCAGCCAATAGAGTCGGCAGCGAGGATGATCACGGCCAGACAGCGCAGAAATTTTACGGCACCAGTTTCATCGCCAATGAATGGGGCGATGTGGTCTGCGATCTCAACGACACTGAAACTGGCCTATTGTTATCGACCTTTGACCTGGACCAAGCACACGCGCACCGTGCCAGCATGGGCTTCTTCCGCGACCGCAGGCCCGCATTATACACCCGCCTTGCCGAGGATATTTGAACTGTCGCATCTCTATCTCGTTGGCATAGGTTCAAATCAGCCACATCCCGTCATCGGCACGCCAGACCGTATCATCCCGCAAGCGATAGCCGCGCTGGAGATGGACGATATTGATGTATTCGCGCATTCGGCCACCATTCAATCCATTCCGATAGGGCCCTCGTCGCGCCGCTTTGCCAATGCGGCTGCGGTCGTGGCGACCGCACTTGAGCCCCCTGCCCTGCTGACACGCCTGCATGAAATTGAAAGCCATTTCGGTCGCGTCCGTCGCGGCCAAAGCTGGCGCGCGCGCGTGTTGGACCTCGACATTCTTCTGTGGTCCGGCGGCATGTGGGCCGGCAGCAATCCAGCACTTTCCATTCCGCATCCGGGCCTGCGTTCACGCGGTTTTGTTCTGACGCCTGCCGCCATGGTTGCCCCCGATTGGCGCGACCCGGTGTCGGGTCTTAACATTCGTCACCTGCAATCGCGATTTAACCGACCAAAGGCGCTTGACCAGTCCCCCCACCGCCATTAGGGGGAGCGCTCTCCTATGAACCCAAGTGGGTTCAGGACGGGGGGCCCTTAGCTCAGTCGGTAGAGCAACTGACTTTTAATCAGTAGGTCGCTGGTTCGAACCCAGCAGGGCTCACCATATTTTTCAATGGTTTAATACCACCCCCTTTGGGGAAATCGAAATGTAGGTTGATAAAAGGTTTCACCTAGGTTTCATCGTTGCGTCGAAGCTATCTGATTAGCTGCAGATGTGAAGCGAACGCTTGCACCTCCCAACCCCTTCAAAAACCTAGCCAACTAGACCCCACTGGGGTGGCACCCCCTATTCTGGCTGATGGGACCCACAGTTCCTTCTTACATATTATTTTGCACGTCCAGTTACCTGCGTTTCAATAGCGGCCCTCACAACCCTGATCTTTGTCTCGATGTTGCCCATACTCGGGTTAACTAGCACGGTCTGGAGCAGCGCGAGCAGCGACCGCAACGCATGACGCTGAAGTAGAACGGTTCACTACAACGATCCAGAGTGTTCGATTGGCTGCGAACGGCAAGCGTTCTGCTACTTCCGGCCAA
>NZ_CAMAYF010000032.1 GCF_945862485.1 Sphingorhabdus sp. EL138
GATGTTTTGGTTGCCGTTGCCCATGTCGATTTGTATCGCCTCGACAACGCGGATGAATTGGACGAACTGGGGCTGACGGACGAACGCAGTGAACGTATCACGCTCGTTGAGTGGGCCGAACGCTTTGGTTCCGCTTATGTGGTGCCAAGCCATAAAATCGACATAGCACCGCAAGCGGACGGAAGCCGCATACTGACTTTGAAAATGGATATAGATGACACAGGTAACTAATATGGCGCCGCCCGCCGGCTTGGACGATTTTTTGAAGTCGCATGGCTGGGAAGGCGCGGTAGTGACCCCGGTTGCAGGCGATGCGTCTTTCCGTCGTTATTTTCGCGTAGAGTCCACTGCGCGCGGCAAGGCAATTTTGATGGACGCGCCGCCACCGCATGAGGATCCGCGTCCATTCATAGATATTGCACAATATTTGATCGGGCATCAGTTCCGCGCACCCGCAATTTTCGCCACCGACCTCTCTCGCGGTCTGTTGCTAATCGAGGATTTTGGCGACCGGCGGATGCGTGAGCATCTGGATGAACATCCCGAAGATGAGGCGGCGGTCTATCGCGCGGCTATTGATGCCATTGTCCGGTTGGCGCAGACACCCGCGGTGCACGCGCAGCCTTATGATATGGCGACGTACATGCGCGAAGTGCAGCTTTTGTCCGAATGGTACATGCCCGCGATGGGCATATCGTTTGATGCGCGCGCATTTGATCAGCTTTGGACTGATGCTCTGGCTCCGCTTGCGGATTATCAAAAAGTCACCGTACTGCGCGATTACCATGCCGAAAACATCATGCTGCTGGAAGATGGCCAACAGGGGATAATTGATTTTCAGGACGCTTTGGTCGGTCATCCGGCCTATGATCTGGTGTCCTTGCTGCAAGACGCGCGGCGCGACGTTTCGCCTGCGTTGGAAGCCGAGATGCTGGCTTATTATCATGCCACGGCAAAACCCGGTGCCGATTTTGACGCGCATTATGCCTTGTTGGGCGCGCAGCGGAATACCAAGATTATCGGCATATTCACACGTCTGTGGAAACGTGAGGGCAAGGCGCGCTATCTGTCGTTCTTGCCGCGCATGTGGGCGCTGCTGGAACGCGATTTGGCCTCTCCGTCCCTAGCGCCGGTCAAACTTTGGTTCGATACGCATATCCCATTGGAGCTGCGTCATAAGATGCCGACGGATTTGAATATCGATGGTTAAGCATGTGGATACGGCGATGATCATGGCGGCGGGCAAGGGGACGCGGATGATGCCCATGACCGCCGATCGGCCAAAGCCCCTGATCGAAGTAAGCGGCGTTGCGTTGCTGGACCATGTGCTGGATCATTTGCGCGATGCTGGTGTCGGCAAAATCGTCGTCAACGTGCATTATCTTGCACAACAAGTAGAGCAGCATTTGGCAGCGTCAGCGGCGGATTTGGATGTGCGCATTTCCGACGAGCGCGCGTTGTTGCGCGACACAGGGGGCGGCTTGGTGCAGGCGCTGCCGCTCATTTCCGATGATCCCTTCATTTGCGTCAACGCCGACAATTGGTGGACCAATGCGGGCGACAATGCGATCTCGCAGCTTATGGCGCATTGGGATGATGACCGCATGGATGTGCTCATGCTCCTCATTCCGATGGAGACTGCGCATAATAGCCAAGGCATTGGTGACTTTAACATGAATTCAGATGGCCGACTGTCACGCCGCCAGGGTGATGCGCCTGCATCCTATGTGTGGACCGGTATTCAAATGCTGTCGAAGCGCCTCATTGTTGATCCACCTGCGGATGTGTTTTCAACTAATATATTCTGGGATCGCGCTATAGCCCAAGGCCGTTGTATGGGTGTCGTGCATGACGGCTTGTGGTTCGATGTCGGCTATCCAGCGGCAATTGCGGCAACGGAAGCGAAATTGGCGGAACAATATGGGCAATAAGGCCATCGCTCCGCGTGCCCATATCTTCAATGTACCCTTGGGCAATGACCTGTGTGATGTAACCGCGCAATGGATATTGAAGTCCGCTGGCGCAGACCCGCTGGCGATAAGCAACAACCTACTCCTCTTGCCGAATAACCGCGCGATCAAGGCCATGACGGAGGCTTTTGTCCGGCAGGCGGCGCCGGGTATGCTGTTGCCGCGTATGGTCGCTGTGGGTGACATGCAGTTGGATGAAGCCTTGGTACCGATGCTTGACCCCATAGAGGCGGGCAGCACAATATGGCCATCCATCGCCCCCTTTGAACGGCTGATGTTGTTGGCGAAGCTCGTCAAAGACTATCAGCCCGGTGATGCGCCGCTTTCGTCTGCGGAAGCATTGCGACTTGCGCGCAAATTGGCAGAATTAATCGATGCGCTTGAGGTTGATCTGGTCGACTTTGCCGATTTCGCAGATATTAAAGTTGAGGCTGATTTGGCCGGACATTGGCAAGATGCTTATGCGCGGCTTTTGCAGATATTGCCCGCCTATCGGGCGGCGTTAACCGCGCGCCAATTGCTGGGGCCAGCCGAGCGCCGGAACCATCTGTTAGCTGCGCTTGAGCAACGTTTAGCGCAAAATGTGGGTGTAGCTCCGATCATAGCGGTGGGAATTACAACCTCTGCAAAGGCTGTGACCCGCGTCCTGCGCCGTGTCGCACTTATACCAAACGGGCACGTTATCTTGCCGGGCGTTGAACTTGATTTGCCGGATGCGCGATGGGATGATCTATCGCCACCTAATGTGGATAGCCCAAGCTTTGGCCGCCGTCATAATGTCGAGGTGCATCCGCAGTTTCATTTGAAACATTTGCTGGAACTCATGGGTATCGACCGCAGCGAGATTGCGGTTCTCCCGACCGCCAAGTCTGTACCAGAAGCCGCTACGATTTCGGAGATATTCTGCCTGCCGGAGCATAGCGTTCACTGGCAAAGCGTGCCGTCATCAAGCAAAAGCTTGCCGCATGCTAAATGGCTGGAGGCGGAGGATAGCGCGCAAGAAGCGAAGGCCATTGCGGTGCGTATCCGAGGGGCGTTGGAGATCGCGCAAAAGCGGGTTGCGCTGATTACGCCAGATCGCGAATTGGCGGTGCGGGTCGCTGGGCAGCTACGCCGCTGGGGTATAGAGGTTGACGACAGCGCAGGCATACCCTTGCTGCAAACACCGCCGGGTACGCTTGCGCTGGCGCTGGTAGACGCCATTTGGAGCCGTCTTTCCGCGTCGAGCATCTTGGCCATTGCCAAGCATCCTTTGGTATTTGCCGGCACGCAAAGGCTCGACTGGTTGGACCATGTACGGCAGTTTGATCTTTCATTGCGGGGCACAGCCACCGGCATTGGGCTTGCGGCGATCACGCGGCGGTTGGAGACAGCGCGCAAACCAAATGAAGCGCTTATCGCGTGGTGGTCTGGTTTTGTGACATTGTTGGCACCGCTAGAGAAAGCCGATGGTCAGCCATTTGAGGATGTTCTTGCTACACTGCGCGATGTTGCAACGGCGCTTACCGATGGGGGCATCTGGCGGGGCGCAAGTGGCCGCGAACTGGCACGAAATTGGGAAGAGGTCAGTTCGAGCAATCTGTCGACGCTTGGCCGTGTCGATGCAACCGGCTTGGTTGCGACGTTTAAGGAAATTTTCTCCGGCGCGGTTGTTCGGCCGCCTTATGGAGGGCACCCGCGCGTCGCGATTTACGGCCTGTTGGAGGCGCGGCTGCAACAGGCAGACTTACTGATTTGTTCAGGTTTGAACGAAGGCACATGGCCGCAAATTGCGCAGCCTGATCCATGGTTGGCCCCTGCTATACGACGGCATCTGAAACTGCCGACTTTGGATAGGAATATCGGCCTATCGGCGCATGACTTGGCGACGGCCCTGGGCGCGAAAGAGGTGTTGCTGACCCGCGCGCGGCGGGATCGTGGCGGGCCAACGGTCGCGTCACGCTTTCTGCTGCGGATCAAAGCGCTGGTAGGGGAGGCGCTCGCGGTTGATGATGCACTGTTGGCCTGTGCCGAGGCGCTGGATCGTCCTGCCGAAAAGGAACCTTTTGCCAAGCGCCCTATTCTGATGCCGAACGCCAAGCAACGTCTGGTTTCTTTGTCTGTTACCGATTTCGACCAGTTGAAATCTGACCCTTATTCCTTCTACGCTAAGCGTATTCTGGGCCTTCCCGTTTTGGAAAAGGTTGATGCCGAACCAAGTTACGCTTGGCGCGGGAGCCTTGTGCACGACATATTGGAAAAATGGTTCACCCACGACGCTTGCGCGGTCGATAAGCTCGTCGCGCGCGCCGATGACTTGCTGGCGCAGGAAGCGAGCGATCCTTTGCTGCGCACATTATGGCAGCCGCGCATTGCCGCGGGGTTGCGCTGGGTGGCTGAGGAAACCAAGCGCCTAATGACCGAACAAGGTCGCGTCGTGGCGGTTGCCGAGCAACCCGGCACTGTCCATCTCAAAGGTATCGCCGTCAAAGGGCGGGTGGACCGTATTGACCGAACTGCAGATGGCGACTTGGTCATCATCGATTATAAAACCGGTACACCACCAACGGCCAAGCAGGTTAAGGCTGGCTTCGCGCTGCAACTGGGCCTCATCGGTTACATGGCGGAAGAGTTGGCCATCAAAGGCGTGTCAGGCGAAGCGAGCCATTTCGAATATTGGAGCCTTGCCAAAAACAAAGAAGCTTTCGGCCATATTGTTATCCCGACAAGCACACGCGCAGGCGATAAAAAACCTGATCGCAAAGAATTTATTGCCTTTGCGGTTGAACACGCGGAAGCGGCGATTGGTAAATGGATATTAGGTGACGCGCCCTTTACCGCAAAGCTGCACCCCGAATTCGCTCTTTATGGTGATTATGACCAATTGATGCGCTTGCAGGAATGGAATGGGCGTCAGGCAATAATCGAGGACGCGACATGAGTGCAGAACCCAAAAAGCTGCATCCCTTAATCTCCGCGCAAGCCAGCGCAGTTGTTCCGCGCCACAATATTTGGCTTAGCGCTTCGGCTGGTACGGGTAAAACACAAGTGCTGACGGCGCGCGTCATTCGGCTGTTGCTGGAAAATGATGTCGAGCCGGAAAATCTGCTGTGCATCACATTTACGAAGGCAGGCGCGTCCGAAATGGCGGACCGCATCAATCAACTTTTGGCGACATGGGTGCAGATGGATGATAAGCTTCTGTTCCATGACCTTGAGGCTATTGGCGCCTATGTAGGCCCTGAGGCGCGCAGAAAAGCCCGGCAGTTATTCGCAAAGGTTTTGGATGCGCCCGGCGGTGGGTTGCAGATATTGACGATCCATAGCTTCTGCCAATTCTTGCTTGGTAGCTTTCCAGAAGAGGCAGGGCTTGTTCCAGGTTTCAAGCCAGTTGAGGGGCGCGAGCAACGTGAATTGCTCGACGCAGCACTCGCGAACTTGGTTTTGGATGCCGAAGCGCGTGGCGACGGCAGGATGATTGCCAATTTGCAGGAACTGAGCGTCAACATGGGCGAGGAGGCAGCCTTGCGCTTCATGCATCGCACCGCGGCGGCCCCAGATATGATGGCCGGAATCCCCGATGATGCAGGGGCCATGGTCTGGGCGCGGCGCTTGGCGGATGTCAACTTTTCTGGATCCGTTGAGGATATGTTGGCGGCCGCGTTTGCCGACGAACACATTCCGCGCGCGGACCTGCAAGCCATTATCGATGCCAATCTTTCATGGGGCAAAGATAAAGCCGATAGCCGCGGCGGCAAGCGTGCAGCGGTGCTTCAGAACTGGCTCTCCCGCTCTCCCGCTGAACGGGCAGCTTTATTCGCAGAGCTGCATGGTTGCTGGTCAACGAAAGACGGCGAAGTGCAGAATGCGTCCAAGAACCATACCCCCCTGACGGATGCCTATAAGGCGCTTGCATCAGAGCTGTTCGAATGGACGAACCAGTTGATGGGACAGGTGGCGCGCGCGCAATATGCCGACAGGCTGGCACGCGCATTGTTGGTCGGTAAAGAATTTGCGGCGCAATATGGCAAAGCGAAACACGCCCTGGGCGCGGTCGATTTCGATGACATGATCCGGCGCACGGCGGCGTTGCTGCAACATGGCCAGATGGCAGATTGGGTGCGATTTAAGCTCGATCGGCAGATCGATCACATATTGGTCGATGAGGCGCAGGACACCAACGCCGCGCAGTGGGAGATTATTGGTTCGCTCACGGGTGATTTTTACAGTGGCATGGGCGTGAAGCCCGACAAGATACGCACTTTGTTTTCCGTGGGCGACTTTAAACAAGCCATATACGGGTTCCAAGGGACTGCACCGGAACGCTATGAAGCCGCAGGCGTATCTTTTTCCGAACGGATCGGTAAGTCTGGGTCCGCGTTGAACCGGCTTAGCCTATCGCAAAGTTTCCGTTCTACGCCGCCAATCCTAGAATTCGTAAATGCCGTTATCGAAGAAGCGGGCCCCGAAAGTTTCGGCATAAGAGGCGAAATCGCCGCGCATTACAGCGACAAGCCGCACATCGGCATGGTCGAGCTATTGGAACCCATTTCCGCCAAACCCAATGGGCAGGATGACAGCAGTTCGGACGAAGAAGAGGATTGGTTCAGTGACGAAAAACGTGCGCTGGCCGAAAAGCTGGCGGATCATGTCAAGGCGCTGATTGACGCAAAGCCTTGGCTCGTCAGCAAAGGTCGCCCGCTTGAACCCGGCGACATCCTGTTTTTATTGCGCAGCCGTGGTGACATGGCGTCGATGTTGGTGGCGCAATTGCATGAACGCAATGTGCCCGTTGCAGGTATTGACCGGCTTCGTTTGTTGCAGCCTTTGGTGGTGCAGGATTTGCTGGCCGCGATCAAATTTGTGCTGCAGCCCAATGACGACTTCAGTCTGGCCTGTTTGCTGGTTTCGCCGATCATTGGTTGGTCGCAAGAAACATTGCTCCAATATGGCTATGTCGGCGACCGCAAGGGGAGCCTGTGGCAGCATATTCGTGACCGGCCAGAGCTTGAGCCGCACATCGCCCCGCTGCGCGATATGCTTGCGATGGCCGATTTCACGACGGTTTATCATTTCCTGGAACAAATATTGTCCGGCCCCATCGGTGCGCGGCGTAAGTTTACCGCGCGTCTGGGTAGTGAAGTTTTGGTCCCCATTGAAGAGATGCTGAATTCCGCGTTGCAGTTTGAACAGCAACAGGGCGGGGGTTTGCAAAAATTCCTTGCATGGTTCGACCGGGGTGACACGGAAATCAAGCGCGAGGGCGACAGCAGCAGCAAGGAGGTCAGGATTATGACCGTCCATGGCGCAAAGGGGTTGCAAGCCCCAGTCGTCATTTTGGCGGATGTGACATCTGACCCGACCAAGAAACCAGACCAGTCTGCCGAGCTGTTGATGGACGATGGGCAGCGCATACCCTTGTTACCTATTCGCAAGGCGGAACAATCGGGGCAGTTGCTGGAAACCGTTGAGTTGCAAAAAAAACGCGAATTGGAGGAGCACAAACGCTTGCTTTATGTCGCGATCACGCGGGCCGAAGAGCGGCTGATCATGGCCGGGTCATTGGGTATCAGCCGTAAGGGAGAGCCGCCCGCCGAAAGCTGGTGTGCGCTGTTGCAACGGGGCATGACGGCGCTTGGGTGCGATTGGGAAGACGATGCACGCTGGGGCAGGGTGCTGCGCCATGTTGGGCAAGATGGGGCCTCCCTGACGCCGCCAGCAGACAGCCCGACTGCCTCTTCGCAAATGGACGCGCCTGTTGCCATGCCCGATTGGCTTTTTGCGACAGTGCCAGAGGAGCGCCGCCCACCGCGTCCTTTAGTCCCGTCGCGTTTAGACGATGACGATTATGGTGATGCGCCAGCGGTTTCGTCCATGCGCAAGGCCGCCGAACGCGGCAAGTTGATCCATGCTTTGCTCGAACGCATCACGGACGATGAATCATTGCAAAAAGCGGAGCAATGGCTAACTGCGCAGACGCCGGATCATGATATTGACCCGGGCCAGCTTATCGCTGAGGTGCGGGAAATCGTCACCAACCCGCAATGGGCCCCGTTCTTTAGCACGTCTGCACGTGCGGAGGTGCCATTGGTCGCGGTGGTTGGCGAAATGGTCATCAATGGCCGGATTGACAGGTTATTGGTCGAACCCGGCCTTGTGCGTGCCATTGATTTCAAAACGGGTCGGCAGGTGCCGCAAGATGAAAGCGGCGTGCCAGCGCCGCATTTGCGGCAAATGGCACATTATCGTGCCGCATTGCAGACGATTTTCCCCGCGTCGCGTGTTGAAGTGTCGTTGCTATTCACTTATGCGCCGCGGTTCATCACGCTTTCGGACGCTATCTTGGCCCCTTATTACCCGGCCTCTTGACGCTTCAAGCAAAACTATTGCGCATGGTCCTTGTCAGCCCTTGAAGGCAGTAATACATGGGGCATAACAAAGGAGATTGTAATGGCTACCAAAACCGTAGGCGATAATGATTTCGCCGCAACTGTGCTTGCATCCGGCAAACCCGTATTGGTCGATTTCTGGGCCGAATGGTGTGGCCCATGCAAGATGATTGGCCCAAGCCTTGAAGAAATCAGTGATGAGCTTGCCGGACAGGTTGAGATCGTGAAGCTGAACATTGATGACCATCCGGATACGCCTGCCAAATATGGCGTGCGCGGAATTCCCACGATGATCCTGTTCAAGGGTGGCGAAATTGCCGATACCAAGGTCGGCGCCGCACCTAAGGCACAATTGAAAAGCTGGCTCGAAGCTGCGCTTTAACTGCGATAATCGGCGTTGATGCTGATGTAACCGTGGGTCAGGTCGCACGTCCACACTGTGGCGTGCCCCTCCCCAAGGCCCAGATCAACGCCAATTTCTATATCCTTTTGCTTGAGGTGACGCGCCACGGGCGCTTCATCATAATCGGCCACCGCCAATCCGTTGCGCGCGACCAAGGTCGAACCAAAGCGGATCGAAAGCGTGTCACGGTTTGCAGGTTCGCCGGCTTTACCAACGGCCATGACGACGCGGCCCCAATTGGCATCCTCACCCGCTATTGCCGTTTTGACCAAGGGCGAATTGGCAATGGCCAGGCCCACGCGCCGCGCACTGTCATTGCTAACGGCCCCTGTGACCTGAATTTCAATAAATTTCTGCGCACCTTCGCCATCCCGCACCACGAGATGCGCCAATTGCCGACAGACATCGCTTAGCGCCGCTGCAAAGGCGTCGGCCCCGGCGTCCTCAAATGAGGTCAGGCGCGCATTGCCTGTCTTGCCTGTGGCAAAGGCGAGCACCGTGTCGCTGGTGGAGGTGTCGCTGTCGACGGTAATGCAGCTAAAGCTCGATTTATTGGCGGCCGACAAAAGCTGCTGCAAGAATGCTGCATCGACGGCGGCGTCAGTGAAGATATATCCCAACATGGTGGCCATGTCGGGGGCGATCATGCCTGAACCCTTGATGATGCCGACAATCTGCACCTTGCGGCCATCGACCATCGCGCTGGCGGTTGCGCCCTTGGCGAAGGTATCGGTGGTGCCGATGCCATGCGTTATATCTTCCCAACTGCATGGTGCAGCATCAAAAACCGCTTGAAGACCGGCTTGCGCCTTGTCGATGGGCAAAGGCACGCCAATGACACCGGTTGAAGACACGAATATCTCGGTCGCATCGCAGCTCAAATGCGCCGCAACCTGCCCAACAATAACGTCCACCGCATCTTTGCCTCGCTGCCCAGTAAAAGCGTTGCTGTTGCCCGCATTCACCACCAATGCACGTGCACGGCCATGCCGCAAATGCGCACGGCATAGGTCAACCTCTACCGAACAGCACAGATTTTGCGTGGTTACGCCAGCAACCGTCGTGCCCGCATCAAACGTCACATAGCTCAGGTCACAGCGGTCCCAGTCCTTATACCCCGCGCGCGCAACATAGGGCGTTGCGCCCGCAATGTCGGGCATGTTGGGAAAAGATATGGCGAGTGGAGAAGTGCTGGACAAGTAACTGAAACCTTGTGATATTCTTGGAAATCTTCGGAGGGTACTTAAATGTTACATTTCGTTTATCTGTTGGCCGCAATTGGCGCAACCGGCAATGCATTCTAAACAGCGCGCTTCGGGATAGACGCGCCGCCTTTGTGTCCCTATATGCATCGCAGCACCTCATAAGGCAAAACATGCGATTACTGATTTATCTACTGGCGATGATGAGCGGATTTTCCGCGGCGGAGGCGGCGCGTCCGGTATCCTCCGCGTCGGCATCGGTGGATACGGCGGTTGCGCAGGCTTATGTTGCGGCTGCGGCGCTTGAAGCTGTCGCCGCTTCTGAACCCGTGATGCGTGAAACAGCGAAGGCGCTGGTTTCCATTGCGCCCGCCATTGGTGAAGCGCGCCCGGTTGCCGTAACGCCCGACACGCCGGTTCACCGGCACGATATCATTTTAGGTTAGGCTTTCTGCACCCTTTTGGGTGCGTTCAACAGCTACCTACCACGCGCCAAACGTGCGCGTTTCCAATATATTTTGAAGGAATTATCCATGCTCGGCGGACTTGCCAAAGCCATATTCGGGTCATCGAACGACCGTTACGTTAAATCGATTATGAAGATCGTTGAAAAGATCAACGCGCTTGAAGTCGGTATAGCCGCCATGGATGATGACGGTCTGAAGGCGCAAACGCAGTTGTTCCGTGATCGTCTGGCCGCAGGTGAAACGCTTGACGATATTCTACCCGAAGCATTCGCCACAGTGCGCGAAGCTTCAAAGCGCGTTATGGGTATGCGCCATTTCGATGTGCAGATGGTCGGCGGCATTGTGCTGCATCGGGGCGAGATCGCCGAAATGCGCACGGGCGAGGGTAAAACCTTGACTGAAACATTGGCTTGCTATCTTAATGCGTTGGAAGGCAAGGGCGTCCATGTCGTAACCGTGAACGACTATTTGGCCCGCCGTGATGCGGAATGGATGGGCAAGATTTACGGTTTCCTTGGCCTTACGACGGGGGTTGTCGTTCCAAGCATTGCCGAACATGACCGCCGCGAAGCTTATAATTGCGACATTACCTACGCGACGAACAACGAACTTGGTTTCGATTATTTGCGCGACAATATGAAATATGAACGCGCGCAAATGGTCCAGCGCCCTTTCAACTTCGCGATTGTCGATGAAGTCGATTCTATCTTGGTCGATGAAGCACGGACACCGTTGATTATCTCGGGTCCGACCGACGATAAATCTGAATTGTACATGCAAGTGCATTCTGTCGTGCTTCAGTTGGACGAAGGCGATTATGAAAAAGACGAGAAGAGCCGCAATGTCACGCTGACCGAAGATGGCACCGAAAAGGTAGAGCGCCTGCTTGAAGGCGCTGGCTTGCTCACGGGCTCTAATCTCTATGATTATGAAAATACCTTAGTCGTGCACCATCTTGACCAAGCGCTTAAAGCCAATGTTATGTTCAAGCGTGACATTGATTACATCGTCAAGGATGACAAGGTCATCATTATTGACGAATTCACAGGGCGCATGATGGACGGTCGCCGTTGGTCAAACGGCCTGCACCAAGCGGTCGAGGCCAAAGAGGGTGTCGTGATTGAGCCGGAAAATCAGACACTGGCGACCATAACTTTCCAGAATTATTTCCGCATGTATCCAAAATTGTCTGGGATGACGGGCACCGCGGCCACCGAGGCCGGCGAGTTTCATGAAATCTACAAGTTAAATGTTGTCGAAATTCCGACAAACGTCCCTGTGCAGCGCGTGGATGAGGACGACCAGTTCTACAAAAACACCCAAGATAAATTCGGGGCGATCGCTAAAACGATCAAAGAGGCGAATGACCGCGGTCAACCTGTTTTGGTCGGAACGGTATCGATTGAAAAATCTGAGTTAATCGCTGAATTTTTGGAAAAGGAAGGCGTCCAGCACAGCGTCCTGAACGCCCGTTTCCATGAGAGCGAAGCGCATATTGTGGCGCAAGCCGGGTGTTTAGGCAGCGTTACCATCGCCACCAACATGGCGGGTCGCGGTACCGATATTCAGCTGGGCGGTAATTTTGAATTCCGGTTGAATGATGAATTACGCGACATGCCCGAAGGGCAGGCGCGCGACGCCGCCATCCAAGCGTTGCAGGACGAAATCGCTGCGGAAAAAGCGAAGGTAATTGAAGCCGGTGGGTTGTTTGTCCTTGCGACAGAACGTCATGAAAGCCGCCGTATCGATAACCAGTTGCGCGGCCGTTCGGGGCGTCAGGGTGACCCAGGGCTTTCGCGTTTCTATCTGTCGCTAGACGATGATCTACTGCGTATTTTTGGCAGCGAAACTTTGTTCTCCAAAATGATGAATTCCAGCCTTGAAGATGGGGAGGCTATTGGCGGCAAGTGGCTGTCGAAAGCTATCGAAACCGCACAGAAAAAGGTGGAAGCGCGCAATTATGATATCCGCAAGCAGTTGGTTGAATATGACAATGTCATGAATGACCAGCGCAAGGTCATATACGAACAACGCAGTGACATCATGGATGCGGAAGCCGTCGACGACATCATTGAGGATATGCTCAACGATACGGCGAACAATATTGTCGGCGATCACTGCCCCGAAGGGACCTATCCCGAGCAATGGAATGTGGAAGGCCTTAAGCAGAAGTGCGCTGAGGTGCTGGGCCTAGCGCCCGATATCGATAGCTGGCTGCAGGAAGACGGTCTTGAGCCCGAAATGATCGAAACCCGCATTGCCGAATTGGCGGGCGCTCGTTTCAAGGCAAAGGGCGCTGCGTTAGATGAAACCATCTGGCGTCAGGTCGAAAAAAGCATCTTGCTGCAAACGCTCGACCATCATTGGAAAGAGCATTTGTCGACGCTCGATGCCTTGCGTCAGGTGATTTACCTGCGCGCTTATGCGCAGAAAAACCCCGTCAACGAATATAAGCAAGAGGCCTTTGGCCTGTTTGAACGCATGTTGTCGGCGATCCGCGAAGGCGTGACCAAAACAATCGCCACCAATGATTTCCGGGCCGAGGAAGAATTTGTTCCACAAGATTTACCCGAGCTACCCGATTTCCTGACAACACATATCGACCCGTTGACGGGTGCAGATAATAGTGATGACAATGACGGCGCTTCTCTTGGGTTGGTAACAACAAAAATCCAGCGTCCAGAAATGATATCTGCGGGCACTGACCCTTATGCTGACGACCCTAATCTACGCCGCAACGACCCATGCCCGTGCGGTTCGGGGCAGAAATATAAGCACTGTCACGGTGCTTATTGATAATGTGATGGGGGCAGGGCGAAGATGATCTGGTTGGCCAGCCTCTTTGCTCTTGTCGCCTTTGTATACGCGTCCGTCGGCTTTGGCGGCGGGTCTACGTACACGGCGCTGCTTGCCTTATGGGGGGTGGACTACCGATTGATCCCGGTGATTGCACTTGTCTGCAATATCATCGTCGTGACCGGCGGCAGCATTCGTTTTGTGCGCGCTGGCTTGGTGTCTTGGCCGCAAGTTTTGCCTTTGCTTCTTGTATCCGCTCCACTCGCCTTTGCAGGCGGGCTGGTGCCGCTGAAACAAGTCGTGTTCCTGACGATATTGGGTTGTACATTATTGGCGTCTGCCATCGCCCTTTTCCTCCAAGCGGATAAGATGACGCCGCGCGTAGTTCCCAAGCCATTGTTGCTGGCGCTTTCGGGCGGCGTGGGCCTGCTGGCGGGGCTGTCGGGCATTGGTGGCGGCATATTCATGGCGCCGGTTTTGCACCTGATCCGCTGGGCAGAGCCACGCCGGATTGCCGCCTTCGCGTCGCTTTACATATTGATCAACTCCGCGGCGGGTTTGCTTGGTCAAATACTGAAATCAGGGGCGTATTCGCTTGCAGAGCCTGCGCTGCAATATGGTCTGCTGCTCGGCGCGGTATTGGTTGGCGGACAACTGGGCAGCCTGTTCGGCATGCGCTATCTTTCGCCACGCCTGCTACGTGTCCTCACAGCGTTATTGGTGGGCTATGCAGCGCTCCGGTTGCTCTGGCAGGCGCATGGGCCGTTTTAGTGTCTGATAAGCCAGAAAAATGGCTCCACAGATGATGGCTTGCCGCACGCATATTGCACTGGAAACTGGGTCCTCCCAGAGGATTTCCGGTCTCGGGTGATTGCGACCCCTATGTTCCCGCAGAGTGACGAATTTCCAAAACCAATGACTAGGCGAACGCTCTGCTAAACTTCGATGCCATCAGTGCTAAATGTTCTGACGACGGACAGTTGGCATCAAACGCAGAATGTCAGTCAGACTGCGGAGGCACCTTCGGTTTGAACCCGCGATAAATGAACCAACCAAACGGCGACAATAACAACAACACTATGGGGCCAAATAGACCGA
>NZ_CAMAYF010000033.1 GCF_945862485.1 Sphingorhabdus sp. EL138
TAACTGCTAAGGGGAGGAAAGTCCGGGCTCCAGCGAGGAACGGTGCCGGATAACGTCCGGCGAAAGCAATTTTAGGGAAAGTGCCACAGAAAATAGTCCACCGCATTTCGATGCGGCCAGGTCGAAACGGTGCGGTAAGAGCGCACCGCGTTTTTGGTAACAGAAACGGCAGGGCAAACCCCACCGGGAGCAAAACCGAATAGGGGCGGCATATGGCATCCTCCTGCCAGTCGCCCGGGTTGGTTGCATGAGTGCCGCAGCAATGCGTCGCCTAGATGAATGGTCGCACATCCGCTTCGGTTTCCCGAAGCGGAGGACAGAACCCGGCTTACAGACCCTCTGGCTTTTTACCCCATGCGCGATACGCAAAGATTAAAATCGCGATAATAATGGCTTCAACAATCATCGGTGGGGCGACAGGCGCACTATAGCCGTCGATTGCGATGCTGAGGAAGCGCCCAAACAATGTCGCGCCCAACAGCACCAAAGCAGCGAGGATAGCACCTTGGTGCTGCCGCACCGCAGCAAACAGCGTCAGAACTGAGATCCCAAGGAACAGTCCGCCAACATCTGCGCGCAAGTTCGCACGACCAATATCACCAACGGCTTGCATGCCGCGCTCTGCCGCTACCGCGTCAAGGTCAAACCAATGCTGGCCAACGCCAAGCAAAGCAATGACGCCGATGGCGGCGACCAAAATTCTAGTCAAGATTATCATATTTCCCCCCAAGTTGACGCGCACGTCAATATTTACATATTGGCATCAATATGTTCTGTTCCATGACAAGCCAATTCTGGAGGGCTAAGTCAATGTCGATTGTGCTACGCACCAAGAATATCATCTTGAAACCATCGGATGAATGGAATGTCATTACGTCGGAACCTGCTACTGTCGGTGGGCTATTAACGGGTTATGCAGCGCCGTTGGCGCTGATACCTTTAGTTTCTACCATATTGTTTACCGGGCTATTGGGTATTTCAGCCGCCGACATGATGGGGCTTGGCAGTGCTATCCCAATGGACCTTATGACCATAACGGGCATGGCAGTCGTTGATTTCATTCTGTCACTTGTCATCCTGTGCGTGATGGCAGCTATCATTAAGCTGGTGTCGCCAAGCTTTAACGGCACGTCGGACAAAGTGCAGGCCATGAAGTTAATGACCTACGCCGGTACCCCAAGTGCTGTAGTGGCGTTGGTGAGCTGGATACCCTTTTTGGGGGCATTGCTGAGCTTTGCTGCAATTGTTTATGGAGTTTACCTGATTTATCTCGGTCTACATCCCGTACTGGGCGTTCCAAAGGAAAAAATTGCCGGGTTTACGGTGGTCATCATAGTCATTTATGTCGTTCTTGCTTTGGTCATATCTGGCATCGCCGCAGGACTGCTCTATA
Organism: Sphingorhabdus sp. EL138; assembly: GCF_945862485.1. Lineage (GTDB taxonomy): Bacteria > Pseudomonadota > Alphaproteobacteria > Sphingomonadales > Sphingomonadaceae > Sphingorhabdus_B. The sequence continues at coordinate 1,394 of NZ_CAMAYF010000033.1, forward strand.
CGACGTTTTTAGGCAATCCGATGATGGGCGGCACGTTGTCCGGCGCATAAATTGCGTTTGCGCCCCTAGCAAAATGCGCATGCCGCCGCTAAGTCGGCGGCATGGTGCGATCTACGCGACGAAATGACTGGGGTTTTCCCCGCTGGCGGGGCTACGGAAGTAGTAGCGAGGCACAACAAGTACGCCTGTGTGATCGATATGGCTGCAACAAGGCTGGAAACTGCCCAGCGCCAAAATCTCCTAATAATCCCGAACGCTGGATGTTCTGTGAAGAGCATGCGGGCGAATATAATCGCGGTTATGACTATTTTGAGGGACTGACCAAAGAAGAAGCCGATGAGCGCGAGGCCAATGAACGCCGAGATTCCTCGGGCTATAAGGAATCAGCGCATTATGGTTGGGCAGGGTCCGGCGATGGCAGCCGCAGCCGCGATGAAATGCATGCACTGGATATTTTAGGCCTCGAAAGCGATTCCACTTTTGAAGATGCCAAAAAGGCTTGGCGCAAAATTGCCAAGGAAACGCATCCTGATGTGAACCCCGGCAATGCCGATGCGGCCAAGGCCTTTCAGGCAGGGCAGGCGGCCTATGACGTCCTACGCGTGGCGGAAGAACGCCGGGAGTGGAAAGGCTAGCCTCTCTTGTGCCGCCGAATATGCGCGCCTATATGGCGCCTGTGAGACTAGATTCGTCGCCTTTACGGAACTTTGCCGCTATTTTTATACTGATGGCGCTGGCGATGCGTGTCATCATTCCGTCCGGTTATATGCCATCAGCGGAACGTGGTTTTGCGCTAACTATCTGCGCAGGCATGGATACCCAAACCGTCTGGATGGATAAAACAGGCAAGCTGCACAAGGAAGATCCATCAAAAGGCAAATCGGTTGAACACCAACCTTGTGCTTTTGCCGGTGCTGCTATTGCGGCGGATTTTCCTGCGACAGCGTTGCAAATTGCCATGCCACCTGTTGCGGGGGCGACACCCGTTTTTGCCAAGCGCGAAGTATCGGTTGGCGCTGGTTTAGCCGCGCCGCCACCTCCGGCCTTTGCGCTTTGGCTGGGTGTTCGGCCAGCTCAGATGGCATAACGCGCGGCTGTTTCGCGGATAAGAGCAATCATATTGGGAATGCCCTGCGTCCGGTTTGAACTGAGTTGGTTTTTCAGATCAAACGGGGCGAGGGCATTTTCGATATCAGTATCCAAAATTTCGGCGGCGTTTTTGCCGTCCACCGTTTTGAGGACAAGCGCGATGATGCCCTTTGTAATCGCGGCATTGCTGTCTGCCATAAACGAAAGTTGGTTATTGTCGGTGACCGGATAAACCCAGACACTCGCCGAGCAACCCCGGACCAAGGTCGCATCGGTTTTCAGCGCATCTGGCATAAGCGCTAGTTCGCGGCCAAGATCGATCAACAAACGATAGCGGTCGTCGGCTTCGAGGAATTCATATTCTTCTTGGATGTCAGTGAGTGTGGTCATGGCGACCCGCATATGGCTACAGGGTTTAGATATCAATCCCTGCAGCGATAGCCTCAAGTTTTTTGACGCGCTATTCGACGGACCTAAGTCAAGCAGAGGAGGTAACTGACTTTCGCGAGGCGACCGAGAAATTTGAAAAGGCAGTCTTGGAGCTAGCGCTAGCAAAGTCTCGTTACAATCAACGACAGACCGCCAAAGCGCTTAATCTCAGTTATGACCAGCTGCGCCACACGTTAAAAAAACACGACCTGCTGGGATAAAAAAAGGGGTGGCATGTGCCACCCCTTCTTTGAACCCCAGATGTCCGAATTTAGCCGCCGTTAAAGCTGACCATCGTGTACAGCATCGGGATCGACAGTATTGTGTTGAGACGTGATGTCATCATCGCTGTGGTAGCTGCCTTCGCCTTTGTCGCGTCATCCGCTTCCACAATGCCAAGCGCTTTCTTTTGGTTCGGCCAGATAATGAACCACACATTAAACGCCATGATAACGGCAAGCCACATGCCAACGCCGATCAACTTATAAGGGTCTTGCAACGTAAAGGCCTGATGGGCGTAACCAGCTTGAACGGCAATGATGAGGCCAAACAATACGGTCAGCGCCGCACCCCAGCGGAAGAAAAACAACGCCGATGGCGCGATATGCTTCGAAATGCCGGGCTTAAGTTCGGCAGGCACTTTCGGCATGGTAGGGATCTGTACAAAGTTGAAATAATACAACAAACCGATCCAAACGATCCCAAAGAATGTATGCAGCCAGCGTGTGATCGATTGCGCTGTGACCGCGTCTCCGTGCAAGCCAAACATCACTGCAAATGACAGTGCGAGACCAGCGACCAGCACGAGATGTAGATTTCCAAAAAACTTCGCCATTTTTTCCTCCTGTAGGCATTCAGGCAGTATTGCCCCTGACATAATGCTGCCTATCTCGATGGCAGGGGCTTGTCACATATTTTCTGCGTCTACAGCATCGGATCACGGCAACGGCGTATTCCGCGCCGATCAAAACTAGGTCCTGACCATGACGCTTATCCCTGTGGGGGAACCTCGGCTTCATCGGTGAGCTTTAAGCCATGACGCATGAGCATGGGTATATTGGCTAAAGCGAAAAGGAAGGTGAGGGCGGTCACGCCCCACACTTTGATCGTAAGCCATGTGTCGAACGAAAACCATTCGGGCCGGCGGAAAATTTCGTTTAATCCTGCCAGCGCGAGGAAAAATAGGCCCCAGCTGCGTGACAGTTTTAGCCAACCAGCTTCGCTTAGACCCTGATAGGCCGCTTCTAGCACATATTTCAGCATGGCTTTGCCGCGTAACGCGCCACCCAGTAAAAGCGCCGCAAAAAAGGCATAAATGATTGTCGGCTTAATCTGAATAAAGCGTTCGTCGTGAAACCAGATTGTCAGCGCGCCAAAGAAAATGCCCAGCGCGGCCGTTAACTTTAACATTGGCGAAATCTTGCCGAGTTTGAACTTCGAGACGATTACCGCAACGATGATTGCGGCCATGAATGCCGCTGTACCGACAATCGCGCCTTGTTTCGGGTCCGTATCGGAACTGCCGAATTTTGACGCGATAAAGAACAAAAATAAGGGCCCGAAATCGAGGACGAAGTTCAGCGTGCCTGATGGCTTTTGTGTGGGAGTGACTTCGCTCACAACGAACCGCCGCTAATCGCGCGGGCAACATCTTGCGGGTTAAACGGCCGCAAATCATCAATGGATTCGCCAACGCCAATGGCGTGGATGGGCAAACCAAATTGCTTGGCTGCCGCGACCAGTATGCCGCCGCGCGCGCTACCGTCCAATTTTGTCATCACAAGACCGGTCACGTCAGCCACTTCCTTAAAGGTTTCAATCTGCGACAAGGCATTTTGACCCGTTGTGGCGTCCAGGACGAGCACAACATTATGCGGTGCGGCTGGGTTCAGGCGGCCCAAAACACGGCGAATCTTGGCAAGTTCATCCATAAGCTCGCGTTTATTTTGTAAACGGCCCGCCGTATCGACGATCAGGACATCAATCCCTTCGGCCGTTGCCTTTTTAACGGCGTCAAATACGACGCCCGCCGCATCGCCGCCTTCGGGGCCGGTGACAATCGGCACGCCAATGCGTTCGGCCCAAATCTTCAACTGGCCAATGGCGGCAGCGCGAAAGGTATCACCCGCCGCCAGCATGACGCCATAATCCTGTTCCAGAAACAGGTTGGCGAGCTTTGCGATCGTTGTCGTCTTACCTGAGCCGTTGACGCCAATGACCAAAATGACCTGCGGTCGCGGGAATGCATCAATTTCCAGCGGGGAAGCGACCGGCGCAAGGACCGAGGCAATTTCATCTTCCACGATCTGCCTTATGCCATCGGCATCAATGCCCTTATCAAAGCGGCCAGCGGCAATCTTGTCACGGATTTGTGACGCCATGGCTGGACCGAGGTCAGATGCAATCAACGCATCCTCAATCTCATCGAGGTCGCTTGCGTCAAGCTTTGCCTTGGTCACAAGTCCAGCAATATTCTCCGTCAGCTTACCTGATGTTTTTTTCAGGCCGCCGAACAAACGGTCCGTCCATCCAGCATTTTCGCTCATTCGATAACCTCTGCCTGTAAAATCTCGTCTTGGATATGGGTAACACGGGCTGAAACGATGCGGCCTTCGGGCATTATCTTATCCAGCTTCAGATACGCGAAATTTTCCGCATGACCAGCCAAGCCGCCGCTTTCGACGGCAACATTTTGGACGGTGCCAATAAGCGCCTTTATCCAAGCAGCCTTCTCGGTGGCCAAGGCATCACGCAACGCCTTCGCGCGGGACTTAATAGTCTGCGGCGGCAATTGCGGCATACGCGCCGCTGGCGTACCCTTTTTGGGCGAGTACGGAAAAATATGTCCATGAACGATATTGCATTGGCGCACGAGGTCGACGCTGTTGGCAAACATGGCGTCATCCTCGGTCGGGAAACCGGCGATGATGTCCGCGCCAATCGCAATGTCTGGCCTTTTTGCTTTCAACCGCGCAACAAGGTCAATCGCCAGTTCACGGCTGTGGCGCCGTTTCATACGTTTCAGGATCATGTTGTCGCCTGCCTGCAATGACAGATGGACATGCGGCATGACGCGCGCTTCGCCAGTCAGCAGGTCAAACAGCCTTTCATCAATCTCCACGCCGTCGATGGACGAAAGACGCAGGCGCGGAAGGTCTGGCACAAGTTTCAATATGCGTTCGACCAATGAACCCAAATTGGGCTGTGCCGGCAGGTCATGGCCATAGCTGGTGACATCGACACCCGTCAGCACGACTTCTTGAAAACCTGTATCCACCAGCTTTTGAATATGTTCGATAACGCTACCCGCTGGAACCGAGCGACTGTTGCCTCGGCCATAAGGGATGATGCAAAAGGTGCAGCGATGGTCGCAGCCATTTTGCACCTCAACAAAGGCGCGCGTCTTACCGGAATAAGCGGTGACCAAATGCGGAGCGGTTTGCGCGATGGTCATAATGTCCGATACCACCACCGGGCGGTCAGGGCGTTCGATTATCTCGCGCAGCAATGCGGCATTTTGCTTTTCATGATTGCCGAAGACGCCAGCAACTTCGGGCATATTCTGAAAGGTTTCAGGCTCCACTTGTGCGGCGCAACCCGTGACCCACACACGGGCATCTGGGCGACGCTTATGCGCTTGCCGAATGGCTTGGCGTGTTTGGCGGACAGATTCATTGGTGACCGCGCAACTGTTAATGATGACAATGTCGTCATGCCCTGCGAGTTGCTCGGCCAAGGCATTGCTTTCTGCAAGATTAAGGCGACACCCCATGCTGATAACTTCGGGCTTCTGCAAAGGGACGTTCATCCAAAATCATCCCAGTCCGCTTGTCCGGTAAAAACATAGGTCGCGCTGCCCGTCATGATCACAGGCTGCCCCGGTGCCCATGCGATGGTCAAACTGCCACCCTTTTGGTGGACAATGACGGGGGATTGGACCTTGCCTTGCTTAATGGCGGCAACGGCGGTGGCACAGGCCCCCGTGCCGCAAGCCCCCGTCAGGCCTGCGCCGCGTTCCCATACGTTAAGACGGATTTCATTGCCTTGAACGGACCCCACATTGACATTTACACGTTCTGGAAAGGCTGCGTCATGCTCAATGATTGGGCCAAGCCGCGCGAGATCAACCTTATCGGCGTCGTCGACCAAGAACACGGCATGCGGATTGCCCATGTTGACCGCCATGGGGTTTTCCAGCTCTTCCCAGGCAAGCGGCAGGGAACCACTGTCCATAGCAAAAGCGAGCGGAATGTCTTGCCAGTCGAACTTGGCTTCACCCATGGAAACGGTCACGGCGTTGCCGGACAATTGCCCTGATATCACGCCACCTTTGGTCTCGATTTTCAGATCTTGCTGCAACAAAGCCACGACACAGCGTGAAGCATTGCCGCATGCTTCAACTTCGCTGCCATCAGCGTTAAAAATGCGCATAGCGACATCGGCAATTTGGGACTTGCCCAAAAGGATTGTTTGGTCACAGCCAATGCCGAACTTCCGGTCGGCAATTGCCCGCGCGCGGGACGGCGACATTTCCATGGGACATGCGCGCGCATCGATAATGACGAAGTCATTACCCAATCCATGCATTTTGTGAAATTCGCCTTTTGCCATCCACGGCGATTTAGGGGCTGCAGGCCGCAGTGTCCACCGCTCATGCGACCCGCTATCGGTGTGGGCGCAACGCGGAATGATTTGCGTTTTGCAAAGCCTGTTGATAAAGGCCCGCGATAGGCAGGCAATCTGCCATTCATAATTTGATGGAAATCCGTAGTTTCCAAGCTGGTCGGCGAAGATTCGCTCACCGGCTTTTATTCGTTTATGCCTCATTTGAGGCGCTTTGGTAAGGAATGTCGATGTTTGACAAGCTGAGTGACCGATTAGGAGGTGTGTTTGATCGCCTGCGTGGTCGCGGTGCGTTGAACGAAGCCGATGTGCGTGAAGCGATGCGCGAAGTGCGCGTTGCCTTGCTTGAGGCGGACGTTGCATTGCCCGTTGTCCGTGAATTCATCGACAAGGTGACCGAGCAAGCCGTTGGCGCGCAGGTCCTGAAATCGGTCACGCCAGGTCAGCAAGTTGTCAAGATCGTTAACGATGCACTTGTCGAAATGTTGGGCGCTGAACAAAGCGACCTGAATTTGGCCGTTGCGCCGCCAGCGATCATCATGATGGTCGGTCTGCAGGGTTCGGGTAAAACCACTACAACTGCAAAAATCGCCAAGATGTTGAAGGCGAAGCAGGGCAAGAAAGTCCTGATGGCGTCGCTCGACGTCAATCGCCCAGCAGCGCAGGAACAGTTGGGGACGCTCGGCACGCAAACTGAGGTCGCGACCTTGCCCATCGTGCAGGGGCAAATGCCCGTCGACATCGCCAAACGTGCGTTGCAGGCGGCTAAATTACAGGGCTTTGATGTCCTCATCCTCGACACCGCTGGTCGCTTACATGTCGACCAGCAATTGATGGACGAAATGCAGGCCGTGGCGAAGGTCGCCGTGCCGCAGGAAATCCTGTTGGTCGTGGACTCGCTTACAGGCCAAGATGCCGTCAATGTCGCGAAAAGCTTCGGCGAACGCGTTGATCTGACAGGTATCGTGCTCACGCGTATGGATGGTGATGCACGCGGTGGTGCGGCATTGTCGATGCGCGCCATTACCGGCAAGCCCATCAAATTTGCAGGTGTCGGCGAGAAGCTGGATGCTATTGAGGCATTTAACCCAAGCCGTGTCGCGGGCCGTATTCTTGGAATGGGCGACGTCGTCGGCTTGGTCGAACGCGCGTCCGAAATGGTCGAAAAAGAGGACGCGGAGAAACTCGCGGCCAAAATGGCCAAGGGTCAGTTCGACATGGACGACCTGCGCACCCAATTCCGCCAGATGACCAAGATGGGCGGCCTTGGCGCATTGGCTGGCATGATGCCCGGCATGAAAAAGGCCAAGCAGGCGATGGACGCCAGCGGTATGAACGATAAGTTGCTTGTACACATGGATGCCATCATCGGGTCGATGACACCGAAAGAACGTGCCAAACCAGAATTGCTGAACGCCAAGCGCAAGATCCGCATTGCCAAAGGCTCCGGCATGACCGTGCAAGACGTCAACAAGCTGATCAAAATGCACCAGGAAATGGCAAGTGCCATGAAGCGCATCCGCAAAATGGGCGGGCTGAAAGGCCTTGCGGCGATGTTTGGCGGCGGCAAAGGTGGCCTGGGCGGCGGCGATTTGGGTGGCGCGATGGAGGGGATGCATGGCCTTCCCCCCGGTGCAATGCCACCTGGTATGGGCGGATTCCCCGGAATGGGCGGTGGTGGCGGGATGTCACCTGACCTCGCAAGGCTTTTGAATAAGAAGAAATAAGATATTGTTTAATTTGAATATTTCAAGAAAGGTGAGTTAGTTTTATGGCATTATCAATGCGTTTGTCGCGGGGCGGTTCGAAAAAGCGTCCTTATTATAAAATCGTCGTAGCCGACGCACGTGCACCGCGCGATGGTAAGTTCATTGAGCGTATCGGCAGCTACAATCCGCAGGCGCCTAAGGATAGCGCTGAGCGCGTTATCCTCGACACCGAGCGCGCGAAGCATTGGCTCGCCGCTGGTGCGCAACCGTCGGACCGCGTAGCCCGCTTCCTTGACGTCGCTGGCGTCAAAGAGCGTAAGGTCAAGAACAACCTGAACAAGGGTGAGCCAGGCCAGAAAGCCAAGGATCGTGCCGAAGACAAGGCTACTAAGCTTGCAGAAGCTGAAGAAGCTGCCGCAGTAGCTGCCGCAGCTCCGGCACCTGAGCCAGAGCCTGAAGTAGTAGCCGAAGAAGCGCCTGCCGCTGAAGAAGCTGCGCCTGCTGAGGCTGCTGCTGAAGAAGCACCTGCAGCTGAAGAAGCTGCACCTGCTGAAGTGGTTGCGGAAGAAGAAGCGCCTGCCGAAGCCGCCGCCGAAGAAGCGCCTGCTGCGGAAGAAGCTGCACCAGCTGCTGAAGAAGAAACTGAAGAAAAGGCCGAGGGCTAAGCCTTGGCTGACAACACCGTCACGCTTGCCGCCGTTTCTGGCGCGCACGGCGTGACGGGCGAAGTCCGTCTCAAGCTGTTTGCAGACAGTCTGGACAGCTTGAAACATTATAAGAGCTTCAATGACGGGGCGTTGACGGTCAAGTCGCTACGCCCGACCAAAGACGGCGCTATCGCCCGTTTTGCCGAAATCAACGACCGCAATGCAGCGGAAAAGCTGCGCAGCACACTCCTAACGGTTCCGCGGGAGGCTTTGCCCGAATTGGGTGAGGGTGAATATTATTATAGTGACCTATTGGGTTTGCCGTGCATATCCACCGATGGCACGGACCTTGGCACTTGCGTCGCCGTCGAAAATTTCGGTGCAAGCGATGTGCTCGAAATTCAGATGCCGTCTGTTGATGGCAAACCCGGCAAAAAGTTCATGGTCCCGATGACCACCGATGCCGTTCCCGAATGGGGTGAGCGGATAGTGATTGATTCCGACTTCGTCATTTAGTATATACATTGCGTATACACAGAGGCGGTTATGGATAAAAACAATGAGTTAAATGAGGAACGGCGGGCTTTCAGGCTTGCCCGGACATTCGGCTCTGCGCCTTGGATGAAGACAAATGAAAAGCAACGGCATAAGACCAAAATCTTCAAATCTGGCAACTCGCTAGCGGTCCGCATTCCGGCGGGTACTGATTTAGTAGCGGGGATGGAGATGGAACTGGTGGTGGAGCATGGGCAGTTCCTGTCTTACGAACCCGTCGATCAACCCAAACGCAAGTTCAACATTGCCAAGGTTGCTGGATCGGCAAAGGGCCTGAAATATGTCGAAAGAGAGGACCGTTCGTTCGAACCCCGACCGTCTTCAATCGATGAAAAGGCGCGCGACAAGTGAAATATCTGCTCGACACCAACATCATTGTTGCCTTGACTGAAAACGCTGATGAAAACGTTGTCATGCGTGCGGCACTATGTGACGTTGGCGATATGGTCACATCATCTATCGCGCTCGCGGAAGTGGCTTTTGGCACAGAACGTGGTGCCCCTCCAACGATGGAACTGCTTCGGGCATTTGTGGAGGAGGTCCCCGTCCTCGACTTTGATTACAAGGCTGCTTTGGCATACGCGCAACTGCCATTCAAACGGGCAAGCTTTGACCGGTTGATCGCGGCCCATGCCGTTTCGCAAGATCTGATTGTTGTCACCGGTAATGCGAAGGACTTCGCCGACGTGCCGGGGTTGAAGGTAGAGAATTGGACGGTTTGATGACCTACCTCGCCCAAATCCTCACCCTTTACCCTGAAATGTTCCCGGGACCGTTGGGAATATCCTTGGCTGGCCGTGCACTGGAGGAGGGGAAGTGGTCGTGTAGCCCGATACATATCCGCGACTTTGCAACGGACAAACATCGGACCGTTGATGATACACCCGCGGGCGGCGGGGCAGGGATGGTCTTGCGCGCGGATATTCTGTCGGCGGCAGTGGAACACGCAGCGGGACTTCATTCCAATATTCCAATCCTTGCCATGACCCCGCGTGGCAAGCCAATCACGCAGGCGCGCATCCGTGAACTTGCGGCTGGGCCCGGCGTCACCGTGCTATGTGGCCGGTTTGAAGGCTTTGACGAACGTCTTTTCGACGCACATCCTGAAATTGAACAAGTTTCCATGGGGGACATCATCCTGTCCGGGGGCGAAATCGGGGCGTTGATGTTGTTAGACGCTTGCATTCGGCTGCTTCCCGGCGTAATGAGCGCCTCTTCAAGCGGTGACGACGAATCCTTTGAACAAGGATTGCTTGAATATCCGCACTACACCCGACCCAATGATTGGGAAGGGCGTATGATCCCTGAAGTGTTGCGATCGGGGGATCATGCGAAAATAGCTGCTTGGCGGAAACAACAAGCAGAGGAAATTACTCGGTTACGCAGACCGGACCTTTGGGGGCGTTACAAAGACGCCCGGGTTCAGCCTGCCTCTGACGTGCGACAAAAGAATAAGGATTAAATGGGGCATGAACCTCATCCAAACACTCGAAGCCGAAGCTATTGCAG
>NZ_CAMAYF010000034.1 GCF_945862485.1 Sphingorhabdus sp. EL138
ATACGCATCGGTATGGCAAATCCCCGTCGCCATAATCTCCACCAACACTTCGCCAGCCTTGGGACCTTCCAAGTCCAACTCAACAATCTCCAAAGGCTTCTTGGCTTCAAATGCAACAGCTGCGCGGGTCTTCATGGCAGGGATCCTTAATTATTGTCTGATTTGCGCGAAACTTACTTGAACACAATAGTGCGGTTGCCATTCAGCATCACGCGATGTTCCAAATGGAGCTTAACTGCGCGCGCCAGCACTCGGCTTTCGGTGTCTTGGCCCTGCGCGATTAAATCGTCGACGGTGTCGGCATGATCAACGATGGACACGTCTTGCGTGATAATGGGCCCTTCGTCGAGGTCAGCGGTTACATAATGCGCTGTAGCACCCACCATTTTGACGCCCCGTTCATGCGCACGATGATAAGGCTTCGCGCCCTTGAATCCGGGCAGAAAGCTGTGATGAATGTTAATCACACGGCCATCAAGTTTGCGGCAAAGCTGGTCCGACAAGACTTGCATATAACGCGCGAGGATGATGAGATCGACTTGCTGCTCCTCTACCATAGCTAGCAATTTTGCTTCTTGTTCCAGCTTATTTTCTGGCGTGATCGGCAAATATTGAAAAGCTATGCCTTCATGCTCTGCGCGTCGCTGCCAATTCAAGTGGTTGGATACGATGCTGGTAACTTCCATCGGTAGCCGGTTGGTGGAGGTGCGGTACAGCAGGTCGTTCAAACAATGACCGCCTTGACTCACCATGATCATGGCGCGGAGTTTTTTGCGCAGGTCGTGGATGCGCCATTCCAACCGGAATGCGGTTGCAACGGGCATAAATGCGGCGCTAAAGCTCTTAATCGTCGTTTCGGCCGTGCACGAAACGGCAATACGCATAAAAAATCGACCGGTATTTTCGTCGCTATACTGCGAGCTTTCGACGATGTTGCAATCTTGGCTGGCGATCGAGTTGGCGACAGCGGCGACGATGCCTTTTCGGTCCTCACACATGATAAGCAAAACAAAGTCGGCGCCGGTTTTCATCTTATATCCCACTCCTATAGAAATTGGGCATCGCGTAGCCGCCCAACTCCGTACGCACCAACTCGTTCAGATATATATTAGGTCTTCTAATCGCGATATGAAGATGATGTAATTGATTAAAGAATTTATTTTACCAATCGTGAAAATTTGGTCAGTTGCTTGCATGGGGCTCCAGTTTCAGTCTATAACGTGGAGTTTAAAAGCCCTCGCAAAGTCGGGGCATGGTTGAGGGGAATGAAATTGAAAAGTTATTTGAAAATTTCGACAGCGGCGCTTGTTATTGCGTCGGCGAGCGCTGGCATCGGTATTAATCCTGCATTTGCGCAGCAATCTGCTGAAGAGCGGGACCGTGGTATCGCTGATATCGTTGTAACCGCAACGCGTCGTGAAGAGTCGGCCAATCGGGTGCCGCTAGCTATTACCGCTTTGGGCGGTGAGGCACTGAGCGACCTAAACGTAACCAAATTTGAAAAACTGATCGAATATCTGCCTAATGTCCGCGCTGCTTCGCGTGGCCCAGGTGCATCTTCCATCTTCATCCGTGGTCTTTCGACAGACTCGCCAGGCTTGCAAATCGCTGGTACTGCTGGTGCACAGCCAACGGTCGCGCTTTACATTAACGATGCACCTGCATCACTCGTTGGTCGTAACCTTGACCTATATGCTGTTGATCTTCAGCGCGTTGAAGTTTTGGCAGGTCCGCAGGGCACGCTCTTCGGCGCAAGCGCGATGGGTGGTGCAGTCCGCTACATCACGAATAAGCCAGACACGAGCGCGTTCAGCGCTGGTTTCAACTCCAGCTATGCCTTTACCAAGGGTGGTGAAGAAAGTGTTGCTGGCGACGCGTTCATCAACATCCCCGTCGTGCAGGATAAGCTGGCCGTTCGCGCTGTGTTTTACACCGACCAGCAGGGTGGCTACATCGACAATGTCGCAGCAACATACCAAATGCCTTTCAATGGCAATGTGGGCGTTGCTGGTAAGTTGCCAACGGGCAACCCCTTACTCGTGATGCGTGCGATCCAGTCTTGCCAAGCAACGGCTACTACCGCAGTACCAAACTGCACTGGAAGCCTCTATCGTGCGCCGACGCGTCAAACTATCCGCAATGATGCCTTTGTCGAAGACAATTATAACGATGCAACCTATCGCGGCGGCCGTATTGCACTGACTTGGAAGGTTACAGACGATTGGTCTGTCGATCTAATGCATGTGCGTCAGGAACTGGATACCGATGGTGTCTTTGATTTTGAACCCTCTGTTGGTGATCTCCAGGTAACGAAGTTCAATGATAACTCACTGCGCGATCGCGTAACTCTCTCGACTTGGGGTGTTAACGGTCGTCTCGGTGCGCTTGATTTGATCTACACAGGTTCTTTCCTGAAGCACCGTGCGACGCAGGTTGCTGATTATGCCGGATATTCAAACATCGGGCTTTATCTGCCATATTATGAATGCGACCGCGGCGTGTATTACACCGCAGCGTACAATGGCAATATCGGCAATACCTGCTACGCGCCGAGCAAAAGCTATCAGGTTCGTAACCGGACTGAGCGCATGACGCACGAATTCCGCGTAACAACGCCTGCTGACAAGCGTCTTCGCGGTACCTTTGGTCTGTTCTACGATGATAACAAATTGTTCGACAATACCGACTGGTCCTATCTGCAAGAGGCAGCTGGCTTTATCTATCGTCGGGCACCAAATGCTTCGGTAAACGCGAATGATACCAGCATCCGTCCAGGCAAGGTTGGCTTTTTCAATGACATCCAGCGCCAAGATAAGCAACTTGCTGCTTATGGTGAAGCGTCCTTTGATATCATTCCAGACAAGCTGATTTTGACCGGTGGTCTGCGTTATTATGATGAAGAGGCTTCAATCAACGGTTCGTCGAACGGCAGCTTTGGTGGGTCCCGTGGCGTATATAACGCTACTACTGGCACCTATTCGTCTGCAGCTACGCCGCCAACGACGTATAATGTGAGCGCCAACCTCAACGTGCTTTATGCTGACGCATCACCAGCAAAGTATAGCGGCACTTTGTACAAAGCCAACTTGACCTATCGTCTCAATGACACTTCCTTAGTGTACGCGACTTACTCAGATGGTTTCCGTCCAGGTGGCTTCAACCGTCGTCCGTGCCGCGTACCAAGTACGATTTGTCCGACCAATGCTGACTTTGTTCGCTTGGGTACATATGTACCGGACAAGGTGCAAAACTATGAAGTTGGCGGTAAATTCTCGCTACTTGACCGTCGTTTGCAGGTGAACTTTGCTGCGTATCAGATCGACTGGAGCAACATTCAGATTACGGTTTTCGACCAGAACATCTCGAACCAAACATTTACCACGAACTTGCTTGATGCGCGGATCAAAGGTTTGGAAGGCGACGTAACGTGGCGTACCACGCCGGAATTGACGTTTAACAGCGCATTTTCGTACAATGACTCTGAAATGACGAAGTATCGGAAAAGCTCGAAGGTGCTCCGTCCACTTGGTGGACCACTTGCTTTGAGCCCCAAATTCCAGTTCAATGCGCGTTTGCATTGGGAAAAGGAACTGTCCTCGGGTCTTGCTCCGTTCGCGCAAATTGGCATACATTATGTCGGCAAGAGCATCTCTGACGTCATTGATAATGTCGACATTCGCTATCAATCGTCGAACCCTACGCTTGGCTATGCGGCAGCGATTCCTGTCACCTATAACGGCGTAACTGTCCGTCCCGGTGACGTGATTGCGCCGGTGAAGGCTGCGCAGAACCTTGGTTCCTACACCACGGCCGGCGCAGCAATCGGTGTCTCGAAAGACGAGTGGCGTCTGGAGTTGTTTGGTGACAACCTGACCGACGAGCGTCCCGAGCTTTACAAGAGCGGGAACGACGGTGAACTGCGGACGACGACATCGCGTCCACGCACAATCGGACTGCGTTTCTCGTACAAGATTTAAGCAACAAGGTGGGCGCCCCTAGGAAACTAGGGGCGCTTTGCCACATCTGCATTTCTGCATTGCGTTAAGCGTGCGAATTGCTGCAAGGTTCGTGCAATCGTTCGTCACAATATGGGAGAGTAGGTGACAATGCTGGCCGAGGCCTCGTCGGATAATATTGACGCCAACTTGCGTGAAGCGCGGTCGCATCTGCAAAATGCCCGATTAGCTGAAGCAGAGGCCGTGTGCGTTGGCATACTCAAAAACGCATCCGATAACATTGATGCCCTATACACTTTGGCAGTGGTGCAGCGGATGCAGCGGCAAATACCGGCCGCACTTGCGACGCTGGATAAATTGATTGCCGTTGACTCAGGTTATGGCCGTGCGTGGCAAGAGCGTGGGCACTGCTTTCGTGGTACTGGTCGTGTCGAAGAAGCTGTCGCTTCCTATCAACGTGCCGTGACGCATAATGGTGCACTTGTTGCAAGCTGGCGTATTCTTTCCGAGTTACATGATGCGGCTGGGCGCGAAGGGCCAGCTAATTTTGCGCATGCGCAATATACGCATCTTTCGGCGCTTCCGCCCGAGTTGCTGAGCGTCGCGAGCTTTATTCAAGAAGGGCGTATCTACAAAGCCGAGCAATTGTGTCGCGCCTTCCTGCAGCGCAACGGCCATCATGTGGAGGCGATGCGCTTGCTTGCCGATATCGGCATGAAGTTTAATGCTTATGATGAGGCGGAGTTTCTACTCGAATCCTGCAAGGTTCTGGAGCCTGACAATGTCAGCGCACATTTCGATTATGTGAAAGTATTGCGAAAGCGCCAAAAATTTGAACTGGCACTCAGCGAAGCCTCAGAGTTACGCGCAAAAGAACCGGGTAATCCCGAGTTTGAAATGCTCTATGCCAATGAAAATTTGGCCGTCGGCAATTTTGATGAAGCGATGCTGATTTATGAGGCTTTGCTTGGATCCATGCCTAATAACCCTGGCATTAATCTGACCTACGGTCATGCGCTAAAAACCGTTGGGCGACAAAATGAGGCAATTTCCGCTTATCGACGGGCGTATCAAGTGCGGCCGGACTGCGGCGATGCCTATTGGAGCCTCGCCAATCTGAAGACTTACCGGTTCGATGACATTGAAATCGCGCAGATGCGCGATCGGCAGGCTTCGCCCATAACGGCGCTGGATGACCGGTATCATTTGTGTTTTGCGCTCGGCAAGGCGCTGGAAGATCGCGGCGATTATGACGCGTCGTTCGAATATTATGAGCTGGGTAATCGGTTGAAACGCGAGGAGCTGAAATATAATCCGAGCCGGCTGTCGAACGAAATGCGGCTGCAACGCGAACTGGTAACCCCTGAACTGCTTGAGAAATTTTCAGGGGCAGGCTGTGCTGCCGCTGACCCGATTTTCATCGTCGGGTTGCCGCGCGCTGGTTCCACTTTGCTGGAACAAATCCTCGCCTCGCACAGCCAAGTGGAAGGGACGATGGAGCTCCCGAATATCTTTGCTTTGGCGTTCCGCCTCGACCGGCAGCGTGTTGTTGGTGAGGAGCCCGAATATCCCGCCAATTTGGGGGATTTGACGCATGAAGATGTAACCCGTTTCGGCGAAGAGTTTATCCGCGACACGCAGGTCTATCGCAAAGGCGGCACGCCCTTCTTCATCGATAAAATGCCGAACAATTTCCGGCATATCGGCCTGATCAACATGATTTTGCCAAACGCCAAGATTATCGATGCGCGGCGCGGGGCCATGGGGTGTTGCTTCAGCGGGTTTAAACAACTCTTCGCCGAAGGTCAGGAATTCACCTACGGGCTAGAGGAAATCGGTCAATATTATGCTGACTATGTCCAGCTCATGGATCATTGGGACAATGTGCTGCCCGGCAAAATACTGCGCGTCCGTTACGAGGAAGTCGTTGCCGATCTGGAAACCCAAGTCCGGCGTTTACTCGATTATTGCGGGCTTCCTTTTGAAGAGGCCTGCCTCAATTTCCACCAGACCGAGCGCGCGGTGCGGACCGCGAGCTCGGAACAGGTGCGACAACCGATTTTCAAAAGTGGCGTCGATCAGTGGGAAAATTTCAGTGATTTCCTTGATCCGCTGCGCAACAAATTAGGGCCAGAACTGGCCGCAACCTGAGGGGAATGACGATGGCGAATAACGAGCCGACCGCACCAGTAAGTGCCGATGAAGTGTCCTCACTGGGGCAGCGTTGGTATGTCCTCATCATCATGATGCTGGTGTACACGATCAGTATCGCTGACCGTTATGTTTTGTCCACATTGCTTGGACCCATTAGCGAAGAATTGAAATTGAGCGATACGGAGACCGCGTGGCTTGGCCTGCCGCTTGCGCTTTTTTATGTAATTATGGGCATCCCTTTGTCATGGTTGTGCGACCGGACCAATCGCCGCAACTTGCTGGCCGCGTCGGTTGCTGTCTGGTCATTTATGACGGCGATTACGGGTTACACGCGCGGTTATTTTGACTTGCTGCTGGCGCGTGTGGGCGTTGGTATCGGTGAGGCTGGTGGTACGCCTGCGTGCAATTCCATTATTGCTGACTATTTCCCTGCAGACCGGCGCTCCATGGCCATGACGGTTTTCGCCCTTGGTGCTCCCATCGGGGCGTGGCTTGGCTCGGACATCGCTGGATTGGTATCGACAGTACACGGCTGGCGCGCCGCTTTCTTGGTGCTGGGTGTGCCCGGTATCATTTTGGCGCTGATCATCATGATAACGATTAAGGAACCTAAGCGCGGGCGCCTTGACCTAGTGCAGGAAGATAAAGCGCCAACGGTCATGGAAACCCTAAAATTCCTCTGGTCACAAAAATCGGCTGTGCATGCGATGACGGGCAGCGGCCTGTCGGCGCTTTGGGGTTGGGGTTTGATGTGGTTCACACCGTTATTCCTGCAACGGACCTATGGCATGGATGAAGGCGAAGCTGGCGGTATGTTGGGCTGGATTTATCTTATTGGTGGGATTGGTGCGTCGTTGTTGACGGCATGGGTGGTGGCGCGTCCTGCTTACACCGATCCACGAAAAATCGCCCGGCTTTTGGCCGTGGTAACGGCATTGGCCACTATCCCATCGTTTTTTGCTTATTATACGCGCGATTTGGGGATGGCACAGATCATGTGGTGGTTGTTTATTCCAGCAATCTATTTCTACATCGGCCCGGCATTTGCACTATGTCAGAACTTGGCTGCACCGAAAATGCGGTCCATGGCCGTGGCGATATCCTTGCTTGTTGCCAATGTTCTGAACCTGATTGTTGCGCCAACTATTGTTGGCAGCCTCAGTGACTTTTTTGATGCTACAGGCGGCGGCAATGCAGACTCCCTGCGCATTGCCCAGCTCATTCTCGCACCCACCGGCCTGTGGGCGGCCTGGCATTATTGGCGCGCCGAAAAATACATTATTGAAGATCAAAAGAGAGCCATTGGATATGTCTAATTCGCCGCTTAAGTCGTATATAAATGGCGCATGGGTCTTGCCTGCGACATCCACAGCAACGGTAGATGCGGTAAATCCTGCTACGGAAGAAATCTGCGCCATTGTTGCGGTTTGCGGGCAGGATGATGCTGATCGGGCGGTTCAGGCGGCTCGGGCGGCATTTGACGGCTATGCGGCGACGACGCTGGAACACCGGATTGCGTTGGTGGAAAAGCTGATCAGCATTTTTGAACGACGCTATGACGAAATGGTAACCGCTATCTCGACCGAGATGGGCGCGCCTTATGACCTGTCTTATGATGCGCAGGCGGAAAGTGGCCCCGGCCATTTGAAAGCGACGGTTAAGGCCGTGCGCGAAATGGCATGGGACTATGACGTTGGCACAGATGGCATTGTCACGCATGAGCCTATCGGTGTTTGCGTGCTGATCACGCCGTGGAACTGGCCGATCAATCAGATCGTTTGCAAGGTGGGGCCTGCGCTTATTACCGGCTGCAGTATGGTTTTGAAACCCAGCGAGATGGCACCATTGTCGGCGCAGCTCTTTGCGGAAATGGTTGAAGAGGCTGGTTTCCCCAAGGGCGTGTTCAACATGATCCACGGCACGGGCGCTTCGGTCGGCGATACGCTGACCAGCCACCCCGAAGTCGACATGATCTCCTTCACCGGATCGACACGGGCGGGCATTCAAATCGCCAAAAACGCAGCGGATACCGTGAAGCGTGTTGCCCAGGAACTGGGTGGGAAATCCGCCAATATCGTCTTTGCGGACAGCGATTTGGAGGCGGCGGTCACGCGCGGCGTTTTGCATTGCTATGGCAATACCGGCCAATCTTGCAACGCACCGACGCGTATGCTTGTTGAGCAATCAGTCTATGATGAGGCGGTTGCCATTGCGGCCCGTGTTGCGAAAGCGGCTCAGCTTGGCGACCCGATGAAAAAAGGGCCGCATTATGGCCCAGTGGTCAGCAAGGCACATTATGACAAGATCCAGGGCCTCATTCAGGTCGGAATTGATGAGGGCGCGCAGCTTGTTGCAGGTGGCACTGGCCGGGCCGAGGGCTTTAACCGCGGCTATTATGTGAAGCCTACGGTTTTTGCCGGCGTCCATAACAAGATGCGTATCGCGCAAGAAGAAGTGTTCGGGCCCGTGCTTGTCCTGATTCCCTTTAAAGATGAAGCAGACGCCATCGCTATCGCGAATGACTCACCCTATGGGCTTTATGCGTATGTGCAAACGAACGACATGGAGCGTGCGCGCCGTGTAGCGCGGTTGATGCGCGCAGGTGGTGTGAGCATTAATGGCACGAGCCAGGATTATATGGCGCCCTTTGGCGGGTATAAACAGTCGGGCAATGGCCGCGAATATGGCGAATTTGGCGTCCGCGATTTTCTGGAAATTAAATCGATCAGCGGGTTTCGCACCGCATGAAGCTGACTGACATTGAAACCTTCGTCGTAGGCAATCCGCCGCCGCATTTTGGCGGACGCTATTTTGTGTTCGTCAAAATAACGACCGACAGCGGTGTGTCGGGCATTGGTGAGGCCTATTGCGTGCCGTTTGAACCGCATCTCGTCGCCAAAATGATAGAGGATGTGTTTGCGCGTTATGTCGCGGGCAATGATCCGCACGACATCGAAAATATGTGGCGTAGAGTGTATTCCAGCGGTTTTACCCAGCATCCCGATTTGACATTGATGGGGGTTTTATCGGCGCTCGAAATGGCCTGTTGGGACATCATCGGCAAAGAAGCGAACAAGCCAGTGTACAAGTTGCTTGGCGGGCAAGTCCATGAACGGCTGCGCGCCTACACCTATATCTATCCGCGACCCGGCGACAAAACAGATGTGTATCACGACCCCGATCTGGCGGCGGAGCGTTCGGCGGAATATTTAGCCCAAGGCTTCACCGCTTTGAAATTTGATCCAGCAGGGCCATATTCGGCGTTTGATGGGCGGCAATTGTTATTAGAAGCGCTGGATCTGTGCGAACGCTTTGCAAAATCTTTGCGCGAAGCGGTCGGCATGAAGGCAGATTTGTTATTCGGCACGCACGGTCAAATGACGGCGGCGGGCGCTATTCGTCTTGCCAAGCGGCTAGAGCCTTTTGATCCTTTGTGGTTGGAAGAACCCGTGCCACCCGATGCGCCCGAAGAAATGGCCAAGGTGGCAAGGGCAACGTCGATCCCTGTTGCAACGGGTGAACGGTTGACGACAAAATATGATTTCGCGCGGTTGTTACGTGCAGGTGCAGCGGCGATTTTACAAATGAATCTCGGGCGGGTCGGCGGCATATTGGAAGCCAAGAAGATAGCCGCCATGGCGGAGGTTGATCATGTGCAGATCGCGCCGCATTTATATTGCGGCCCGATTGTGGGCGCGGCTAACATCCAAATTGCGACCTGCTCGCCAAATTTCCTGATCCTTGAAAGCATTGAGACTTGGGGTGGCTTTCACACGGAAATTTTGAAATCGCCGATCCGGTTTGAGGAGGGGCATGTCATCCCGTCGACCGCGCCGGGCTTAGGGGTCGAATTAAATGAAGATGTGGCACGCGCCAACCCATATACGGGTAACATGCTCCATCTCGAGATGACGCAGCACCCAGTTCAGTGACGGAAGAATTCGACTATATCATCGTCGGCGCAGGCACGGCGGGTTGTGTGCTTGCCAACCGCCTGACCGAAGACGGCAAATATAGTGTCTTGTTACTCGAAGCAGGCGGCAGCGACCGGTCCATCTGGATTCAGATGCCCATTGGTTATGGCCGCACTTTTTTTGATAAGCGGATTAACTGGATGTACGATACCGAACCGGTTGAGGCGCTTGGCGGCAGGCGAAGCTATTGGCCGCGCGGTAAGGTAATCGGCGGGTCGGGTTCAATCAACGCCATGGTCTATGTGCGCGGACAGCCGCGTGATTTTGATGACTGGAAAGCTTTGGGCAACCAAGGCTGGGGCTGGGACGATGTCTTGCCTTATTTCAAAAAGTCGGAGGATTTCGACTGGCACAGCGCGCATCACGGCAAGGGCGGACCGCAGCATGTCACGGATATATCACCATTTGCGCACCCGATCTGTCGCAGCTTTATCGAGTCCGCGCAGGCATTAGGCTTTCCCGCCAGCAGTGACTTTAATGGCGGGCGACCAGAGGGCGTAGGCTATTATCAAATCAACACGCGCGGCGGTTGGCGTGCCTCCACGGCGAATGCGTTTCTGCATCCGGCGCGAAAACGCAAGACGTTGAAACTTCAGACCTTAGCGCATGTGTCGCGGATATTATTTGATGGGCAGCGCGCGGTAGGGGTGGCTTACACCTGCAAAGGCGTGCGCAAAGAGGCGAAGGCACGGCGCGAAGTCATCCTTTCAGGCGGCGCCATTAATTCACCCCAATTGCTTATGCTGTCGGGCATAGGACTTGCGGATCATCTGAAAAATGCGGGCATTACGCCGCTAATGGATGCAAAAGCGGTGGGCCACAATTTGCAGGACCATATTGCCGTCTCCTATTTCTATAAGGTCCGGACGGCGACGTTGAACGATGTGCTTCACCCGTTTTTTGGCAAGTTGCTTGCGGGCTTGCGCTATGTCGCTGACCGCGCAGGGCCTTTGTCGTTGAGCGTTAATCAAAGTGGCGGTTTCGTGCGCAGTGATGCGAGCAAAGAGCACCCCAATTTGCAGCTTTATTTTAGCCCAGTGAGTTACACTAAGACGCCCTTGTCGGAACGCAAACTGCTGAATCCTGATCCATTTTCGGCATTTTTGCTGTCGCACAACCCCTGCCGTCCGACCAGTCGGGGACATATTGAACTTAACGGTTCGGACCCTT
>NZ_CAMAYF010000035.1 GCF_945862485.1 Sphingorhabdus sp. EL138
GTTGAAGTCCGCACCCGCGCAAAAAACTTTACCTTCCGAACGCAAGATAACTACCCGGCAATCGTCAACTTCGTCCAGCGCAAGAATCTGGTCTGCCATCGCACGAAGCAATTCGACGGACACATGATTATAAGGTGGGCACGAAAAACTGATCGTTCCGACATGATTTTGTATGTCGGTTCGAACTATAAATTTTCCTTGCACCTCGGTCACTCGCGGGTCCCGAGCAAATCGCGGGCGACCACCCAATTGTGAATCTCGCTTGGTCCATCGTAAATGCGCATGGTACGCAGCTTGTTTGAAAGCAGATATAGCGGCATTTCGCGTGTCATGCCCATGCCACCGAACATCTGCATCGCATGGTCGACGATGTCATATGCCGCTTCGGTACAATAGGATTTGATCATCGAAATTTCCTGCCGCGTGTCGCGTCCTTCATCGATTTTCCACGCACAGTCATAGGTCATCAAACGCATGGCATGAATGCGTGTGGCGGCATCGGCTATCCAATTTTGAACCGTCTGACGCGAAGACAAAGGCTTGCCAAATGTGACGCGCTGTGGCGCATATTCAATCATCATATCCAACGCGCGCTGCGCCATGCCGATCGACCAGGACGCCATTTCAATACGCCGCGTGCCAAGCCGCACCTGCATGGGCAGAAAACCCTGCCCGCGCGTCCCAAGCAATTTCCAACCCGGAACACGGCAATCGTCAAGCGCAATTTCATAGGTCGCGCTGCCGTCAATCATCGGGATTTTACGTAACACGTTGAACCCGGGCGTATCGCGGTCCACCAAAAATGCAGACATGCCATTGCGGCCATTCGCGTTCTTATCGGTTACGGCCATCAAGATGGTAAAATGGGCTTCATCCGCTTTGGTAATCCAGATTTTGCGGCCGTTAATGATCCAGTCATCACCATCTTGGACGGCGGTGGTTTTCATCAATTGCGGATCAGCGCCAGCCCCAGGCTCCGAAATGCCAATGGCAGAAATGGTTTCACCGCGCACATAAGGCGCAAGATAATGTTCGCGCTGCTTTTCGTCCGCAGCCGCCATCATCATACGCAAATTGGGAGAGTCTGGCGGCAGTGTATACGGCGTCGCAGTCCGACCCAATTCCTCACCGACCCCAACCATCGCCACCATCGGCAAATTCATGCCGCCGACTTCTTCAGGTGCATCTAACCCCCAAAGACCGAGATCTTTAGACACCACATCAACGCGCGCCTGTTCTTCCTTGGTCAGGTAACTGCCCTTACCAGCCGTATCCCGAGCCAAAACCTCGCCTTCAAGCGGAAGCAGTTGGGAATCCACAAATTTGCGGACCAAATCTTTTAACATGCGATGCTCTTCGGCAAGTTCAAAATTCATCAATTGCACCTTTATTGGCTGATATAGCAGCTAGCAAAATTCAACTCAGACGGGCTTCAGCCCCTTATACCGATTTCTGATATCATAGGTCAGCGCGCCCGTAACCGCGGGGTCACAAATTCCGTCCCATGTCCAGCCGCCCGCCTTAAATTGGTTACGAATAAGTTCCGGTTCCTGCACCAAGGCGACTTGTGCGCCAAATATATAAACCTCGCGGCCGTTAATGTTCTCCGACAAGGGTGAGCATAGCCAAGCCAAAACTGCCGCGACGGAATGAGGAGGCGCTTCTTCACCATGGGGCAGCAGCCACTGGTTTGATAGATGCGGTATGCCCAAAGTTTGGTGCTGGTACGTAATCGTCTCATACACTTCTGGAATAGCCATTGTCGTCGCCTGCGAAACCGGCCTGACCGCATTGCAACGGACGCCAAATTCGCCCAGCTCACGCGCGACGGATCGTGTCATGCCAACCACACCTTCCTTGGCGGCGCTGTAATTTGCCATACCCCAATGCCCAAATCCAGACGGCGAGCTGAGGTTAATAATCGCTCCGCCTTGACGCTTGAGATATTCGGCTCCCGCCCGAATAGTCGCAAAATAGCCTTTCAGGTTGACCGCTAAAACTGTGTCAAAATCTTCCTCGCTCATTTCAGTGATACGGCGTGGACGGATGATGCCCGCATTGTTGATCAGGAAATCAAGGCGGCCATAATGGTCCATGGCGCATTCAACGACAGCCTTGCCGCCTGCCATTGATGCCACGCTCGACGTTTCGGCAACTGCAGTTCCGCCCGCAGCGACAATTTCGTCCACGACCTGTTGTGCAAAGGATGAGTCGCTGCCGCCCCCCTGTGGTCCACCGCCCAAATCATTGACGACGATTTTAGCACCTTCCGAGGCCAGAAGAAGTGCTGTATCGCGTCCAATTCCGCGGCCAGCACCTGTAATTACTGCCACTTTATCACTAAACTGGGTCATGATGTAGTCTCTCCTATAAACGTGCGTTCTGAAGTTTCTTGCTTTTAGAATATGCGATTCATATAAATCCGTTATACATTAAATCAATCGACTCACATTGGGATTTTGCATATGGTTAGTTTGAGTTCGATCGTCCGAAATGTCCTGACGATTGACCCCTCCGAACCCGCGCTGGAATATGAGCAAAAATGGTACAGCTGGGGCGATCTCACCGCTATCATAGACGCCGTTGAGGATGTACTTAAAAAGAACAATATCGGTTCGGGTGCTCGAATTGGCGAAATATTGCGCAATACACCCCAGATGGCCGCAGTTATCATCGGCACCATTATCAATGACCGCTGCGTTGTCACACTCAATCCGGCATTGCCTGAAAACAAACTTGTGCATGATATCGTCGCACTGAAAACACCTGTTATCATCGGCCAAAGTATTGATTGGGAACGTCCTGAAATTCGGGAAGCGGCGCGTCAGACAGGGGCCTTGTGCTTGGATATTACAACCGATCCTGCCATCCCCGTCAAAGTCCTTTTCGAAATGACGGGGACAGATTTCCACATTGATGCAGCGGGTGTGGGCATCGAAATGCTTACAAGCGGCACAACCGGAACACCTAAACGCATTCCGCTTCCAGCCGCAAATTTCTCCAAAATGGTTCTCGATGCCGCTGTGTATGAGAAGCGTGACGTCACTGCGCCACCAAAGCTGTCGCGGGCTGTGACGATTGCCAATACACCCTTCTCACATATTGGCGGAATTTTCGGCCTATTTGTAACGCTCTCGGCGGGACGCAAGGCATGTATGCTTGACCGTTTTCGCGTAACCGAATTTGTCGACGCCATCCAACGTCATCAACCGAGGGTCGTTGGGGCCCCGCCATCGGCATTGCGCATGATTATCGATGCCAAGGTCCCAAAAGAGGCATTTTCCAGCCTTGCGGTCTTCCGGACAGCAACAGCGCCTCTTGATCCGAGCTTGGCCGACCAGTTTTTTGAAATTTACGGCGTTCCTGTTCTCCAGAATTATGGTGCCACAGAATTTGCAGGCGGCGTTGCTGGTTGGACACTTCCCGACTTCCAAAAATATGGTGCTGATCGGCGCGGTAGCGTTGGCCGGATGAACCCTGGCGTTGAAGGTCGGGTAGTGAATGCTGAAACAGGCAATCCAGTTCCGTTCGGAGAAAAAGGCCTACTGGAATTGCGTGCGAAGCATTTGGGTGACGGCACTAATTGGGTCAGAACTACCGATCTTGCCAGCATGGATGAACAGCAGTTCCTGTGGATTCTCGGTCGCGCGGACAATGCGATTATCCGGGGCGGGTTCAAGATTATGCCAGATGATGTGGTCAAGGCGATGGAATCGCACCCGGACGTGCTTGAAGCCTGTGTTGTCGCATTGGCCGACCCGCGCCTCGGCCAAGTTCCGGCGGCCGGATATCGGGTCCGTTCAGGGCATTCACTAACGGAAGATGATCTGCGAACATTTCTGCGAGAGAAGCTAACCGCTTATCAAGTTCCAACGAAGTTGCTTGCTGTCGAGGAATTCCCGCGCACACCGTCAATGAAACCGAGCCAACCTGAACTTAAAAAGTTGCTGGAGGCCGCTTAAACTCGAGAAGCGGGCTCCTACGTATCAAAGAGGGCGGTAGCCCCTAGATGTCTGTAAGGTTATACAATGACTGACCGCGTGCTGCCCATGTCGAATTCTGCAAAGCTTGGAATGCTCTTTGCCGTCTCTGTCGCAATCGCGTTAGGGGGAACGCATTTTCATGTACTAGGCGCGATGGTAAAGCCTCTGGGTGATGCTTATGGCTGGTCAAGAGGCGACATTGCGTTTGCCCTTACCATATCCAGTTTCATCAACCCCTTTACGAATATCGTCGTCGGCATACTGGCGGACAAATATCCTGTGCGCAAAATCGCGTTGCCTGGGATATTTGCATTCGCATTAGGCACTGCTGCATTGGGATTGGTAAACGAGAATATATGGAGCTGGTATCTCGCTTACACGCTCTTTACGATTGCGGGGTCAGGTATAAGCTCTGTTTTATTTACAAAACTGGTTGTTGAGCATTTTTCTAAAAGGCGTGGACTTGCTCTTGCGACGTCGCTGGCTGGCGCAGGTATTTTGGTCAGCACTATCCCACATATCGTTCTAGCGCTTGAGGGTGTTGCAGGCGTTCGCGGCGTTTACCCGCTGATTGGAGCTTTCTCTTTCCTGTTACTGATCATTCCATGCTGGCTATTTCTTCCCGAGCACAGCCCTATAATAGCTAAAGAAGCTTCCACCAAAGGACCAAGCCGCGATTGGCAAGAAGTGATCGGATCGCTTGTTTTGTGGAAAATGGTTTTTGCCTTTTTCCTGATTGCGTCATGCGTCGGTACGTTCATCGTACATTTGCAACCGATGCTTGCCGACGCCGGACTGTCCAGAAGCGAAGCTGCGTCGGTTGCCTTATTCGTAGGGCCTGCAATGATCGTGGGGCGCTTGGGCACAGGCTTTCTCTATGATATGTTGCCAACACGACTTGTCACCGCCATTGCCTTCGCTCTGCCCGCTCTGGCATGCTTATGGCTATTGCTGTTGCCAATGGATTTCACGACGGCTGCGGCACTTGCCGTTTTGATTGGCCTTGGCATGGGCAGTGAGGTTGATGCCTTAGCCTATTTGTCGAGCCGCTATTTCGGTACACGTCGTTATGGCCTTATTTTCGGCATCTTGATCAGCGTCTATGGTTTCGCAATCGGTATTGCGTCATGGTTGGTGGGCATAGCGTTTGATGCAATTGGAAACTATGACGCAGTGCTCCTATCGCTCGTATGTGGTGTGATAGTTGCCATCATACTCATGCTGTCGCTTGGAGCGCCACCTAAGATTGAAGAAGTAGAAGTTGCCAGCTAGTCTCTATCGGCCAGCCATTTTCACGGGGCCGGCAGGGGTCGCTGAAAAACGCGGCGCGGGCGCTGGCTGGACAATGCCTGCATCTTCAACAAATGTGCCCCGCATCGCCATGTGAGGATGCTGCGGTGCTTCCCTAAGGCTTAGCACGGGCGCAAAGCAGATATCGGTGCCATCCATGATCGCACACCATTGGTCGCGTGTTTTGGTGCGAATGACCTCTGTCATGCGATCCTTCAAGTCCCCCCAACGCGACTGATCCATTTGCTGCGCAAAATCAGGATCCGCAGCTAGGCCGGTTTTCTCAAGCAACAGTGCGTAAAACTGCGGTTCAATTGACCCTAGCGAAATCCATTTGCCGTCCTTGGTTTCATACGTATCGTAGAAATGCGCACCACTATCGAGCAGGTTGACGCCGCGTTCATCCTGCCATTGGCCGTTAGCTAAGAATGTGAATGTCATGGCTGACAAGATGGCTGCTCCATCAACCATAGCGCAATCGACAACTTGTCCAACGCCTCCAGAACGAGCGTGCAAAACCGCCGCCACAATGCCAAAGGCAAGCATCATGCCGCCGCCACCAAAATCCCCGACTGCGTTCGTTGCGAATGTCGGCTTTTCACCCTTGCGCCCATATGAATGGAGCGCGCCTGACAAGGCGATATAGTTGATATCATGCCCGGCAAGCGGAGCCATAGGCCCCTCTTGTCCCCAGCCCGTCATCCGGCCAATGACAAGCTTTGGATTGATAGCGAGCAACACATCTGGGCCAATGCCAAGCCGTTCGAGCACCCCCGGCCGATATCCTTCGATGAGGGCATCGGCGGATTTTGCCAAATCCTTGATCTGCGCAATTGCTTCAGGGTTTTTCAGGTCAAGTTCAATGCGCTCACGGTTGCGGTTGAGAATATCGCGATTTCCCCCTCCGCCGAAACGTCCTGCATGACCCGGACGTTCCACCCGAATAACGCGCGCGCCATGATCGGCCAACATCATGCCGCAAAATGGCGCAGGTCCAATTCCCGCAAGTTCGATAACGGTCACGCCATCCAAAACGCCTGGCATTCTTCTTACCCCTTTAGTGTTATTCGCGGATCGCGTTTAGATACGTTCAATGATCATCGCCGGCGCCATGCCGCCAAATGCACACATGGTTATCAGTGCGTAACGTCCACCTGAGCGCTCCAGTTCGTCGAGGGCTGTTCCAATGAGGATCGAACCAGTCGCGCCAATCGGATGCCCTAAAGCTATTGAACCGCCGTTAATGTTCACTTTATTGCGGTCAATCCCAAGGTCGCGGATCGCCTTTTCTGTCACGACGGCAAATGCCTCGTTAATTTCCCAAACATCAATGTCTGCAACGCTTAGGCCCGCACGCTCAAGCGCCTTGCGCGCTGCGGGTGCAGGTGCATTCAAAATGAGCGTCGGGCAATCACCGACGTTTACCGAAGCGACAATACGCGCGCGCGGTTTCCAGCCATTTTCTTTCATCGCAGCTTCCGACGCCAGCAGCAAAGCCGCAGCGCCATCAACAACGCCCGAACTGGTTCCAGCGTGATGCATCGGCTCCCATTGCAAATCTGGATATTTGCGTTCAATCATCTGCCGCATATTGGTGCCATCCGGGCTAGCTTCGATCTGCTCAATTGCCACGAATGCAGGCTTCAATGCAGCAAGGCTCTCCAATGTAGTGGACGGGCGAGGATATTCCTCTTTGTCCAATGCGACAGACCCGTCTGCGTTATGGACCGGAACAACGCTCTTGTCGAAACGGCCTTCATCGATTGCCACCTTGGCTTTACGCTGGCTATCGGCGCCCAGCTCTTCAAGTTCGGCGCGGCTAATGCCTTCCATGGCAGCGATGGCGTCAGCAGCGACACCTACATGCGAAATCGGATGGTCCTGATGCAGGGCATGATTGCCCCGCGCCTTGCCAAGCGGAACATATTCGGTGCCAACTTCCCAAGCGTCGCATTCGGCATGATGGCTCATCATCTCTGTGCCACCAGCAATGATGACATCTTCAAAGCCAGCCATAATTTGCGCTGCAGCAAAACTAACGCTTGTGATCCCGCCACCACAATAACGGTCGAGCGTAACGCCGCTGGCTTTCAGGTCATAACCTGCCCAAAGCGCCGACAGGCGACCAAGGTCGCCCGCCTGCTTGCCGCGTTGCTGGCTTGTCGACCAGATGATGTCATCCACCTTTGAAGTGTCGAGAGCATTACGATCACGAATTGCCCGCAATACCGTCGCCCCCAACTCTTGCGGATGCAAATGTGCGAGCGCGCCTTTGCCCTGTTTACCGATGCCGCGCGGTGTGCGGCATGCGTCGACGATATATGCGGTAGACATCATTCAGTCCCTTCGATCAATTTAGCGTGGTGCCATCCGGATGGCACCGTCAAGACGAATGCTTTGCGCATTAAAGTAGCTGTTACGGACAAATTCCATAACCAAGCTTCCGAATTCGGAAGGCTTGCCAAGGCGTTTTGGGAAAGGCACCGATGCGGCCAGGCTTTCCAGCACTTGTGGCTTGGCACCCAACATTAACGGCGTCGAGAAAATGCCTGGCATGATGCAGTTGACGCGAATTCCAAGATCCATGAGGTCACGCGCCATTGGCAGGACCAGACCATTTACGCCAGACTTGGCCGAACCATAAGTCACCTGACCAATTTGTCCGTCCTGTGCAGCGACAGAAGCGGTCAATACGATTACACCACGCTCACCATCTTCCAATGGTTCCAGCGTTGCCATACCCTCGGCGGACAAAGACGCGATGCGGTAGCTGGCAATCAAGATACCGTGAACGCCATAAGCATAATCTTCAGTCGAAAGGCGCTTTAGCTTGCCGGCCTCCTTGTCAAAGGCCAGCGTTTTCCCGCGCCGTGTCGCCATGGCACAATGGACCGTAATACGTTCCTGACCATGCGCAGCACGCGCTTTTTCAAAGCCGGCCACGACCGAGTCTTCGTCCATGATATCAACCTTGCAGAACACGCCGCCAATAGCATTGGCGACTTCGGTGCCGGTTTCTTCATTCAGGTCAAATATGGCAACTTTGATGCCGGATGCAGCCAGTGCTTCAGCCGAAGCACGACCAAGGCCGGATGCGCCGCCGGTAACGACTGCTGCGGTAGTGTTGTCGATTTTCATTTCATAAATCCTTTCAATTAATAGCTGCGGGGAAGGCCGAGAACATGCTCGGCAAGATAACTTAGGATCAGGTTGGTGCTGATCGGGGCAACGGTATAGAGGCGTGCTTCGCGGAACTTGCGTTCGACGTCATATTCTTCAGCAAAGCCAAAGCCACCGTGCGTTTGGACGCACATGTCGGCGGCGGCCCAGCTGGCTTCGGACGCAAGGAGCTTAGCCATATTCGCCTCTGCGCCCGGGTTGCCTCCAGCGTCAAATACCTGTGCCGAATGATGCACCATTAATTCCGCCGCGCACATTTGCGCATAGCAACGGGCGATAGGAAACTGGACGCCCTGATTTTGGCCGATCGCGCGGCCAAAAACATTGCGCTCGCTGGCGTAGTCGCTCGCTTTCTTGATAAACCATTTGGCGTCACCAATGCATTCCGCAGCAATCAATATGCGCTCTGCATTCATGCCCGAGAGAATATAGCGGAACCCCTTGCCTTCCTCACCGATCAGTGCAGACGCTGGAATCCGCATATCGTCAAAGAAAACTTCCGTTGTTGAATGATTCATCATCGTACGGATCGGCTTGATGGTCATGCCGTTCCCGACCACTTTGCGCATATCGACCAAAAAGATGGAGAGCCCTTCGGTCTTACTTGCCACGTCTTCACGCGGAGTTGTACGTGCCAGCAACATCATTAGGTCAGAATATTCCGCGCGACTGGTCCAGATCTTTTGGCCATTGATGACATATTCGTCACCGTCCCGCACAGCGACCGTCCGCAAGGAAAGCGTATCGGTGCCGCTGGTCGGTTCGGACACACCAAAGGCCTGCAGGCGCAGCTCGCCTGTCGCGATACGTGGCAGATATTCCTGCTTCTGTTCTTCGCTGCCATATTTTAGCAACGTGTTCATGATGTACATCTGGGCATGGGCGGACGCGCCGTTGCAGCCAGCTGCCTGAATTTCTTCCATGATCACGGCTGCGGCATCAAGCTTTAGCCCCGAACCACCATAAGCTTCCGGGATCAGGGCGGCGAGAAACCCTGCTTTGGTCAGCGCATCGACAAATTCGGCCGGATAAGCGCGTTCGCTATCTTTTTCCCGCCAATAAGCACCTGGAAACTCAGCGCATAAAGCCTGCACTGCACGGCGGATTTCGCTAATGTCTTCGCTTTCAGTGATCATATCATTTCCTTTGAGCTGTTGCGGCAGTCACTTGCCGTCCGTCGGCAGCAAAAGCCGCCATTTCGATTTCATTACCTGAGGCGCGCATCACGAGGTGCAAAGCCTCGCCGCAAATGGCAGGCGAAAGGCCTCGATAGGTAAAATGTGCGAGCGTATTGTCGCCGAATTCCCGCCGCGCCAAATCCAGTAATAATGTCGCGGTCAACGGACCATGGACGACAAGGCCACGATACCGCTCTTCATCTTGCGCATAAGGCAAATCATAATGAATCCGGTGGCTGTTGAATGTTAGCGCGGAGAAACGGAAGAGCATCGGCTCGCTTGGCGTCAGCATCCGGTAGCTGCTCCAACCCTCTAAATTGACGCTCCCTGGACCCGCTTTGGGCGGCGAAGAAGGCGCGTCAGGCGCAGCGGCTTCACGATATACAATGCTCTGCACCTCACGAACCGCAATCCCTGCCTCGCCAAAATTTTCATGCGCCACATCAACAAATACCAGTTGGCCGGAACCGCCTGATTTCTCGGTGATGGATTGTATGCGCGAAGTGCGGGTAACTGCTTCACCAATATGTAAAGGCGCAAAAAAATCCACTTTGCTGGATGCCCACATTCTGCGCGGCAAAGCTATTGGTGGAAGAAAACTGGCTTGGCTGTCATCACGCACGGGATGTCCATCAGGGCCAAGTTGCGCCGTCGCGGCATCTGGTACGCATAAGCACCAATGGAGCCCCTGTGGCACCATGCCATCGCCACTAGCCGCACGATCAAAAGTCGCAAGCCAACGCGCCAC
>NZ_CAMAYF010000036.1 GCF_945862485.1 Sphingorhabdus sp. EL138
CCGCCATATTCGACGGGCGCAGTTGGGCACAACATCCCGATTTCGCCAGCTTTGGGCCAGATGGATTTGGGAACGATACCATTTTCCTGCCACTGCTTCGCGTAAGGCGCGACTTCCTTCAAAAGGAACTGACGCACTGACTGGCGAAACGCCTCATGATCTTCATTATAGGCACTGCGTGGAATGGTATCGAGTGACATGGAAAAATCCCCTGCAAAATTGTCCTGTGGCTTATACCCATCAATGGCAGTAAGTTGACGCAGACGTCAAGACGAATTTAATCGTTCGATTAAACGGGTTCACCTGCGTCCCGTGCACGCTCGACGATTGTCTGCTCGGCCTTTGGCACCGTGCGATAGGCAGCAATCAATAAGGCTAAAGCAATAGGTGCGACGGCAATGAGTGACAAGATACCAACGCGCAAATTGCCGACTAGCTTATCATCAACCATATTTCCGGCCAGGTCGGAAATCTGCCCGACCATATAAGGACCGAACGATAGGCCAACGAGCGTTGTGCCAAGGAAAAACGCTGCCGTTGCCGTGCCACGCATGCGTGGCAGGACAAGATCTTGCGTCGTGGCTGCGGCCGCACCAAGTGCCGTCGCGCCGAGGATGCCGGCCAAGAAGTTCATGACGTAGAACAAGACCGCGTTATCTGTGGTGAAGCCGATTGCAATGGGAATGATTGGTCCCACAACGCCCATAATGATGACCAATATGCGCCCAGAGGGATTTTTCTTCCGCAAGCCATCTGCAATCGCTCCGCCGATAATGACGCCCAAAAAGCCACTTAGCGCGCCGCTGGCACCAAGAATAAAGGCCAGCTGCTGCTTAGGCAAACCCAGCACAGTTTCAGCATAAGGCGCGGACCAGAAGGCAAGCGCGTAGGATGTCAAAGCTACGAGGCCGTACCCAATTGTTGTGTAGATAAATGCAGGTGTGCCCCAAATCAGGCGGAAAGTCGCAGTATCCTTGGCGCGGAGCGTCGATGCCCATGAGAAGACCGCGTAATAGCCAAAGCCAACGGCGGACCATTGCGGGAAATTGCCAGTGAGTTGGATCATCCAATAAGCAAAGGCTGCTATTGCTGCGCCCGTTGCCACGTTGATGGCCAGTGCCGCAGGCCCGCGCTGCCACGCGCCCAACAAAGTGAATGGTGGTACGATCATCGACAAGTCGCCAACAAACGCGCGGAAAGGCGCAGGGTGCGCAGGTGTACTTAGGCCGTCCATCGCCCCGCGTTTTGGTTCGCGAAGGCTTGCGACCCATAATCCTGCCAAGACACCTGGAATACCAACGGCGAGAAACGCCGCTTGCCAACCCACCAGTCCAAGTGGGCCACCTTGCGGATAGGCTTCGTTCCAGCCTTGAACGATGAGCGCGCCAATGAATAACGACACGCCGCCACCAATATACAGGCCGGAAGAATAAATTGCGAGCGCGGTCGCGCGCTGGCGTTTCGGGAAATAATCGGAAATTAGAGAATAAGCTGTTGGGCTTGCGGTCGCCTCGCCGACGCCAACGCCCATGCGTGCGATGGTCAACTCGGCTTGATTGCGCGCAAAGCCTGATACGGCAGTCATGATAGACCATAAGGCAAGGCCGATAGATAGGAGCTTCACTCGGCTCCAATTGTCAGCAAGGCGGCCGAGCGGAATGCCGAACAAAGCGTAAAACACTGCAAAAGCCGCCCCGCCCAAAAAGCCCATATCGGCATCGGTCAGGCCAAGATCGGCCTTAATATCAACCGCCAAGATACTGAGGATTTGTCGGTCAATGAAGTTGAGGATGTAAACGACAACCAGCACCAACAGTACATACCAGCTGTAGCTGCTTGCCTCGGG
Organism: Sphingorhabdus sp. EL138; assembly: GCF_945862485.1. Classification (GTDB taxonomy): domain Bacteria; phylum Pseudomonadota; class Alphaproteobacteria; order Sphingomonadales; family Sphingomonadaceae; genus Sphingorhabdus_B. The sequence continues at coordinate 1,847 of NZ_CAMAYF010000036.1, forward strand.
CAATGGCGCTTCGGATTTTTGTAAAACGACGTTGTTGTTTTCACCTTCGGCCGTCACACGCACATCACTCTCCCTATTAGGCTGTTGGCGCCCTATAGCTTTATGGCTAGCAGAACAGCCAAGCCGTGCAACCCGATTTACGATAGGATCGATGATGTACCCAGAGGCGGTATGACAGCCTTGGGTAAAACATCATTCCCGTTTCGGAATTCCTATCCATTACCATCAGCAAAAAAACGCTACTTTGCGTGTCGTGTTTTACTTGAATCTGGAGCAAATTCATCCAATATACTCGATATGCGGCTATATTGCCGTGGTTTGAGGAGAAATAAGTCATGGCACAGTGGTCCGATCCACGGGTAACCGGGACCCAGTCAAGTCTTGCAGGTGTCGGCGCACGCGCCGGTGACGCCGCTTTTGACGCTGGTCTGCGTTCGCACATGCTCAAGGTTTATAACTATATGGCGTCGGGCGTATTGCTGACTGGTATCGTCGCGATGTTGTTTGCGCAAACCGAACTGGCGCAAAATCTTATGCTTAACCCAAGCTTGATGAGCTGGGTCATCATTCTGTCGCCTTTGGCGGTCGTAATGGTAATGAGCTTCGGGCAGGGCAAGTTTTCGGCAGCAACGCTTCAAGCCATGTTCTGGGGCTTTGCGGTCCTGATGGGCCTTTCAATGGCGCGCATCTTTATGATGTTCACCGGTGAATCCATCGCGCAGACTTTCTTTGCGACATCGGCTGCATTTGCTGGCCTCAGCCTGTGGGCATATACCACGAAGAAGGACATGAGCGGTTGGGGAAGCTTCCTCGTGATGGGTATGGTCGGCTTGATCGTGGCATCAATCGTGAACATCTTCGTCGGATCTGACACATTGGGTTGGGTGATTAGCAGCGCAGGTGTGCTCATCTTCGCTGGTCTTACAGCTTATGATACCCAGCGTATCAAGAATGAGTATTTTTACCTGCAAGGTCCCGAGATGATTGGTAAGGCCGCAGTCATGGCTGCACTGACCCTCTATCTCGACTTCATCAACATGTTCCAATTTTTGCTCAGCTTCTTAGGCAACCGCGAATAATCATTGGCGGTTCAAATCGAACGCATCATTATGGCCCAGTGGTTTACCACTGGGCCATTTTTATTGGGGATTTGGTCGAACTGGGCTTTTCTTTCCGAGGAAAACCTTGTTGTAATTAATCTCGGAATATCGGAGATCAAACAATGCACCGGGGCGTCAGAAATCTAGCAACACTCATCCTCGTCACTGCCGTTGCCGCGTGTGCACCACCGCCCGTAAAGGTCGCGCCTGCTCCAGTTCAGCTTTCTTCCCCGTCGCTCGCTGCGCCTACTATGCCGTTACCACCGGGCGGCGCTGCCTTGTCGATGGTCCTACCGCCCGTCGGTGTTGATGGCATTCGCACAACCCCCAATCGCGGGCTAAGTCGCGACGAGCAGATTTGGCATTTCCGGTCTGCGCTCAACGTAGCTGCGCTCAACTGCCAGGGGCCCGTATGGGGACAAATCGCGACCGAGTATAATAAGTTCATTGTGATTCATAAGGTGCTGCTCTCGAAAACCAGCAGGTCGGTGGATCGCGAATATGTTAAGCGTTATCCAAAGCAGAATGGTCTACGCCTTCGCGATACGCGTATGACGGATTTGTACAATTATTTCGCGTTGCCGCCTGTGCGCGCGCAATATTGCGATATGGCGTTACGCAAGCTGCAAGAGGTCAATCAGGTGCCCAAAGAGGCCTTGCCCGAATATGCCATGGGCAGCCTTGTCGATATCGACAATGTGTTTGTCAATTTCTACGATGTCTATGCAAAATATGAACGAGATTTGGCGGATTGGAATATGAGATATGCTCCAAAGCCTGCTTATAACCCTGCCAATAACATCATGGTCCCGCCAGTAACGACGCAGCCCGCAGCTGCCTCTCCCGGCAATGTGACGACACCTTCGCAACCGCGATAACGTTACAGGGCGGAGATTTTTATGCCATGCTGATATAATCGCGCATTGCGGCGGCTTCGGTTTCGATTTTCTCGATCCGATGTTTGACTAGGTCGCCGATGGAGACGAAGCCCACAAGTGCATCATCCTTGATAACAGGCAAATGCCGGATGCGCCGTTTCGACATCAGCGATAGAGCTGACAATATAGCCGTGTCCGGCGCAACGGTAATGGCGGGTGCGGTCATGGTATCGGCAACCGTCTTTGTCAGAAAATCTGGGCCGTGCTGGGCAATGCCATACACAATGTCGCGTTCGGAAAAGATACCGATAACAGCCTTGTCATTGACCACGGGAAGCGCGCCGATCCGGTTTTCGGACAATCGGCATATGACATCGCTAACGCTTTCATGCGGCGATGCCGTCAGCACGTTGCGATGGTGATTGGCCAATATTGCAGAAATCGTCATCGACTCTCTCCCTTATGTCCTTGCCCCTGATGGAACTTATAGCATAAGGCGACCTTATCAAGACATGACTCGCCCCTCCCGCCTCGATGATCCAGATTATGCTCACTTCGCGTGGCAGCGATACTGGCGTCTCATGCGATGGATGTTTGCGGTTACACTGCTTGTGACCGCCATCGCTTTGGGGGCATTCTGGTGGCAGAACGGTATGGTTTCCATCCATTTTTTTATCGCTACCACAGGCGCAATTTTTGGCGCAATCATGCTTACGGCGGCGTTGATGGGCCTTGTTTTCTTATCCAGCGGGTCGGGGCATGATGAGGCCATTGATGATCCCTTTGAAGATGAAGTCGACCGGTGACGGAAAATATTCAAAATCTTCCGCAGCGGAATGACCCAGTATTGCGTGTCATTCCGGGACCTGCGGATATCAATGCCAATGGCCACATCTTTGGGGGCTGGGTGCTTGGCATGATGGATCAGGCGGGCGGCATACTGGCGGGCCGGATTGCACAGGGTGCCTGTGCCACGGTCGCTATCGAAAAAATGGAATTCATCGCGCCAATCTTGTTGCGCGACATTATCTCGGTCTATGCCTCACTTGAACATCGCGGGCGGACATCGATGGGTGTTCGGGTTGAGGTGATAGCCACGCGCGCCCGTGGCCAACAAGAGGTGAAGGTCACCGAAGGATTATTCACCTTCGTCGCGTTAGACGAAAACCACAAACCAAGGCCCTTGCCGCCGGGTTGAAAGCGCGGAAAGCTAGTCCAGCGGTTGGCTTTGCTGTCTCCGCAGAAACGGGGTAACGCCCGTGCCGGCGAAATCATTCCGCCGCAGTAGCAACCTCATCTTCACCGGACGGTTTTAGGCGGCGGGCGCGCGGCTTGCGCGCTGGCCTGTCGGCGGCATCATCTTCGCTTGAAGACATTGCAATTGACGGCGGCAAGACCGCAAGGTCGAGACCTGAAGGGGGATCGCCCATGTCTTCACTGTGATGACGGCGTGGCCCTTTATTGGCCGAGCGTTCGCTGCGCTCAGTTCGCTCCATACCGTCAATGCGCTCACTACGTTCCGAGCGGCGCGCGCGCATATCACGTTGCTGACCGCGCGGTTCTCTGTCATTCGATTCCTCATCGGACGCGTCCTCCGCGCCATCGTTCACGGATGAAGGCTGGTCATCGTAATTGGGGGAGCGATCATAATTTGGCGTGCGATTGTCGTTTTGCCATTCGTCACGATCATCGCGATTGTCGTCGCGTGCATCGTCGCGCGGGCGGCGTTCACCTTGCTGCTCCTGACGTGCATCTTGGCGACCACGGAAATCGGCGAGCACGCGGAAATAATGGTCGGCAAATTGCAGGTGATATTCCGCATTCACGCGGTCACCGTTGAACTGCGCATCTTGTGCTAGCTTCTTGTATTTTTCCAACATCTGCGCCGCGTTTCCGCGCGCACGGTTATCAATCTGGTTTTGATAGTCAAAACCGCTACGATTGTTATTCTGTTGCCGGTTGTTGTTATTGTTGCGGCCGCGCCGACGATTGTTGTTCTGCTGCTGCCTGTTGCTGGTATTCATCAGGGCTGACCCGTCCTCTTTTTAGCACTTCAATTGCATGGAACCCCTGAACCCGGTTTAGGTTGCGCGAAGGTCAACATTGACCTTTCTACTTTGTCCATCTGCGCTGGGGGGCGGCTTCGCGCTAAAAGACCTTCAAATAGGATTTTTTGCTGCGATGCCCTTTCGTCCTAGTCCTACTATTCTTCGATTCCAAGCGAAAAGCGAATGACGCGTGGATTACCGGCAAGATCATGTCGCAATTCAGTCAGATACCCAGCCTCTGCACCAAGCGCGCGCACGGAATCGGCCTGATTGTAACCGATCTCAAAAAACGCGACTCCGCCCGCGTGCAGCAAATGCGGCAAGGACGGGATCAGGATTCGGTAGTCATTCAGGCCGTCGGCTCCGGCAAACAAGGCGTTGTGGGGTTCATGGTCCGATACCATCGGCGCGAGCGCGGCGGCATCTTCAATATACGGGGGGTTGCATAAGATGAGGTCAAATCGTCCCAGCCCTTCGGTCCAGTCCGCCTTCGTCCAATCGCGCCGTTCAAATTGGGCGCGGTCGGTAAAGCGCAAACGCTGGGCATTGTCGCTGGCCACCGCAAGGGCGCCTGCGCTGGCGTCGAGGCCGATGCCCACTGCATCCGGGAATATCGACAAAGCCGCGAGCAACAGCGCCCCTGACCCAGTGCCAAGGTCTGCAATGTGCATGGGCGCGTTGTCTTCGCCAAACCAGTCCACCGCCGCCTCCAGCAGGGTTTCGCTGTCAGATCGCGGAATTAGCACGTCCGGCGTGACGCACAGCTCAAGGTCCCAAAACGCCTGCACCCCTGTGATATAGGCGACAGGTTCATCAGCCATTCGGCGCGCGAGCAGGCCAGCATAGCTGTCCGGCGCATTTATATCGTGCTGCCGCAGCAGCATTGCGGACCTATCCATGCCGAGCGCATGCGCCAGCAATAACTCCGCGTCTAACCGCGGTGTCGGGCTGATGCCTTCTAGGGCAGCGGTTGCTTCGCGCAGGACAGGGGCAAGGCCAGTCATCATCCGCCCCTATATCCCGCCGCAGGCAAAGCCCAATTATTTTTCCGTGCCATGCGCCCGTTCAGGCGCTTCGGACTGTATTTAGGCGGCGGCGTCGACCTTCACAGGGCCAAGTTCCTTCAAGCAAGCCTGCACCTTCGACATGGCTTCACTGGGGCTGGGCGGGTTAGAGACGAGTTCCGCCACGCTTTGGCCATCCATGACCTTGTCCGCTGCGCAGCCGCAGACGGCGCGGATATCCACATTTATGCCTTCGGGAATCTGCTCACCCGCCGCTGTCGTGCACGTCGCGACTAGCGATTCACGCACGCTAATCTGCACAGTATCATTGAGCGCGCCGCCTTCACCACATCCTGCCAGCGCCACCGACAATAAGGCTATCGTCATCATCCGTTTCATAAGCTTCCTCTTGTGCAGTACCCCCGCACCCAAAGATGTGGGCGGCACTGCCAAGATTACAAGGCGGCCTTATTTGAAGCCCCCGCCTTATTTGAAACGCGCCCCTATTTAAAACCGAGGGCCGCGCGCATGATGTGGAAGATAGTGTTCTGCTCAATCGTGCCCTTGAACAGATGCGCCTTGGGGCCAGCTGCACGGGCAACGACATCGTCACCGCCATGCGTTTCGGCGAACATGCTGATCAACGATTGCTGACGGTAGTTGAGCGCTTCGGTGTCCTGTTTGGACGGGTCAGGGCGCTCGGCCGCATTCACCGCGCCAGGGCCATTGGCATAGCCCAAGGTGGTATAGGCCTTTCCATCCATCGCCAAGGTCGGCGTGCCAATCGGCGCAGACACGACGCCAAGGATCGGGTTCCCGCGCTCGGGATAGCCCGCGATCGTGAACACATGGCTATGGTCCGATGTGACAACAATCAACGTTTCGCGCAAATCGATACTCTCCATCGCGGCCTTCAGCGCAGCGTTAAGCGCGACGGTGTCTTGCAAGGCGCGGCGGGCATTGCCGCCATGATGGGCATGGTCAATCCGGCCCGCTTCCACCATCAGGACATAGCCCTTTTGGTTCTTGGATAGCATCGCAATCGCCTTGGTCGTCATTTCGGCGAGCGAAGGTTCTTTATTGCCTGCGGCTGTCCGGTCCGCCTCAAACTGCATATGCGATGGTTCAAACAGGCCAAGCAGCTTGGTCGTTTTCTTGGCGTCGACGGCGGCGAAGCTGTCGCGGTTCCAGACATACGCGCCCTTGGGGTTGGCGGCGACCCAGCTTGCGGGCAAATCCTTGCCATCGGCGCGCTTGCCTTTCCTGTCGGCATATTCGGGGTCGGCCATTGTCGCCGGAATGAAATGCTGACGCCCGCCGCCCAGCATAACCTCAAGCCCGTCACCATGTGGCCATTCGACCATCTGCCGGGCAATGTCGGTGCAGCCAGCGGCCTTGGCAGCGGCTGGCATATTGGCGTCGACTTCCCAATCGCGCTGCGCGGTGTGCGCGTAGGTCGAGGCTGGCGTTGCGTGTGTGATGGTCGCGGTGGAAACGATGCCCGTGGCAAGGCCCCGGTCCTCCGCCATGCCGAACAAGGATTGGACCTTGAACGGCGCGGTCGCGGCGCAGTCATTCTCGATTGCTTCGGGCCCAACGCCAATCACGCCATTTTTGGTTTTGATGCCCGCGACGATTGCGGTCGCGGTTGGCGCGCTGTCGGGCACTTGCGCATCGTGGGAGTAAGTTTTGACTAAGGCGGTGTGCGGCAAAAGGTCCATTTGCGCGACATAGGATTCGCCGTCGAGGCCAAGCTGCTGCCCCTCAAAAATCCGGCCAGCGGTCAATGTGCTCACGCCCATGCCGTCGCCAATAAAGATGATGACATTGCGCGCCTTATTATTGTTGGGCTTCTCCGCCTCCAACCGTGCGAGCTCGGCTTGGCCAGCCTTGAGATAGCCTTCGCTGGTGCTGATCGGCGGCTTGGCGGGTGCGGGCGCGGTAGTAGGCGTGGGAGCAGCGGCAGCGGCAGGCGCGCCTTGCGCCAATAACGGCGCGGCGATCAGGCAGGATGCCAACGCCAAAGACACAGGCAGGCCAGAGGACACAAACGGCGATACTTTGCGCATTTTACTCTCCAAAAATGTTTCTGGTCCATTCATCGCAGAGGAAGATGACTGGCGCAAGACAGTGGGGATTTAGAGGGGAGATTTTGGGTTGGTGAGGGGAGGAGTACGGGGGTATTTACCGTCGCGGCAAAGTCTTTGCCTATTCCCACATCGGCATCTCTCTCTTCGTCATGCTGAACTTGGTTCAGCATCTTACTTATTGAGGGCGGTTGGAAGTAAGATCCTGAAACAAGTTCAGGATGACGAGGGGGGCAGGATGACGGGTCGGGTGTATTTAGGACGAGGGGGCTAGAAATTCTCTGTGCCTCTGTGTGAATCTCTTACCCCGCCTTTTCCAGCATCGGCTTCAAATAATGGCCGTTATAGCTCGCCGCGACGTTGACCTTCGGTCGCCTAACGGCCCTACCACATTCTCCGGCGCGTTCCCGACTCACTTCCCTTTTTCGAGCATGGGCTTGAGGTAGTGACCTGTGTACGACCGAGGGTTTTTGGCTACATCCTCCGGCGTGCCTTCGGCAACAATCTCGCCGCCCTTGACGCCGCCTTCGGGGCCAAGGTCGATGATCCAGTCCGCCGTTTTAATGACGTCGAGATTATGTTCGATGACCACCACGCTGTTGCCCTGTTCGACCAGACGGTGCAGCACTTCGAGGAGTTTGCGGACATCTTCGAAATGCAGGCCGGTGGTGGGCTCGTCTAAGATATACAGCGTCTGGCCGGTGGAACGGCGGCTGAGTTCCTTGGCGAGTTTGACGCGTTGCGCTTCGCCGCCCGATAATGTCGTCGCCTGTTGCCCGACCTTGACATAGCCAAGCCCAACCTCCGCCAGCATCGCCATTTTGTCGCGGATGGGGGGGACGGCCTTGAACACCTCCACCGCGTCCTCCACCGTCATGTCGAGCACGTCGGCTATAGAGAGGCCCTTCCATTTGACCTCCAACGTTTCGCGGTTGTAGCGTTTGCCGTTGCATTCCTCGCACGTCACATAGACGTCGGGCAGGAAGTGCATCTCGATCTTGATCAGGCCATCGCCGCTGCATGTTTCGCAGCGCCCGCCCTTGACGTTGAACGAAAAACGGCCCGGCTTGTACCCGCGCGCGGCGCTTTCGGGCAATTGCGCGAACCAGTCGCGGATGTTGGTGAACGCGCCGGTGTAGGTCGCGGGGTTCGAACGCGGGGTGCGGCCAATGGGGGATTGGTCGATGTCGATCACCTTGTCGCAATGTTCCAGACCCGTGACCTT
>NZ_CAMAYF010000037.1 GCF_945862485.1 Sphingorhabdus sp. EL138
AATGGCCCCGCGCAGGCGATCCCCATGACATGTTGCGCCAAGACATCATAGCTGCCTGGGCGGAAGGTTTCGCCATCGCGGACGCCCTCTGCCACCGCGTCAAAGGCGGCTTGTGCCTCCAGATATTCGAACCGGTTGCCGGGGACCAGGATGGCCTTGCTGGGTTCGTCCATGCGGTGGTTGGACCGGCCAATACGTTGCAGCAAGCGCGACGAGCCCTTGGGCGCGCCCATTTGGATGACGCAGTCGACATTGCCCCAGTCGACGCCCAGATCGAGGCTAGACGTGCAGACCAAGGCGCGCAATTTGCCTTCGGCCATGGCGCCCTCGACCTTGCGCCGCGCCTCGACCGACAATGACCCATGGTGAATGCCGATGGGGAATTTGGGTTCATTCGCGTCCCATAATTTCTGGAAGATAAATTCGGCTAGGAAGCGTGTGTTGCAGAAAATCAGCGTGATTTTGTTGCGTCCTATTTCTTCGATGAGCTGCGGTATCGCATGCTGCCCGCTATGCCCCGCCCATGGCACGCGGTCCTCTGGCAGTAAGATCGTGAGGTCAGGCTCCGCGGCGGCCTGGCCCTCGACCAAGCGCACCTGATCTATGTCGCCATAAGGCGCGAGCCATGCGCGATAGGCATCGGGGTCGGCCACGGTCGCCGAAAGCGCCACACGTTGCATGTCCGGCGCCAACGTCTGCAACCGCGCGAGCGACAGGCTGAGCAGATCACCGCGCTTCCCATTGGCGAAGGCGTGCACTTCATCGACAATGACCCGTTTCAGCGTGGCGAACATGTGCACGCTGTCTTCATGGCTGAGCAGCAGCGACAAAGATTCAGGCGTGGTCAACAATATATGCGGCGGCTTAACCCGCTGCCGCGCCTTGCGGTCCGACGGCGTATCGCCCGTCCGCGCCTCAACGCGGATCGGCAAGCCCATTTCCTCGATCGGGATCAGCAGATTGCGGCGTACGTCCGTGGCCAATGCCTTTAGCGGGGAGATATAGAGGGTGTGCAGGCCGCATGACGGGTCGGCAATCAAATCCTTAAGGCTCGGCAAAAATCCGGCCAGCGTTTTGCCTGCGCCCGTCGCGGCCACCAAAAGGGCATGCCGCCCATCGCGTGCCGCTTCGAGCATCTCCAATTGATGCCGTCGCGGTTGCCATCCGCGCGCGGCGAACCAATTGAGAATGATGGGCGGTAAACTCACGCGGAGCTTAATGCCCGACAGTTTCCCCGCGTTCCAGCCCTGATGCCGCCAATTGCGCATCAATTTGCGCCATCAGCCGTTCGAGACCTTCTTCGGACGATGCCTCGGCGCGGGCGACGAGCACGTCTTGCGTGTTCGATGCGCGCAACAGCCACCAGCCATCGGGCGTATTGACGCGCGCGCCGTCAGTGTTGTTCACATCCGCGCCGTCCGCTGATAGCCGCGCAAGCACTTCGTCAATCACGGCAAATTTGCGGCTCTCATCGACTTGGAAACGCATTTCGGGGGTGTTGATCATCTCGGGCATTTCGCTGCGCAACTCGGTCACGCTTTTGCCCAGCTTGGCCGATGCGGACATCAGCCGCACAGCGGCGTAAATCGCATCGTCAAAGCCATAATATGCATGCTTGAAGAAGATGTGCCCGCTCATTTCACCCGCGAGCGGCGAGCCCGTTTCTTTCATTTTGGACTTAATTAGGCTGTGGCCGGTTTTCCACATCATGGGCTGCCCGCCCAATGCGCTGACGCGGTCGAACAAGGCTTGTGATGCCTTTACATCGGCGATAATCGTGGCGCCGGGCACTTCGCCCAGAACGTCCGCGGCATAGATTTGCAGCAATTGGTCGCCCCAGATCACGCGGCCTTCGCCATCAATGGCGCCGATACGATCGCCATCGCCGTCAAAAGCCACTCCAAAATCGAGTTTCTTTTCCGCGACAAGCCGCTGCAAATCGACCAGATTAGCAGGCTCGGTGGGATCCGGGTGATGATTGGGAAATTGGCCGTCCACTTCTGTGAATAAGAGATGATGCTCTCCGGGTAACATCTTGACCAGCTTTTCAATTGCCGGTCCCGCCGCCCCATTGCCCGCGTCCCAACCGATGCGAAATGCCTTTTGTGGTGCGGCTTGCGCCACGCGGGCCACATATTGGTCAAGGATATCGAGATGTTCCGAAGTGCCTGTTCCGTTTACCCAATCCTCGGCCGCCGCCATGCGGCCGATTTTTTGGATATCGGCCCCGAAAAACGGTTTGCCCATCAGGACCATCTTGAAGCCATTATAATTGGCGGGGTTGTGGCTGCCGGTTATTTCTATGCCGCCATGAACGTCATCCAATACGGCCTCCGCATAATATAGCATGGGCGTTGGCCCCATGCCGATGCGGACCACGTCTACGCCGCAATCGTTCAGCCCCTTGACCAAGGCTGCCTCAAGCATCGGCGAGCTTACCCGCCCGTCATAGCCCACCGCCGCCTTTTTACCGCCAGCGCGCACAAGGCAGGTGCCGAACCCCCGGCCAATGGCACAGGCATCATCCTCCCCTAAAGTTTCACCGATAATGCCGCGAATGTCATATTCACGTAGTGACGTTGGGTGGAAATGATGCGCCATATAATGTCCTGTAACTGCGGGAGAGCGTTCGGCCATTAGAGCCGTTTATTGTTCAAGTCATCCAACAAAAGGTCGCGTGCTTTATTCAATGCGGCGGCGCGTTCGGCGCTGCCGCCGGTGTCTGGATGGTCTTGCGCAATCAGCGCACGATGCCGTTCGCGGATGCGCTCGGCATCGTCAAAACGCGACACGCCCAAAAGGAAACGGGCGGCATCAATATCCGATGCATTATCCTGTTTGGCGCGAGAACCGAGCAACCGCAAACTCAGGCCGCGATACCAGAGTACCGCAACCCCTATCGCCGGCAAACCGATCCACAAGCTTCCCCGCGCCGCAAGAAATGCCCCGGCTAGCCCCAGCAAAATGGGCAGCAATTGCTGCTTTTGCAGCTTGCCCTTCCACACGGCCCAGCCAAGGGCAAGAAAGGCCAAGATCGCCAGAAACGTCATTATGCCAATGCCAGCTGACCGACTTCGGGCAGCGCGAGGCCAGTGACCAGTTCCCGTAATTCCTGTCGCGCGACAATATGCGCGGTCGCCAGCTGGCCTAAATGCCCCTTGTCGATCAAGGTAAGGCCGGACGGAAACAGCTCACGATAAATGACGCGTTCATTCAGGCCAGGTACCGAACGGAAGCCGACCCGCTTGGACAATTCGTTCAATGCGTCGGTCATGCGCTGCTGATTATGCGCCTCCATATTGTGCAGGCGGTTGCGGACCACGACCCAGTCGATGGTGACGCCATCGGCCTTGGCGCGTTCTTTGCGTGCGTCCCAGATAAGCTCCGCATAGAAGCTTAATTTGCGCACCTTGAAATTTTCGGCGTCGACTTGGCCAATCAGGTCAAAATCAACAAAGCTGTCATTAATGGGGGTGACCAATGTATTGGCGCGCGTGGCAACAAAGCGCGCATAAGGATCATCGCGCCCCGGCGTGTCGAACACGAGGAAATCATTTTCTGCGCCAAGGCGTTCCACCTGACGCTCCAGCGTGGCCTGCGAATCATGTTCGAACACTTCGAACACGGGCATTGGCAAGGTGATTTTGCGCCGCGTCATCGTGTCGCGCCGGTTTTCTAAATAGCGGTACAAGGTGCGCTGGCGCGAATCCAAATCGATGCACGCCACCCGCGCGCCGCGTGACGCCAGAGCTATCGCGACATGGACTGCGGTGGTTGATTTACCTGTCCCGCCCTTTTCATTCGCAAAAACGATGTGATGTGCCTTGGCCATAATCCCCCAAATCTGCCCCAAATATTGTACGCCGCGACATTTGCCTTGAATTGTCGTCGCACCCTCCCGCATAGGCGGGTTCAACAAAGGCCAATAAACAAGGCGACGTGGACGTGCAAACCATCAATCAGCTTGACGCATTGCGGCAGCATATTTCGGCGCTGCGTGACGCCAAGCGTCGCGTCGCGTTGGTCCCGACCATGGGTGCACTGCATGACGGACATATGGCGCTGGTTAATGAGGCGCGGCGGCATGCCGATGCGGTGATTGTGTCGATCTTCGTCAATCCCACCCAATTTGGGCCGAATGAAGATCTCGACGCCTATCCCCGCACGATGGAACGTGACGCTGAATTGCTGCGCGCTGCTGGGGTCGACATTTTATGGGCGCCGCATGTGGCCGCGATGTATCCAACGGGCTTTGCAACGCAAGTGCATGTCGATGGCCCTAGCAACGCCTATTGCGGCGCAGCGCGGCCAGGCCATTTTGACGGCGTCGCGCTGGTGGTCGCAAAATTGTTCAATCAGGTTCAGCCCGATGTTGCGTTATTTGGGGAAAAGGATTTTCAACAACTGGCCGTCATCCGGCAGATGGCGCGCGACCTTGATTTCGCATTGGAGATATTGGGCGTGCCAATTCTGCGTGACGCGGACGGCCTCGCGCTGTCGTCGCGCAATGCCTATCTGACGGCAGACGAACGGGCGGCGGCCTTGGCTTTGCCAGTTGCCTTGAGCCAAGCCGCGGCGCAGATCCGTGCAGGGGATGATGTCGGGCAAACGCTTGCCAAGGCCTCGGCGGATATCCTCGCCGCCGGCTTTGCGCGGGTGGATTATTTCGCGTTGGCGGATGCGGTGACCTTGGAAGAATTGCAGCATTTCGATGGCAGGCCGGCGCGGCTCTTGGCGGCGGCCAAGATGGGCAAGACGCGGTTGATAGATAATTTGGCGGTTTAAAGAGCAGTCGCCCTTTGCACGTTCTTTATTGTATTTGTTTTTAGCATATTCACACTGTGATCGCCCACATTCACCGAAGGGTTCAATTCGATCCGCCTTATCTATGATGGCGGCTTGGTGGCACAGACGAGTGCTGCGCGGTCTGACGTCTTAAGAGCGCGCGAATGAAATCAATGGCGCCAGATTGTGCGCATCGGCCGCGCGCAGCGCTGCAACATATTTTGTGCGCGTTACGTTAGCGTCGATGAGGCTCTGGCTCCCCCACGAAAAGCGAGGTTGGCCTAAGTGTATTGCCAGTAAATCGCCAACCATTCGGGATAGGCGCCCATTGCCGTTGGGAAATGGGTGGATTGCCACGAGCTGGTGCGAGTAGCGTACTGCGATTTCATCGGGCGCGTAGGTGGCATTTGCTACCCAGAAACGTGCGTCGTCAATTGCCTGCGCAATGTCCATCCGAATGCGATTTGCATCCACTCCAATGTTACGTGGCGTCTCTCGATACTTGCCCGCCCAGCGCCACACTTGACCGAACATGCGCCGGTGTAGTTCGCGCAGGAAGCCCTCATCGAGCACATCGCCGCGGCGCGAGGACAGCCACTTTGCTGCGTGTGCAATGTTGATCTGCTCCGCCTCGTTCAACTCGCGACGCAGGGTGATGTAGGACGGGATAAGCTGCTGTCGCTCCTCTGCGTCGAGAGGTGTATTGGTATCATCGTCCTGCCCATCGAAAAGTGTATCGGTCATTTATCATCCCACAGGCGGCGCGATGGGCCTGCAAGCAACTCTGCTATAATTCGCTGACGTTCATTAGCGAGGTCCTCTCCCTCCATCGCCTGGTTCTCGAGGCGCATTGTGTGATGGAGCCGGTCAAGGCTGGCCTCGGCCTTGTGCGTGGCCTGCCGCCGTACGATGTCATTCAGTGAGGTCGTCGGGACTATGGCGTAGACGAATGTGCAGTCCATGGCTTCGGCAGCCTCGCGCATACTCTTGATCGTTATCGCGCCTGTTATCTCCGCCTTCTCCATTGCGCTTATGCGCGAATAGGCGGCGCCCATTCGCGTAGCCAACTGCCGCGTGCTTAATCCCAGGGCCTCGCGAATACCCTTCAGCCAACCTCGCGGAGGCACGGCGACGGCTTCACCCTGCAGTGTTGCGAGGCGGCGATCTAGATTTTTACGTGCCAGAATTGCTTGGTTGGGTGACATTTTTTGAAATCCTTCGCACCCCATATCACACATATATGTATGCAAATCAATATATTTTGTACATATAAAAATGCTCAAAAATAGCTTTAAAGAGCATATTTATATGTACAAATCAATTTTTGTCATTCTACGCCCAAAGCGCTATTGAGATAGGCAGCGATTGCGCCGGAAGATTTGATGCAAGCGCTGGACAAGGAAGTTTTCTGATATGGCAGCATCGATACTGGTCACGGGCGCAGCAGGGTTCATAGGCCACGCCGTCGCGCACAGATTGTTGGCGCGCGGTGAGCGCGTCATTGGCGTCGACAACGTGAATGACTATTACGACCCCGCCTTGAAAGAATCGCGGCTTGCGACTTTTGCAGGGATAAACAGCTTCGCCTTTGAGCGTCTCGACATTGCCGATGCCGACAATATGCAGGCACTAATTCGCGACAATAATATCGTGCGCGTCGTGCATCTCGCGGCGCAGGCGGGTGTTCGCTACAGCTTGGAGAACCCCTTTGCCTATGAACGCTCTAACCTGGCGGGCCATTTGTCGGTGATGGAGGCGTGCAGGCACGCCGAGGGCTTTGAACATCTCGTCTACGCCTCGTCGAGTTCGGTCTATGGCGACAAGACGATGGGCGGTGCAGGCTTTAAGGAAGATGAGCCCGTCAACGACCCCGTGTCGCTCTATGCCGCGACCAAGCGCGCGTGCGAATTGATGAGCCAGTCTTATGCAAAACTCTATGGCTTTCCGCAGACTGGCCTGCGCTTCTTCACCGTCTACGGCCCATGGGGGCGGCCCGACATGGCCTATTTCAGCTTCACGCAGAAAATCCTGCGCGGCGAGGCGATTGAGGTTTACGGCAATGGGCAAATGGCGCGCGACTTCACCTATATCGACGACATTGTTGACGGCATCATTGGCGCGCTGGATCATCCGCCGGCGCGGGGAGAGAACAGGATCCTCAACATCGGCGACAGCCATCCGGTTGGCCTGATGGAGATGATCGAGACGCTCGAAAAAGCCATTGGCCGCGAGGCGACGAAGGTCATGCGGCCCATGCAGCCGGGCGACGTCACCGCGACCTATGCTGATGTTTCGAAGCTACATGCGCTCACGGGCTACAAGCCCAAGGTCATGCTGGCCGAAGGTCTAGAAAAGTTCGCCGACTGGTATCGGCAATATTACGGAACCTCAGCTTAGGGTTTTAACTGCGCCTGCATCTCATCGAATGCAGCCGCCAGCTTTCGACCCGCAATCTGTCTTCCGGCCTCGCGCGGCAAGCCAAGTGCCGCCGACAATGGCCCGCCCAGCAACGCATCGCCAAGTGCCATCAGCACCATTTCAAGTGTCAGCTCATGCAGCGACGTGTCGGCGTGCCCGTCTTCGCCAATTTCATCCACCAGCTTGTGGATGGCCTCGACAATGGGGTCGAGCGCGTCTTCATTGCCGGACAAGAGCATCCACGACGCGAGCGCGCCCGCGCCCTCGCGATCGAACTGGTCAAAGATTAAATCTGCAAGCTCCTGCGGCGTCACGGCTCCGCCACGCATTTGGATAATGGCCGCGGCCACTTTGCTACAGATATTTTCGCCCATATAGGCCGCCAGCGCACGCTGAAGCCCCGACGCGGACCCGAAATGATGCAGCAAATTGGCATGCGTGCGCCCGATTTGTCCGGCGACCGCCTTTAACGTAACCGCCTGTGGCCCTGCCTCAAGCAACAGGCCGCGCGCCGCCTCAAGCGCCGCCATCCGGCTCGCCTCGGGACTTAATCGGCGCGGCATGCCGACGTCTTTGAAATCAATAATCTTCGACGGCTCAGTCGCCATGTTCGCCGTTACCCCCCGGTTGATTTTACAACGCTACGCCAATTCAGGGGCATATCCAAGTGTGTTGCGCAGCAAACGGCGACTAAAAGCAATCTGCGTTACCGTCGAAATTTGCACTTGAATTTGTACGTATATCTGTACATATTAAACCAGATAGCAAAAGGACCCTCGACGATGGACGTGATGACATACACAGAGGCGCGCGCAAATCTTAAGGGCGTCATGGACCGGGTTGTTTCCGACCGCACACAGGTTGTCGTGACGCGGCAAAAGGCTGAGGCAATTGTGATGATGTCGTTGGCGGACTGGAATGCCGTGGAAGAGACCCTGCACCTGCTCTCAACGCCAAGCAACGCGGCGCGCCTGCGTGGATCGATCGATCAGCTTGAAGCTGGGAAAGGTTTAGAACGTCAGCTTAGTCACCCATGAGGATTATCTTTTCAGACAATGCGTGGGAAGACTACCAGTATTGGGTAAGCAATGACGGCAACACTCTGGCGCGGCTGAATTCACTGATCGAGCAATGCAGCCGAGACCCCTTTAAGGGGACTGGAAAACCTGAACCACTGAAGGGCGACTTGCAGGGCTGGTGGTCTCGCCGCATCACAACGGCCGACCGCCTCGTCTATCGCGTCGAGGGGAAGGGCGCCGATCAACGCTTAGAAATAGCGCAGTGCCGCTATCATTACTGACGCGCGTTAAGCAGCCTGAAGCCGTTCCATCTGCTCACGCATGTTGAACACCGGAGGGCTTAGTCGCGCGCGCGGCTCTGCATCTGCCTCATCCAGCGCCCTTTCATACAAGGCCGATGTCATGGCCTCGCGGCGGCCGTTGCTGTGCCGTAACGCCGTCTCGCCTGTGTTTTGAAAGCCGAGTTTGCGTAGCACGTTGCCCGAAGCGGGGTTATCGGTGAAGTGACTAGCGATGAGCTTTTTATGGCCAATGGCCTTGGCGATGTTGACCACGGCGCGGGCAGCTTCGGTTGCAAAGCCAAGGCCCCAATAAGGCCGAGCTATCCAATAGCCCAATTCGGCGTTGCCGTCATAATTGCCAATGCCGCACGCACCGATGATGCGCGGGGCACCATGGGTGCGCAGCATCAATAAAAAGGCAGGAAAGAGCACATCATGCGCTTGTGCCGCAAATTGCGCCGCATCATCGACGGTATAGGGCCAAGGAGCGCGCGCAAGGTTGCGGACGATGCCCTCGTCAGCAATCGCCTGATGCAATTCGGCTGCATCCTCGGGCCAGCTTGGCCGCAACAATAATCTTTCCGTTCTCGCGAACATCGTTTCTCTCCGGTTCTGCGCCGCCCCTTGCATGACAAAGCGACAGCCATGTTACAGTTCCTCCGCAGGAGGCTGAGAACAGGGAGAATGAGACAAAAAGAAAGGGAGATCGGTTGACCCGTCTCCCTGTTCAAAGGTGGAAACCACCTGACATGATTTCCGGGTCATCCGACTGGACAACCCGGTATCGATTGTCCTGTTTATTCGGCGGCCATCGCTGGCATATCGACCGACACATATTTGCGGCCGAGTTTACCAGCATGGAAACGCACGCGGCCTGCGACGAGCGCAAACAATGTGTGGTCTTTGCCAAGGCCAACGCCCGAACCAGGATATACCTTGGTGCCGCGCTGACGAATAATGATGTTGCCGCCGATGACGCTTTCGCCACCGAACTTCTTCACGCCAAGGCGACGGCCTGCTGAATCGCGACCGTTGCGTGACGAACCACCTGCTTTTTTATGTGCCATGGTCTAAACTCCTACGTCAGAGCGTTGCCGCTCAAGCTTCCTTCGGGGCTGCAGCCTTTTTGGGCGCAGCGGCTTTCTTGGGTGCGGCTTCCTTTGCAGGAGCGGCAGTTGCAGCAGCCTTCTTCTCTTCCTTGCCAACGGCGAGGATGCGCAGAAGGGTCAACGACTGGCGATGACCTTGCTTGCGGCGATAATTGTGGCGGCGACGCTTTTTAAAGACGATAACCTTTTCACCACGCTCTTGCGCAATGATTTCGGCCGAAACGGTCAAGCCGTTCACGTCCTGCACCTTGTCACCGTCACCGGCAAGAAGGATGTCACCCAGCGAGATCTTGTCACCCGCTTCACCAGACAGTTTTTCAACTGCGATTTTATCTCCGGCGGCGACGCGATATTGCTTGCCGCCTGTGCGCACGATTGCGAACATGGCTCTAACT
>NZ_CAMAYF010000038.1 GCF_945862485.1 Sphingorhabdus sp. EL138
ACATTGTATGCATTTAGTCCACGGCTATTGGCATCGCGCAGATACTCTTGCCAACGAGCTTTGCCGCAATCTGGACGAAGAAAATAGCGCGGACCGATGCCAAACGGTGAACGGGCCAATGCGTTGAAGCTCAACCCATAAAGATAAGCTTGCTGGAAGTAGATGAGCATACCTTCGCCTGCCAGATCGGTGGCATAGCCACTGACGACATGGAATAAATCATGGAGCCAACGTATCCGTTCTAAATAAAACCGAGCGTCATCGCTCATGTCAAATGAGTCGAAAAACCCGTCTTTGTAGATCAGTCCTGCCAGCAAATATCCGGGCACGCCAACTGGATTATCCATAGCATCATAAAACGTCCGACCTAGACTGGCTTCAGGCATCGCTTTAAGAGCAGCAGAATTAGACAAAAAGACACCGAGGTCTGGGCGTTCAGCTAAAAGTTTTTTGCCTGTGGGATGGGCCCGCATACGCTCTACGTCCGCGAGTATCTCCGGTCCTCGAGCTAACATTTGAATACGCGGAACCTGCTTTGCTCCGCCCTGCGAAACCGGATTTCTCAGCCAACGAAATCCAGCCAGCAAAGCGGCGGGAATGTATCGTTTTTCTAATGTTCTTGTCGTCATGGATGCCTGCAACCTTACAAGCGCGTGCTGGATGCACAGGAACTTATGTTACCACGACGTTGTGTCAATGGAATTAAAAGGCTGCCAAACGGCAAGGATCGGGACGACGGTTACAGGGCCATCAAGGTGAAATATGTCCAAAACATCAGCCATCGCCGCCTGTCTGATGTAATGTCCGTTTTTGGGTCAGCCAGGTAGCGCTTACAACGGCGGTAATTGGGCGCGAAGCTGCCGCTCGGCACTTGTCTGGAAACCTGAACACAAAGCCTTCTGAGGAAATTCCGCTGAAAATGTTCGGATCGTGTTCGGATTTTCCAAGAGCGAAATAACAATCTGATCTAAATGCAAAATTTCATCGAGCCGAATCTTGCCAAGGTTGGGGTCGAGGGTTCGAATCCCTTCGCCCACTCCAGTTTTCCTAGAGAAAACAGAGGGTTTATGAACCCCGCCCTTCGTTGAATTGTCTAAACAATGTTTAAACGGATCATAAACGGTATAGTCGTTTCTGAAGCATAGCTGTGGATAGCGCACCGCGTTGAAAGCGCGTATGACTGCCACTAGACTTGTTTAGAACGCGTAATACCGCTCAGAACAAATTTAAACGCATTCGCAATCTTCTCAATCAAAGGACGTTTCATGTGCTGGGTAATTGCTAGCTCAAATTCCGTCATTGGGGCAGGGTACATCGCTGATTTGATGGCTTGAACAACCTCTTCCGCGTCTAACGCCAACTCTCGGCAGATTGACCGCGTGAAACCCAACACATGCGATCTTCCCGGGAGTTTGCTGAACTCGCCCGCCTCGATATAATCAATAAATCGTGCCGAAATGGCGGTTTTTGCCGACAGTTTAGCAACCGTCATTCTGCTTTTTTTTCTCGCAGCCTGTATGCGTTTCCCAATTACCAACAAGGCAATGGTTGCTTCTTTTCGCTCCGTATCTGCCACAAGGTATGTCCCCACATTCCCGAGTCGTGGGGGGTAAATATTAAGCAGGGAAGTTTACAACAACAGCGTTTGCCCAATTTGGGCATCCGGATTTAGTCGGCCCCGATCCACCGATAGCGCAATCAGGCGGGTATTTTCTCGATATAATTCTGAAGACCGCGGATCTTTAACACTAAGAAGTCTCTCAACTCCCTCGTGTAATCAGCAGCGTCCGTTTGTGCTGGTAACGAGTAGCCGCCCTTAATTTTTTTCAAAAACCCCCTAGTTGCCAAGTTTTCGAGTTTTCGCCGTGTCGTTTCTCGCGGCATTCCCAACCGACGACAAACGAATTGAACGCTGACAGGAAATCGGAACTCATCCGGAATTGCCGGACCCTCAGCGCCATAGGTTTTTAACAGATAACCGTCACGCCGGATTTCCCGCGTGCTTTCAGTTGCGACCACGCATATAATGCTAATCTCTTATGTCGAGAATCCGTATTTCCCCACGCAAAAGTGCATGAAATCGCTTATGAACTCGACGACAAAAGAAGAAATGTATCTCGTTGGTAAATCGTCCACAAAACCTCCATTCCCCGCACTGGGATTTTGTAAAATCTGAGTTTATCTTCCCGCAAACACGGTGGAAATCTGACGACCCTTATTGTCGTAAACGTAAATATGACTGCCTCTACGCACGCTGACCGTACTGGATGTATATCCTTTCAGTCCGTCATTCGGTCCAGTTCCTGCAAATACTGAGCATAACTGGCGCTGTCCGGCACCGTAGACATAAACCTGACTGCCCCTTTGGACTGCTGTAACTATTTCAGACACACATAACCCCTGTTAATCTGCTCTTGAAATAGAATGCGTTGAACAAAGCGTTTAGACAAGCAGTAATGCTGGTGTTTCGCGTAGCTCGGATAGTTTCAATAACCGCCGCGCGTAAACGTGCTGCGGGCTAGCCGCCCGACCAATCCCGTTAACCCATCATAATTTGCGCGGTGATAGGCGGAATCGGGGGCCAATTGTGCGGTCAGGCGGCGATGGGCCTCACCCAAGGCATGATAGGGCACGCTGGGCAGCAAATGGTGCAGCGCGTGATAACGTAGCCCTACAGGCGCCCAGATCGACGCCAGGATGCCCGGCGGCGGCACGTTGACGCTGTCGAGGAACTGCGCAGTGACGCTTAAGGGCTCGCCATCATTTTCCCATAAATGGGCCACCAGTGTGCGGACTTGATTCAGCACGGCAACGCTGGAGACGATGGCCAAGAATATAAGAAAGGCATTCAGCGCAATATAGCCGCTGAACACACCACCAATCAGGACAATCGACCAAATGCTCGCGGCGGTCTCCTGCACGATCCAGTTGCGATGCGCTTCGCCTTCGGCCGGACGGCGGCGGAAGGCGGGATTGATCGCTAAGCCCGAATATTGTTCGACCACAATCTTACGAAGCGCGGGAATAAACAGCGACAGTGGCGCCAGCACGGCGTTGCGGAACAGCAAAGCAAAGGGCGCCAGCAGTGAGGCGAATATGAATAAGGGTAAAGTCCAAGGCTTCATTAACGCCAGCGGCAGATATTCCGGATCCTGATCGGTGCCATAACGCGTGCGCGCATGGTGCAGATTGTGAATGCCTTCATACATGTAAGACGGTACAAGGAGAGGCACGCCAATCACCGCGTTAAAACCAAAGCGGAAACCGGGCAGGGCGGAATGCTTAACATGGCTGACTTCATGGATGAAGCCGCCCGCGCGATAGAGCGCCAGCACCGACACAAGAGCGGCCACGCATTGCAGCCACAGATTGCCGGACAAGATGGCTACGGCAAGGCCCGCATAGCCCAAAAAGGCCGAAGCTAGAAAGTCGGACCAGAAAATACGCGGATTGGGTGTGCCCAAGTCGCGCGTCAATTCAGTCACAGCGCGCAGCATCGCTTTGTCATCGGGCACGCGCTTAAGCGCAGCTGCGCGCTTCGTAACATCGCTATCCGGCTGGACATCCGTGACAGGGGAGGGCGCGGTGATGGTCATTTCAGGCGTAGGTGTTTCTAATGTCATGCCACCTTAGATAACCGCCAGTCGTGGCGAAAAAATGGCAGAATGCGTGAATTATGGCGTTGTTTTCTCCATCATGCCTATCGATTGCGCCGTCACGCACGCCGCAATTTGCGGTCCTACAGGCTTGTCAGGCGCTGGGTGTCCGCTAAACATGCGCTATGTTAGGTGTTTGCTATTATCCCGAACATTGGTCGGAAGAATACTGGGCACGTGACGCCCGCCGGATGCGTGCGCTTGGGCTGAGCTATGTTCGGATTGGCGAATTTGCATGGGGACGGATCGAAAAAAGCGAAGGCGTTTTTGATTGGGCGTGGATGGACCGCGCGATCAATCTAGCGGATAATCCTGAAAGTAACTGGACACCACATGGCGCGCAACTCATCATTGGTGTCGCTGTCTGGCGTTAACGCTCTTTCGTCGCGCTGAATTTTAGGTCCGGATGCTTTTCCTGCTGATAGCCTACATCCCATGATGAGCGCGCCATAAATACAGGGTGCCCATCACGGTCTTTGGCCATATTCCCGCCGTTGAACGATACAAATTGGGCCAATGCGCTTTCCGAACCAATCAACCAGCGTGCGGTGTCATATGGCGCAGCTTCCAAGAACGCATCAACCTTATACTCCGCCTCGAGCCGGGAAATCAGCACGTCCAATTGCAATTGCCCGACAACGCCAATGACCCAGTTGGAACCGATTTCAGGGTAAAATACCTGAATTACGCCCTCTTCACTTAAGTCATCCAGCGCCTTACGCAATTGCTTGGTCTTGGTGGGGTCGCGCAATACGACACGGCGCAAGATTTCCGGCGCAAAATTGGGTAGGCCCGTAAAACGCACATCATTACGTTCCGACAAGGTGTCGCCGACACGCAACGTGCCATGGTTGGGAATACCGATGATGTCGCCAGGTTCGGCACTATCGGCAATTTCCCGATCTTGGGCAAAAAACAGGATAGGCGAGTGAATCGCAACGGGCTTCCCAAGTCCGGACGGCGTCAGCTTCATGCCGCGCTTGAACGTGCCTGAACACAGTCGCATGAATGCGATACGGTCACGGTGCTGCGGGTCCATATTGGCTTGTACCTTGAAAATGAAGCCAGTGACTTCCTTTTCCGACGGATCGATATTGCCCTTTGAACTTGGCTGTGGCCGGGGTGGGGGGGCGTAGGCCGCAATGGCGTTGATGAGCTCTATCACGCCAAATTCTTTCAACGCAGACCCAAAATAGACTGGCGTCAGGTCGCCATTTTGGAACGCGGTCGGGTCAAAGTCCGAATATCCTGCTTGGGCAAGCTCGGCCTCTTCGCGCAGCCGGTTTACCCCGGCTGGCGTCAGCACTTGTTCCAGCGTTGCCGCGTCCAAGCCTTCATGGTCGCTCGTCTTGCCTTCAAACGCCTTACTGTCACCTGACGGTTGGCTCAGGCGGCCGCTGTTGAAATCATATAGGCCTTCAAACTCGCCACCCATGCCGACGGGCCAGTTCATCGGGCACACATCCAACGCGAGCGCATCGGCAACCTCGTCAATGGTTTCAAACGCGGCACGGCCTTCGCGGTCGACCTTGTTGACGAAGGTAATGATAGGCACGCTGCGCAAGCGGCACACTTCGAACAGCTTGCGGGTCTGCGGCTCAATGCCCTTTGCGGCATCGATGACCATGATGGCGGAATCGACGGCGGTGAGCGTGCGGTAGGTGTCTTCGGAAAAATCCTCATGCCCCGGCGTGTCGAGCAGGTTGAAGACAATGCCATCTTTCTGGAATGTCATCACCGACGACGTCACTGAAATGCCGCGCTGCTGTTCGATCTTCATCCAGTCCGAACGGGCACGTCGTGCTTGCCCACGTGCCTTGACCTCACCGGCCAAGTGAATCGCGCCACCTTGCAGCAGCAATTTTTCCGTCAGCGTGGTTTTACCCGCGTCAGGGTGCGAAATAATGGCAAAGGTTCGGCGGTTCAGCGTCATGCAGCGCGGCTTAGGGGTGAATGATTAACGCTTCAACCCGTTTGTCAGCAGGTCAGCGGCAATCGCCCGGCCTTTTTTATCCGCGCAGCACCGCACCCAATTTTGTCGCCGCGGCAATCACTTTGTCTGAAATGGCTTTCAGTTCGTCATCGCTATAGCTTTTGTCGGTGGGTTGAAGTGTAACTTCAACCGCAAGGCTGACTTGGCCTTCAGGCACGCCTTGTCCGGCGAAGCGGTCGAACAAGCGGACCGCCACGATGTTATCCTTGTTCGTGCCCTTTATGGCGCGAAGGAGATCATTGGCCGGCATGCCTTCTGCGACTAGAAACGCAAAATCGCGTGTCACTGCTTGCAACGCTGGCGGCGTGAAGGCTGGCCGCATGAAGCTGCTCGCCTTCTTCAACGGTATGGCATCCAAAAAGATTTCCGCCGCAACGACAATGCCGTCAAGGTCGAACGCTTTCGCCGTCGCCGGATGTAAAGTGCCAAAGGCCGCCAATATGTTCTTTGGCCCCATTCGCAAGGTGGCAGATTGACCGGGGTGATAATGCGCGCCCGCATCATCCATCACCAGCAGATTGTCGGTGGCCACACCTGCGGCCTTGAGCAAGGCAATCGCTTCTGCCTTTGCATCAAAGGCGTCAAAGCGTGCAGCCTTGCCTGTTGCCCAGTTTCGTGCCGAACGTTCGCCCGCTAGCACGATTCCCGCGGTGGCGCGCTCGTCGCTAGCGCCGTCAGTGTCAACGAAGTAGCGCCGCCCAATCTCGAACAATCGAACCGATGATGCGCCACGATCCATGTTGCGCTGGGCCGCTGAAAGCAGCCCTGGCAACAAGGAAGGCCGCATGACTTTCATGTCTTCGGAAATTGGGTTGGCTAGGCTCCATGCGCCGCCGCCAAAGGCATCGGCTGCCTTTTGCGGCAGGAAGGACCAGTTGATCGCTTCATTCAGCCCGCGGGCCGCTGCCGCGCGCCGCACCTTGCGTTCCAAGGATTGCGCGGGCGTCGCCGTTGGCTGGGCCACGCCGTCTGCGCGGGGCAATGGCACAGACACAACATTGTCAAGACCAACCATGCGGACGACTTCTTCCACCAGATCAGCAGGCCCATCGACGTCACGACGCCATGATGGCACGGTGACGGTCCAATCGTCGGTTACAGAAAAGCCAAGTCGCGTTAGGATGTTGCGTTGTTCTTCGGGTGCAACATCAACTCCACCAAGGCGGCGGCAATAATCTGTGTCATAAGAAAATATGCGCGGCGTAACAGGCGCTTGGCCAACGCGGGTGATAGCGCTTGCCTTACCGCCCGTAAGGTCAAGAACAAGCTTGGTCGCAATCGCCAGTCCATCGTCAAGAAACGCAGGATCAACGCCGCGTTCAAAACGCTGACGCGCATCGCTGGTCAGGCCAAGCTTCTGTCCCGTACGGGCAATATGCTCTGGGTCGAAAAAGGCGCATTCGATCAGGACGTCGGTCGTATCTTCCGATACACCGCTATGCTCACCGCCCATGATCCCGCCAATGTCATGTACCATCGCGTCGTCGGCGATGACGGTCATGCTTGCGTCCAGCACGTAAGTTTTGCCGTTAAGCGCGACAATCTTCTCGCCGTCTTTTGCCTTGCGAGCGACAAGTGCGCCGTTCAATTTTGCGCGGTCATAGACGTGTAAAGGGCGGCCAAGGTCAATCGATAGGAAATTGGTGATATCGACCAAGGCTGAAATTGGCTTTTGCCCAATCGCTTTCAACTTAGCGCGCATCCATTCGGGCGCTTCGCCGTTGCGTACGCCGGAGACCGATTGCGCATAAAATGCGGGGCACCCAGCTTCGTCATCGGTGCGAACGTTCGGCGCAGGGTAACTGCCCTCCAAAGGCGTGGAGAGATCAATTTTATACACGTCGCCGAGCGGCTTGAGCGTGCCCAAGCCTGCCGCCGCCAGATCGCGTGCAATGCCCCGCACGCCCATGCAATCCTGACGATTGGGCGTAATGCTCACATCGATGACGGGGTCATCAAGGCCTGCCCAATCGGCATAGACTTGTCCGACGGGTGCATCGTCTGGAAGCTCGATAATGCCATCATGGTCATCGCCAAGTTCAAGCTCCGCGATGGAGCACATCATGCCGTTCGATTCGACGCCGCGTATGGCTGCAACCTTCAACACCATGCCATTGGCGGGCACGACTGCCCCTGCCGGGCCAAAGACACCAAACATGCCGGCGCGGGCATTCGGCGCGCCACAAACGACCTGAAGCGGCTCCCCGCCTGCGTCAACCGACAGGACCTGCAATTTGTCGGCCTGTGGGTGCGGGGCAGCGCTGATGACCTTGGCGATGCGGAAGGCCGACAATGATTCGGAGGGGTTTTCAATCCCTTCAACTTCCAAACCAATGCGGTTCAGGCAGTCAGCGACGGCTTGCATATCTGCGTCAGTGTCGAGATGCTCTTTCAACCAAGATAAGGAGAATTTCATGCGCCTACGCCTCCGCTCAGCGTCGGTACATCGAGCGCATTGAAGCCATAATGTTGTAACCAGCGATTGTCGCCGTCGAAGAAAGCGCGCAGATCATCCATGCCATATTTCAGCATCGCGAGACGGTCGACGCCGGTGCCAAAGGCAAAGCCCTGCCACACATCGGGGTCAAGCCCGCAGGCCTCAATAACCTTGCGGTGGACCATTCCGGATCCCAGCACTTCCATCCAGCCTTCGGACCCACCGATAACGCGTTTGCCGTTGATGACGGAATAGCCAACATCAACCTCCACCGACGGTTCCGTGAAGGGGAAATAGCTGGGGCGTAAACGTAGGACGACATCCTCGCGTTCGAAATAAGCTTTTAAAAATGTCTCTAACGTCCATTTCAGATGGCCCAGATGAATGCCCTTGTCGATGACAAGACCTTCAATCTGGTGAAACATCGGCGTGTGGGTTGCGTCGCTGTCGCTCCGGTAAACAGGGCCCGGCGCGATGATGCGGATGGGGGGCTCCTGTGACGTCATTGTACGGATCTGCACGGGCGCTGTGTGCGTCCGCAACACCATTTTTTGGCCATCGCGGGCCATTTCGTCGGGGAAGTAAAATGTGTCATGCATCGCGCGGGCGGGATGCGTTTCGGGGAT
>NZ_CAMAYF010000039.1 GCF_945862485.1 Sphingorhabdus sp. EL138
ACGCACGGGATGTCCATCAGGGCCAAGTTGCGCCGTCGCGGCATCTGGTACGCATAAGCACCAATGGAGCCCCTGTGGCACCATGCCATCGCCACTAGCCGCACGATCAAAAGTCGCAAGCCAACGCGCCACCAGTCCATGATCGATGCGGTCGGTACGCACTTCTTCACGTCCAATCCAAGCGTCCCATCCACTCATTCGTTGCGACCCTCCATCAAACCCTTGGCAATCACCTGCGCCTGAATTTCTGCGGCGCCTTCGAAAATATTCAAAATCCGCGCATCACACAAAACACGGCTAATTTCATATTCCAACGCATAGCCATTGCCGCCATGAATTTGTAACGCGGCATCGGCATTGCTCCATGCAGCACGGGCTGCCAGCAGCTTCGCCATACCCGCCTCAATATCGCAGCGTTTGCCAGAATCCTTGGCGCGGGCAGCAGCATAGGTCAGTTCACGGGTCATAACGAAATCGGCCACGCTCATGGCAATTTTGTCGGCCACGCGCGGGAACCCGATGATAGCTTTACCGAATTGCTTGCGGTTGGTAGCATAGTCCAAACCAAGCTCTAACGCGCGCTTTGCAACACCAACGGCGCGCGCTGCGGTCTGGATACGCGCGCCTTCGAATGTGCGCATCAGCTGCTTAAAGCCCTGCCCTTCTTCACCGCCCAAAAGAGCGCCATCAGGGGCAATCATACCATCAAATTGTAACGCATATTCGCGCATACCGCGGTAACCGAGGACTTCAATTTCGCTACCGGACATGCCGTCAGCCGGAAACAGATCCGCCTCTGTTCCGCGCGGCTTTGGCACCAACAGCATCGACAGACCGGCATAGCCTTTTTGGTCTGGCGCTGTGCGCACGAGCATAGTCATCAGATCAGAGCGACTTGCATGGGTAATCCAGGTCTTTGCCCCGTCGATAATCCAATTTCCATTATCACGCCGCGCCCGCGTCTGTAATGCGCCAAGGTCGGAACCTGTATCAGGTTCGGTAAACACCGCCGTTGGCAATATTTCACCGCTAGCGATTTTTGGCAGCCAGTGGGCCTTTTGCGCGTGCGTGCCACCCATCGCGATCAGCTCGCCCGCTATTTCAGACCGAGTACTCAGCGACCCTGCACCAATCCACCCGCGTGAGAGCTCTTCTGTCACGACGCACATCACCAGCTTGGACAAACCAAGCCCGCCATATTCGGTAGGGATACAGACGCCGAAAGTGCCAAGCGCCGCCATGTCGGCGATGGTTTCATCCGGGATTAGGTCGTTCGCGAGATGCCATTTATGGGCGTGCGGCAATATCTCACTTGTCGTAAACCGCCGATATTGGTCACGGATTGCGTCGACTTCGCCGTCATGCAGACTTTCACTTGGCATCTGCCCCTCTGCTAGCGCCTGTGTTACTGTCCCGCGCGTATTGGCTTTATCGGTGTGCAACCACGAAGCGCAATTTTGTGCCAATGACTCCGCAGCATTGATTATCCCAAGATCGACGGGACGAAAAATCTCATTCTGCCCCATCGGCAAACCGCCGATCAGTTGCCCCAAGGTTTCGGTAAAAATCAGCGACGCTATTTGTTGGTCCAAATGTGTCCCGCCACCATTGCTATCGAGCCAATAGTGAACGGCGTCCAATGCAGCCACGCTGGTTGCAACCCAAGCAAAGCCGTGCGCTGCACGCTGATCCGCTTCAATCGACCGCTCCGACAGGCGCGCGACCAACGCCGCCTTCGCTAAATCGCGGTAGCGCTCAGCAGCTTCTAGAGCGGCCGCAAAACTCATGCGCGTTCAAATACCGCCGCAATCCCCTGGCCGCCGCCAATGCACATCGTTTCAAGCCCGAAACGGACGTCCCTGCGATGCATTTCGCGGGTCAGGTTCGCCAATATACGACCACCGGTTGCACCAATAGGATGGCCAAGCGAGATACCCGACCCGTTGACGTTGAGCATGTCATGACGGCTGTCATCGTCTGCCCAGCCCCAGCCTTTGAGACAGGCCAGCACTTGCGGCGCAAATGCCTCATTCAACTCGACAAGGCCGATGTCGTTCCAACTCAAGCCGTTACGCGCAAACAGACGTTGCGTAGCAGGAACCGGACCATAGCCCATGCGCGAAGGCTCGCAGCCAGCCGCAGCCCAACTGTGGAAATAGGCAATGGGTTCTAACCCAAGCTCTTCCAACTTGTCCTCCGCCACAACAAGGCAAGCTGCACCGGCGTCATTTTGTTGGCTGGCATTGCCTGCCGTAACCACCCCACCTTCAAGTGGACGTAAAGCAGCCATTGTTTCGAACGTCGCATCGGCGCGATAGCCTTCGTCATGATCAAAGACGATTGGGTCGCCTTTTCTCTGCGCAATGCTTACGGGCACCAATTCATCGTCAAACAGACCATTTGCCCATGCCGCCGCCGCGCGCTGGTGCGATCGGGCCGCATACGCGTCACACGCTTCGCGGCTGATGTCATGGTCCTTAGCAAGATTTTCGGCTGTTTCAATCATACCGCTTATTACGCCAAAACGCTCCACTGGCTGGCTCATAACTCGCCCACGCGTCAGGCGATCATGCAGCGTCAGATTGCCCGCACGAACGCCTTTGCGAACGTCCGTGGTGTAGTGTTCGACATTGGACATGCTTTCGCATCCACCGGCTACGACAACGTCGCTTACCCCCGTTTGAACAGTCATTGCGGCATTCACGATGGCTTGCAGGCCGGAACCACAACGACGGTCGACTTGATACCCAGGCACCTCAATGGGAAGGCCCGCCGCAAGCCAAGCCCAATGCCCAATGCACGGTGCTTCGCCATTGCCATAGCCTTGGGCAAATACAACGTCGTCGACGCGCGACGGATCAATCTTCGTCCGCTCGATCAGTGCCTTGAGGATGATACCGCCCAAGTCACCTGCGTTGAGCGACGACAGCGCACCGCCGAATTTGCCGACGGGCGTGCGAATAGGGGCTACAATAGCGGCACGGCGAAGCGTATTCATTTGGCAATTCCTAATATTCCAGAGTCGATGAGACGGGCGATTTCGCCTGAGGATAGGCCGAGCGACGTGCTCAATATTTCCTCGCTATGCTGCCCATTGCGCGGCGCTGCCTTTGCGTCACCACGCTGCAATTGGGGAATACTGCCAAAAGCACCAGCAGCAGGATAATTAAAACCTGATGGGTTCGCGTCAAAGGCGGAAAACATGGGATTGTTCCCGACCAAGCGTGGATCATGCGCAGCATCCAACATGGTACGATAGGCCGAATGCACAATTCCGGCCTCATCAAGCGTCGAAGCCATTACCGCGTGATCGAGGGAACCAATCGCCCTTTCAAACAACGGATAAAGCGCATCGCGGTGCTGAAAGCGAAGTCCATCATCTTTGGCGAAGCTAACGCCGCGCTCCGCCTCTATCGCTTCGACTTGAGTTGCCAAACCAAGCGCACCAATTAGATTTGCCCATTGGCGGTGTGTGACAACGACAATCATCGTGCGTACATTGTCTTTGGTGACAAAATCACGTCCAAACAAACCATAGACCGCGTTGCCAAGCCGAGGACGATTGGCTTGGTTATGCAGCACTTCGGCTATACCGCCCAGATTGGCAACCGTGCCAATAGCTACATCCGACAGGGGAATGCGGACCTCACTGCCTTCCCCGGTTTGTTCGCGCCTCCGAATGGCAGCCAGCATGGCAAATGCAGCATAGGCGCCGCTGATGACATCCCAAGCCGGCAAAACATGATTGACGGGTTCGGGACCAGCCCCAGTCATCATGGGATAACCAACGGCATTATTTACGGTATAATCAAGGGCTGGCGCACCGTCGGCCCAGCCCATCACCCGCACGGTTACAAGATCAGCGCGTCCATCCGCTAATTTTGCGTGCGAAAGAAAGCCCTCTGAGGGAAAATTGGTAATAAATTGGCCCGTAGCGCGCACCAATTCCTGAAGTATTTCTCGCCCTTGTGGGCTCGATAAATCAAGTGCTACCGACTTTTTGGCGCGGTTTAGATTTTCCCAATACAATGAGTCATTCGCCTCAGTCACTGGCCAGCGATGATAATCCGGGCCGCCACCAACCTGATCGACACGAATAACCTCTGCGCCGAACTGCGCACAATATAGGCCCGCCGTCGGCGACGCCACAAAGGACGATGCCTCGATAATCTTCAAACCGTCTAACAAATCATACATGCATCAGGCTTCCGACATCAGGATTGGGCAGCCCATTCACGCAGCATATGTTTGGCAATTTGAAGCTGCAGAATTTGCGTTGTGCCTTCATAAATCCGGTAAATGCGGGCGTCACGGTAGAAACGTTCCGCATCATATTCTGCGAGATAGCCAGCGCCACCGTAAATTTGAACCACGCGGTCAACAACGCGGCCACACATTTCGGTAGCAAACACCTTTGCAGCCGCCGCCTTCCGCAGGACATTCTCGCCTGCATCAGCACGGCGAGCAGCATCGTCTAGCATACATTCAGCGGCATAGATTTCGATGTCACTATCCGCCAGCATTTGCTGAATAAGTTGAAAATTGGCAATTGGCTCACCGAACGCTTTACGTTCATTGGCGTAGCGCAATGCGCTGTCGAGTGCGCGGCGGGCATAACCCGTGGCCGCGGCTCCCACCGAAAGCCGGCCATTGTCTAAGCTTTGCATTGCAAAAGCAAAGCCCTTACCTTCTTCGCCGCCCAATATGGCATCGGCAGGTAACTTCACATCTTCCATGATGATATCGGCAATATGGCTTCCCGCCTGCCCCATTTTTTTATCGGACTTACCAACAGTGACGCCAGCGGTGTCCATGGGAACAATAAAGGCCGAAACATGGGCATTTTTGGGAAGTGCTTCTTTGCTGGTACGGGCCATGATAAGCGCGACCTTCGCGAACGGCGCATTGGTGATGTAGCGCTTTGTCCCGTTCAATACCCAGCCATTTCCCGACTTTACGGCGATAGTCTGCATAGCGGCGGAATCCGAACCGGATCCAGGCTCGGTAAGACCAAAAGAGGCCACTTCACCCGCTGCCAATCGCGGCAACCATTCAGATTTCTGTGCGTCAGTACCGCCATTTTTAAACGCTGAACAAATCATACCAATGTTGATCGACGTGATCGAGCGATAGCATGGCATCGCATAGCTCATCTCGCGGATTGTGCGGACATACTGCTGTATATTCATTCCCGAGCCGCCATATTCTTCAGGCATCGTCAGGCCAAAAAGGCCCATGTCCCGCATCTCGGCCATGATTGAATCCGGGATGATATCTGTTTCGAGGATTTCTTTCTCGGCAGGAATTAAACGCTCGCGAACATAACGCTGAAGCTGCTCGATAAACTGATCAAAAATGTCATTATCCATGATGTTCCCTTTCCCTGCGATACAAAAACGAATTTCTGCTTTCGCTATTCATGACTGGCTTTTAAGCCGTAAATTCAAAATATCCATTCGACAAAACCGTTACATTGCGTTCAATACTTGTCGACTGAAATGCTGCTTTTCCATCACTCTCAACCCAGATATCCGTCCGGATTGTTTCGCCCGGTTCAACAGGTCGTGAAAACCGAACGTCCATTTGGCGCACACGCGACGGGTCATTATCAGCTAACGCCGACAACAACGCGCGGCCAACAACACCATAAGTAGCAAGGCCATGCAAAATTGGGCGCTCAAAACCGCCCGCTTGGGCCACATCCGGGTCGATGTGCAACGGGTTGAGATCGCCGGACAGGCGGTAAATCATAGCACAGTTTTTGGCAGTCGGCATATCTACGGTTAAATCTGGCGCACGTTCAATTGGTACCTTATGCGGCACTGGTGCGCCATCTGGCGAACCACCAAATCCGCCATCGCCACGCAAGAATATAGTCGCAATAACGTCTGCATAATGGGTGCCGTCGTCGCCGACAATCCGACGTTCAACCATGGCAATAGCGCCCTTCTCGGCGCCTTTATCGATAAGCTTCGTAATCCGCGTTTCGCCGATAAATTGGCCTTTGGCCGGGAACGGCTTGTGAATGATGACCGACTGTTCGCCATGCAGCACTTTTTTCCAGTCAACATTCCATTCAGGGTTCTGCCAGATAAAGCCGGGGTAACCCAAAACCACAGCTATCGTTGGCAGGGCTTTTAGGCCTTTTTCATAAACGAAATCCAGGTCTTCGCTGCCTACGCCCAACGCATAGAGAATGCTGTCCCGTTCTTGCCAATTTTGTTCAATGCGGATTGGCAGGGAGCCAAGAAGCGTTTCTGGGTTCATTGCCATAATGCCGATCGCTCAAATCGGATCATGAGCAAAAACATGAGCCGAAACTTCATCCGCTCGGGCAAAGCTTGGAGCAAAGGATGGGATAAGCTCCGCCGCAATTGTCTCCGGCGTCCATCCTTCAACTTTCGTCATCGAACGGATGGGACGTGGTTTTCCGAAAAGCACAATCTCGTTCTTGCGTACGGAGAATATCTGGTTCGTGACGTCTTTGGAGGCATCCGAAGCAAGATAGACCACCATGGGAGCGATCTTATCCGCGCTCATCGATTTAAACTTTTCGACGCGCGCTTGTTGCTCGGGTGTTTCGGCAGGAATCGAAGCTATCATCCGGCTCCATGCAAATGGCGCGATACAGTTTGACCGCACCCCAGCGCGGGCCATGTCGAGCGCAATGGATTGGGAAAGACCGACTATACCCAACTTTGCGGCGGAATAATTTGCCTGTCCGATATTACCGACCAAACCGCTTGTAGAAGTAAAATGGATAAAGCTGCCAGACTGCTGCTCCCGAAAATAGGGCGTCGCAGCTTTTGACACGTTGAAACTGCCATTAAGATGCACATCGATCACGGCGCGCCAGTCTTCATAGCTCATCTTATGCCAAATGGTATCACGCAAGATCCCTGCATTGTTGACGACGGCGTCAATCCGCCCAAAACGCTGCACAGCATCTTCTATAATTGATGTCGCACCAACGGGATCAGCGACACTTGCCATATTGGCATGCGCCTTGCCGCCAGCAGCAATGATATCGTTCACGGTTTCTTGGGCAGGCCCCGCATCGCCACCTTCGCCGCCTTCGCCAACGCCAGGGTCGTTGACAACAACAGATGCGCCATGTGCGGCACATAGTAACGCTATTTCGCGACCAACACCACGTCCGGCGCCCGTGACCGCCACAACTTTACCTTCAAGCATTCCCATGACTTATCCCTTTAAAACCTCGACGAATGTCTTGCCGAGCAAGGATGGCAATGGCGATGGCGATACGCGGATGCCCGAGGCTTCCATGGCTGCAATCTTGCTTTCGGCGTCGCCCTTGCCGCCCGATACGATGGCGCCGGTCATGCCCTGCGTCATGATCTTCGTATTTTTATTGACGAGGATGGACATCGACTAAAGCTTCCCGACCATTTCAGGCACTACGGTAAACAGGTCACCAACGAGGCCGATATCCGCGACTTGGAATATCGGCGCGTCTTCGTCCTTGTTGATCGCGATGATGACCTTGGAATCCTTCATGCCCGCCAAATGCTGAATCGCGCCGGAGATGCCGACCGCGACATAGACCTCTGGGGCGACGATCTTGCCGGTCTGGCCAACCTGATA
>NZ_CAMAYF010000040.1 GCF_945862485.1 Sphingorhabdus sp. EL138
GCAGCCGCTGCGGTGGCGATGACGGCGCCAGCCACGGCGGCGGATTTGACGGGATTTTCTTTAATGACTGTGCCCGCGCTGGCAGCGGCGCTGGAGGCGGAATCTACCGCTGACTTGGCGGTAGTAGTCGCCGTCTCGGCCGCCGAACGCGCGGTACCTGAAAGGGTGTCAGTCAAATTACGTAATTTGTTTAATAGCTTGTTCAATATACTAGTGTTTTCGGGCTTTTTCAGCATAAGCCGTTCCTCCTTGGGTTGTAATGCAGTGATGAAAATCGTTTGGTGTTGCGTTCGTTCCTAGGTGCTTATCGGAATGGTGGCTCATTGAATGCGCGTAACTTGCGGCTGTGTAAGCTATTACCAGCCTCACGCAGCAACTCACAGGTTTGGATGCCGATCTGTAAATGTGCGGCAATTGCCTCTTCGTAAAACCGGTTTGCCTGACCCGGCAATTTAATTTCGCCGTGCAGTGGTTTGTCCGAAACACATAGCAACGTGCCATAGGGTACGCGGAAACGATAGCCCTGCGCCGCAATCGTGGCGGATTCCATGTCGATGGCAATCGCACGGCTTTGCGAGAAACGCAGCGCGGAAGCGGAATAGCGCAGTTCCCAATTACGGTCGTCGGTGGTGACAACGGTGCCGGTGCGCATTCGCCGTTTGAGGTCCGCGCCGCTGGTGCCCGAAACATCTTCCGCCGCGCTCGCCAAGGCTACTTGCACTTCAGCGATGGGCGGGATGGGGATTTCAGGTGGTAGGACTTCGTCCAAGATATGGTCATCGCGCAAATAGGCATGGGCGAGGACATAATCGCCAATCCGTTGCGTTTCCCGAAGGCCGCCGCAATGGCCAATCATCAACCAAGCTTCAGGTCGAAGCACCGCCAAATGGTCGCAAATCGTTTTGGCATTGGACGGACCGACGCCAATATTGACTAAGGTGATGCCTGAACGGTCTGGCGCGATAAGGTGATAGGCCGGCATCTGGTGCCGACGCCATGTGCTGTCGGCGACAAGCTGCGCCGCATTGTCTGTTGGTTGATCCACATACAGGCCACCAGCCCCGGACAATGCGGTGTAACGGCCATTGCCGACCTGCGTGCATGCCCAACTGACAAATTCATCCACATAACGGTGGTAGTTGGTGAACAGGATATAATGCTGCACATGTTCGGCAGGTGCGCCCGTATAGTGGCGCAAACGGGCCAAAGAAAAATCAGTGCGCAGACCATCAAACAAAGCGAGTGGCGAGCTGATGTTACCCTTTACACGTAGAAGGCCATCGGCGATTTCATCACCAATATCAGCCAATTCCGTCGTGGGGAAATGACGCGCAAGCTCGTTGGGACTAATGGTCCCCAATTCAAGATCGTCCGAGCCATCGAGCACATACGGAAAGGGGATTTCCTGTTTGCTGCGGCCAACCGAAATTTCGAGCTCATATTGCTCATTCAAAAGGTCGAGTTGCTCGCCAATATAATCGGCAAAAAGATCTGGCTTGGTGAAGGTGGTCCGGAACGTGCCAATCTTTTCCAACTTACCGAATGCGAGGTTCGATTTGGTCTCGCGGGTCTTGCCGGCATAAGTGATGACGAGTTCGGGATAGCAAAAGTCATTGCGTGCGCGCTGGTCTGCGCTTGGAAGAATTCTGTCCTTCAAATAAGCCGCAAGCGCAGATTGAAGCCTTTTTACCGACGATTCATATTCGATAACGAGTTGATTAATTATGTTTTGAGCATGATCACTAGGCATAATCACGCTTCACCGAGTTTTACAATTTTGGCAACAAAAAAGGGAGGGTAACCCCTCCCTTTCAAATGTCGCTTGGGTAATTGTAACCAAAAATTAGAGCTGCCCGAGCATAAATTCTGCCGAGCTGACGTTGAAATCGCCGGGAGCTTCGACATTGACTTGCTCAACTACACCATCGTTGACGACGAGCGAGAAACGCTGCCCGCGCTTGCCCATGCCATATGCGCTGCCGTCCATTTCTAGGCCGAGCGCAGCCGCGAAATCGCCGTTACCGTCGGCCAGCATAGTGATGGCGTCCGAACCGCCCGACTTGTTCCACGCGCCTAGAACAAAGGCATCATTGACGGCGGTACAGGCGATTTCGTCAATGCCCTTGGCGGCAAGCTCGCCGGCATTTTCAACGAAGCCGGGAAGGTGGCGTGCCGAGCATGTTGGCGTGAATGCCCCGGGGACGGAGAATAATGCAACGCGGCGTCCAGCGAAATATTCGGCAGACTGAACGGGCTGGGGGCCTTCTGCGGTTGCCTTGACCAGTTTGACGTTAGGGATTTTGTCGCCAACAGAGATGCTCATGAGAAATTTCCTTTAGCAAGAGAAAGTGTGTTGCAGCGTCATCCGTGACCAGCTTAGCCAAGTCAAGCGCGAGGATGTTCAAAGGTTGATTTTCTAAGGTCGATGACATGTCAAAGGCTTAGATTGCCAAAAACGACGCATGGCGATATATCATATAAAGCAATCTTTATATTTGATTTCCCCAAAATCCATCGCTAAGGCGTGCTGCATCTAAAACTCCCGGAGAATTAGCCTGTGGTTTTCAACGATTATGTCATTGCCGATATCGGCGAGGCCGATTTTGGCCGTAAAGAAATCAACATTGCCGAAACCGAAATGCCTGGCCTGATGGCATTGCGTGATGAATTTTGCGCGTCACAGCCACTGAAGGGTTCGCGCATCGTTGGTTCGTTGCACATGACCATTCAAACCGCAGTTCTTATCGAAACACTGACGGCGCTTGGTGCGGATGTGCGCTGGGCAACCTGCAATATTTTCTCGACCCAAGACCATGCCGCAGCCGCCATTGCGGCGCAGAACATTCCGGTGTTTGCCGTTAAGGGCGAAAGCCTTGCCGACTATTGGGATTATGTCGGCCGCATCTTTGATTGGGGTGACGATACGACGGCCAACATCATCCTTGACGATGG
Source organism: Sphingorhabdus sp. EL138 (assembly GCF_945862485.1). Lineage (GTDB taxonomy): Bacteria > Pseudomonadota > Alphaproteobacteria > Sphingomonadales > Sphingomonadaceae > Sphingorhabdus_B. The sequence goes on from NZ_CAMAYF010000040.1 coordinate 2,953, forward strand.
CGGCGACGCAACGATGTTCGCTTTGTGGGGCGCAAAGCTTGAGCGCGGCGAAAGCTTCGGCGAGCCAGAGAATGAAGAAGAAGTCGAGTTCCAGCGCGCTTTGAAGGCATTTGTTGCCAAAAAGCCGGGCTATTTGACGCAAACAGTGAAGAATTTGAAGGGTGTTTCGGAAGAAACCACCACGGGTGTCCACCGTTTGTACGAAATTGCGAAGAAGGGCGAACTGCCTTTCCCTGCCATCAACGTGAATGACAGTGTTACTAAGTCGAAGTTCGACAATCTGTACGGTTGCAAGGAATCGCTCGTTGACGCGATTCGTCGCGCCACTGACGTCATGCTCGCGGGTAAAGTTGCTTGCGTCGCTGGCTTTGGTGACGTCGGCAAGGGCTCGGCCCAGTCGCTCCGCAATGGCGGCGCGCGCGTGATGGTCACCGAAGTCGATCCGATCTGCGCATTGCAGGCCGCGATGGAAGGCTTTGAAGTTGTGACGATGGAAGAAGCCGTGCAACGTGCGGACATCTTCTGCACCGCAACTGGCAATGCCGACGTTATCACAGCAGAGCATATGATGAACATGAAGCCGATGAGCATCGTGTGCAACATTGGTCACTTTGACAGCGAAATTCAGATTTCGGCCTTATCTAATTATAGCTGGAACGAAGTGAAGCCAGGAACCGATCTCGTTCAGTTCCCCGACGGAAAGCAAATCATCGTCCTTGCGAAGGGACGCTTGGTGAACTTGGGTTGTGCCACCGGACATCCAAGCTTTGTGATGTCGGCAAGCTTCACCAACCAAGTGCTCGCGCAAATCGAGCTTTGGACCAACGGCGACAAGTATAAGAACCAGGTCTATGTCCTGCCAAAGCATCTCGACGAGAAGGTTGCAACACTCCATCTCGAAAAGCTCGGCGTGAAGTTAACCAAGCTGACGGATAAGCAAGCAGGCTATATCGGCGTATCGACAGAAGGTCCGTTCAAGCCAGACCATTATCGTTATTAATCACATTTCATAATGTGACGGAAAGAGAGCCTGCCGCGGAAACGTGGCAGGCTTTTTTCGTTGCGTGTACGCTGCATTTGGGCATTAGCATATCAGGGGGCAACATGAAGGGCACATGACGATGACAGGCACTGGCCTGCCCATTGCACTTATAGGCATATTGATGGCGCTGTGGCTAATAGGGGCCGTGGTCGCTATTTGGACAGGGCTGTCGATGCGTGATCAAGCGTCAAAGGTCCTGCGCCAGTCAACGCGGCTTGGTCGCCTTTTGGAAACGGCCCCTGCGTTCCCCGTAATATTACATAGTGATGGCAGGATTGAGGCGCCCGAACGGTTTGTGCGGATGCTTGGTTTGGACGAACCTGTCGGTTCACTTGCGGATCTTGGCGGGCATGACGATGCAGGGCTGGCGCAAAAGGACTTGGCCGAACTGGAAGCTAAAGTGCGCGAAACGCAGCGCACAGGGAAGGGCTTCACACTGCATGTGGCAATTGAAGCGTCCAACCGTCGGCTGACGGTTGTCGGCAATATCGCGGACAATGTCATCTACCCCAATGGCACAGGGTCCTTGTGGTTTTTTGATTCCACAGAAAATATGCGCGAACTGGAACTGCGGACCCGCGAAGCTAACGAGGCGCGTTCGGCATATTCGGCCTTGGCTAGCCTGATTGAAGCGGCCCCCATTCCCATATGGTTCCGACAGCCAGACATGAAACTGCATTTTGTGAACCAGGCGTATGTTGAAGCGGTGGGAGCGACCGATGGGGTGCAGGCGGTCGACGATGGCGTGGAATTACTTGAGCCGGAAAATGGCAAAAGCGCAGGCAATTATGCCGCGGAAGCTGCGGCTGAGAGCGCTCAAAAAGAGCGCATAGTTTCAGCGACTTTGAACGGGGAACGCCGTCAGTTGCGCGTGTTCGATATCCCATTGGGCGCTGCGGGCGTCGCAGGGCTTGCAATTGATGTACAGGATCTGATCGACACGAAATCCGAACTGCGCAAATTGTCGGAGGCGCAACGCGACCTTTTGAACTTTATGTCTGCGGGTGTTGCACAATTCGATGCACGCCATGGGCTCAGTTTTGCAAATCTGCCCTTTCAAAGTATGTTCTCTTTTCGCGACCAATGGCTTTCGGAAAAGCCGGAATTTGCACGCGTGTTGGACCGCATGCGCGAAAATGGGAAGCTACCTGAAGTGCGTGATTTTCCGGCTTGGCGCAAAACGCGCGAGGAGTGGTTTCGTACCGCCGATCCGACTGAAGAAAACTGGCTCCTTCCCGACGGCACACATTTGCGCGTTTTGGCCCAGCCAATTCCCGATGGCGGCTTACTTATGATTTTTGAAGACCGCACCGAACAGGCGCAGCTGGCGCGCGCGCGGGATATCTTGCTGCGCGTGCGGACGGCGACCTTTGATAATCTGTTTGAGGCTATTGCCGTTTTTGCGGCGGATGGTCGGCTAAGTATCTGGAACCGGATCTTTGCCGAGACGTGGCAACTGGCCGATGATCAACTGATTAAACACCCGCGTTTAGACGAACTTTTGCCGTTATTGGCGGGGCATTTGGAAAAACCCACGCAGATAAATGCGCTTGGCGAAATGATCAGGATGACTTCGTCCAATCGTGCACAGCGGCAAAGTGAGGCTATCTTCGCCGATGGCCGCATGTTCCGGATCGCAACTGTACCGCTGCCTGACGGCAACACGCTCTTCAATATGCTTGAGTTGTCCGACAGGTCAAAAATGGAGCAAGCGTTGCACGACGCAGATGCGATTAAGGACGGGTTTTGACGAAATGACGGGCTTTCCCTTGGCCTGGCAGATAATTGCATTGCATGGTGGCACTTTTCATTTTCCTACTGCAAAAGGGATGGGAACCACAATCATTATGGCGCTACCAAAGAAATGATTATTGCAACCGATGAAGATATGCGCGCCTTTGGCCATGCGCTGGCGCAAGGTTTGAAGTGCTCTGATTGGGTCGCGATTAATGGCCCGCTTGGGGCGGGCAAAACCGTCTTGTGTGCGGGGATTTTGGCGGGCCTTGGCTTTAAGGGCGAAGTTGCCAGTCCCTCTTACGCCATCGTGCATAGCTATGAGCCGCCTGATGTTTTGGTTGCCGTTGCCCATGTCGATTTGTATCGCCTCGACAACGCGGATGAATTGGATGAACTGGGGTTGGCGGAGGAACGTAGTGAACGCATTACGCTCGTTGAGTGGGCCGAACGCTTTGGCGCTGCCTATGTGGTCCCAAGCCATTTTATCGACATAGCACCGCAAACGGACGGAAGCCGCATATTGACTTTGAAAATGGATACTGATGACACACGTAACTAACATGGCGCCGCCCGCTGGCTTGGACGAATTTCTGCGATTGCATGGTTGGGAAGGCGCGAAAGTGTCGCCGGTAGCAGGGGATGCATCTTTCCGTCGTTATTTCCGTGTAGAGTCCGCCACACATGGTAAGGCGATTTTGATGGACGCGCCGCCACCGCATGAGGACCCGCGTCCTTTCATACATATCGCGCAATATTTGAACGGACATCAGTTCCGCGCACCCGAAATCTTCGCCACCGACCTGACCCGTGGGCTGCTGCTGATAGAAGATTTTGGTGACCGGCGGATGCGAGAGCATCTGGATGAACATCCCGAAGATGAGGCGGTGGTCTATCGCGCGGCTATTGATGCGATTGTCCGGTTGGCGCAGACGCCCTCGGTGCAAGCCCAGCCTTATGATATGGCAACTTACATGCGCGAAGTGCAGCTTTTGTCGGAATGGTACATGCCCGCGATGGGTATCTCATTTGACACAAGTGCATTTGATCAGCTTTGGACCGAAGCGCTGGCCCCGCTTGCGGATTATCAGAAAGTCACCGTGCTGCGCGATTACCATGCTGAAAACATCATGCTGCTGGAAGATGGCCAACAGGGGATAATTGATTTTCAGGACGCTTTGGTCGGACATCCGGCCTATGATTTAGTGTCCTTGCTGCAAGATGCACGGCGCGACGTTTCGCCTGCGTTGGAAGCTGAAATGCTGGCTTATTATCATGCTGCGGCAAAACCCGATGCTAATTTTGATGCGCATTATGCGTTGCTGGGCGCGCAGCGGAATACCAAGATTATCGGCATATTCACGCGTCTGTGGAAACGAGATGGCAAGGCGCGCTATCTGTCATTCTTGCCGCGCATGTGGGCACTGCTGGAACGTGATTTGGCCCATCCGGCCCTAGCGCCGGTCAAACTTTGGTTCGACACGCATATCCCTTCGGACTTGCGCCATAAAATGCCCACGGAATTGCACATCGATGGTTAAGCATGTGGATACAGCGATGATCATGGCGGCGGGTAAAGGGACGCGGATGATGCCCCTGACCGCCGACCGGCCAAAGCCCCTGATCGAAGTGGGCGGCGTTGCGTTGATCGATCATGTGCTGGACCATTTGCGCGAAGCCGGCGTCGGTAAAATTGTCGCCAACGTCCATTATCTCGCCGAACAAATAGAGCAGCATTTGGCAGCGTCAGCGGCGGATTTAGATGTGCGCATTTCCGACGAGCGTGCGTTGTTGCGCGATACAGGCGGCGGCTTGGTGCATGCGTTGCCGCTCATTTCCGATGATCCCTTCATTTGTGTCAACGCCGACA
>NZ_CAMAYF010000041.1 GCF_945862485.1 Sphingorhabdus sp. EL138
CAAAGATGCCCGGGTCCAGCCTGCCTCTGACGTGCGACAAAAGAATAAGGATTAAATGGGGCATGAACCTCATCCAAACACTCGAAGCCGAAGCTATTGCAGCTTTGTCAGAAAACAAAAAAATTCCTGCTTTCCGTGCAGGTGACACCGTAAAGGTGGGCGTGAAGGTCATCGAAGGTGAACGCACGCGTATTCAGAATTACGAAGGCGTGTGCATCGCGCGTTCGAACAAGGGCATGGGCTCCAACTTCACCGTACGCAAAATGTCGTTCGGTGAAGGCGTCGAGCGCGTATTCCCGCTGTACAGCCCGAACATCGACAGCATCGAAGTCGTCCGTAAGGGCGTCGTGCGTCGTGCGAAGCTTTATTATCTGCGTGGTTTGACCGGTAAGAAGGCACGTATTGCGGAACGCCGCGATCCACGCCCTATTAAAACTACCGAGGCTGCCGAATAAGGCAGGAGCTAGGCTCACGTTTCTAACAGAACATGAAAGGCCGGGCTCCTATAAAGAGCCCGGCCTTGTTTATTGTCCCGTCCGCTTACACGTCAAGGAATTACACATGGGTTATCGTATCGTGGTCGCAGGCGCGACCGGCAATGTAGGCCGCGAAGTGGTAAACATTTTGGCCGAACGCGCATTCCCTGCCGACGAGGTCGCTGTGCTCGCGTCATCGCGCAGCCAAGGTATCGAAATCGAATATGGCGATACCGATAAGATGCTCAAGATTCAGAATATTGAGAATTTCGATTGGTCGGGCTGGGACATAGCGATTTTTGCTATCGGATCGGACGCTACCAAGAAATATGCGCCGATTGCAGCCGCTGCCGGCTGCGTCGTGATTGATAACAGCTCGCTTTTCCGGATGGATCCGGATGTCCCATTGATTGTGCCTGAGGTAAACCCCGACGCAATTGATATCTACAAACGCAAGAACATCATCGCCAACCCGAACTGTTCAACGGCACAATTGGTCGTCGCGTTGAAGCCGCTACACGATTACGCCAAGATTACCCGCGTTGTCGTATCGACGTACCAGTCGGTGTCTGGGGCGGGCAAAGAGGGCATGGATGAGCTGTTCGAACAGAGCCGGAACATCTTTGTCGGTGACAGCGCTGATGCCAAAAAATTCACCAAGCAAATCGCGTTTAACGTCATTCCGCATATCGATAGCTTCCTCGACGACGGCTATACGAAGGAAGAGTGGAAGATGATGGTTGAGGTCAAGAAGATACTCGACCCGAAAATCAAACTGACCGCAACCTGCGTGCGGGTACCGGTATTTGTTGGCCACAGCGAGGCTGTGAATATCGAATATGAGCGGGAAATGTCGGCAGAGACTGCACAAAACATACTGCGGGAAGCGCCTGGCATCATGCTCATCGATAAGCGTGAAGATGGGGGCTATACGACGCCTGTGGAAGCTGCGGGCGATGATGCGACCTATGTCAGCCGCGTGCGTGAAGATCCTACTGTCGACAATGGCCTTGCCTTCTGGTGCGTGTCGGATAATTTACGCAAAGGCGCTGCGCTGAATGCGGTGCAGATTGCCGAGCTGCTGGGGCGGCGGCATTTGAAAAAGGGATAAGTTATGGGGCTGCAAGCGGATATATTCTGGTCGTTTCGCAGTCCGTACAGCTATCTAGCCACACGGCGATATAGCGCGCTGGCGCAAGAACATGACCTTACGATAAATTTGCGACCGGTCTATCCGTTGGCGATCCGCGAACCTGATTTTTTTGAACGCAGCCACCCGAACTGGTTGCGCTACACCTTTACCGATATGTTCCGCGTGGCGCAGTTTCATGGCATCCCATTTGGTCCACCACGGCCCGATCCCATTGTGCAAGACGTGCTCACGCGCAAAATTTCAGATGAACAGCCCTATATCTTTCGTCTGTCACGTCTTGGTCAAGCCGCGGCACGGCGCGGCAAGAGCTTTGCCTTTTGCGATGAAGTCTCACGCCTTATCTGGGGTGGCGCGGAAAATTGGCATGAGGGCGACCATTTGGCGGGTGCGGCGACGCGCGCCGGATTGGACTTGGACGAATTGGACGCCGAAGCCATCAAAGATGCAGAAGTCCTCGACGCTGAAATCGCGGCCAACCAAGCTGCGCTCGAGGCTGCGGGCCATTGGGGCGTCCCGACCTTAGTCTTCGATAGCGAGCCCTTTTTTGGTCAGGACCGCATCGAGATGGCGGTTTGGCGGATGCAGCAAAAGGGATTGGTAGCGCGCTTGGCGTAATCGTTAGTCCGCCATCGCCGGCTGCTGCCCTTGTGCTGCTATGCCGGGCTTCAAAAAGAAAACCAGCGGGCTGACGATTATCAGCATGATCATCATCAATTTGAAGTTGTCGAGATAGGCGATCATTGCGGCCTGCCTATTGATTTCAAGATTAACCATCTGCATCGCAGCTTCGCCTATGGGCCCCAGTCGGTCTGCGGTCGACGGGTCGACTACGCTCATCGAAGAGGCTGTCACATGCGATGCCAAATCTTCGTGGCTAGTCTGCATATTGCGCGCGAGAATCGTCGTCATGACAGATATTCCGAAGCTTCCACCAAGGCTACGGAACAGGTAAAGCAAGCTTGAGCCATCAGTTCGCATCCGCATAGGCAGTGTCGAAAATGCGATGCTGTTCAGGGGGATGAAAACAAAGCCCATGCCGAATCCCTGAAGCAGGCCGGTGTACACGATCAAGTGCCAGTCCATATTCAACGACCAGCTGGTCATCATCCACATGGATGCAGCGGTCATCAGGAAGCCGCCGAAGATTATGATGCGCGGATCAACTTTGGTGCCTAACTTCGCGGCGATAAACATGGCAATCACTATGCCTACACCCCGGGGCGCTAGGAGTACGCCCGTGTCATAGACGGTATATCCATAAAGATTTTGCATCATGGGCGGCAACAAAGCAAAGATACCGAACATCATCATGCCGACAAGTAGCATCATATTCAGTGAAATGAAGAAGTTGCGGTCTGTAACCAAGAGCCGCTCAAACATCGGACGGCGGGTCGTCATCTGATGCATCGCAAACATCCAAAGCGCAGCCAGCACGATGAGCAGTTCGATGATGATTTCCCAGCTTTGCAGCCAGTCCTCTTGCTGACCGCGGTCAACCAACAACTGAAGCGTCGCAAGGCCAATGGCGAGCATTGCAAAACCAAAGCGATCAAGCTGTCGCCGGTTGATGGGGCGTGATGGGAGTAGCCACCATAGGATAGCTAATGTCGGAATACCGATTGGCAGATTGATGTAAAATACCCAGCGCCAGTTGTAATTCTCGGTCAACCAACCCCCGATCATGGGACCCAATATGGGGGCAATCATAATGCCCATGCCCCAGATCGACATTGCGCGCGGCACGTCGGATGGCTTGTTGATGTCCAGCATAATGGTCTGTGAAAGTGGCCCGATGAAGGCTGCGCATACCCCTTGGAATATCCGGAACGCGACCATTTCGGCAAGGCTGGTTGCTATTCCGCACAGCATTGACGCGACGATAAAACCTGCCACCGCTCCCAGAAACAGGTTGCGCGAACCAATCCGGTCGGCAAGCCATCCGGTAATCGGCATGGCAACGGCGCTGGCGACGATATAACTCGTGAGCACCCATGTGATGGTATCCATCGTTGCGCCAAGGCTGGTTTGCATTTGCGGGATGGCTACATTTGCAATCGTCGAATCCAAGATTTGGATAATCGTCGCACCCATGACGGCAAGCGTCAGCAGCGCCTTGTTTTTGACCGGATAGGCCGCTTGATCGGGCGGATTACTTGTCGGTGTCGATGCGGACATGTGCCGACAATCCTGCAATCATTGCACGCTTCGGCTTGTCGGTTATCGATATCCGTACAGGGACGCGCTGCGTTACCTTGACCCAATTACCATTAGCGTTTTGCGCCGGAAGGACAGAGAATTCTGAGCCCGTGCCAGCGCCAATGCTTGATACCTTACCGCGCACCTTTAGGTTCGGATACGCGTCAAATGTGATTTCGGCAGGTTGTCCGACGCGCATGTTTGCTAGGTCGGTTTCCTTAAAATTGGCTTCGACCCAGCTTTTGCTGCTCGCGACAATAGTAACGCCGGGCAAGCCCTGCACCATCATCTGACCAGGCTGCAAACGATCTCCTTGACTTACGACACCAGCGACAGGCGCGCGCACTTCAGTGCGCGAGAGGTTGAGCATAGCCTGCTCACGTTGAACCTCACCCGCCTTAATGGCTGGGTTGATCCCCGGCGCTGCCGATCCTGTCGCGAGGGCTGCGCGTGCCTTGGTCGCATTGGCTTGCGCGGCGGCTACGCGGCTCCGTGCGTCGGACAAGGCATGTTCGGCCGCCTGCAACCGAGCACGCGTGGTAAAGCCGTCCTGCATGAGCGACGATTGCCGCTGATATTCCTTTTCATAAAACGCAACGTCTTCACGTGCGCTTTCAATATCAACATTAGTAGTCTGATATTCGGTTTGAAGCGATAAAACCCTAACCTGGGCTGCCGCAATGGACGCGTCGGCTTGCTCAATAGCGATCTGGAAAGGCGCCGGATCAATCCGGAACAAAAGGTCGCCTTCCTTAACCACATCATTCTCGCGTACTGCGACGTCAACGATGCGTCCACCGACCTCGGCTGAAATCGACACCTTGTCTTGCTGGACATAGGCATTGTCGGTCGACACATAATGGTCGTTCACGATGTAATAAGCTGTCGCCCCGCCCACCAGCAGCAGCGGAACAGAAGCAAGCAGCACCAAACGCGCAAACTTGGGGGATTTTGTCGAAGACTTGGCCCTGATGTCAATTTGTGGATCAGCCTCAGCCATGGGACACCTCAAGCGGTTTGCGAGTTAGATTTGCGCGAACGATATTCAACATTGCTTCCAATTCCAAACGTTGTGCTTCATCCAGACCAGCCATCGCGTCGTCAAAAAGCGCGAGTGCAGTCGGGCGCAAAGCCTCGATTTTCTGTTCACCTTCCGCGGTGAGGTGTAAGCGCCAGCTGCGGCGGTCGGCGGGGTCAGCGCGGCGTTCGACCAAGCCTGCGTCCTGCAAACGGTCAACCATTCTTCCAAGCGTTATGGGTTCCACGTCAAGCATGTCAGCGACGGTCACCTGCGTGCTTCCATCGAAACGCTTAAGCAAGGCGAGTACGCGCCATTGTGGCCGAGTAACGCCCATCGCGCGGGCGCGTTCATCAAACGACCGCCGAAGCAATCGCGCAGCGTCACCCAAAAGGAACCCCAGATCGTCACTCATGCTATCAACATAATAGCTATGCTTATTATTAGCAAGATTGTTTGTGGTGCGCCGCACAAATACCGAAAAAACTTTCCTGACAGAAAGGCGCGTGGCATTAGGAACACATTATGTCTGAACGCACAAAGAAGTAACCGATGATTACATGCGACAGTTTTCTGGCCGCCGACGGTATCAAAATTGCCTGGTGTGAAATCGGGCAAGGGCGCCCCTTGCTGCTTATCCATGGGTTCATGTCCGACGCGGACACCAACTGGATTAGATATGGTCATGCTGCCGCGCTGGCGGACGCTGGATACCGCGTGATCATGCCTGACCTGCGCGCACATGGCCTTAGCGGAAAGCCTCACGATCCCGCGCATTATCCACGCGATGTCTTGGCCGATGATCAGTTCGCCTTGTTGGCACATTTGGGTGTCGAGGATTACGACTTGGGCGGATACTCGCTTGGCGGGCGTACTGTTTCACGGATGCTAACGCGCGGCGCCGCACCGGGCAGGGCGGTTATTTCTGGCATGGGTTTGGAGGGGTTAACGAACACAGCCCATCGCGGCCTTCATTTTCGCCACGTCTTCGATAATCTGGGGCATCATGAAAAAGGTTCGGCCGCATGGATGGCGGAGGCGTTCTTGAAAACCACAGGTGGTGACCCAGAAGCATTGCGGCATATTTTGGAAACATTCGCTGACACAAGCGCGGCACAGATTGCCCAATGGACATTACCCGTCGCCTTGGTGTGCGGAGAGCAGGATAATGATAATGGCTCGGTTGCCGACCTAGCAGCGCTTCTGCGCCGTGGAAAGTTAGTCCTAGTTCCGGGCAATCATATGAGCGCAGTCATAAAGCCTGAGCTTGGGCAAGCTTTTGTCGAGGTCTTGACGGGTGAGCTCTGGTGACGTTGCCGCTGTTTGACATTCAGCCTGTCTTGACGGGCAAGCGCGTTTTACCGCGGCCCTTGGTGGTAGCCGACTATGATGGGCTGTTTGCCGTGGCGTCAGACCCTGAAATATGGGCGATGCATCCCTTTCGGGATCGTTATAAAAGAGAGGTGTTCGACGATTTTTTCGGCGACGCCATCGCATCGCAGGGCGCGTTTGCAATATTAGACACAGCAACAGGCGAAATCATTGGTGGCACGCGCTTTGCCAATCACGCCGCCATCGCCGATGAAATCGAAATTGGCTGGACCTTCTTCGCGACGGCATATTGGCGCACCGGTGTTAACCGCGAAGTGAAGGCGCTGATGCTCGATTATGTCTTTCAGTTTGTTCGGGCCGTTGTCTTTCAGGTCGGCGCGAACAATTTTCGTTCCCGCACCGCCGTCGAACGTTTGGGCGGGAAGTTGGTGCTGGAACATAAGCGTGATCAAGGTGGGCAGCTGCATGACTACACAACCTATCAT
>NZ_CAMAYF010000042.1 GCF_945862485.1 Sphingorhabdus sp. EL138
TGGAGCGGGCGAAGGGATTCGAACCCTCGACCCCAACCTTGGCAAGGTTGTGCTCTACCCCTGAGCTACGCCCGCTCTGGCGGTCAGGTATCTATTTCCTGACAGGTGAGGCGCGCCGTTAGCATGGGGTATATCCCCCCGCAAGCCCCAAATGCCGCCTTTTTATGAAAACGGGATAAAGCCTGTCTTGTGAAAGCTATCGCTTTGCCCACATAGTGGTCGAATCGAATCCTGAAGAATGGAGAGTGACCTTGGTGACGATGGGCCTGACCACCGACGAACAAAAAGCCGTTGAGCAATTCCGGACCGACGTTGTCGCGCCGTCGATGGAGCGTTTGGTTATTCTGGATTTCTGGGCCGAATGGTGCGGACCGTGCAAGCAACTAACGCCCATACTGGAAAAGGTCGCGGCGGAATATGCCGATCGCGGCGTAATATTGGCTAAGGTCAATGTCGACGAGAACAAGTTTATCGCCTCGCAATTTCAGGTGCGGTCCATTCCAACGGTTTACGCTATATTTCAAGGACAGCCCGTTGCGGACTTGTCGCCGGCACGCACGGAACCACAATTGCGGCAAATGCTGGACCAATTATTGGAGAAGCTGCCGATCACGGCCGGAGACGCCGTTCCGGACCCAGTTGCGCAATTGGCACCGCTTGTAGACGAGGCTGAGGTCCTTTTGGCACAAGACGGCGCGGAGCAAGCTTACGCCCTGTTTGCCGAGGTGCTGTCGGTATTGCCCGAGCATCCGGCCGCTTTGTCCGGGCTGATCCGTGCATTGACCGCATTGGGACGTCCGGAGGAGGCGCAGGCTATTTTTGACAGCCTCAGCGACGAACTGCGCACCGACCCGGCACTGGAAAAGGCAGGATCGGTGTTAAGCATTGCAGCCGCGGCTGTTCCGCCGGAAGAATTGGCGGGGTTACAAGCGGCCGTTGCGGCATCGCCCGATGACCATGCTTTACGTCTGGAACTTGCCAATGCATTGATGGCAGCGGGCGACCGCGATGGCGCCGCCGAAGCCTTGTTGCATATCATCGCGGTGGACCGCGAATGGAACGAAAGCGCAGCCAAGGCGCGGCTCCTCGAAATATTTGCTTTAATTGGATTGGAAGACCCATGGGTAGCAGCGACACGCCGAAAACTGTCAGCGATCCTGTTCGGATGACCACGCAACGCATTTCGATTTTCCCGCTCACCGGCGCGATTATTTTCCCGAGCATGCAGCTGCCGCTGCACATTTTTGAGCCGCGCTATCGCGATTTGGTGAGCGATTCGCTGGCCCGTGACCGCAAAATTGGCATGATTCAGCCCAAGGGACAGGGTAACCAGCCACCCTTGTTCAGCGTGGGCTGCCTGGCACGCATTCAAGACGTGGAAGCGCTGGACGATGGTCGGTATAATATCATCCTTGAGGGCGTGCAGCGCTTTTCTGTGGTCAACGAACTTGATGTGACCACCAGCTTTCGGCAGGTTGAGGCGGAATTATGGGATGAAGATGAAATTGGCGAAACCCTCTCGCTCGCTGAACGGGCGTCAATGGAAATAGAATCACGCCGCTTTGCCGAATCGCAAGGATATAGCGTCGATTGGGCGGCGGTGTCGCAACTCGATGATTATTCTCTAGTCAACGCCATTGCCCAAATCGCGCCGTTTGATTTTGCCGCTAAGCAAGCTTTGTTGGAAGCACGCGGGCTGTCCGACCGTGCCGACACGATTGTGCAATTGATGCAATTTTTCGGACGGCATGACGGCAATAACGACCGCGTGACGCTTCAATAATCAAGCCTGAAAGCTCGCCCGCAGGCCATCGATAACGAATTGCGCGGCCAATGCGGCGAGCAGCACACCCAATAGCCGCGTGATCACGGCTTCGGCATTTGCACCCAGAACACGCATGATGGGGCCCGCGGCGAGTAGCGCCAACAAGGTCAGGACAAGCACGGTTCCCATTGCCGCCAAAATGACACCTGCACGGTCAATCCCACTATTCTGCGACATGAGCAGCATGACCGAAGCGATGGACCCTGGTCCCGCGATCATGGGCATGGCCATAGGGAAGACCGAAACGTCTTCGATTTCTGGCGTGTCGATGATTTTCTGCGCGCGCTCCTCGCGGCGTGACGTGCGCTTTTCAAAAACCATATCAATGGCGATCAGGAACAGCATGATGCCGCCTGCAATCCGGAAGCTGTTCAATTCAATATGCAACACGCCCAGCAATTGTTCGCCGAACAACGCAAAGACCAGCAATATCCCCGACGCGACCATGACGGCACGCAACGCCATATTGCGCCGCTGGGCTGCATTGGCGCCCTTGGTTAAGCTCGCGTAAATCGGTGCACAACCCGGCGGGTCGATCACGACAAAAAAGGTGATGAAGGCCGAAAGAAAAAGTTCGATCATCATAGCGGCGCAACCTCATCCATGATGACCGTCTCGCTTGCCGCGCCATTCCATAATTTGATTTCAACGGTGCGTGCGCCGTTGGGCTGAACGATGTAGCTGTAGCGCAGCGATTGGTCACCCGCGTAGCCGTTCTTTTCGATTTTTCCGTCAGAGGGGGGCGCAAGCGTTGCAGGTGCTTGACCACTGCAACTGGCGACCTTCGTTTCAATCATCTCTTTTGGCGCACGTGGCGCGGTCAGGGTAGCATGATGGTGCAACACCCATTTCCATTCCCCGTCCCCTCGCGCATTTTTCTCTACAAATTGCCAGACGGTGGTGAAATAGCCGACCGTGCCATCTGGTCTCTCCCACGCGCCTGTCGTGACGCCCGTTTTGCCATCGCAGGACATGAATGCTTTATGCGGTCGCCATTTTAGCGACGCGGCCGGGTCTGCCTTTCCCTTCAGCCATTCCAGCGCAGCTGCGGGTTGCGGCGCGAACAATATCGCGTCCTTGGCAGCGGTTTCACGGAACGCAGTCCATTGGCCCTTTTGTTGGGCAAGCTGATTAAAGCCAATATCTGCCGCGATAATCGCACTTGGGTTAGCGATTTTGGGCTGAAAATCATAATATTCGCGACTTGGCGACGCCGCACATGCCGACAACACCGCTGCAGCAAGAAGGACAGGAAATGCTTTCATCGCGTCAAATTCCTTCTGGTGCGGCAACTCCTGCACGGCGGTGCGCGGCAACTAATGTGTTACGCAACAGGCACGCAATGGTCATCGGCCCGACCCCGCCCGGAACGGGGGTTATGGCACCAGCATGGCGCAAGGCGTCGTCAAAGGCAACGTCGCCGACCAAGCGGCCTTTGCTTTGGCCTGCTTCAGGTTCCAATCGGTTGATGCCAACATCAATTACGACTGCGCCGGGCTTCAAAAAATCGCCGGTCACCATCTCCGGACGGCCAACCGCAGCCACAACAATGTCTGCACGGCGGACAACTTCGGGCAAATCCTGCGTGCGGCTATGCGCAATCGTTACAGTGCAATTTTCGGCCAATAGCAATTGCGCCATTGGCTTACCGACAATGTTGGACCGCCCGATGACCACGGCGTTCTTGCCGGACAGGTCGCCCATATGGTCCTTCAACAGCATTAAGCAGCCAAGCGGCGTGCACGGGACAAACGCCTCTTCGCCTACCGCGAGCCGCCCCGCATTGACGACATGAAAACCATCCACATCCTTGCCAGGATCAATCGCGGCGATCACGGCTTTATCATCCATATGCGGCGGCAACGGCAATTGCACCAATATGCCATCAACGGCGGGATCTGCGTTGAGCGTTTCAACGAGCGCGATGAGTTCGTCTTGCGAAACCGAGGCGGGCAGGCGATGCTCGAAGCTGTTCATGCCCGCCTCGACCGTCGCTTTCTTTTTGGAACCCACATACACTTGGCTAGCGGGGTCTTCACCCACCAGCACAACCGCGAGGCCAGGCTTACGCGCCGTTAATGCGATAAAGCTTTCAACGGCAGCGGCCACGCGCTGACGCAATTGCGCGGCAAATGCCTTGCCATCAATGATAGTTGCGTTGCTCACATGCCCACCGCAGAAATATCATTGGCCACGCCCACCAGAAGCATTTGCAATATGCGCAGACCAATCAACAACACCATCGGCGAAAAATCGATCATGCCAGTATCCGGCATGATCTTGCGGATGGGCTTTAGAAACGGATCTAAAATGACCGAAAGCGCATGCCAGATGGAGGCAACAATGTTGTTCGACAGGCTGACGACGTTAAACGAAATCAGTAGGCTCAAGATGAATTGAACGATGACGACCGTCGACAGGATTGTCATCAAATATCCAATGATGGAAATAAGCGCGAGTAGCATGAAATTCTCCGGAGAAGGTGTGGCGAAGCGATTAGCCGAGGCGGCGCGCTGTATCAACTGCCTAAAACAGCGTGGGTCGTGTTTTACTTGTGAATAAGCGTCCCTGCGCCTTTTACAGTAAACATTTCGATGAGCATGGCATGGCTGGTGCGACCATCGAGGATAACCGCCGCATCCACGCCAGATTCTACCGCATCGACGCAAGTCTGGATTTTGGGGATCATTCCGCCGCTGATAGTGCCGTCATTTTGCAACTCGGCAATTGCCGCAGGGTCAAGGTCGGTGAGTAACTCGCCCGACTTGTTCAGCACGCCTGCAACATCGGTCAAAAGGAAAAGCCGCGAGGCCCCCAGCGCGCTTGCCACCGCGCCCGCCATGGTATCGGCGTTGATGTTATAGGTATGGCCATCTGCGCCAACGCCAATCGGCGCGATGACGGGGATCATTCCGGCGGCGCTAATCGTATCAATGATGCTGCGGTCAACGTTGGTGGGCTCGCCGACAAAGCCCAAATCGATGTTGCGTTCGATATGGCTATCGGGGTCTTTTTGCGTGCGCTGAACCTTGGTGGCAGTCACGAACCCACCATCCTTGCCCGATATGCCAAGCGCCTTACCACCAGCAGCGTTAATCCAGCCAACCAGCTCTTTATTGATGCCGCCCGACAAAACCATTTCCGCAATTTTCGCGGTTTCCGCATCGGTGACACGCAGCCCATCGACAAATTCGCTCTCCACGCCCAATTTCTTGAGCATTGCACCAATTTGCGGTCCGCCGCCATGCACGACAACAGGGTTAATGCCGACAGCCTTTAACAAAACCACATCATCAGCGAAGTCGCGCGCGAGGCTGGCATCGCCCATCGCATGCCCGCCATATTTAACGACAAAGGTCTTGCCTGCATAACGCTGCAAATAAGGCAGCGCTTCAGTTAGTGTTTCGGCCTTGGCGAGATTGGCTGGATCAATTGTCATGCGCACCAACTGCCTTGGGGTCCGTGCCGTCCAGCTTATGGCCGTAGCCGACAAAGAAAGTGATGAGCAACGGCACCATGATCATGCTCAGCACGACCTTCGCCAACATTTGGCCTAACAGCAAGTCCGTGATCGGGAACACGCCGTAAAAGGCAATGCTGACAAACAATAAGGTATCAATTATCTGTGATAACACGGCGGCGATGGCCCCGCGCAATGCGACATATTTACCCACGGTGCTTTTCAGACCATCAAATAGATAGACGTTCAGCATTTGCGAAACGCCATAAGCAACAATGCCGGCGACCCATATGCGCGGCGTCTGCCCCATCATGGTGTTGAACGCATCCAGATATTTGTCGTCCATCTTCGGTGACGGAGGTAGTGAAAGCACCAGCACCGCCAGCAATATCGACGCAATGAGCGGAATGAAGCCATATTTGACCAATTGGTCCGCAATAATCTTACCATGCAAGGCTGCGGCCGCGCTGGAAAGGATGACCAGCAAAAGAAACGGAAAAATGCCCGCTTCGACCGCCAACGGCCCTAAAGAAACCTGTTTATTTCCAAGCACGCCGGCAATGCACACCATCCCGCCGTAAATGATTGAAAACATGAAAAGCGATTTCGGGATGCCTCCGTCGGTCGCATGCGATGTGGTCTGATCAGTCATCCAAAACTGACTAGCGTCTAATTTTATTGGCGCAAGACTAACGATGGCGCTAGGTCAAACAGGGAAAGATAAAATACCATCGCGCTAGAAACTTTTCAGCACCTTAATTCGAGTTGGTGTCGAAGTAAGACACTGAAACGAAATAAAGGCGGCGGTTTTCGGGGAAGCTATACATGCAGATTTTGTTGAGCATCGCGGGCATGATCATCATTTTGGCGATTGCGGTTTTACTGTCGTCCAACCGTCGTGCGATTAAGTTCCGTGTGGTCGGTGCGGCTTTTGCCCTGCAGGCAAGTCTTGCGGCTTTGGTCTTGTATACATCTTGGGGCAAGGTTGCGTTGAATGCAGCCTCGACAGGTGTTTCCAATTTGCTGGGCTATTCGGCCAAAGGCACGCAGTTCATCTTTGGCCCGCTGGCCTCT
>NZ_CAMAYF010000043.1 GCF_945862485.1 Sphingorhabdus sp. EL138
GATTCGGTCGCATGGTTGCTGAATGTCCGCGGCTCCGACGTGTCGAACACGCCCGTTGCGCTCAGTTTCGTACTTGCCCATGCCGATGGCACCGCGGATTTATTTGTAGCGCCGGAAAAAGTGGATGACGCCGTCCGCGCCCACCTTGGGAATGCGGTGCGCCTGCGCGATCCATCCGAATTTGTGCCGGAATTGGGGTCGATGAAGGACAAGCGCATTGCGGTTGACCCCGACCGTGCCGTAGCCGCGATTTTCGGCGCGCTGCAAGCTGGCGGCGCGCATATCATCGAAGCCCGCGACCCGGTCATATTGCCCAAGGCGGTTAAAAACCATGTCGAGCAATCGGGCCACCGCGCCGCGCAAGCCCGCGATGGCGCCGCCTTGAGCCGCTTCCTGCATTGGATGCGCGAAACTGCCTATCAGGGCGGACTGAATGAGCTTTCCGCGGCTGCGCAGCTGAAGGCGTTTCGCGAAGATACGGGAATGCTGAAAGACCTGTCGTTTGACACAATTTCCGCTACTGGCCCCAACGGCGCGCATTGCCATTATAAGGTCGACGAAAGCACCAACCGCGCAATTGAACCCAACAGCATTTATTTGGTCGACAGCGGCGGGCAATATCTTGACGGTACCACTGACGTTACCCGCACGATGTGGGTTGGCCCCGGAGCGCCAACCGCAGAGATGAAGGACCGCTTCACCCGTGTACTTAAGGGCCACATCGCCTTGGCAAGCGTAGTCTTCCCGGAAGGCACCAGAGGCGCGCAGTTGGATACGATGGCACGTGCATCACTTTGGCAAGCCGGCCTTGATTACGCACACGGCACCGGCCATGGCGTCGGCAGCTTCCTTGCGGTGCACGAGGGGCCGCAGCGCATCGCCAAATACGCTGGTGGGCAAGCGGGGAGCGACGAGCCGTTGCACGCGGGCATGATCCTATCGAACGAGCCCGGCTATTACAAGCAAGGCGAGTATGGCATCCGCATTGAAAATCTGGTGTTGGTCGAGGACCGCGCGATCGCCGGCGCAGAGGGGCGCTATCTCGGTTTCGAAACCCTGACCTTCGCACCTATCGACAAGACATTAGTGGACGTCAGCTTGCTGAATAGCGATGAATTGCGCTGGTGGAATGATTACCACGCAAAGGTGCTTGAGGTGGTCGGCCCACAATTGGATGGTGCGGCGCTGGCTTGGACGCAGGAGGCCTGTGCGCCTTTGGTACCCGCCTAAGCCCTGTCTTCAAAGTTTGTGATGCGCGCCTAGGCTCGCGCGGATGCGGTCGAGGGTGGGTTGGCGGATGGCCGCCTTGTTCCATGCATAGGCCGGGGCGGGAAGTTGCGCGAGCTGACCGGCAACGGCGATGGCTTTGGCTTCGACCGCGCCTGCCTCTGCAAGCACGTCGAGATAACCCGCCTCGACTGCGCCTTCGGGATTATAGATAAAGCCCTGGATCATCGCACGCGTCAGGTGCGAAGGGTTCAGGCGATCGCGCGCGAGCTCCATCGCGAAAATAGGCAAGTTCATGCCCGTGATCGCTTCGTTCGCGCCAATTTTATAGTCGCCTGCGGTGCCAATACGCGTGTCGCACGCGTGCAAGATGAAAACACCCATCGCAATCGCATGGCCGTTGCAGGCGGCGACCACGGGCAGCGCTCCGCCGAACAAACGCAGCAATAACTCCGCGCCTGCATCCAGCAATTTATACACGCCGTCGGCCCCAAGGCTGGCAAATGCGTTCAGGTCAAACCCGCCCGAGAAGCGACCATCACGTCCCGTCAGCACAATGGCTTTGGCATTCGCTTCAGCGGTATCGAGTGCGCTGTTTAGCGCCGCGAGCATGTCGAAGTTGATGGCATTGGCTTTGCCGTCGTCCATACGGATCAAGGCGATGTCGTTGGTAATTTCGACAGTGGCGGACATGTTGTTTCTCCCTTGCATTCCAGTCGCACGACTAAGGCCGAAAGTTCACGTGAACGTCAACCTCTATAGTTTGCATCCGATGTGACCAGGCGGGGCCAAATGGTCCTGCAAGCCTTGCCTTGGGTTAGCGTTTTTCCAGTGGCGCGGGCGCGTCCAATGACTATGTTGCACATGAACCATATTCCCAGGAGCATCGCATGACCCAGACTTTTTCCGAATATACTCCCGCCGATGTCTGGGAGTGGAATACCGAAAATGGCGGCCAGTTCGCAAACATCAACCGACCAATCGCAGGTGCCACCCATGACAAGGAGCGCCCGGTCGGTAAACACCCGATGCAGATATATTCGCTCGCAACTCCGAACGGCGTGAAGGTCACGGTAATGCTTGAGGAGCTGTTGGCACTTGGCCACAGCAGAGCGGAATATGATGCGTGGTTGGTCAACATCCGCGACGGCAACCAGTTTTCAAGCGGCTTTGTCGATGCCAACCCCAATTCCAAAATTCCCGCTTTGTTCGACCATTCAACGCCAGAACCAACCCGCGTGTTCGAATCTGGATCGATTTTGTTGTATCTTGCGGAAAAGTTCGGCGCGTTTCTGCCAACCGAGCATCACGCCCGAACCGAGACGATCAACTGGCTGATGTGGCAAATGGGCAGCGCGCCGTATCTGGGCGGCGGCTTTGGCCATTTTTATGCCTACGCGCCGTTTAAGTTTGAATATGCGATTGACCGTTTTGCCATGGAGGTAAAACGGCAATTGGACGTCTTGGATCGTAATTTGGCAGACCGAGAGTATATGGCAGGCGATACCTACACGATTGCCGACATGGCAATTTGGCCGTGGTATGGCGCGCTGGTGAAGGGCCTGATTTACGATGCGGGTGCGTTTCTTTCAGTGCACGAATATAAGAATGTCATTCGCTGGACGGACCTGATTGCGGAGCGTCCGGCAGTCAAGAGGGGCCGCATGGTCAACCGCGTGATGGGTGATCCGGCGAGCCAGTTGCATGAACGGCACGACGCTGGCGACTTTGATACCAAGACGCGGGATAAGATTAATCTGGCCACGTGATCACACGCAGTGCCGCAAAGTGCGACGGGCATTTAGGCCTTCTTGAAATCGGTTTGCGGGTTTCTCCTTTAGGAAGGCCACAGACTGGCGGAGACGGAGTCCTACTCAGTAGGGTCCAGTGAGCCATATTGAAGACTATTATTACATTGTGTCACAGTATGTTAAGTGGCCTTAGCCTCTTGTAAGATCGTAATGGACTCACTACTATCTAGCCTTGAAAGGTGGGTATTAAGGTGGGTAGAAGTGCTAGGGCGGACCTGACTGTTCGTCAGGTCGAGACGACGACAAAGATTGGCTACACGGCAGACGGGAAGCAGCCGGGGCTGAACTTGCAGGTTACAGCAAGTGCGTCTGGATACGCACGCTCGTGGGTGTTTCGCTACACAAGCCCTACAACAGGCAAACGTCGTGAGCTTGGGCTTGGTCCTCTTAGTAGCGTTGGATTGGCTAAAGCGCGGGAAAAAGCTCGGGAAGCAGGAGACGAGGTTGCTGAAGGCATCGACCCGAAGGACGCCCGTGATGCTGCCAAGGCCCAGAATGTGGCGTGGCGTCAGCGCCTGACTTTCGAAGAAGCTGCTGCACAGTGTATAGCTACCAAGCAGCATGAGTGGAAAAATGCTAAGCATCGTCATCAGTGGGCAGCGACGCTAAAGACCTATGCATACCCGTCGTTAGGTAAATTGCCCGTCGACCAGATCACCATGGAGCAGGTTCTGGGTGTGCTTGAACCGATTTGGACCACCAAGACTGAAACTGCCAGTCGCGTCCGTCAACGGATTGAGACCGTTATGGACTGGGCTAAAGCCCGTAAACTTGTCACAGGCGATAATCCCGCATCGCTGAAGGGCGGTCTTGGTCAACTTCTACCTAAGGCCCGCAAAATAGCAAAAGTGAAGCATCAGCCTGCGCTGCCATATAAGGAAGTTAACGCCTTTGTGCAGGCTCTGCGCGACAAGAGGGGCATCAGCCCAAAGGCTTTCGAGTTCCTAATCCTTACCGCTGCGCGATCTGGTGAAGTGTTGGGCGCAAAGTGGGATGAGATCGATCTTGTGGCTAAGGTTTGGGCCATACCTGCTGAACGCATGAAGGCTGGTCGCGAACACCGCATCCCGCTTAGTGCAAGGGCGGTAACTATCATCACAGAAATGCTGAAGGGTAAGCAGTGTGACTTCGTGTTTCCTGACCCAACTGGCAAAAAGGGTATGTCGAACGGCGCACTTCTCGCAGTTATCAAAGGCATGCCCGAGTTCGCCGCGTACGTACCACACGGCTTCCGTTCGACGTTTCGTGACTGGGCGGCGGAAACCACAAGCTTCGCAAATGAGACACTCGAGTTGGCGTTGGCGCACACCATCAAGGACAAGGCGGAAGCCGCATATCGGCGTCAGGACCAGCTAGAGAAGCGCTTCAAGCTCATGGAGCAATGGGCTGGCTACATGGCGCGTCAACCGAAGGCGGCAACGGTTACTGCCATTGGCAAAGTTGGTTTATAATGGCTAGCGGCAAACGCGGACGGCCCCACTCTCGGTTTTTTGCTGATCCAGAAAGTGAACGGTTACGTGTAGACCAATGCATTAAGGAAGGGCGTGACCCATGCCCGCCGTACAAACACGAGCCGTGTGCCGCCGAGCTTGAATTGAGGAAGGCCGTCATGCCAGGGGCGCCGTTTGATTTGGTCCTGACATTAAACGACAGTGATTGTGAGGGCTTCCCACTATTCAATGCTCAAGCGGAGGCCAAATGGGATGAAGCACAGGCCAAGCGGAAACACGACGCTCGAAGTGGTGGCGAAATGAAACCAAAGGCCAACCTTGCCGCCTCAGTAATTGCTGACCACGCTCATTTCATACAAACCAAAAAAGCCGAAGGCGCCCGGAAAAGCGATGTAATCAACTGGGTCAATACATTTAGACTAAAGGCAAGTTTAGAAATTGCCGGGCGTAGTGAAATGTATCGGCAGCTTACCGCGTCTGGTCTCTGGGATTAAAAACCGTCCGGTCTGCTATCAGGCGCAATATTAAGTTCGCATACATGGATGGTCTCTTTAACCCCATAAAGGACCAAAAGGATTATGGAACAGAGCGTTAACAGTGGGTCGGTTCGTATTGCCCGCCCCGACGAGGTGCGTACTCGCATCGGAGTAAGCCGCGCTAAATTCGCGGATATGGTTGCCAAAGGCCAATTCCCTAAACCATTTACGATTATCCCCGGTGGCCGCGCTGTAGGCTGGCTGGGGGAAGATGTTGATGCTTGGATCATGCAACGTGCAAAGGGCGACGAAGCACAGTGACCTGTCTCCCAAATGACGCTGAGCAGCGATCTGATATCACTAAGATGTCGGATATCTCTCTATTGGGGTAGGATAAAGGAAAGCAGGGGCTAGTTACACCAGCCCCAAAACTCGGCAATTTCAGGCGACGGTTGGGGAACTATCTTGATTAAGCGCAGACACACGCCCGCTTTGGACACTGTCGAGGTATTGTTCATAAAAGGTATGCTCCATCATGAACGAAACCGCCTATTGTATAAAAAATAAGCTAATGTATAAAAAATAGG
>NZ_CAMAYF010000044.1 GCF_945862485.1 Sphingorhabdus sp. EL138
GGATAGCCGCCCGAAAAAGCCGCGGCGACATTGGCTGCGCCCAGGCCGATCAGTTCCTGATCCGGAACAATGCGTTGCCGCTTTTTCGCTGCGAGCGTTTGCGCGACCGAGACCGATTCCACAAATCCAATGATGC
This sequence comes from Sphingorhabdus sp. EL138, assembly GCF_945862485.1. Taxonomy (GTDB): domain Bacteria; phylum Pseudomonadota; class Alphaproteobacteria; order Sphingomonadales; family Sphingomonadaceae; genus Sphingorhabdus_B. The sequence continues at coordinate 137 of NZ_CAMAYF010000044.1, forward strand.
TGAGCAATAAAGCAGGGACGGCCAGTCGCTGCCATAGTTCCGCATCGAATAAGGGAACGGTAAAGGGCGGCAAGCTCTGCGGGATGTCGCCCACCACCTTCACGCCTTTGGCTTCAAGATCGAAGGCAATGACCACCAAAATCGACAACGCGACCGCAACGATGGGCCCAGCTTTGGCAACAAGATCAGCGGGCCGCGCCGCCAGCCCGAAACCGACGAGCATGGGTTTCAAACCTTTGCGCACCCAGAATAGAAATCCGGTCGCAATCACGCCAATCGCAAGGGTGTAAGGATTGGTGTCCTTGGCATTTTCGATCAACGTCGTGACCAGCTCGGGCAGTGCCTCACCCGACGCCTTAATGCCCAGCAGCGACTTGAGTTGGCTGGTGGCAATAATGATACCGCTTGCGGTGATAAACCCTGACACCACAGGGTGCGATAACAGGTTTGCGAGAAAACCCAGACGCAACACGCCCATGACAATCAGGATCAGCCCGGACAGCAACGCGAGGACAAGCGTGGCGGCAATAAATTCGGCGCTGCCCGGTGCAGCAACGGCGCTCGCAGCTGTCAAAGTCATCAGCGAAATCACCGCCACTGGCCCAACGGCGAGTGCGCGGCTCGTCCCGAACAGGGCATAGGCAATGATGGGAAGAATAGACGCGTATAGCCCGATTTCCGGTGGCAACCCAGCCAACATCGCATAAGCCAGGCTTTGCGGGATGAGCATTATCGTGACGATTGCGGCGGCGACCAAGTCATTGGTCAACGTCACGCCGCCATAGCTGCGTCCCCATTCCAATATCGGCAAATAGCGCGCCAATTTCATAGCCGTTATGCCGCGCCGATCTTGTGGGGTTTGACCATCCACTCATGCCCTTTGAGCATACCGTGCCAGTAAATTGGCGGAAGGATGGTGTCCTTTAACAGCCATGACAGGCGCGATGGGCGTGTGCCGTCGATGAGCCAATTGGGGAAGCTCGGCAGCAATTTTCCGCCATAACCAAATTCGGCGAGCACAATCTTGCCGCGCTCAACCGTCAACGGGCAACTGCCATAGCCGTCATAATCGGCGACAGGCGGTTTGCCCTCAAGAGAAGCCAATACATTCACCGCGACCACAGGCGCTTGCTTGCGCGCTGCCGCCATGGTCTTGGCGTTTGACGCCGAGCAGGCATCGCCCAAGGCGAAGACATTTGCATAACGCACATGCTGCAATGTTGCTTCATTGACTTCGATGAAACCACTTGCGGCCGCCAGCGGACTGTTGCGCACAAAATCCGGCGCGACTTGCGGCGGGACGACATGGATCATGTCGAACTTTTCGTCGACCCGCGTGATGATGTCGCCGCGTTTCTGTTCAAATGTCGCAATTTTGGCTGGGCCATCGATCGCAACCAGCTTCGATTCAAAATTTAAGTGCGCGTCATAGCGTTCGATATATTCCATCAGTGCGGGCACATAGGCGGCCACCCCAAACAGCACTGCTCCGCTGTTATGGAATTGCACATCAATGTCTTTTAACACCCCTGCCCGTTCCCACGCACTGCATGATAGATACATTGATTTTTGCGGCGCGCCTGCACATTTAATCGGCATTGGCGGCTGCGTGAACAGCGCGCGGCCTTGCTTGAAATCCTTCACAAGGCGGTTGGTATAAGGGGCAAGGTCGTAACGATAGTTGGACGTTACGCCATTTTGACCGAGTGTTTCGGTCAAGCCGTCGATAGCCTCCCAATCCAGCTTAATGCCGGGGCATGCCACCAGCACGCGATAGGCAACCGAACTTCCATCGGCGAGCAGCACTTTGTTGTCCTCAGGCACAAATCCAGAGGCTGCTTTCTTGATCCAGTCAACAGCTTTGGGCATGACCGATTTTTCGGTGCGCTTGGTGAATTCAGCCGAGAAAACACCAGCCCCAACCATCGTCCAGCCGGGCTGATAATAATGGTCTTCTGAAGGTTCGATTACGGCAACCGATAGCTTCTGATTGCGCTTTAACAGGCTGGCGGCTGTGGCGATTCCGGCACTGCCGCCGCCGACGATAACCACATCATAGATTTTTGCGGAGGATGGCGCTGCATCCTGAGCTTTTGTCGCCATTTCCCAAAGCTTGGTTGAACGCGCGCCGGAGCGGCAATAGGCAAGAATGGGGGATGGCATTTGGGCCAGAGCCGCTTTCATCTTGGCCGCATCATCGTCCGTAAATGCGCCTGAGACGGCTGGAATATATGTGAATGACAGGCCAAGCGCTTCTGCTTCTTTCTGAATGGCGGCGGCGGATGGTTGCCCCGCCTCTTCGCCATCTGGCCGGTTGCAGATAACAGATTTGAAGCCCTGCGCGGCAGCGTGATGCAGATCTTCTGTCGTCAATTGCCCTGAGACAGAAAAGCCTGGCGTGATGGATTTGAACGTCATTTGGGCCCCGCTTGTTTTGGTTTTTGGGATGTAAAAGGTACCACGCGTTGCGCGGCCATGCCGACAAACATCGCAACGACAAATGGCGCGACATCGCCCGGCGCAATCGCCAAGTCAGCAAGTGCTGGACCTGGGCAAAGGCCGGCAATGCCCCAACCCATTCCAAACAATATGGCCCCAAAAGCGAGCGGGCTATCCAGCGTGGCCGTGCCTGGCAAATCAAAGGCTGGCGCGGCAAGCGGTGCCGACAGTCGCGATTTAATGACCCAAGCCACTACCATGGGCAGCATGGCGCCACCCATGACGAAAGCGAGCGTCGGATCCCATTGGCCAAAAAGGTCCAGAAACGCCTGAACCCGCGCAGGGTCCGACATGCCCGAATAGGCAAGGCCGGCCCCGAACAGCGTTCCAGAGATTAATGCGATAAGCGCGCGGGTCATAGCCAACCTCCAGCGCGAAGAATCCCTACGGTCACAAATCCGCTTGCCATGAACATGCCGGTTGCAACCATGGATCGCGGCGAAAGACGCGACAGCCCGCATACGCCATGGCCACTGGTGCAGCCCGAGCCGAGCCGTGTGCCATAACCAACGAGTAAGCCACCGATGATCAACGGCCAGATGGATGCTGGAAAGTTGACGTTCACCGCACCAACGGTCTGTGCGATCAGAAGCGCACCAAGCGGAAGGCCGACGACGAATGCGATTGCGACATTTCGTGGCGCTCCGCTATCCGCGATGCCCGTTGCCCGTGCCGCCATTCCGCTTACGCCGGCGATCCGGCCAAGGCCGAGCAGCATGATTGCGGCCGCAAGTCCAATCAGCAAGCCACCCATAAAGCCTTCAACAGGCATGGCATTAGGAAAGGCCGGTATCATACGGCGTTGACCGGGATTTTGAGGTACGTGATGCCATTGTCGTCCGCCGCGGGCATATGCCCTGCACGCATATTCACTTGCACCGACGGCAAAATCAGGCGCGGCATATCCAGCGTCGCATCGCGCGCCTCACGCATCGCGACAAATTCATCCTCGGTTATACCGTCATGGGCATGGATATTGCCTGTACGCTCTGCCTCGACAGTGGTTTCCCATGCATATTCAGTACGGCCAGCAGGCAAATAGTCGTGGCACATGAAGAGCCGCGTCGTGGCAGGCAGCGACAATATCCGGCGCAACGATTGGAACAATTGCCGCGCGTTCCCGCCGGGAAAATCCGCGCGCGCGGTGCCGTAATCGGGCATGAACATTGTGTCGCCCGTGAAAACGGCATCACCAATGACATAGGCAATGTCCGCAGGCGTATGACCGGGGACATGGAGGACTGTTACGTCCAGCTTCCCAATTTGGAAGTGGTCGCCATCGGCAAACAGCCTGTCAAAGTCCGACCCATCACGCTGAAAATCAGTGCCAGCGTTAAACAGCTTTCCGAACACATTCTGGACGGTGACGATATGTTCGCCAATTGCAATTTTGCCGCCAAGCTTTTGCTGCAAATAAGGCGCTGCCGAAAGGTGATCGGCATGCGCATGGGTTTCGAGCAGCCAATCAACGGCCAAGCCCCGTTCCGCGACATATGCGATAATGGCATCCGCCGACGCGAACGAGGTTCGCCCTGAGGCAGGATCAAAATCAAGCACGCTATCAATGATAGCAGCCTGCTTGGTTTCGGGATCATGGACCACATAGCTGACCGTGAAAGTCGGTTTGTCAAAAAAGGCACGAATTATCGGAACACCCTTTTGGGCATCACTCACCTGCGCGATGGCATTTTCTAACGCTGAGTCGGGCATCGGAAACTCCTATAAATTCATATTTACATAAATTGTGTAATAGATTATCGATGTTGCGTCAATACAAGTCTCGTGGCAGCGCCGACCGATGAACAGGATGAAGAAATGAACGACACGAAAGCAGTTGCCTCACAGCCCATTAGGATCGGCGAAACAGCGCCGGACTTTCGCGCGCGAACAACGCTCGGGGAACGGAGCCTATCGGAATATCGGGGCCAGTGGCTCATCTTGTTTTCGCACCCCGCAGACTTTACGCCCGTGTGCACGACGGAATTTGTTGCGCTTGCCAAGTCGGCCGCTGCGTTCGAAGCAACTGGTTGTGCATTGCTCGGGCTTTCCGTGGACAGTATCCATTCACACATTGCGTGGGTGACTGCGATTAAACACAAATTTGGGGTGAATGTTCCTTTCCCGATCATTGAAGATCCCTCCATGGCCATTGGCCGCGCATATGGCATGATTGATGATGCTGCAGCGGATAGCGCCGCGGTGCGCTCAACCTATTTCATCGACCCCGACGGCATCATTCGTGCCATCACGACGTATCCGTATAATGTGGGCCGATCGGTTAGTGAAATGCTGCGCCTTCTTTACGCATTGCAAGCTACGCAGGGCGGCGCTGGCCTTGCTCCAGAGGGATGGCAGCCCGGTGACAAATTGCTTGCAATGCCAATTATAAACAGCGCCGAAATCAGTGGTGACGATGATTGGTTTTGCCATTTGGCCGACACGAAATGACGTCGCTTTTTGAAAGTCGCGACCGCGCCGTAAAAGCGGCGGACAAACTAAAAGTCTATGCGCAG
>NZ_CAMAYF010000045.1 GCF_945862485.1 Sphingorhabdus sp. EL138
GTGAACTTGTTCAGCGAAGCGGCAAGAAACCTGAATGCAGAAGGGCAGTATCACCTTGGCTGGATGTACTATTATGGAACGGGCGTCACGCAAGATTACGACGAGGCTGTGAACTTGTTCCGCTTGGCAGCAGATCAAGGGAATTCAGCCGCAGAGTGCAGCCTTGGCCAAATGTACGAAAAAGGTGAGGGCGTTGCTAAAGACAGTGCTCAGGCAGTGGACTTGTGCCGCAAGGCTGCCGAAGAGGGTGACGAGGATGCTAAAGCGTTACTTCGTCGTCTTGGAGCGTAATAGACTGATGTGCTAAACTTTGCGCCGACAGCTCACTTGGCAATGTTGGCTTAATTTTAGGCAGTGAGGGAATTCGGGGTTTCTACCGTCAGCCTTCGGAGGGCATATAACGATTAAAATAATCGTTATAAATCAGTAACTTATGATAAATTTCTGGGTCGTGTGCACGATTTGTGCATTTTTTAGGTATGCAAAAATAGACATATTTTTACTATTTTACAGATAGTTAGATTAATTTTTTGGGCCTCCTTTGTTTGTCTTGTGGCCCAACGCTCCACTATTCATTTGATGGCCCTTTAAAGAGGCCGAAATAACAAAATATGACGATTGTTGGCGTAAACAGGATTGCGCTCACGAAGACCGCTGACGGATGGCTGAAATTAATTGAAGTTGACGTATTCGGCCGTGAGGTTAATAATTTGAATAGTGTTCATTAGGAGAGCGAAAGTGGTTAGTTTGGGGCGGCTTGGTGCAATTCTTATTCCAGTTGCGATGATTAGTGCCTGCGCTGGCGGTGCAGCCCTTCAGCCAGATCGGTCGATCTTTAGCTTGGATAGCAACTATCAGCGATTTACCTACTTTATGCCGATCGAAGAAACTTTTGATCGGACGGTTGCCGTGTTTAAAGAGGCTGGTTACAAACTGGATGTCGTAGATCGGGCGACTGGCCAGATTAGTGGCCGCAGAGGAGCAACTGGCGACAAGGGGGCATCATCTGACAAAGATCTGAAATTCTATGCGCTAGTTTTGCCCAAAGGTGCCGATAGTGAGCTAGGCGTCAAGGTTGTTCAAATTTTAAAGAGTGGACCACTTGGTTCATCAAATGCGGAATTGATTCTGAATGATCCGCAGATGTATCAGTACACTTTTCGGCGGATAGAAAACCGTAACACCCAAGGGACATATAGCCCTCCGGGAGTCTGATTAATCACAGCCTTTGCCCTCAGCCTTCGGAGGGCATTTAATGATTAAAATAATCGTTATAAATCAATAACTTACTATACATTTCTGAAACGTGTGCACGATTTGTGCATTTTTTAGCTATGCAAATATCGACATATTATGCCTATTTTACAGTTAGTTAAATTGATTTTTGTGGCGGTCCCCAGAGCGGTTAGAGCACGCAACAGGAGGGCAACTCGCTCGCGTGGATTGTCTAGCGGGGTCTATGCGGCTGGACCTATCCAATGGAAAGCGGGATAATCAATATCACGTTGATGGACCAGTTGCCCGCCAAGCCTCACCCGTCAGAGGACTTGTTGGAATAATCAGCAAACTTTTTGCGGAGCGGCGAGATATGTCATTGGTTATGTCAAAGCATAGAAAATCAGCCTAAGTGACTAAATTATATGAGGTGTTGGCGGACAGGGTGGGATTCGAACCCACGGTGAGCTTCCACCCACGACGGTTTTCAAGACCGTTGCCTTAAACCACTCGGCCACCTGTCCGCTTACGAAGCGTCCCCTAGCCAGTGCGGTTTGCGATGGCAAGCGTAGATGATGCGCTGTTACCCCGCAGCACACGTTAAAATGGGGGCTCGACAGGATCAAAGTAATTCACAGGCCTTGTTCGTTGTGCCAATATGCAGCCATGCAGAAGACAGGTCACCGCATGCGCGCACATAGCAAGATACTGACAGCTTTGGCCATGAGCGCCTGCGCCTTGATGGTTGGCCCAAATGTGTTGGCGCAAGATGCGGCGGTACCGCCCACGCCGTCGCCCGTGTCCGCACCCATTGCCAGCACAAACGTACATGAAGCTGGTTTTCGGGCGTATCTGTTGCAGGTGCGGCAGCGGGCGTTGGGCGAAGGCGTTTCCACTGTAACGCTTGACCACGTGCTGCCATCGCTGAGCTTTAACCGAACCGTGGTCCGCCTGGACAAGCAGCAACCAGAAGGCGCATCCAACGCGCCGGTGCCGAACTTTGCACCCTATAAAGCAACCCATGTAGATGCGTCGCGCATTGGAAGAGGCCGCTTTAAATATTCTGAGCTTCTGCCGTTGCTGGAGCGGATTGAGAAAGAAACCGGCGTGCCGGAAGAAATCATGATTGCCATTTATGGCCATGAGACCAGTTATGGCGCGGTGATGGGCAATTTTAACGCGCCCGAGGCCTTGGCGTCACTTGCCTATGAGGGACGCAGACGGCCGTTGTTCGAGGCGGAGTTGGTTGCGGTCCTTAAGATGATTGACCGTGGTGTGCCACAATATGCGATTACGGGAAGCTGGGCAGGGGCGCTGGGTAAGCCCCAGTTTCTGCCTTCGGTATATTTGCGGCTCGCCCGCGATGGCGATGGTGACGGCTATGCCGACATCTGGCGCAGCGAAGTCGACGCCATGACGTCTATCGCCAATTATTTCGTCAATGCTGGCTGGCGGCGCGGAGAGGAATGGGGCTTTGCCGTTAATGTTCCAGCAGATTTAAACCGTGACAAACTGGGATCACGCATGTCGCCGCCGCGATGCCCCCGCGTTTTTGGCAGACACAGCCAGTGGCGCACCATTGCTGAATGGCGTCAGCTGGGGATATCGCTCCATAGCGGGTCGTGGCCAAAGGACAGCATGATGGCGACGTTACTTGAACCCGATGGCGTCGGCAAAACTGGCTATCTTCTGGGCGGAAATTACCGCGTTATATTGGACTATAACTGTTCGAATTTTTACGCGCTTTCCGTCGGGTTGTTGGCTGACCAGCTGCGCAATTAGTGTTCCGACCAATGCCAGCAGACCGCTATACGCGGCGGTTAAAATCGCCTATCGGATTGCACAGGCAAGCGGTTCTGTCGTTTGCGCCACTTGATCACGGAACAGAAGAATTTATGCGCCATTTAGCGGACACATTAAACGGCCAGCTACAAAGGGAAAGCCTGTGACTGCGCGTGGCCGATTTATATCTATTGAAGGCGGTGAAGGGGTTGGCAAATCGACCCAAATCGCCGCGCTGGCCGCATTCATTGAACAAAAGGGCTTTGAGGTTGTATTGACACGCGAGCCAGGCGGCACGGAGGGCGCGGAGACTATTCGGCAATTGGTGCTTGGCGGCAGTGCAGAGCGGTGGTTGCCACGCGCAGAAGCATTATTATTTGCTGCGGCCCGAAGCGACCACGTCGATCGGTTGATCGAACCCGCACTGGCCAACGGAAAATGGGTTATATCCGACCGCTTTATCGACAGCAGCCGCGCCTATCAGGGTGCCGGCTCTGGCCTGTCGGATGCCGATATTATGGCGCTGCACCACATCGGCAGCCGGGGTATGTTGCCCGACCGGACTTTAGTGTTGCGGCTTGATACCAAAGAAGCCGCCAACCGTGCCGCCGCGCGCGACCAGAACCAACCTGACCGCATTCAGGGCCGCGTCGAAACCTTCCACGCCGACGTCGACATAGCGTTTGTGAGCTTTGCCGAGAGTGAGCAACGCGTTCGGCTTGTCGATGCATCGGGCGGCCCACACGAAGTTACTGTTCGGTTGCTAGCCGAAATCAGCGATCTGCTGGCGCCTGCATGAACGACTATGTAGGGCATGATAAGGCGTGGCGGCAGTTTGCAACCGCTTACGAAAGTGGCAAGACCCATCATGGCTGGATTTTGGCTGGACCAAGAGGGCTTGGAAAATCCGCGTTTGCACTGCGGGCGGCGGCGCTGTTGGTTGATCCGGAAAATGCCTATAGCAACATGATCGCGCGGGGATCACATCCCGATATTTTGTCGGTGAAACGCCTTCCGAAAGAGGCCTTGAAAGATGATGAGGACATCAGTGATGCAACCGAGTTCAAACGTAGCATAACCGTAGATCAAATCCGCAGCCTGCAGCAATCACTCACCACGCGGCCCGGGCTTAGTGACCGGCGCGCAATCATCATAGACGCGGCCGATGACTTAGAACGCGGCGGCGCCAATGCGTTGCTTAAGTCGCTTGAGGAGCCGCCTGTTGGCACGTTCTTTTTCCTGATCAGCCATGCGAGCGATAGGCTTTTGCCTACCATCCGCTCACGGTGCCAGATTTTGCGGTTTGAGGCCCTGTCCGACACCGATATGGCCGACGCTTTGCAACGGGCCGCACCAGAGGTCAGTGCGACAGAGATTGATGCGCTTATCCGTTTGGGGAATGGGACGCCGGGTCAAGCGCTGGATTTTCTAGGGCTTGATCTCAAAGAGATTGAAGACGCCATGACGTCAATCTTACGCACGGGGGACCGTGACAACGGGATTCGGAGTGGCTTGTCCGACAAGTTGGCGCTGAAGGCAGCACAGCCACGGTATGAGGCGTTCTTGCGCCGTGCGCCTGCTTTAATCGCAGAATACAACCGCACACTTGATGCCGCACAGGTGAGCAACGGCGTTGCAGCGTGGGAAGCCGCGAGCAGCCTTGCTGTGCGCGCGATAGCCCTAAGTCTCGATAAGCAAAGCGTCGTGTTCCAAATGGGAAGCTTGCTGGCATCGATACAAGCGCATAAAGTGCGAAATTAGTAATAATTAAGAGTATTCATGTCCCAACCTTTCTACATCACCACTGCCATCGCTTATCCCAATGGAAAGCCGCATATCGGCCACGCCTATGAGGCTATTGCAACTGACGCGATTGCGCGGTTTCAGCGTTTGAATGGCC
>NZ_CAMAYF010000046.1 GCF_945862485.1 Sphingorhabdus sp. EL138
CTGCAAGGTGTGACTGAGCCCTATCGTATGCTCACGGCGCGTGCGGAGTATCGTCTGCGCCTGCGTTCCGACAACGCGGCGTCACGGCTCACGCCGCTGGCCGTATCGGTGGGCGCCGTCGGCAGCGAACGTGCGGGCGCTTTTCAGGAGAGGCTTTTGCAGCAAACTGCGCTTCAAAGTCGGCTGCAGGAAACAGTTAGCGCGGATGTCTTGATCAAGCATGGGATTCCGGTGAAGCAAGATGCTGGCAAAATGTCCTTGTTCGATTGGTTGCGCTTTCCCCAAGTGTCGATTGCCCAATTGTTGGCATTGGATGCAGAGTCCTGGCCACAGGACCTGATATTGGAGCTGGAACAAGACGGCCGATATGCACCCTATTTGGCACGGCAAGAGGCCGAGATACACGACATGGCTGCCAATGAACAAATTCAACTGTCCCCGTTGATGGACTATAGCGCCATATCTGGACTGTCACATGAAATGGTTGAACGGCTGGAGGCGTCGCGGCCTGAAAATTTGGCGGCTGCGTCACGTATCCGAGGCATTACGCCTGCGGCGCTGGCCGCCATTCTTGTGCACGCCAAACGCGCCAAAATTGCGGTGGCGCAAGCCGCATGACCGAGGCCGAAGCCATTGCCTGGCTACAGGAGCAGCTGAATGTTTCACGTGAAACATTGGATGCCCTCGAAACATTTGCGGCATTTCTAAAGCGCGAAGCCGAAAGCCAAAATTTGATATCCGCCTCAACCTTAGACCATATATGGTCGCGCCATATCGTCGATAGCGCGCAATTATTGTTGTTTACGGATGCACCTGCAGCGCAGACCCATTGGCTCGATCTTGGATCCGGCGCAGGCTTTCCGGGTTTGGTCATTGCATTGCTGACCAATTATCGTGTGACATTAGTCGAATCGCGTGCGCGCAGAATTGATTATCTGCAAAGAGCTGTTGAAATGTTGGACCTGACGCACCGCGTAAACGTGGCTGGCGTCACATTGGAGCGACTTGAAACCGCGCCTTATTCGGTGATTAGTGCCCGCGCGTTTGCGCCCTTGCCGAAATTGTTTGATCTTGCCGCGCGCTTCGCCACAAATAACACTTTGTGGCTCTTGCCAAAGGGGCGTAATGCAAAAGCAGAGTGGGACAGCGCGCAGGCAGTATGGGACGGAGATTTCCGCATCATGGACAGCGTAACAGGCCAAGAGGCGGGCATTATCGTGGGTAGATTATCGGGGAAACGCAAAAAACGCGCCATCTTTGAAATACAGGGGCAAAAGGAATGATCCGAATAGCGGTAGCCAATCAGAAAGGCGGCGTTGGAAAAACAACCACCGCCATCAATCTTGCCACGGCGCTTGCGGCAAGCGGCTGGCGTTGCGTATTGGTCGATCTTGATCCCCAAGGAAATGCGTCCACCGGGCTTGGCCTGCAGCAGGCGCAGCGGGTGCATAGCAGCTATGATTTGTTGCTCGGGGATGCATCCTTAAAGGATGCCGCCATTCCGACGCTGATCCCTAATCTGGATGTGGTGCCCGCAACGGTTGATTTGTCCGGCGCTGAAATCGAACTCGTGGAACATGAAAATCGCACCGGGCGATTGAAGGCCGCTTTTGACAAATCGGACGCGCATTGGGACATTTGTGTCATCGACTGCCCCCCTTCGCTTGGCCTGATAACCGTCAATGCGTTGGTCGCCGTCGACTCGCTTCTCGTCCCACTACAATGCGAATTTTTTGCGCTGGAAGGCTTGAGTCAGCTGTTGCAGACCGTGGAGCGTATAAAGGGCGGCTTTAATCCGGCGCTGTCGATTTTGGGCGTCGCGCTCACCATGTATGACACGAGGAACCGGTTGACGGAACAGGTAGCCGATGATGTCCGTAGCTACTTGGGCGACCTTGTGTTTGATACGGTAATTCCTCGCAATGTCCGATTATCAGAAGCCCCTAGCCACGGGCTTCCTGCGTTGGTGTATGACCATCGCTGCGCGGGATCCGAAGCCTATATGAAACTTGCACGAGAATTGATCGGCCGCTTGCCGGTCCGGGAGTTAGCAGCGTGAGCAATGATAATCCGTCCGAAAAGTCGCCCTTGAAGAAGAAAATGGGCCTTGGCCGCGGCTTAGACGCCTTGTTAGGTGAAGCCCTGCGGGGTGACAGTGTTTCCGGAAATTCTTCCGCAGATCGAGACGCCGGCGGCCAAGGCGTGACAACCCTGTCAGTCATCGACATTCGTCCCAATCCCGATCAGCCACGGCGGCATTTTTCCGAAGAAAAGCTGGATGAATTGGCGGCAAGTATTGCCCGGCACGGCGTTATCCAACCCATCGTCGTCCGGCCCTATCAGGGCGGATACCAAATTGTAGCAGGCGAACGCCGTTGGCGCGCAGCCCAGCGCGCCCAATTGCACGATTTACCTGCGATCGTGCGAAATTTTGACGATACGGAGACCGTCGAGATCGCGCTGTTAGAAAATATCCAGCGGCAGGATCTGAACCCTATTGAAGAGGCGGAAGCCTATAAAAAGTTGACTGAACTTTTTGGCCACAGTGCTGCTGAATTGGCGGAGTTGGTGCACAAGTCGCGCAGCCATGTCGCAAATATGATGCGCTTGCTCGATCTGCCGCAAACGCTGCGTGATCTCGTCATAGAAGAAAGACTAAGCATGGGCCATGCGCGCGCGTTGCTTGGCAGTGACAATGCGGTGCAGTTGGCAATGCTGGTGATTAAAAACGGCCTCTCGGTGCGCGCCACCGAAGCGCTGGTGCAGCAAGAGCGCGCGCCAAAGGCGAAAAATCGCAAGCAAACGGGCACGAGCGCACCGGAAAATGCGGATATACGTGCCGTGGAAACGCATCTTGGAGATCTTTTGGGGTTAAAGGTGCGGATCGCGCAAAAGAATGACACGGGCGCAGGCGAAGTGACGTTTGAATATGGCAGCTTGGACCAATTGGATATGCTGTGTCAGCGGCTCACGGGCGAGAAGTTTTAGCCCGCCGATCGTCGCCTGGGCTTTGCGTGGGAGCGATTAATGGATGCAGCGCAGAACATGACTCAAGAAGTGGCCAAGCGACACCGTCTGTCGACGCGAATCTGGCATTGGTTGAATGCGTGTGTCGCGACGATCTTGCTGATGAGCGGCCTTATGATTTTCAACGCTCATCCGCATTTATATTGGGGCGATTTTGGTTCACGCGAAGATTATGCATGGCTGCAAATTGACGATACGCGCACCACTGGCTTTGTCAGGATCGGAAGCGCGCGAGTCGAAACAACAGGCGTATTCGGGCTTTCCTTGGGCTCCAATGACAATGTTCGGCGCGTGGCCTTTCCCGGCTGGGCGACCATACCCACAGGTTACGATCTGGCTGCCGCGCGGCGCTGGCATTTTGTCTTTGCTTGGGCTTTCGCGCTGGGCCTGACGGTGTTCATGCTCGCTTCGCTGTTTAACGGGCATATCCGCAAGGACTTGCACGTTCGCCGCGCGGAATGGAGCGCTGCTGCCATTTGGACGGATATCAAAAATCATGCGCGGTTGCGTTTAAGTCCTGAGCATGGATTAAGTAATTATAATATCATCCAAAAGTTCAGTTATATTGGCGTGATATTCCTATTGCTGCCGCTGTTAATCCTGACAGGCATCACCATGTCGCCCGCCATGAATGCAGCTTGGCCGTGGTTGCTTGATCTATTCGGTGGGCGGCAGTCGGCACGGTCGCTGCATTTTATCGCGGCCTTTTTGCTGGCGCTGTTTGTGGTGGTGCACCTGATCATGGTTCTGCTCTCTGGCCCGATTAACGGCATCCGTTCGATGATTACCGGGCGGCATGTGACCGCGTCGAAACCTGATCAGGGAGGGAAATTGCCATGACAGATGACCGCACATCATTCCGCCGCCGTGATGTTTTGCGCGGCGTGACCTTGGGCAGCAGCGCGCTGATTCTGAGTGGTTGCGACGTCATGAATGAAAATGCGACTTTCCGGTCAGCATTGCGTGTGGCGGAAAAGCTTAATCAGGCGACGCATCGCACCTTAACCGACCGCGCGGCTTTGGCACCTGAATTTGCGTTATCGGACATTTCGCCTGTGTTCAAAACCAATGGTTCGCTGACCGGGACGTCGACGGATTATCTTGCGCATCTTCAAAACAACTTCGCAGACTGGCGGTTGCGCATTGATGGCATGGTAGCCAATCCCATGGACATTGGCTTGGAAGCGCTACGGGCGATGCCCGCGCGCACGCAAATCACGCGGCATGACTGTGTTGAGGGGTGGAGCGCGATTGCGCAATGGCAAGGCACGCCGCTGCGCCTTTTGTTGCAGCAGGCCCAATTGTCGCCGCGCGCCAAATATATCGTCTTTCATTGTGCGGACAATTACGGCGCACGCCCCTATTATGAATCAATTGACGTCATTGATGCCTTTCATCCGCAAACCATATTGGCATGGGGTATGAATGGCGAAACATTGCCGGTAAAATATGGCGCACCCGTCCGGCTTCGCGTCGAACGACAACTGGGGTATAAGCACGCCAAATATGTAATGCGCATTGAGGCGACCGATGATCTGTCGAAATTCCATGGGGGGAAGGGCGGATATTGGGAGGATGTCGGCGACTATGAATATTATGCCGGAATCTAGGCTTGCGCGGCGGCGCTGTTAATGGAAAAGCCGTTCGCAGATAATAAGGATCCCTGCCATGAAGACCCGCGCAGCTGTTGCATTTGAAGCCAAGAAGCCTTTGGAGATTGTTGAGTTGGACTTGGAAGGTCCCAAGGCTGGCGAAGTGTTGGTGGAGATTATGGCGACGGGGATTTGCCATACCGATGCGTAT
>NZ_CAMAYF010000047.1 GCF_945862485.1 Sphingorhabdus sp. EL138
GACCGCAGGCCAGCGTTATACACCCGCCTTGCCGAGGATATTTGATCTGTCGCATCTGTATCTCATTGGGATAGGTTCAAATCAGCCACATCCCGTCATTGGCACACCAAATAACATCATTCCGCACGCGATTGCCGCGCTGGAGATGGGCGATATCGATGTGTTCGCACATTCAGCCACTATCCAATCAAGCCCGATGGGGCCTTCATCGCGCCGCTTTGCCAACGCGGCAGCGGTGATCGCGACGCAGCTTCCTCCCCCTACACTGCTTGCCCGCCTCCACGAAATAGAGAGCCATTTCGGGCGCGTACGGCGTGGCCAAAACTGGGGTGCACGCGTGCTGGATCTCGATATTCTCTTATGGTCGGGCGGCATGTGGGCCGATAGCAATCCAGCGCTCTCTATCCCGCATCCCGGCCTTCGTTCGCGGGGTTTTGTCCTTACGCCTGCCGCAATGGTCGCCCCCGATTGGCGCGACCCGATGACAGGCTTAACCATTCGTCACCTGCAATCGCGATTTAACCGACCAAAGGCGCTTGACCAGTCACCCCACCGCCACTAGGGGAAGCGCTCTCCTTTGAACCCTATTCGGTTCAGGTCGGGGGGCCCTTAGCTCAGTCGGTAGAGCAACTGACTTTTAATCAGTAGGTCGCTGGTTCGAACCCAGCAGGGCTCACCATACATTTCAATGGCTTACATGGTTTTATGACACTTGGATCGTCAGAAAATTTTTGGCTAGTAAGCAAATAGCAATCAAGCTGAAAAAATTGGTGCAGCGTAAATCGAAGCGCCAAAGCTGCGCGGCACCTTAAAGGTGCTTTAAGAACTGGTGTTGAAAAGTGGCCAGATAATGATTCGCGCCATAGAAAGTCCATCCGCCCCCAATCTTTGCCATGATTTTCCGCTGGGAATGTTAAGTCGGAGATCCATTACCCCCGGGGGAGGCGTTTTTTACATAAAGGACACCCTTCAAATATAGTTAAATGTGAGGGTGGCTTTAAACAGGCAGGTCGCGCGCTTCATTAGACGCGACATCGCCAAATCATATCTCGGGAATGCCGCACGAAACCAAGAACGCGTAAGTCTCGTCATAAAACGCGGGCGGTCGAGTGGGGTCCTTTACGTCGCCTTGAGGCACGAACACTATCAGCCCCTGCCTCGCCCGTGTGAGCAAGACACGATACGCATTCAGGAGGTACAGCTGGTTCGTCTCGTTGCGAACCTGCTGCCATTTGGTGCCCTTGAAGGCATAATGCTGCCACGCGTCGTCAGCGCGACGCAAATCAGCATCCCAGCACACACCGGCCCAATCCAGTTCCAAACCCTGAATATCAAACTGTGTTGCCACTTCTTCCAGATAGTAAGACGAGCGCACATCAAATCGGTCATTCAAAAAATAAGATGTTGGATCGATCTTTGATTTTACGTGAACGCCTTCAGGACGCAGCCGGTAGCCTCCTGCCGATGCTACAAGGCCGAACCGTTCGGTTCCCCTTGCATTATCTCTGAGCCACTCACGGGCCCGTGAGAGGTCACGTGTCAATGTTATAGGGTAGCGGTCAGACAAGTCGTTGAACACGTCGCGTGCCTTTGCGGCATCACCATCCAACAATAGACTGACGAACGATGACACTCGCTCGGCCCGAAACGAACGCATTGAGACCGACAAGTGGAGGTCTGGGTGTTTCTGGATATGGCTAGCATCGAGCAGCTCGGTCGCCTTTGCATCGATGGTGTATTGATGGTCATCGAGTAATGAAGATGCATGCACGTCCCAGTCTGCAAACCGATGCTGCAAAGCGGCTAACCA
This sequence comes from Sphingorhabdus sp. EL138, assembly GCF_945862485.1. Classification (GTDB taxonomy): domain Bacteria; phylum Pseudomonadota; class Alphaproteobacteria; order Sphingomonadales; family Sphingomonadaceae; genus Sphingorhabdus_B. Next base: position 1,811 of record NZ_CAMAYF010000047.1, read on the forward strand.
CTCGGACAGGCCCGCTTCGCCTGTATTGATTTCCTGCCCGCCCCCAATCAAGCAGATAACTGTGCACCAGTCGGTGTGACGGTCCATGACGCTGATCAAGAATTCAGGTTCAGACATGTTAAAGTCCTGATGACCGCGCTTCGTCTGCATGAATTTCGACGCTTGATCGCTTGTCCACGCACGCTGGGCTTCGTCAAACACGACTACCTTTTCAAATGGCTGCTCATCTTTTCCAACATAGTGATCACGGAAATGATGTATGTTTTGAACAAACTTGCGGACCGCCCGATGCGCGTCGGTCTTCTTGCTGCCATCCCGAGCAACTTTGTCTCGGACGAGTGCTTCGCATAACACGTCCACGAGAGGCCCATTGCCTGAGAGGAAAACAGCGTTTTCGTCTTTATGCTTCTCGGATCGCTTCGCCGCGATGTTCAACCCAGCCAGCGTTTTGCCGGCGCCGGGTACGCCCGTTATAAAGCAGATCGACTTTCGGCCTTCCGACTTCGATCGGTCGATAATCGCCGCAATCTTATCGGACGTCGTTTGCAGGTTTTTCGCGCCCGCATCTGAACGCGATATTTCTTCAACCGCGTGGTTACGGTACAGCGCCTCTGCTGCTTCTATGATTGTCGGTGTCGGCCGGTATCCAGACGATCGCCACGCAGCTACGTCGAAGTGCGGCGCCTCGGGCTTAGTTTGAACGCACCTGGCAAGCACGTCGGCCAAACCGGCCTGCCCAACGAGGATAGGCTTGGCGACATCGTCTGCTGCCCATTCAGGCTGCCTAATTACGCCACTTGAGGCTTTGGTCGCGATGAGGACAGGAACGATCGGAAGCAAGTGGCTACCTAGATGAAAATTCTTCAAGTCTAATGCGTAATCGTGCACCTGATCGATCGCGTAGCTGTCAAAGCTAGCCGAGTTAACTTTGAACTCGACAACGAATATCACGCCTTCGTGCACGATCAATGCGTCTACGCGCTTCCCCATTCGCGGGATCGAGAACTCAAGGAAAACGAATGCATCCTGGATACGGGCCAATGCCGAACGGAGATACCGAACTTCATCCCGCCACGCGTCTCGCTGCTGATGTTCAAGCGAATGGTTATGCGCCTGGGTCAGCTCACCCAAGATTGCCTCATCAGATGTGGCTAGGAAGCCTTCAAGCGTTGCCGCGAAATACGCATCAGTCATAAAGACTGCATAACCGTTGCACTATGTTTTGCCAGTGTCGATTATTGGGGTGTAAGGCGCGGCTCTATTTCGCGCACCGATGCGCCTTCCAGTATCGGGGCATTTAAGTATGCTGCCGCGGAGTGTAGAGCACTTGCAGTCCCATTCTGGCTGATGGGACCCCCAGTTCCCCTTGGATATTATTCTGCTCGTTCGGTTAGCTGGGCTTTATTCTCAGCCTTAGGTGACATCCACACCGCGGGTGGTCAGCGCGAACAGGGTAGAGACACGCCGAGAGAGTGAACTGGCACACCGAACGCCCCCATTCCTTACTGTGCTTGGCATTCGCAACTTGCGCTAAGCCAGAACACTAATAGCAACCAGGAGCTTCAGCTTATTGCGCAGCGTCAACAAAAGCCAACGTTGCGCAAACAATGCTTTGTTTACCGCAGCGACTTGTTACTTTTCAGATGAAGTCGAAATAGCAGCCGTAAGCTGGTCAGGACGAAGGGCTCCCTCGCCGGGGCCCATGTCGTCTGCGTCTACTAGCTTCAGCTTTCCGTGCTTGCGGAACTCTGCCTCGGTGGAGGGTGCAAGATCGGGACGGCCGATCATGATCCCCATCTTTATGCGGCAGGTGGCGTACTGAGTTTCACCGGCCTCGACCTCGAGCGCAAGGTTATCCTTTGCCTCGCTCTTTACCGTGAATTCATGACGTCCGGGGCCAGCCACCATTACGAAGTAGCGACCAGCACCAAGCGAGCTAACCTTCTGGCCCTTTTCGTTGACAGAGCACCCAACGGCAAAGCCCGTGCCCCCAGGTCGAAAGAACACGACTTGCCCCTGCCCTTCTGGTGGTGCGGGGATAGCAATGGGGGCGTTTTTCGCCTCACTCGTTTCGACTGCTAGCGCTGGAGCCGACGAAATAAAGAGTGTCATTACTGAAGAAACTAGGACTTTACGGATCATGGATTATTCCTTTTCTTATCAAAAACGTTGGTATTTGACGCAGAACTGGGGGTGCCCACCTCTGCGCCCACTGTATCAAGCCAGAACGCCTCTGCCGTCTTGGCATCTGCAAAGGCTCCAGTAGGTACGTCGATATGCTTGCCGCGGATGAACATTGCCGGAAGGCCCACAGCGACGCCGACTGCAAACGCCAGACCCTGTTGGTCGCGGCCTGCTCCGTTCAATTTCATACTCCGAAGCCGCAATTGCCTATCGCCTAAGCTTAGATATCTGGCGGCAAGCACCAATTCACCACCGACACCGACGCCGGTCTTCTTGGCATGTATGATTTCACCTCGACCTTTAGCACCTGCGGGGACCACTTCCCTGCCGTCGATGACAACGGGGTAGGCTAGCGAGATTGCGAAAGTCTCACCGGTGATGCTGGTTCTGCTGCTAAGCGCCTCGGCCAATTCGATGCGCACGGAGGTCATAGGTGGAATGCAAGTACCTTGAAGTTTTTTAGCGACGGCGACGGCGCATGCGTTGCTAGGTACAAGCGGCTTTTCAGTGGCATTGCTTGGCAACGAAATTACGATTGGCGGGGATATTTCATTTGTTGCAGCGCGTTGGCTTTCTGCTTGTACACGAGCGGCTGCCCTCTGCCTCTGAGCTTCTGCTGCTGCAGCGCGTTGCCTTTCCGCCTGTGCGCGAGCGGCTGCCCTCTGCCTCTGGGCTTCTGCTGCTGCAGCGCGTTGCCTTTCCGCCTGTGCGCGAGCGGCTGATCTGCTGATT
>NZ_CAMAYF010000048.1 GCF_945862485.1 Sphingorhabdus sp. EL138
GCGAAATCTTCTACAGCCTTGCCGAAGCCCAAATCCTGATCGAGGCGTGGCGGCGACATTACAACACTGTAAGGCCGCACAGCTCGCTTGGCTATCGCCCACCCGCACCAGAAGCCGTTCCTTGGCCAGTGCCGTCCTCCGGTTCCGCTACGCTCCACCTGAGGCCAGCACTGGCCAAGGAGGCAATCATGCACTAACAATCCATACGGTCAACTCAGTGAGGGCCGGTCAGTTTCGCCAAGGATGCCGTTATCGATCCCCTGCAGGCTGATTTAGAATTCCTCGTCGACAACGTGTTCGTTGTGGGATCACCTGTCAAGGTGGTTGAAAAAATTAGCACATTGTTTGATACCTGCGGTGGATGGGGAACGTTGCAGGTTGAATCGCATGACTATTATGACGATCCGTCGGCGTGGTTCCGCTCGCTGGAGCTGATATCGAAGGAAGTCGCCCCGCGGATTATGTTACCTCAGGCAGTGGCAGCCTTAAGTAACCATCATTTTTGAAGTTACCATGCTTACGTTTGGCTTGCGCTCTATCCATTCACGGTCACCGCCAACCCCAGGAACTGGTGGGGCGCAAGCTGTTGTTTACCAATTTGATCAGCCGATTTGGTACAGGCGGAAGAAGAATAGCTTATAGACCCTAACTGAATGGGGTTTTGAACGGTTAGTCACCCGCGAAGCTCGATCCCATTACCGTCGGGATCCTTCAAATAAATCGAGAGTCCTTCACCACCGGATCCATAGCGACTTGCTGGAAGCTGATACGCTACGCCATGCGCTTCTAAATGGCTTTTTACCTTGATGGGATCGTATTCGTTTAATCGGAGGCAAATATGATCCACATTACGGCCCTCTAAGCCTGGACCAGCACCACCTGCGGATCCGAGTTGGCCCTCAAGAGGAATTAAGTCAATCAGACTGGCGCCGGCACGAAGGTGGATCAGGCCGATCATATCGTTGCGTTTTTCCACCGGGCACCCGAGAACTTCGCAGTAGAAAGCAATAGAGGCGTCGGCGTCAGCTACTCGCAAGACGATGTGGTCGATAGCTGCAACGGATATCATTGGGTAAACTCGGATCAGCAGTTTGGTTTTTTTTAACGCTGCCTGTGGCGACAGTCAACTCAATGACACCTAGGAACATTTTTTAGTTTCAATTTGGAGCCATGTCCATTGCCGCCTAGCTTGATCAGTCGCAACGTGGCTGATTTTAACGTCCGCTTTGGGGAGCCAGCCGGAGCTTTTAATGACCGATATTGGACGCAAAGCAGACATTTACATCGCTTCTTACTTCAGTCGTCTTGCTAAGACTTTGCAACACTGCGTTAGTCTGAAACACACGGATTAATTCTTCGGGTTTGAAAAAACAGCCATATATCTTCTCACGTCAATAATTTATAACACAATATCACATATATAAATGTTATCAGTTTCATCATCCACGGCGCACCATATATTTCAATGATTTACATGCCGCTGCCATTTGAGAGTAGATCCGCAATGCTGGAGAAGCTTTACCGATAGGCAGTATGGTCAGGCTTGGCTGCTCGGTTATCGGAGGGCAATCAGACGGTCGGAGATGGAAACTGGAAGGTCTATCTGTTTGGATGACACATTGCTTCTGTCGTGAAAACGATATCAATGTCAGAATAGCCTAACAAAACATTCCCTAGGATTCAGGAACCCAGATGATGAACGCAGCCGCCTTAGTCTTATTGACCCTAAGTGCCCCAGCGATAGCTTCTGCTGATGCGCTAACTCTTGATGTGGCAACAGCAAATGCCTGGCTGGAACAATTAGACACCAAAAACTGGAATGAGAGTTGGGAAGGGACAGGAAAACTATTCCAATCAAACTTAACGCAGGAGCAATGGGTAAAAACAGCTCAAGCCGTTCGTGAACCGCTGGGAGTAGTCCTCTCTCGACATATTCTTGGCGTTACAAAAACGACGGCATTGCCGGGCGCTCCCGATGGGGAATACGGGGTTTTAACATACAGTGCAGCGTTTACGAACAAAGCGAGTGCAGTCGAGACTGTCGTTCTCGCCCGTGATGGTGCGCAATGGAAGATTGTCGGCTACTTCATCCGATAATTTTATTGAAAATAGGATGGGACCGGAACGGGCTATCCGTTTGGGTAAGTGGACTGCTGGTTAATCAATCCCAGCTAACTGCATCTTTTTTCGCAGTGCCGCTACCACGCTTTCTTCGTCGAGACCTACAGCACGCGCGAAGGCTTTGGTAAAACCAAAAATATACGCACGTCCGGGTAATGCCGAAAAGTCATCATTCTCTATAGCTGACAAAAAACGCAATGAAATTTTGGTGCGATCTGCGATGTCTTGGAGAGCAAGATTAGCCATCAGCCGGGCTTGGTTAAGCCTAGCACCAATCAATTCCATCTCACCCACAAGTGGCTCTTTCTGAACAAAGCTCACTTCAATTCTCCCCCCTAAGAATGCGATTTTCCGTTACGCAACAGCTACAAGCGAATCGCTCTTGCCTTTTTGTAGCAGAAGTTATCCACAGGGTCGAATCTCGGGAAATGGGATGCGGAATAGGAACCTTGCGCGTATTCCGCATTTAGGCACATGAAAAAGCCCGCCGCTGCACGGGGCAGGGCGGGCCAATTTCGCTTAAGAAAGCGCCTATTACTTGGCGGCTTCTTTCATGTCTTTACCAGCTGATTCAACAGCAGCGCCTGTGGCTGCCGTGGCTTCTTTAGCTGCACCGGCAGTTGCGTCCGCTGCTTCATCGGCTGCTTCTGCGGTTGCGTCGGCGGCATCTTCAGCAGATGTCATGGCGTTCTCGGCGCCAGCTTCCATGGCGTTACCCGTTGCGTCTGCTGCTTCTGTGGTTTCTTCGGCTGCCTTTTCGCCAGCTTCGCCACATGCGGTGAGCGATGCAGCAAATGCGAGAGCAGCAACAGTTGCGACTAATTTCTTCATTTTGTTTCTCCTGAGTCCCATATAAATCCTAGCGGGAGTACAGGCGTAAGGTATGAAGCCTGCCTTCCGCAACTATTTTTCTGTACCCCGCAACTTACCCCATTGGCGGGCAGCGGTGTACCCCAGATATCCAGTGCCAAACAGCGCGTATAGCGGTTCGGGAAGGCCATTGAGATAGGCATTCATGCCCAAAGCAATGTTAGCGGCTTTGTCAGGCGCGACAGCGGCGATTAGCCCCATGGGTATGGACCATAACAGCATGATATATATCACATACAGCAAGCTTGGGTGTGCGCGGCTGGTCCACGGGTCCGCCGACTGCGCCTCGGCAAGAACGGCGGATAGTTGCGTGCGCAGGGCATCCATGTCCTGGCTACCTTGCAGTTTGATGAGTTCAAGCTTGGCTGCATCGCGCGCCTTTGGATCAGGAATGATCTTATCGATCAGGTTTGCGATTGGCCCAATTATGCCTTCGAGGAGTGACATGATACATTCCTTCCTTAGATGTACTTAGCCAATTCGGTTTGCGAGCCAGCCGTATAAAAACGCTTCTTGCGCGGGACGGGATTCTGCCAAGCGGACATAATGCGCGCCTTGCAAGGCATCGATCGCCTTTGTCAGGACAGGTTCGGCAGAGTTTCCGCGACAACGGAAGAATGCTTGCACGGCGCGCAGCGTTTCGGAGCCGATTTTCCGGTCGACGGCGATGTCGGCATAGTCGCGGCCATTGCGGTTGAGGGCGTTCAGCGCGCGTTGCAAAAATCCGATGGCGGTTCCTGTACCCATGTTGACGCCGGTGTCGAACATCTCCGCCGCAAGTTTCGGCGCAAGGCGTTCCAATTGATCAAAGGCTGGCGCGTGCCAATATACGCGTTTGTACATCGCAGCAGCGACGTTGCGCGGTAGCGTGCTCATGTCGCCCATATAGCCGTGACGGCGGGCAACCGCCTGCGTAATGCCCCAACGCGTAGGGCCGCCATTGTCGGCCGGATGGTCCACAAAGTCGCCTTCGCGTGCAATCAGTTCGTCAATCAATTGGTCAATATGGTCTATCACCAAAACACCCTCACTTTCGAATCAAGTTATAACCGATATGGTTATTTGTAGGAAAGCAAAATCTGCACAGCGGTTCATGACGCGGTGGCTGCGGCTCCAGGACGTTATGATGTTAGGAAAATAATTGGTCGGGACGACAGGATTCGAACCTGCGACCCCCACACCCCCAGTGTGATGCGCTACCAGGCTGCGCTACGTCCCGACCGCCGCTGTCCTCGCTGAGATCAGTGGAAGCGCGCGTATATGGCGCTGGTTTTTGAAAAGCAAGCGCGCTCTCGACGCTTTGACGTTGCGTCAACAGGGTGCAGGTGATAATCGCGCCCGATTGCTTTGGGGCAACGCTTTTATCGGGCGTCACATTATACAACTTGCGAGGGTTTTCCATGGAGTCTCTAATCTTGAACGTCGCCGCTGGTGGTGCTGGTGGTTCTGCATTTTTTGTGCAGTTGTTTCCGCTCCTGCTGATCTTTGTCGTATTCTACTTTTTCCTCATCCGCCCGCAACAAAAGCGCGC
>NZ_CAMAYF010000049.1 GCF_945862485.1 Sphingorhabdus sp. EL138
GATTGAAGGCCAATGGTTTCTGTCAGGTGACAAGCCGCGTAATGAGCGCCTTGCCAATCTGCTCGCGCAACATGCGGTGTTCCTACTGCGCCGGGATTAGGGAATTCTGACAGCCATCTGTTTGGCCAATATCAAGTTCCTCCAATGTCGTATATTTCATTGATTTTTGTAAAATTGGTGTGGCTTTTATTATGCCCCTTTCGTTCGCGCCCACAGGCGGGGGCTCGAGTAGTTTAATGCAGTGCCCAATTGCGACAACCTATTGGGCAACCCTCAACTATAATGCCTGTTGCGCCGACCAACGGGCTTTGCTACGAGCCGCATCGTACCTGTCTAGGCGTGTGCGGCCATGGCGGAATTGGTAGACGCGCAACGTTGAGGTCGTTGTGGGCGAAAGCCCGTGGAAGTTCGAGTCTTCTTGGCCGCACCAGACAGCCGTTTTTGGCAGTTTCTCGTTATCCCCAGACATCTTGCAAAACTCCAGGTTTTCTGACACTTATTGTGTCTATCCGGCGTTAGGCATTCCCTTTTGTTCTTCTCTAGCCCGTCTCACTTGGGGGCATATCGCTTAATCGAACTTTGGAGGATTTATGCCACTAACAGTTTTGCAAATTGCCGCCCTAGCCCCACTTGATAGGTCCGCAAGGCGGATCAGATTTGCGTAGCGGTCCCCGCAACGGCGTAAAGGGTTACCAAAATTCCTGCTATTAGTCCGCCAAGACGATGACTGCCAGTGCGTTGCCACGTAAAAATCGCGATGATGGCCAATGCAATGAGCACGGGCACGAACTGTATCGCGATCACCGTGCTGAGAGGATCAAATGCAGTGACGAGCGAACCGGTCATAAACAACACGCCGTAGATTGCCGCCAGCATTACAATGAAGCCCGTCGTAAGTGTCAATATTGCGGCGATATAACGAAGCCCGGCCGTGTCAACGCGCACTGTCGCGCTGGTCAGTGATCTGGTGGTCACCAGAAAGGCAAGCGTCAGCGGCACAACGTAGATCGCAGCAACCCCCCATTGGCTGAAGCTGGGAAGCTTAACCGCGACCACCCAAAACCGAAAATCTGTTTGGAACAACTGATCAACGAGCAAAAGCGCGGCGTATCCCGCCGCCACTGTCGCTACCGCTAACAAAATTGATTTGAACCAGTCTGATTGATGCGTGCCAGCGGGACGACGCATGAAACGGCCTATCAACAGGCTTAAGCCAGCGGTGGTTCCAGCCCAGAGTGTAATTTGCGTCGTCACCGCCTGCGGTAGCCATGGCGACGCGGGAAGAAGAAGATAAGCCGCAATGAACGTTGGGAAGAATAACAATGCCGGCAGCCCGGTGTTTAACGCGAAGCCCTTCCACCAACCGCCATCACGATCTGCCGCCGCTGGGATTGGTGCGGCATGCAGCGAAGCAAAAATCGGTAATCGGATAAGCGCATCAAAGGTTCCGAGCATGATCATGACGAACCCGATAAGCCCAAGTCCCGTGCCAACTTCCTTCCAATACCAAATCTGATCGTTTGCGGGTCTTTGCGTACCGCCGACCAGCGTAGCACCAAACCATTCGATCGCGTTTCCAATGGCGGCCGTTGAGATATGATCGCCGGGATGGGTCGTATTGGGCTGATATAGCTTTCGCGCGGTCCCATCCTTGATAGAACCGTATAGACGATTTTCTAAAACTGGGGCTTGCGTACCAAACACGGATTGAAGCTTGCTGCTCGACGCGACATCTTTCGCACGGGCAACGCCCCACATCAAATTCGAGAACTCATCGAAGCGGCTAAAAACGATGCCGACATTGCGCGGCCAAGTGGGTGAGCCTTCCTGTGCAAAAGGAGCGCCTGTAGAGGATCCTTCTAGCACCATCGACGTGTAAGCCTTAGGCATTGCGGCGGCCGCGGCAAGCACCGTCCAGCCGCCCATGCTATGTCCTTCCAGGCCGATCTGACGTGTATCGACAATCGGTAAAGATCGCAAATAACTAAGACCATCTGGTCCACCAAAACCATGTGAGAAGGCGGCGCCTTGGCTATAGCCGTGCCCCGTCTGATCAAGTGACAAAACGACGTAGCCTCTTCGGGCGAATTCGATAGCAAAACCGTCCTGCGTCTCGCGCGAGTTTATGTAGCCGTGGACCGCAAGAATGCCAGGCGCCGGGGTCGCAGCGGTGGCGTTTTTCGGGATATACAGCAAGGCGCTCATGACCGTGCCATTTGTGCCGGCAAACCGAATGTCGCGAACAGTTGTACCGTCCGCCGTCCGAATGCTTTGAGCGATTAATGCACCCGCCAAGACGATGGCCAACCCAACCAAAATCAGCCACCCGCGGCGTTTTGTGACTATGGCGTGACCCAACTCTTGATCTGTGACCTGCAACCGCAACACCCCCGTTTAACGCTTGGTCCACAATCGTAAACCAGTGACGGTGACGTTGCAACTATTCGTCAAACGTGGCGCGGATAACAAGATTCCGATGTTTGTGCGTTCCGCCCTTAAGGTTGCCGGCTGTCCCTGTTTCAATATTTGCGACTGCAGTGATAAGGAGCTTTGCCGCGCGCGAAATTAGCCTAAGCTCTGGCTCTCACGGGCGCGGTCTCAGGCATGCGCCAAAACACTATAATCACGCATAAGGCAACACATGCTATCATTGCGCCAGGTGCAGCAGCCCATTCACTTTTGGTCACCAACAAATGTGCCACCAACGGCGTGAGGCCGCCGAATATGGCCGTTGCAGTTGTCGCGCCCAATGCCAGGCCGCTGAGTCTCCCCTCGCCGGGAAATTGCTCGGCAGTCGTGACGGCGCCGACAGCGCTTACTGCGCCGCCGAGTGCAGCCAAAACAATTGCACCCGTCCAAGTCGCAGCCCCACCACCAACCATCACTGCAAACATGCCCGTTGGAAGCAAGATGCCACCAAGTGCCAACGCAATGAGTATTGGACGACGACCAAAACGGTCCGACGCAAGCCCTATCATTGGGGTCACGAGGATTACCGTCAGCGCTGCCAGAACAGAGATCGACAGCGCGCGTGTCTCCGGCATGGTGCCAGTGGCATCAAGGAACGCCGGCACATAGGTGATACCGACATAATATGTGATGGAACCCAGCGCCGAGATTGCAAAGCCGCGTGAAATAGCGCTGCGGTGTCGCGTCAAGGTCTGCCGGATCGGCTTCTCCGGCACCGTGCCAGCATCGCGCTGCCTGAGGAATTCTGGCGTTTCTTCAAGGGTTGCGCGGGTTATCAGGACCAAACCAGCAAGCACGGCGCCGAACAGAAAGGGTAGGCGCCATCCCCATGATACAAGCGCATCTTCGGGCACAGCCCAAATGGTCAGCGCCGCCGCACCGGCCGCCAGCAGCGCGCCTATCTCGCTTGCCGCCGATGCGCAGCTGGTGATCAATCCGCGACGACTGTCTTTCGCCCCTTCCACCAGATAAGCGACAACGCCGGTATACTCGCCGCCAACCGAAAACGACATCAAACAGCGCAGTACAATTAGTAGCAAGCCAGCAAGCGGGCCAATCTGATCATAAGTTGGCAACATAGCAGTTGCGAGCATCGCTATCGTCATCAAAGCCATCGAACGCAGCATCGTTAACCGCCGGCCCAGCCGATCACCAAAATGTCCAAAAACCAGCGCTCCGACGGGCCGCATCAGGTAAGCGATGGCAAAGCCCCCGAGCGTTTCCGTCATAGACTGTGGACCAGTTCCGAAGAACACGCGTGCCAACACCGTCGAAAAATATAGATATAGTGTGAAATCATACCATTCAACAGCGGTCGAAAGGCCGGCGATAACCATCGATCGACGCGACATCGGGACGCGCAAAGCAGGGGAGGCAACGGGCGTGTTTTGGTAAATGATTTCAGCCACGAGACAAGTTGGCGAATTTTGCGGCTGGTGACAAGGCTCCTTGGTCATTGAC
>NZ_CAMAYF010000050.1 GCF_945862485.1 Sphingorhabdus sp. EL138
AAGGACCTTGCGGACATTCCAGCAAACATCAAGGACGGTCTTGAGATTATCCCAGTCAGCCATGTCGATCAGGTTCTGGCGCGTGCTTTAGTATCCCCATTGGTCGCCGTGGAATGGACCGAGGCGGATGATCTGGCAGCGGCGTTACCCGCTGTAACTGGCGGTGAAAATGGGGTGCCTGTGACACATTGAGGCGGCATGTCCTGCCATTATATTTGTATAATGAGCAGGACTCGTCTTTTTTCACAGAAAATGACCGTTTTGGGCCGATATTTCCTTTGACAGCGTTAACATTCTGCTCATTATCGCAACACCGGCTCTGGCCGCGACTCATGGTATCGATAAATGGGTCTCATATAATTTTAAGAGGGGGGTTCCCACATGAACAAGCAAGATCTCGTCAGTGCAGTCGCCGAAGCTAGCGGTTTGACCAAGGCTGATGCCGGCAAAGCCGTCGAAGCAACATTTGAAGCAATCACTGGCGCTCTGAAGAGCGGCGGGGAAGTACGTCTCGTTGGTTTCGGTACCTTTGGCGTTGCAAAGCGTAAGGCATCGACCGGACGTAACCCACGCACCGGTGAGCCAATGACCATCAAGGCATCGACCCAGCCAAAGTTCAAAGCTGGCAAGGCTCTCAAGGACGCTGTCAACTAAGACACAAACCAAGAAATTGGTTACAGAGGGCGGGGCGAAAGCACCCGCCCTTTTTTATGCCCATATTGGTCACAAGAGAAGATTGGCGGCGAACAACATGTGAGCATGACGCTAGTTAGGGCAATCCACGTCTTCGAAGGACGTAGCTAGGTTACCTCAAACCCGACCACACTGTGGGGTCGATATTTAGGCAGCCAAACGGGGCGTGTTTTGGGCGCGCGACATTGCGGGAAAGGGGATGATCTCGGCAGGCGCCAGACGCCGCATTTCGCCCAATATTATCCGGCGCTCACGCTGCGGTGAGGGGACAAACTCCATATCAATCACTTCGCGAATACGCGGCATGGCATTGCGGATAGACAGCAAGATGACACCAAATGATACACTCAGCGCGATCACGAAAAGAAGGGTAGCGATGATAGTCATGGCACTGGTCCTTTGCGCTCCCACCCTAAACAAGTGGGGAAGTTTGATTCGGCTAAACGCCGGATATACTTTTTTGTTCACTATTTGTTCCAGGATGTCAAGCGGCATTTCGCGCGTGGAACATGGCTGGGTAACTTTGGGTATTGCCTGTGGATAACTATCTCGGCCGCAAAAAGTTCACTGGCCTGCGAAATTACGGTGCGCTGCGTGTTCCGCGGCGCTCGGCATGCCATTTTTGAAGTGCCTGTTGCATGCATCCTGTGAAGCCGTTGCTTCCATTAACAGAACAGCTGTTTGGCAAAACGGCGCGCGCATAGCCGTCAAGACTCTCAACGGCGGAGGTCCAGTTTCCGTCTGCTACTGGCGATTCGCTATTCGCGCGGATTGGTTTAGGAATCCGGTACCGGTCACCCTCTGGCTGGGCCGCACAGACCATGATTTCGTCGCCGACTGCGTCCGGACATTTTTCCGCGCCGAACGTAATAAGAAAGGAGATGCGCTCGGGAGGCGCAGACTGCTGTGCGTCGCCAAGCGATAGATCTTCGGCGAACGCCGACGAGGATATTGCGAGCAGCGCGATTGAAGCGGTAACTGCCCAACGTATTTTCAATTTGTCTTTCTGCCCATAATGGCTTGCTATGCGGTGCGTTCTGAACCGATTATTAATGCGACTAAACCAAATTGCGCCATCTGGTGAGCCTGTTGGTGCTTGACGAATCCTGCCGACAACTATAACGGCGCCGTCATTCCACATGGGAAACGCACATACCGGTGCTGATCTTTGTCTTTCAGGCAAAAGTGAAGTTCTAGTTTCCCAGAGGCTCAACCGGAAGGAGAAGTACCATGGCGGCACCTGTCGTAACCATGCAGCATTTGCTTGAAGCTGGGGCCCATTTCGGCCACCAAACACACCGTTGGAACCCGCGTATGAAGCCGTATATCTTCGGCGCGCGCAACGGCATCCACATTCTCGACCTGTCGCAGTCCGTGCCATTGTTTGCCCGCGCTCTAGATTTCGTCGCACAGAGCGTTTCGTCTGGTGGCAAGGTTCTGTTCGTTGGCACGAAGCGCCAGGCACAAGGCCCAATCGCCGATGCCGCACGCGCATCGGGTCAGCATTTCGTCAACCATCGCTGGTTGGGCGGTATGCTCACCAACTGGAAGACCATTTCGAACTCGATCAAGAAGCTCAAGACGCTTGAAGAGCAGCTTTCGGGTGATACGCACGGTTTCACGAAGAAGGAAATTCTTCAGATGACCCGCGAGCGCGATAAGCTTGAAATGAGCCTTGGCGGTATCCGCGACATGGGCGGCATTCCTGACGTTATGTTCGTCATCGACGCCAACAAGGAAGAACTCGCCATCAAGGAAGCCAATGTTCTTGGTATTCCAGTGATCGCGATCCTCGATTCAAACGTATCGCCTGATGGCATTGCATTCCCGGTTCCTGCAAATGATGACGCTGCTCGCGCCATTCGTTTGTATTGCGACGCGGTGGCTACTGCGGCAACCAAGGGCAATGTAAACGCTAAGGTTGCCAAGGGCATTGACCTTGGTGCGGAAGTTGAGCCAGCGGCTGAACCTGCTTTGGCAGAAGAAACCGCGCCAGCGACTGAAGAAGCAGCCCCAGTAGCTGAAGAAACAGCGCCAGTGGCTGAAGAAACAGCGCCCGCTGCCGAAGTTGCTCCTGCCGAAGCGCCTGCCGCCGAAGCGTAACCAAATTGTCGTCACCCCCGCTTATGCGGGGTCCGGCTCTTGTCGTTTACTTGTGAAGTGAGCGCTGGTGTTAGATCTCCGCTTTTACGGGGATGACGAACTTCAATGAGGCTGTATTGGCCTCCGTACCTTTCGAAAGGACAATCTTATGTCTGCAATTACCGCTTCAGCTGTCAAGGAACTGCGTGAGCTTTCCGGCGCTGGCATGATGGACGCCAAAAAGGCGCTTGAAGAAACCAACGGCAATATCGAAGCCGCAGTTGATTTGCTGCGTGCCAAGGGCCTTGCAACTGCTGCCAAGAAATCGAGCCGCACCGCGGCTGAAGGTCTTGTCGGCGTTGCTGTCGAGGGCACCAAGGGTACTGCTATCGAAGTTAACAGCCAGACAGATTTCGTTGCCAAGAACGAACAGTTCCAAGAATTCGTCGCTGCTGTCAGCCAAGTTGCCCTTAACCTCAGCGCCAACGATGCTGAATCCGTTTTGGCCGCGCCTTATGGCGGAGGCGAAACCGTTCAGGAACGTTTGACCAACAACATCGCCACCATCGGTGAAAATCAGGTTATCCGCCGCGTAAAGTCGCTTTCGGTCAGCAATGGCCGTGTTGTTTCTTATGTCCACAACGCTGCGGCGCCTGGCATGGGCGGTATCGGCGTTCTTGTTGCGCTTGAGAGCGATGCAGACGCTGCGACGCTTGATGGCCTTGGCAAGCAGCTGGCGATGCACATCGCTGCTGCATTCCCGCTGTCGCTTGACGAATCCGGCCTTGATGCCGAAACGCTTGAGCGTGAGCGCGGTATTGCGCGTGAAAAGGCATCGGAAAGCGGCAAGCCAGCGGATATCGTCGAAAAGATGGTTGAAGGCGCCGTGAAGAAGTTCGCTAAGGAAAATGCCTTGTTGAGCCAGCCATTCGTTATGGACGGCAAGACCCCTATTTCGGATGTTGTCGCGGCCGCTGGTAAAGAAGCTGGTAAGCCAATCGTGCTGAAGGATTATGTCCGCTTCCAGCTTGGCGAAGGCATTGAAAAGGAAGTGTCTGACTTTGCAGCTGAAGTGGCTGCTGCGGTCGGCGCATAAATATTCTTGGCTTCCCTGCCAAAAGGCGGGGATAAGCACTTGGCGATGTGGCGCACGGC
>NZ_CAMAYF010000051.1 GCF_945862485.1 Sphingorhabdus sp. EL138
AAATGCGATCTTCATCTGGCTTATCCCATAGTCGGAATGACGAAGGCGTTGCCGCCGTCGGGCGATCCGTCCGGCCAACGTTGCGTGATTGTCTTGACCTTGGTCCAGAATTTGACACCTTCCATGCCATGCTGGTTGGTGTCGCCAAAGGCAGAGCGTTTCCAGCCGCCAAAGCTGTGATAGGCAACTGGTACAGGGATTGGCACGTTGATGCCGACCATGCCAACATTGACGCGGGCAGCAAACTCACGTGCAGCATGTCCGTTGCGGGTGAAGATCGCAACGCCATTGCCATATTGGTGGTTGCTGGCCAGCGATAATGCTTCTTCAAAATTGGCGGCGCGGACAATCTGCAGCACCGGCCCGAAGATTTCTTCCTTGTAGCTTTCCATGTCCGTCGTGACATGGTCGAATAGGGTTGGGCCGATGAAGTATCCTTCCTCATGTCCCTGAAGCTTGAACCCGCGTCCATCGACAATCAACTCGCCGCCTTCGTCGACACAGGTTTGGATCCAGCCTTCAACCTTTGCCTTATGCTGCGCGGTAACAACTGGGCCATAATGCGCCTCGGCATCGGTGGAGACACCAACACGTAACGCTTCGATGGCAGGAATGAGCTTTGCCTTCAAACGCTCTGCGGTATCATCGCCCACAGGGACAACAACAGGCAGCGCCATGCAGCGTTCGCCAGCCGAGCCAAAGGCAGCACCGGCCAAATCATTCACGACCTGATCCAAATCCGCATCGGGCATGACGATGCCATGGTTCTTCGCGCCGCCCATCGCTTGCACGCGTTTGCCGTTGGCGACGCCGCGATGGTAGACATAATGTGCGATGTCGGACGAACCGACAAAGCTGACTGCGCCAATCGCGGGATGGTCAAGGATGGCATCGACCATTTCCTTGTCGCCGTGGACCACCTGACAAATGCCCTCGGGCAATCCAGCTTCAATAAACAATTCGGCCAAGCGCACCGGCACGCTTGGGTCGCGCTCGCTTGGCTTGATGATGAAGGCGTTACCCGTCGCAATCGCAGGACCGCTCATCCACAAGGGAATCATCGCAGGAAAGTTGAAAGGCGTGATACCTGCGCCAATGCCAATGGGCTGACGCATCGAATAGACGTCGATACCGGGGCCAGCGCCTTGGCTATATTCGCCTTTCATGACATGCGGGATGCCGCAGCAAAATTCGATGACTTCCAACCCGCGTTGAATATCACCCTTGCTGTCGGCAATGACCTTGCCATGCTCGGACGAGAGCATATGCGCCAGATCGTCCATATTGGCTTCAACCAAGCGCTTGAATTCGAACATCACGCGCGCACGGCGCTGCGGGTTCGTCATTGCCCAGGCTGGCTGCGCGGCCAATGCGGCCTGCACTGCCCGTTCAAGCACGCTTGCGTCCCCCAAGGCCACCTGCGCTTGCACACCGCCATTATTGGGATCCATTATCTCGCCAAAACGCGATGCGCTGGCACCTGCACCGCCGCTGATGAAATGATCGATTTGACGCATATATCTTCTCCTGATTCCGTCCGCGTGCCATGCGCGTGTCAGTCGATTATTGCAACCATCGCGTAGTTAGCATTCGAAAATCGGCGATGGTGCATATATAGGCGACACTGCACCCTCTATTTCCCTCTATTTCCCTCTATGTATTTGCAGGAACTCCGATGATTAGCCTTTTGGTCCGCGTCTCCTTGGTGGCAATTGCCATCAGCGCACCCGCCGCTTATGCGCAAGAGGCTGCCGAACCGATCATTATTGTGACAGGTAAGGGCCTTGATCAATCCAAAGGTGATCCCGCTTATGGCACGGTTGTAATCGACCGCACCCGACTGACCAGCGAGGCATCGGGACGCATCGAAAACATCCTTGCCGATGTCGCGGGCTTTCAGCAATTTCGCCGTTCGGACAGCCGTTCGGCCAACCCGTCTGCGCAGGGCGCGACGCTGCGCGCACTGGGCGGCAATGCGTCGAGCCGAACGCTCATATTGCTGGACGGCGTGCCGCAAGCCGACCCGTTTTTCGGCTATATCCCGTTTAGCGCCCTAACGCCGGAACGCCTGTCCTCCGTCCGCGTAACGCGCGGTGGCGGCAATGGCGCGTTTGGTGCTGGCGCAGTGGCTGGCACGATTGAGCTGAACAGTGCCGGACGTGACGACTTGGCCAACGCCTCCCTTTCGGCCTTTTACGGCAGCGACGCTGCCAGCGAATTGTCGGCTGGCCTCACGACCGATCTGGGCGCTGGCTTTGTCAGCCTTTCGGGTCGCTGGGACCGCGGGGACGGGTTCTTCACGGCACCCGCTGCTACGCGCCAGCCAAGCGACGTGCGCGCCAGCTATGATAGTTGGTCCACTAGCCTACGCGCGGTCGCGCCCATGGCGGACGGCGTGGAGATGCAATTTCGCGGATTGCTCTTCCAAGACAATCGCACACTTCGATTTGCAGGCGCGGACAGCAGCTCCGACGGGCAAGACGCCAGCATCCGCATCGTGTCGCAAGGCCGCTGGCAAATCGATGCCTTGGCTTATTTGCAGGCACGCAATTTCACGAACGTCGTGATCAGCACGACATCCTTGCGTAAGACTCTCGACCAACGCAATACGCCCTCGACCGGACTTGGCGGCAAAATCGAAATCCGTCCGCCGGTTGGCAGCACGCACCCACTGCGCATTGGCGCGGATGTCCGCTTGGCCGAGGGCGAATTGTTTGAAGATGCGTATAGCCAAGTCACGGGGCTAGTGACCGCACGCCGCAACGCAGGCGGCCATAGCGCGACCTTTGGCGTGTTTGTGGAAAATGACTGGAACCTTGGCGCCTTAACGCTGACCAGTGGCCTGCGCGCCGACCGTTGGACAATAAGCAACGGCTTTTTTGCCGAGCGTAGCGCAAATGGCACGGTCGTGCGCGACGACAATTTTGCTAACCGGGCAAGCTGGCAAACGAGCGCGCGGATTGGCGCGCTCTATACGCCGCGCGATGACTTTGCCTTGCGCGCGGCGGCCTACACCGGGTTCCGATTGCCGACGCTGAACGAACTTTACCGGCCCTTTACAGTGTTCCCGGTCGCCACCCGCGCCAATGCCGCATTGGCGGTAGAGCAACTACGCGGCATTGAGGCTGGCGTTGATCTGCGTCCGGCCAATGGCATCTCCTTTGGCGCTACACTATTTTACAACCGACTGGACGATGCCATCGCCAATATCACCATTGGTCCCAATCTACGTCAGCGGGGCAATGTTGATGCTATACTGGCCAAGGGCATTGAACTGACAGGCGAAGCCGTTTTGGGCAAAGTCGCACTTTCGGGCTCTTACGCATTTAGCGATAGCAAAGTGCGCGCCTCTGGCAGCGCGTCCGCACTCAACGGCCTGTCCCCGGCGCAAAGCCCACGTCATGCCGCCAACGCCACTGTGCGTTGGACGCCAATTACAGGCGCAATATTCTCTGCAACCGCCCGCTATGTCGGCGCGCAGTTTGAGGATGATCTGGAAAGCAACATATTGCCCTCCGCAATGACCTTCGATGGCTTTGTGCAAGTTCCAATAACGCGTCAGATCGCCTTGACGGGACGGGCAGAGAACATCCTGAACGAGGCGGTCGTGACCCGCAAAGTCGACAGT
>NZ_CAMAYF010000052.1 GCF_945862485.1 Sphingorhabdus sp. EL138
TCGAATTTAACCAGGCCAGCACTTTCGACATATTTCATGTCGAATTGCGTGACGGGCATGTCCGAACGTGGGTCGCGGTACAAGGGCGCCAGCTCCGACAATTCCCGGTCACCAATGACCACGCCTGCTGCGTGCGTCGAACTGTGCCGCGGCAGACCTTCCAGCTTCATCGCAAGATCGAACAGGCGCTTCACCTGCGCATCGCGGCGATATTCTTCGCGCAGCTCCGCCACGCCGGACAGTGCGCGCTTCAAGTCCCAAGGGTCAACGGGTAGGTTCGGCACTTGCTTGCACAGTCGGTCGACTTGACCATAGCTCATTTGCAAAACGCGTCCGGTGTCTCGTAAAACTGCGCGTGCCTTCAACTTTCCAAAGGTGATGATCTGGGCAACCTGACGCGAGCCGTATTTTTTCTGCACATAACGGATAACCTCGCCACGCCGCGTTTCGCAGAAATCGATATCGAAATCCGGCATCGATACACGGTCTGGGTTCAAAAAGCGTTCGAACAGAAGCCCAAGCTTGATCGGGTCAAGATCAGTAATTGTAAGCGCCCAAGCGACAAGCGAACCTGCACCAGACCCGCGGCCCGGCCCAACCGCAATATCCTGTTCCTTCGCCCATTTGATAAAATCGGCAACGATCAAAAAATATCCAGGAAAGCCCATCGAGCAGATAACATCGGCCTCGAAATTCAACCGATCAAAATACAGCTGCCGTTCCGCGGGGTCGGTAATCCCTGCAATCTCAAGCCGCTTTTCAAGGCCAAGCCGTCCGTCCTCGCGCAATTGCGCATCCTCGGCGGTCCGGTCACCCGCAAGGCTTGGTAATATGGGGCTTCGGTAAGGCGCGAGGGCGGCGCACCGTTGCGCGATAACGAGCGTATTCGCTAACGCTTCAGGGACATCGGCAAACAACGCGCCCATTTGCTTGCCGGTTTTGATCCAAGTGTCTCGGCTGCTGCGGCGGCGGTCCGTGCTTTCGATATAGGCGCCGTCCGATATGCACAGCATGGCATCGTGCGCGTCGAAGAAATCAGGCTCCGCAAAAAAGGCGGGATTGGTCGCGACCAATGGAATGTCGCGGGCATATGCAAGGTCAATGAGCGCGTTTTCCGCAACGTCTTCAACCGCGTCGTTGCGCCTGCTGAGTTCGATATACAGATGCTCGGAAAACAGCGCCTGTAGACGCGTCAGGTAGCTGGATGCCGCTTCATGCTGCCCTTCACTCAACAGGCGGGCCAGCGCTCCCTCTGCACCGCCTGTAAGAGCAATAAGGCCGTCTTTATGCGACGCAAGCTGCTCCAATGTCACATGCGCATCGAGGTCTTCTGGACGATCAAGATGCGCCATCGAGACCAATCGACACAGATTATTGTAACCGCTCTCATCTTGCGCAAACAATGGCAACCAGTCGCGTGTGAATTTATCGTCGCTGGATGGCCGCCGGATCCCAAGCAACGCGCCAATGATCGGCTGCACCCCATAGGATTTAGCCGCGTCCTGAAATGGCATCACGCCATAGAGCCCATTGCGGTCACAAATGGCAATAGCAGGAAAGCCGAGCTTTTTTGCAGTCTCGCCAATCGCCTTAGGCTCAATCGCACCTTCCAATATGGTGTAAGCGGAATACACGCGCAGAGGAACAAAGGGAACGTAGGCCATCTGGCTATGTTAGATGACCTGCATGATTCGACAAACCCAGTTTTGGGCTAAGCTGTGGACAATCAGGCTGCTGCGGCGAGCAGTTTCTCGATGTCCTTCGCCAGTGCTTCAGGTTTGACCTGCGGACCATGGCGGGCAACAACGTTACCCGTACGATCGACCAAGAATTTCGTGAAATTCCACTTGATACCACGTGACCCCATAAGGCCGGCTTGCTGCTGCTTAAGATAATGCCACAACGGGTCTTCATCGGGACCATTCACGTCGATTTTTGCAGCCAGAGGAAATGACACATCATAAGTTAGCGAACAGAAATTCTGAATTTCTTCCGCGTCACCGGGCTCCTGCGCGCCGAACTGGTTGCAGGGGAAGGCCAGTATCTCCAGACCCTGATCTTTATACTGGCGATACAACGCCTCAAGCCCCTTGTACTGCGGCGTGAAGCCACATTTCGATGCGGTGTTCACCACCAAGACGACCTTACCCTTATAGGCTTCCATTGCCTCGGTTTGGTCACCAGGCATTTTCACTGTTAAATCATAAATCGACATTGATATTCTCCCTGCTTAGCCCAACCTGCCTTCTTGCAGACGCACGACGCGGTCCATTTTGGCCGCCAACCGCTCATTATGCGTTGCCACGATCGCCGAAGAACCCTCTTCGCGCACCAGCGCCATGAATTCGCCGAGCACAATATCGGCGGTGTGTTCATCGAGATTTCCAGTGGGCTCGTCCGCAAGCACCAGCTTAGGACGATTCGCCAATGCCCGCGCCACGGCAACGCGTTGTTGCTCACCGCCCGACAGCTTCGACGGCCGATGGTGGAGGCGCTCGGCAAGCCCTAGCTGCGTCAATAGATAGGTCGCACGTTCTAGTGCAACGTCAGGCGCAGTATCGGAAATCAATTGTGGCAAAATCACATTTTCCAGCGCGTCAAAGTCCGGCAGTAGATGGTGAAATTGATAGACGAAACCAAGCTTCTGCTTACGAATTTCGGTCTGACGATCAACACCGGCTGCGCTTACCTCCTCGCCATCAAGCTTAATGGAACCAGAAAATCCACCTTCCAAAAGACCAACCGCTTGAAGCATGGTCGATTTGCCTGAGCCGGATGGACCCAGCAAGGCAACCAGCTCTCCCTTACCAATCACAATGTCTATACCGCGCAGGACTTCTATAGTGACATCGCCCTGCACAAATTTGCGGCGGACATCGACAAGCTCTAATATGTTATTCATAGCGCAGCACCTGAACAGGGTCAGTACTCGCAGCCTTGAGCGCCGGGTACAAGGTTGCAAGGAAGCTGAATAGCAAAGCGAGCCCGCAGATCACGAGTACTTCAACTGGATCAGTCCGAGAGGGCAATTCGGTGAGGAAGCGGATGGATGGGTCCCACAAATTCTGCCCAGTGACGAATTGGATAAAGTTCACAACCGACTGTCTAAAATACAGAAATATTGCGCCTAGTATTAATCCAAGCACAATGCCAGATGAGCCGATCAGCAACCCAACCGTCATGAAAATGCGAAGCAGTGATTTGCGTGATGCCCCCATCGTCCTCAATATCGCGATGTCTCGGGTTTTTGCGCGCACCAACATGATCAGGGATGATAATATGTTGAAGACAGCAACAAGGACGATGATAGACAAAACTACAAACATGGCGACCCGCTCGACTGCTAATGCCTCGAACAGCGAGGCATTCATGCTCTTCCAATCGACGATAAGCCCCTTATTCTCAAGCTTCGGCAGCAACGGGGCGAGAATTTCATTCACTCTGTCGGGATTTTCGGTCTTGATTTCAATCATGCCTATTTCGTCGCCCAGCAGCATAAGCAATTGCGCCCGCTCAATGGGCATGATTACAAATGCTTTGTCATAATCATAAACGCCAACCTCAAAAATGGCCGTCACTTCGTATGAAATCTCGCGCGGAACGGTGCCAAAAGGCGTTGTCCGGCC
>NZ_CAMAYF010000053.1 GCF_945862485.1 Sphingorhabdus sp. EL138
AACCTCATCCAAACACTCGAAGCCGAAGCTATTGCAGCTTTGTCAGAAAACAAAAAAATTCCTGCGTTCCGTGCAGGTGACACCGTCAAGGTGGGCGTGAAGGTCATCGAAGGTGAGCGCACGCGTATTCAGAATTACGAAGGCGTGTGCATCGCGCGTTCGAACAAGGGCATGGGCTCAAACTTCACGGTACGCAAAATGTCGTTCGGTGAGGGCGTTGAGCGCGTATTTCCTTTGTACAGCCCAAACATTGACAGCATCGAAGTCGTCCGTAAGGGCGTCGTGCGTCGTGCGAAGCTTTACTATCTGCGTGGTTTGACCGGTAAGAAGGCACGTATTGCCGAACGCCGTGACCCGCGAGCTATTAAAACCACCGAGGCTGCCGAATAAGGCAGGAGCCGCGTTGCGTTTCTAACCAAACACAAAAGGCCGGGCTCCGATAAAGAGCCCGGCCTTTTTTATTGCCATTGAAGGAAGTGAACATGGGTTATCGTATCGTAGTCGCAGGTGCGACGGGCAATGTGGGCCGCGAAGTCGTCAACATTCTGGCCGAACGCGCATTCCCTGCCGACGAGGTCGCCGTGCTGGCATCATCGCGCAGCCAGGGTATCGAAATCGAATATGGCGATACCGACAAGATGCTGAAGATCCAGAATATTGAGAATTTCGATTGGACGGGCTGGGATATGGCGATTTTCGCGATTGGTTCGGAAGCAACCATGAAATACGCGCCGATTGCCGCTGCTGCCGGCTGCGTAGTCATCGATAACAGCTCGCTTTTCCGGATGGACCCAGATGTTCCGTTGATCGTGCCGGAGGTCAACCCTGACGCAATTGATACCTATAAGCGCAAGAATATCATTGCCAACCCGAACTGCTCAACGGCGCAATTGGTCGTCGCGTTGAAGCCGCTCCATGACTTTGCCAAAATTACCCGCGTTGTCGTATCGACCTATCAGTCGGTGTCGGGTGCGGGCAAAGAGGGCATGGACGAATTATTCGAACAGAGCCGCAACATCTTCGTTGGTGACAGCGCCGATGCCAAGAAGTTCACGAAGCAAATCGCGTTCAACGTCATTCCGCATATCGATAGCTTTCTCGACGATGGCTATACGAAGGAAGAGTGGAAGATGATGGTTGAGGTCAAGAAAATCCTCGACCCGAAAATCAAGCTCACAGCGACCTGCGTGCGTGTTCCTGTCTTTGTTGGCCACAGCGAAGCGGTGAATATCGAATATGAGCGGGAAATGTCGGCGGAAACTGCGCAGAATATCTTGCGTGAGGCCCCTGGCATCATGCTGATCGATAAGCGCGAAGATGGTGGTTATACGACGCCTGTCGAGGCTGCAGGCGATGATGCAACTTATGTGAGCCGCGTGCGTGAAGACCCCACAGTGGACAATGGCCTTGCCTTCTGGTGCGTGTCAGATAATTTACGTAAAGGAGCCGCGCTGAATGCGGTACAGATCGCCGAACTGCTTGGGCGGCGGCATTTGAAAAAGGGATAAGTTATGGGGCTGCAAGCCGATATTTTCTGGTCGTTTCGCAGTCCCTATAGCTACCTTGCCACGCGGCGATATAGTGCGCTGGCGCAGGAATATGACCTGACGATAAATCTGCGTCCGGTCTATCCGCTCGCGATCCGTGAACCTGACTTTTTTGAACGCAGCCACCCCAATTGGTTACGCTATACCTTCACCGACATGTTCCGTGTGGCGCAGTTTCACGGCGTTCCATTCGGCCCGCCGCGACCCGACCCGATTGTGCAGGATATCGCCACGCGTAAAATAGCCGACGAACAACCCTATATTTTTAGACTGACCCGATTGGGCCAAGCGGCGGCACGGAGAGGAAAAAGCTTGGCTTTTTGTGACGAAGTTTCGCGGCTCATTTGGGGCGGTGCGGAGAACTGGCATGAGGGTGACCATCTAGCAGGCGCAGCGACGCACGCGGGATTGGATTTGGCAGAGCTGGATGCCGAGGCGCTTCGCGATGCTAAAGCTCTCGATGCTGAAATCGCCGCCAACCAAGCCGCACTCGAGGCGGCGGGGCATTGGGGCGTACCAACTCTCGTTTTCGACGGCGAACCCTTTTTTGGGCAGGATCGTATCGACATGGCGCTGTGGCGTATGAAGCAAAAGGGATTGGCCGCGCGTTAGTTTGATGCGTAGGTCATTGAATATCGAGCGAGATTTATGATTACATGCGATAGTTTCCAAGCCGTTGACGGCGTCGAGATCGCCTGGCGCGAAACGGGGCAGGGGCGGCCTTTGTTGCTGATCCATGGCTTTATGTCCGAAGCGGATACCAACTGGATTAAATACGGCCATGCTGCTGCGCTGGCAAACGCCGGATATCGGGTTATCATGCCGGATCTTCGGGCCCATGGGCTAAGCGGTAAGCCGCATGACCCCGCGCATTATCCGCGCGATATTCTGGCCGATGACCAGTTTGCGTTGCTCGCGCATTTGGGCATCACGTATTACGACCTTGGCGGTTATTCGCTTGGCGGTCGGACGGTGTCTCGGATGCTGGCGCGTGGTGCAATGCCCGGTAGGGCTGTTATTTCAGGCATGGGACTAGAAGGCCTGACCCAGACGGGTAATCGTGGGGCCCATTTTCGACATGTATTCGACAATTTGGGGCAGCATGAAAAAGGTTCGTCCGCATGGATGGCGGAAGCTTTCCTGAAAACCACCGGCGGTGACCCGGCGGCATTGCGGCATATTTTGGATAGCTTTGTCGATACCGATGCGGCAGAAATTGCCAGTTGGACTCTGCCCGTCGCTGTTGTGTGCGGAGAACAAGACGATGATAATGGGTCCGCAGCCGATCTCGCGGCTCTTTTGCAACATGGGAAGCTGTTCACAGTGCCGGGCAATCATATGAGCGCAGTAACCAAGTCGGAACTTGGGATGGACTTTGTCGCGGCGCTGACGGGCGACCGGTGGTGACGCGCCCAGTTTTCGACATCCAACCTATATTGATTGGCGAACGGGTCATGCTGCGGCCCTTAATGACAAAGGATTATGACGGGCTCTATGCTGTGGCTTCTGACCCAGAAATCTGGGCGATGCATCCGTTTCGTGATAGGTACAAAAGGGAAATCTTTGACGCATTCTTCGCTGATGCCATCGCATCGCAGGGGGCCTTTGCCATTTTGGATCGCGCGACACATGATATCATCGGCAGTACGCGCTTTGCGAGTTATGATCCGACAATAGCAGAAATAGAAATCGGCTGGACCTTCTTTGCGACCGCATATTGGCGGACAGGCATTAATCGCGAGGTAAAGGCGCTGATGCTAAGGCACATCTTCCAATTTGTGCGGATCGTTGTGTTTCAGGTGGGCGCTCATAATTTTCGCTCGCGCACCGCAGTGGAGCGATTGGGTAGCAAGTTAGTGCGAGAA
>NZ_CAMAYF010000054.1 GCF_945862485.1 Sphingorhabdus sp. EL138
ATTGGCGGACAGGCATTAATCGCGAGGTAAAGGCGCTGATGCTAAGGCACATCTTCCAATTTGTGCGGATCGTTGTGTTTCAGGTGGGCGCTCATAATTTTCGCTCGCGCACCGCAGTGGAGCGATTGGGTAGCAAGTTAGTGCGAGAATATAAGCGCCATCATGGCGGGCAAGTACATGACTACACAACCTATCATCTAACGCGCGAGGATGCGCTGTCAGGGGTGTTGGCGACCGCTTTGGAGTCCGTGTAGCCATGCGCCAGGAAACTGCCTTAGAAAGGCGTTTCTGGACGTTCTGGCTGTCCGGCATAATGTTGCTCGCTGTACAGATTGTTATGAATGTTTGGCTGGTCACAGAAGCAGCCCCTTTGGGTATGAGCGACCATCAGGCAGCCGGAAATGCGGCGCGTGTTGACAATATCCATGCAAGCTGGAAGGCGTCGGGTGTAATGGACCTTGCGATATACAGCATGGAACTGGACCTCATCTTTATTGGCGTTTATGCATGGGGCGCTTTTGCAGGCGGACGTATGTTCGCTGCCGCCCCGCGCGCCATGCTCGCGCGGCTTGGTAAGGTCATCATGGTCGCAGCAGTGGGGTTCGCCGTTGCCGATTATGCGGAGACCATCAGCCAGCTTATTCAGGTGGCAGTTGGCGGCGGGCATGATATGCTTTCCGGCATCGCAGCCACTGCACGGCCTATAAAGACGATATTGTTTCTGGTGACATTCTTTGGTGTGCTGATCGGCTTGGCTATTCGAAGCCGGAAACGCCGTGCGGCTTGACGCGGAAGACCGGAAGTTTCAACGTCGCGCTATTATATCTGTCAGGACCTTAAAATGAAAAATCTTGTATCCATTGCCGCTCTGGCATGTACCACGCTTTCCGTCCCCAGCATCGCCATGGCGCAGGATGCGCCGGCGACAGCATCTACGACAACGGTATCGGATGCTGATGCATTTGTTGCCCGCGCCGAAAAGGACCTGTTTGACTTCTCCATCGAAGCTGGCCGTGTCGCCTGGATTAATTCCACCCACCTAACCGATGATACGGATGCCGTTGCGGCGCGTTACGGGGAGATCGGAACAGAAAAAGCCGTTGCCTACGCACTTGAGGCTGCCAAATATCAGGCACTTCCGGGCCTTTCTTTTGATACAAAGCGCAAGTTGGATATCTTACGCGGTGGCATAGTCTTACCTGCGCCGACCGCACCGGGTGCAGCGGCGGAACTAGCGACGATATCAACCAAGCTACAGTCCGCTTATGGCAAGGGCAGGGGGACTTTGCGTGGCAAGGCAATCAATGGTTCCGATATTGAGGCCGAAATGGGTTCGAACCGTAATCCTGAAGAGCTGAAGGAAATGTGGGTAAGCTGGCACGACAATGTCGGTGCGCCCATGGGATCGGATTACACGCGCATGGTGGAAATCGCCAATCAAGGCGCAACCGAGCTTGGCTATGCCGATGTGGGTGCGATGTGGCGGTCTGGCTATGATATGCCAGCCGATGATTTTGCCAAGCTGACCGACAAATTATGGCTTGAGGTAAAGCCGCTATATGACGAGTTGCACACCTATGTCCGCACGCAGTTGAACAAAAAACATGGCGATGCCGTTCAGTCCAAAACCGGACCAATTCGCGCAGATTTGTTAGGCAATATGTGGGCGCAGGAATGGGGCAATATTTACGACATCGTCGCTCCTTCCGGGGCCGGCGACATTGGTTATGACATTGGTGAATTGCTTGTGACCCAGGGCTATAAGCAAACCGACATGGCGGATTTCAGCGCTAATCGCGGCAAAGCCGAAAAAGACATGGTGAAGATTGGCGAAGGCTTTTTCTCATCGCTTGGTTTTTTGCCTTTGCCCAAAAGCTTTTGGGAGCGCGCGCAGTTTATCAAGCCTGCAGATCGCGAAGTCGTCTGCCACGCCTCGGCATGGAATGTGGACAATGTCGATGATTTACGCATCAAAATGTGCATCAAGGTCAACACCAGCGATTTTGTGACGATCCACCATGAACTTGGGCATAATTATTATCAGCGCGCTTATAACAAACAGCCTTATCTATATTTGAATGGCGCCAATGATGGTTTCCACGAGGCGATTGGCGATGCTATCGCTTTGTCGATTACGCCAAATTATCTTGTCCAGATTGGTTTGCTAGACCCAGCGAATGTCCCTGGCGCGGATAAGGATAATGGCCTGTTACTGCGCCAAGCCATGGACAAGGTCGCGTTTTTGCCATTCGGCTTACTCATCGACAAATGGCGTTGGGGTGTGTTCAATGGATCAATCACGCCAGCCAATTACAACAAGGGCTGGACCGATTTACGCCTACAATATCAAGGCATCATTCCGCCCGTGGAACGCGCGGCCGACCGTTTTGATGCTGGCGCCAAATATCATATCCCCGGCAACACGCCCTATACGCGCTATTTCCTTGCCCGCATATTGCAGTTCCAATTCTACAAAGCTGCTTGCGATATTTCAGGATCGAAGGGGCCGCTGCACCGTTGTTCGTTCTACGGCAACAAGGAAGTGGGAGCACGGCTAAACGCGATGCTCGAAATAGGGGCGTCGAAGCCTTGGCCAGATGCACTTCAGGCCTTTACCGGTACGCGTGAGATGTCCGGCAAGCCGATGCTCGAATATTTTGCGCCACTGATGAAATGGCTCAAGGCGCAGAATAAGGGTGTTAAAAAGGGCTGGTAAGTAAAAATGGCCCCGCCGCATAGGGCGGGGCCATTTATATCAGCTCTTAGGCGGTCGGCTTTGCTGCGGGCTTCGCCGGAGCCGCTTTCTCCACCGCTGGTTTTGACCGCGCTGTAGGCTTCTTAGCGGCGGCAGGCTTTGCAGCAGGCTTAACGGCGGGCTTCGCAGCAGGCTTGACCACAGCCTTCTTCGCAGCAGGTTTTTTTGCAGTGGGTTTTTTGGTAGCCGGCTTTTTCGCCGCAGGCTTTGCATTGCTCGCGGTCTTGCGCGCGTATACTTTCTTTCCAGCCACCGCAGCCGCTGCGGTGGCGATGACGGCGCCAGCCACGGCGGCGGATTTGACGGGATTTTCTTTAATGACTGTGCCCGCGCTGGCAGCGGCGCTGGAGGCGGAATCTACCGCTGACTTGGCGGTAGTAGTCGCCGTCTCGGCCGCCGAACG
>NZ_CAMAYF010000055.1 GCF_945862485.1 Sphingorhabdus sp. EL138
ACTTAAAAAGAGCAAAAATACATGACGCTTCCCACCCCTTCGCGCACCCGTAAACTGGGCAAAAGCGGAATTGAAATTTCCTCCCTCGCATGGGGCATGTGGCGCTTTGCCGGGCTTGAACTATCCGCCGCGAGAGGCGCGATCGATGCGGCGTTTGAGGCAGGCATTACCCTGTTCGACACCGCCGACATTTACGGTTTTGGCGAGCAGGGCTTCGGGAAAGCTGAAGAGCTTCTAGGCCAAGTCTTTGCCGATGCGCCCGCATATCGCGACCGCACGGTGCTGGCGACCAAGGGGGGCATCACCCCGCCAACACCCTATGACAGCAGTGCAGAGTATCTGACAAAAGCCATTGATGGCAGCCTGTCTCGGCTACGCACGGACCGCATCGACTTGTGGCAAATTCACCGGCCAGACGTGTTAACCCACCCTCAGGAAATCGCGCGCACCATTGAGGACGCGCACAAAGCAGGGAAAATTCGCGCCTTTGGCGTTTCCAACTTCACACAGGCGCAGATCACCGTGCTTGCACAGTTTAGCGCAGTGCCCATAGTTTCAACGCAACCTGAACTCTCACCCTTGCGGATAGACACTATCGAAAATGGTGAGCTGGATCAGGCCATAGCCATGGACCTTACGGTGATGGCGTGGTCGCCGCTGGGCGGCGGCAGAATTGGTGAACCGCAAAATGTTCGTGAGCAAAATGTCGCTGCGGCACTCTCGGGCGTTGCTGCTGCGCATAATGTATCGCGCACTGCTGCGGCGTATAGCTGGATCATGGCACACCCGGCACGGCCAATTCCGATTGTCGGCTCACAAAACCCTGCGCGCATAGCCGAAGCTGCTGACGCGTTCAAAATCCAATGGACCCGCGCTGATTGGTACAGCGTGTTGGTTGCCGCAAGAGGAGTGCCACTGCCATGAGCAAGTCGGTTGAAGTTAGCTGGTTTTCGGCGTTATGCGATGATGACTATGAATTTTTGGGCGTCCCCGACCCGATGCTGGCGTCCAGTTGGGAACATTGCCGCAATATCGTCCTTGCCGCCGAAAAGGGCGGTTTTGACAATGTATTACTACCCTCTGGCTATACCCTTGGCCTTGATACCACCACCTTTGCCAGCGCCATTGCGGTGCTGACCTCACGGATCAAATTGCTCATGGCGGTGCGCATTGGCGAAAGCTGGCCGCCTCAACTCGCACGTCAAATAGCCACACTTGACCAGATTTCAGGTGGACGGCTGAATGTGAATATCATCTCCTCCGACGTGCCCGGCGACAAAATGGATTCCGAGCCACGCTACCGCCGCACGGTCGAGGCAATGCACATACTAAAGGCGCTGCTAAACGGCGAACATCTATCGATTGATGGCGACCATTACAAAATTGACCTTGATCCGCCGCGCATAAAAACTGTCAGCGGCAAATGCCCGCCTTTGTATTTCGGCGGCTTATCGCCAGCGGCCAAGGACGCGGCGGCAGAAGGTTGCGACGTCTACCTGATGTGGCCCGAAACGGTTCAAGGCGCCAAGGACTTGGTCGACGATATGACTGCCCGTGCCGCCAAATTCGGCCGCACGCTGAAATATGGTTTCCGCGCGCATGTTATCGTCCGCGAGACAGAGGCTGAGGCGCGCGCTTATGCCGACGGCTTGCTGTCGAAACTTGATGCCCAGCAAGGCGAAGCTATTCGCAACAAGTCCCTCGATACGCAAACCTTCGGTGTGGCACATCAGGCAGAATTGCGGGAAAAAGCGGCGGCGAATGACGGCTATCTGGAGGATAATTTATGGACAGGCATTGGCCGTGCCCGTTCAGGATGCGGCGTGGCAATCGTCGGTGATCCAGACCAAGTGCTCGCCAAAATCAATGCCTATCGCGAAGTCGGTATTGAGGCGTTCATCCTGTCCGGCTATCCGCACATCAACGAATGCGACATGTTCGCGCGTTATGTTTTGCCAAAGCTGGAACATGGCCGGTTGGAAGTTTAATCCCCTAACCCTGCCATACGTTCGGCCTGATCCTCGGCAATCAATGCGGCGACCAGCTCGCTTAGTCCGCTGCCCTCTAAAATCTCGGGCAGCTTATGCAGCGTCAGGTTAATCCGGTGGTCCGTCACACGGCCTTGGGGGAAGTTATAGGTGCGGATACGTTCGGAACGGTCACCTGAGCCAACCATCGCCTTACGCGCCTCTGCTTCGGCCCCTTGGGCCTCCTCACGCTCCTTTTCGTAAATGCGGGCGCGCAGCACTTGCATCGCCTGTTCCTTGTTCTTGTGCTGGCTGCGCCCGTCCTGACAGGTGACGACTATTCCGGTCGGCAGATGGGTAATGCGCACGGCTGAGTCCGTAGTGTTGACGTGCTGTCCGCCCGCACCCGACGCTCGGTAAACGTCGATTTTAAGATCTCGTGCTTCAATTTGGATATCAACTTCAGTTGGCTCGGGCAGGACCGCTACAGTGGCCGCGCTGGTGTGAATGCGCCCGCCGCTTTCGGTCACGGGCACGCGTTGCACACGGTGGACGCCGCTTTCATATTTTAGCTTTGCAAACACGCCTATGCCCTTGATGGCAACCACGACTTCCTTAAACCCGCCAACATCGGAGGAGCTGACCGAAATCGGTTCAATCTTCCAGCCTTGGCCAGCGGCATAGCGTTCATACATGCGGTAAAGATCTCCCGCAAACAACGCCGCTTCATCGCCGCCAGTGCCCGCACGGATTTCCAACATCGCTGGCCGGTCATCCGCAGAATCGCGGGGTAGCAGCGAAATAGCGAGCGACATTTCTGCGTCCGAAAGCTGCCGGGTAATATCTTCCAATTCCTCGACCGCCATCTCATGCAAATCAGGGTCGGAGGAATCCTGCGCCATATGCTCAAGCGTTTCAATTTCTGTACGCAACCGCCGGACCTCTGCCGCCGCTTTGGCCACAGGCTCAAGTTCGGAATACTCCTTGGACGCAGCGACAAAGCCATCGCCTTCAAGCTGCCCCGAAGCCATCCGCGCCTCAAGCTCGGAAAAGCGCGATTCAATTTGGGCAATTCG